>CAWJUP010000001.1:0-526380 GCA_963846065.1 uncultured Verrucomicrobiae bacterium
ACCCCGCGAGGAATCGGGGATGTATCATAGTTTCCTAGGAGAATACGGAATTCGGTGCTCCTCCGCAACCCTCGATATGCCCCAAAATTTAGCGATAGCGACAGTATTTGGCAGTGAACTGATCGCGAATCGAATTACCCTCGATCAGGCACGCAACCACCCCCGCCCTTTCGTCTGTGCCGAGCTGATTCATGATTCGAATCCTCGGGATAAATCTGCCTGCGCCAACTCGAGATAGGATTTCTCGCGATCTACGTCGATCTGTGCCCGCTCCAATTCCTGTTTCGCTTTTTCGTAGGCGGCGACCATTTCTGTTTCGGCTTTATTGAGATCGGCTTTTGCCTTTTCGACGTCAATCCGACCTTTGGCTGCGGTAGCCTCAAAACGTGCGCGTGCTTCTTTTAACCGCGATTCCTTATCGCGCACGTCCAGTTCGTCCAGGCGCACTCTCTGTTCTAATTGCGTCATGAGATTAGCTAATTCTACCTATCGAGCAGGATTCTTTGTGACCATCTATCCGGCCACATTCCGTCATGTACGCTTCCGAAAAGCCTTTACCAACTTCTCGAACTCTCGCGCTTTTGGATCACCCGCGTTCACGTCTTTTTCCAGCTGATCGTGGACTGCTTCCACATTGGCTCTAAGTTTGTCCGGAAGGTGCGGTGATCGTTGCCCTCCTTTAGTATCCGACGGTTTTCCAAACCACGCCGTGATGTCAAAGTAGATTTTCACTTCGGTGCCGTCCGATCCGGTCAACGTAATCTCGTCTACCTGTTGACCGTGCTTATTCTGTCTGGTGCGTTGTTTCGTCCAGCGGAAACCTGGGAAGTGCTCTTCGGTCCATTCGCGCTCGGCCGCGACTCCGTCGCGACTGCTGACGACTCCAGATAACTTCACAAGTTCGGATGGGTCGCAGGGACCCTCTGGATCTATCAACCAGTCCGTATCAGAATCGCCAGAACCTTCTAAGGGGTTGGTTTTGTCTTCTTTCATAGAGCGTTTATTCCGTGATGACTTTGTTTAGTACGACAGATTCCGCGATTGTGACCATACTTGAGTAAGCCAATCACGGTAGAGTATTCGGGCCGCGGCTCGGTTAATCCAGGTAGATTCGTGGCCGAAACAAAATACACGGGACGATCAAAAACCGCCGCCGCGATTCTTTCGATGTTTCGGATTTGGCTTGTTCCCCCGGTGAGATAGACTGTAGAAAATTTTCCATGCCTACCTGGCGCCTTCTCCGCCACACTCGTTAGAATCCCGATAATCTGCTCCCAGATAATCTCACGCTGTGGCGAAACAGTGCCGTGTGTTACCTTTTCTTCTTCGGCTTGGCGCCAGGGGATTTTCAGTTTGGAAGCGATCTCAGAGGTGATGAGGTCGCCTCCCGCGGCGATAACTCCGCTCTCAGCGATGTTGGCGTCCCTAAAAAGTAAGTAGTCGGTGGTTCCCGCTCCAATATCAATCGTTAAAATATCGGCGTCCACGGCCACGCGCTCGTAGGGGCGGGTGACAGCGTAAGCGCTTGCCAAGCCGCTAAAGACCAAACTCTGCGTCTTGAGGGGAAGCCGTTTGACGACTTTGACGACCTCTTCAAGAGCGGCTCGGTTGCCATGAATTGCATGGCCGCTGGTAAAATCCCACCAGGGCGTCCCATCTTCCCACCATCGAAATCGATGCAGGAATTCGTGGCTTGTCGGAATCGAAACTTCATCACCTTCGAGGAATGTTTCCCCTTTGATATGTTTTCCGCTGACCGCGATCTCTGGGGCGCCGAGATGGACGTCGTAACGCTTCTCAAATTCGATCATCATCTCGTGCAAGATTTCGATTAATCGATCGGCTTGGCTAAATGGCGCGCGCATTTCGGGACCGAATTGCCGTTCCACGATGCCGATTAAACTGAGGAACCCGCGAGGGTCGGATTCTCCGCATGCGATGCAGCATTTAGAATGACCAATATCCAAACCAAAAAGGATTTTCCCGATAGAACGGGTGGCGCGATTCTCCGACCAAGAAGAACCTGACGAGTCCGGGTCATTCTGTTCTCGATCCCTCTTTTCGGTATTCAAGACTGAAAAATACCCGCGCTAGTGCCCTTTTTTCAGGATTAAGTCTGGGACCAAATTTCATCCTTCGCAGCCAATCGTTTAGTCGAAATCGTCGGCCGCAACATTGAGGAGCCAGGTCAATAGTGGCAGTCGCAAAATGTGCTCTAGATCCTCGGCGTCCATGCCAGACTTGTTTCCTCCGCGCAGCGCACAGACTTCGAAATGGTGCTTGTGGCCGGAAGTACTGAATCGGACTAGAACGCGGCTCTCGCGCGAGCGCCAAATGTCTGCAGAAGCGTGACGTCGCCCGATCCAAATCCCGAACCCACGATAACTATGGCGTGACATACCGCGACGAGCATCGAATGGCCCGATCTTCCGCATAGAGATCATGCTGCCGATTCAGCAAGCGAGTATTTCTGATGTTGTCGGCCCGGCATCTTTTCAATCACTGCCCAGTATATAGAGGGCGATTAGCGCTACGGTGGCGATGATGAGCCAGCATCGACGGCGACGGTGCAACTGCTCCGGAGTAAGACGCGCGATCCGCTCGGGTCGCACGAACACCCACCAGTGAATGATGGCGTAAATTATAAGAGCAAGCAGGCCGATCGCCCATATCGTGTCCTCCCTTTTCCGAGCTTTATGTCGATCTAGTGCATCGCGAAGCTCGATCTCATCATGTAAACGTTCCGGGTCTATCACAGTCAGAATGATTCCTTTGGTCGTTAGCGTCGCTCGCCATCGGTTTTATTCATTTCTGTCCAATGACGGCCACGCTTTCTCAAGGATGGTACGAGCGATCGAGACCGCTATTCAGGACGAAATTAGGGGCCAAAGTTAGTCCTCCGCGGATCCCTTCAGTCGCGTTAAGATATTCACGATGCAAAAACCTCTCGACAAGATCTGCTTTACGAACCGTAAGAGGATGGTGATAGCCATCCAGCGTTTGCTCGATGCCGGCGAAGAGGACATCGTTGTGCGCATCGAGACACTGCCAGAGAAGATAAAAGCAACTGACGCAGGACTCCCGGACGGCTCAATCCGGTTGACGGACTTTGAAGCGGAAGCGGTCGCGGAATGGTTGAAAGGCCAGTGAGAGAAAAAATATGAAAATCTCGCGGGTGAAATTGTAGAATGACTGACAAGCAGTTCGCGTCAAGATGGCTTCATCGATTTGATCTTCCCGAAAAGGGCTGGAAAAAAGTTATCGGGACGCGGCTTGCCGAACGGCCGTTTCTCCACCCGGCAGAAACGCGACCGCTAATTGCATTTCTATTTGGCGAAGTCCCTAAACTTGTCGCGAAGGACAGTACCCCGAACAAACGATTACTGGCGGAAGCTTTCGCCTGGTGTTGCTATGCGTTCTGGCAGTGCGGGTCCGCCTTTCCCGCATTTCCGGAAAACTACGCGAGCTATTTAAGAACAGCGCTGACTGCGCGTTCGCCCGCGCCTGCCGCCATTCTTTTGGCCAAGATGCTGATCGAGTTCAACGTGAACGAAGGTCGATGCGGTTTTAATCGGTTGGAGCTTGCTGATGCGGGATTGATTAGGGAATCCGAAGCTCTCGTCCATGAGGGCCGCTATGAATTTTATCTCCGTGCACAAGAAAAATACGACGAATATTTATTCTACCTTGAGCAGTCGCCGGATTTCAGAAACGAATGGGCGCTTCTTAAGAAATCATTTGCTGCATCGACCGCGGGAAAGAAGATAATTCGCCGATCAATCATGCCGGAGCGCAACTGGGTCCGTGGGCCCGGAGCGCGGTTCAGCGGAAAGGCCGAACGATTTCAAGCTCTTTTCGATCTTTTTTGCTGGAAATATTACCTTTGGGGCATGTCAGGTGACCATCCTCTCTTGCTAAAGAATTGTCGTCTTTACACCGTATGGCACACAGTTATTCGTACCCGGATATCTCAGTCTCGATCCGAAGCGCGATTTGGATTTCTCTAGGGTAATGCGTTTGCACCGCGCCCGTGGCATCGCGCGCCAAGGACCTGGTTTTTCAGTCGGAAGGCGCGAACTCGCTAACCTTCGCCGTAATGCGACCGAGGCGAATCGCGAAGCTAAGAGGAAGGGTTTAAGAGGTGACAACCGCTATCAATTCATCAGTGAGCAAATAGGTTTCCGCGATGGCGGCGATTATCGACGATTGAGAAAACTTCTACAGACGAGTTAATACATTGCCACGGATATTCTATGAGATTGATGCTGTGAGCCCGCTGATACCGGGAGTAGCTCCTACGATGCTTCGAAAAGATACACGGCTTTATTTTCAATCTGGAGATCATGCTCAAAGGGAAGGCACCTGCGTTGGTATTCTGTGGATGTGCAATCCCGCTACGAACACGGCGGCACCCCAGAAGTGGGGTCATGGAAAAAGCGATCCCACTTTTAATCAGGTCTTGCTCATAATGGACGATGCCTATCACAAAAACCTTCGGCAGGAGAAGGACGATCGCTATGTCCAAGTTTTGAATCTATTTTACGTCTGCGATAAGCAATGGAAACGAGGCTTTGAGACTTATTTAAAATGTCCTCCTCCCGCTACCGGGAGACTCCATGCCCTTCAGCCAAGTTTTGCTGGACCGCCTGGGGGGCGGCCCGACCTTCGTCGGTAATTCCACAGTATTCGGCCCTGATCACAAATCCGTTCTTCTACGAGGGCGGGGCAAAAAAGTCGGTTGTAAACAAATGGCCGAAACCAACCGACCATCCAGTCCATCCTTATGCGAGCGTCAACAAGGCCTATGCCAACTATAGGAATGCTGTTTCAGGTGAAATCGCAGTTTGTCTGTAGCCACCCATGAAAATATGAACCAATGAACCACTGGAAAATCGTCAGTTCACGCACCGATAGCCCGCCAGGATTCCGTCATGCAATCGTTGGTCCAAAGCAACGCGTTGTGGCATGGGTGGCGGACAAAAAAGACGCCCAAACAATAGTGGGAGCCGAGCAGAAAATCAGCGGACTTGCATCTGATTCGTCGCGGCATCGTAGGCTCTGGCTTGGCAGCTTGGGCAGAAAGGCCGGGCGATAGGCAGATACACGCTAATGCTTTTTCGTCGCATCTTTGAGGCTCTCGGCATTAATCGGTCACGGCCCCACGCAAGCGATGCAACGCGAAAAGTTTTTCTTTCCAAGAGTAAATATCTGATTGGACTGCAATGTCCAAAGGCTCTTTGGATCCACTACAATAACAAGGCTCTCCTTCCAGAGATTGATGCTGGAACTGAAGCTTTGTTCGACCAAGGCCACCAAGTCGGCCTGCTCGCACAGAAGCTTTTCCCAAATGGAATAGATGTCGGACATCTGAGCGGCTTTGATGAACCCGTCGAGGCAACACGTGTAGCTGTTTCCGCAAGGAAGCCACTTTTTGAAGCTGCGTTTGTTTACGGGCGTTGCTTCAGCCGGGCGGATATCCTCGAGCCGGTTGGAGACGATGAATGGGATATCATCGAGGTCAAAAGCGCGACCGATGTCAAGCCAGTCTATTTGAGTGATCTCGCATTTCAGCGATATGTGTACGAGGGAAACGGCTTGCGGATTCGCCGCTGTTATATCCTGCATATTAACAACCAATATGTGCGGAACGGAATTGTCGATCCAGCCGAGCTGCTCTCGAAAATCGACGTGACCCAAGCTGTTACTGAATTAATGCCGGCGGTGGCGGCTAAGGTAAAAGAGATGCTCCGGATCATCGACTCGGATTCGTGTCCGGAGATTAAGATTTCTCCGCATTGCAACTTGCCCTACGAGTGTTCCTTAAAATCGGTCTGCTGGAATTTTCTTCCGCAATCCAACGTTTTCCATCTTCGAAGAGCCGGAAAAAAGCCGTGGGAATTGCTAGACCAAAACGTGTTGGGGTTCGACAAACTTCCGGTCGACTTCATCTTGAATGAGATGCAATCACGACAGGTGACGGCACATCGCAGTGGAACGCCACATGTCGATGTGGAGGCGATCCGTGCTTTTCTGCAACGTCTCGTTTATCCATTGTATTTCCTCGATTTCGAGACTGTCGGACCGGCTATCCCTATCTACGATCGTGCGCGTCCTTATGCGCAGATTCCTTTTCAGTTCTCGCTGCATAAGGTTGAATTCGACGGAGCCGTCCCAGAACATTTTGAATTTCTCGCCGATGGATGTGCTGATCCGCGGCCCGATCTTCTGTTCCGCCTGAAGAACCTTTTGGGGGATTCCGGCAGCATCATCGGATACAACATCGGATTTGAAGTTACCTGCCTGAAAGGCTGCGCTGCAGTTTTTTCCGAATATCAAAGCTGGTTTGAATCGCTGCAGTCACGCTTTGTCGATCTCTACGATGTATTCGATGATCTTTCTTATTATCATCCGTCGCAAAATGGCAGCGCTTCACTCAAAGCGGTCATGCCGGCTCTAACCGGTACCAGTTACGACGAGCTCGAAATTGGAGCCGGAGATTTCGCGCAACGGGAATTTGCAAGAATTACATTTGGGAACGTCCCCCCAGAAGAACGATTGAAGGTGCGGGCGGCTCTGCAAGCTTATTGCTGTCAGGACACGCGCGGGTTGATAGATATCTTGGAAGCACTAAGGACGCTGACCGCTCCATCAACGCAGTAGATTCAGACTGTTGGCCGCGACAAATTCTCCTGGTGAATCGATACGCGACCTCTTTTCGGCGAGCGAGCACAGTCAAGGTGGAGCGCAGCGGAGCGAGCAATACCTTTACGGCGCGCAGCGAGCCACATAATCGAGCAGCGATTCACGCCAGAGCTGACGAAGTTAACGAAACCAATGGTTCGTAAAATGAGCGACTGCTTCGACGCATTGGGCAAAGAAACTCTTTCCAACTCCGCCGTTACCATTGGATGACAAGGTTAATTTGTTTGCTCATTGATAACTGCGCTGAGTCAGAGGTTGGGAGGGGGTGCGATCCGCGGACGCGAGTGCGTGGCCGTTCGCACGGCGCCTCGGTATCCGAGTTGTTCTTGGCCTGGGAAGATTGCGATTGCCGGAGAGGCTGAAATGACTGCCGCCGCAACGGTGGATGCCGGAGCGGTCGCAGATCGCGTGTGGGCCGCTTTGCTTCCGACGTAGCGTGCGCGACTTGGTCATTTAGAAGTTCGCTGCAGTTGCGCATCGCCATTCTTCTCGGCGAGAAACTGAGCGACGGTATACGCCCACTGTGGCAAGTAAATCACGAATGAACCGCAGTGATGCGCCTTCTTGCCGCAGCTCGATGATGCCATCCTTGAGCGGCATCAACTTTGCGTGACGGCTCAGTGACGGCAGCGTGAATGGACGGACAATCGTTACGTTATGAACGCTGCGATGTCTGGTGCGTTGCTCATCAGATCAGGAGCGGGTTAGCGCCAAGTCAGAAATTCCTTAGTGATGCTAAGGGGTAGGGCGTCCCTCCTAACAAAGCCTACGGTCTCTTCCGTGGGCAAAGACGCGTTGAGCTGCTTTTGTTCGCGTGTTCCGCCGCTTCTTCTGGCGCAACATTGCTCCGGACTTGGTGCTCGGGCCAGCTTCGGCGCGGACAATATGTGAGAGATGCCGATCAGCATGAAGAAAAGCGAAATGCCATCCGCTAGGGTTGCTATTTTTGCGCGATCTTTTGACGGTCGAGGAAGCAGCAGAGCTATTGAAGCTCGCTCCAAAGACAGTTCGAAAACTGTGCCTATCACGCCGCCTGACTGCGATCCGCGTTCAGCGTTCCTGGCGCATTCCGCTGGCGGCGCTGGATGAGTTTCTTCTGGAACGACTCATCCCTCGCATATGATGGCGGATCATTGGATGTCGGGCCGGCGGGACTCCGGGCCGTAGATCGAAGTAAGAGACGGCTCTGGCTTCGTTCATCGGCCGACGATAGTGCCGGAAGATCACGTCGGGCGAGTTGCCCATTTCCAGCGCAAGCGCATCCGCCGATTTCAGAATTGGCAGACGATACGTGCCATACGAATGGCGCAAGATGTCCATTTTCCACTCCTCCATCCCAGCGGCTTTGTAGGCTTCGCGAAACTTGCGACGTGAATAATAAACCGAGCCATCGTCGCTGCGATATCGCATCAACCATTCGCTGAGGTTTGGCTGGATTGGAACGAGTCGGTACCGGCGCGTCTTCGAATGTCGCGCCCTCACTTCGATTTGCATTGTGTCGAGGCTGAATGTCCGACCAAAGAAGACTCGCGGCCTCAGATGGGCGCAAACCCGCGAACGCGCAGATTGCAACGTACGGCACAATCTCCGGCGCGCATTTGCTCAGTAGATTGCGCAATTCGTCCGGCGTAAGAATCGACACCTCGCCTTCGGGACGCCGCCGAATTTTGATGTCCGCTGCAGGATTGGCGGGAAGATATCCACGGCGCCGTCCGAATTCGAGCAACACGCTTACGTTGCGCCGGTACGACTCGCGAGAGACAGTACCAATGTCGAGGCTGCGAATCCAAGCCTCGATTTGAGCAACAGCCAGGTTGCACACGAGCGCATCATGAAATGAATTGACGAAGCGGCCGAGTTTGCTCCGCAGATCGGCGAGATACTTCGGGCTCACGTTGTCCTGTTGCTTGACCGACAAGAATTCGTCGAACAGCTCGCTCACGGGGATCGACCGCTTGGTCTCGTCGAGGTACGTGAGGTAATGATGCACCGCATCAAACAAGCTCGCGTCCCGTCCCTCAAGCAGCCGATAGCACTCTGACGCCTCGAGTTTTTGCCGGTCAGAGAGTCCGAGCGCCTGGCTGTGGTAGTCGCCAAGCTGCTTCGCCAATCGTTCGATGTACGCCTTCGCAATCGACTCTTTCGCGAAGAACTTTTTCCGCGCACCTTCGATGAGTTGCAGACGTGGCGGCACGCGCACCATCCAGGGAGCGCTTGGTGTGTAGTTCGTTTTGACGACTTTCAGAACGGCGCGCCTAGACATGCTGCACCTCCTTTCTGTCGTCGATTGAAACAGACGTGGAGAACGACTCTGCGCTCGATCGGGAGCGGAGTGCCGACATCCGTTTAATGGCAGTAAACGGCAGTGAACCTGCCGACGATTTTCGTGATGCCGAGCGCTTTTGCTCAGCAATCCACTGATGAGTAAGGGGCTTGTAATGGAGCCGGCAGACGGATTCGAACCGACGACCTGCTGATTACAAATCAGCTGCTCTACCAACTGAGCTATGCCGGCCAAAAGGCCGCGAACACTACCGCAGGCAGCCTCGGACGACAAGCAGGACGAACCGCTATCGGGTCGCGCCCATGCAATAACGCCAATTTCGATCAGCGAACGCTCTCGTCGCAAACGAGTTCCCGACGTGCCGGAGCAATTGAGGCGCGGCTGGTCGTCGAAAGCGGGTCCGCGGTCTCCAGATTCTTGATCACCGTGCTCAGATAAACAGATTCCGGATAAAACGATTTGTATTTCGTGATCTCCGCCCGGTTCAGCACTTTGAAGCCGTAACGTTCGAACATCTTTTCACCGCGGCGGCTTTCAAAGGTGACGATCTGCCCGTAAACGCGCTTCTCGCCGCAGCGATATAAATAACTCAAGTAGGCGCTCATTAACGCTCGCGTCGTCGACATCTTGCGCGCATCCGGCAGCAAATTGATGTGAAAATGCGGAACGCGCCGCGGGGCCGCAGGCACCTCTCGCCATCCGTGCATCAGAAGCCAGAGAATAAATCGACGCGATCTCGAGTTGTAACGATGGCAGCGAAGCAGGGCCTTTAGAAAAAGAGAAACATTCTGCCAAAACGAGTAGAGCTGATTCTGCAACGGCTTTCTCGATCCCAATAGGTATCCGCGGATTTCACCGCCGACATCAATGACGAAGGAAGATTCCGGTTCGTGGTCGGTGTAATAAGTCGTGAGGAAATCGGCGAAGAGTTGCCGATCCTCGTAAACGGGATCAATCGGCTCGCCCAGAAATCCGGTCTGGCAACAAAGACGGCGCACGGCATCCCGGTCGGATTTCCGGTAACTTCGAATCGTAAATGCTTTTTCTCCGCTCATCGATTGCCGTTCTGCCGATAGTTTGCGCAAACCTCACGATAAATGCAAAACAGTTGGTCGAAAACCCGCGGCCAATTATGCAGTTCTTCCGCGACCCGCGAAGCGCTGTCGCCCAACATGGTCAGTTTTTTGGTGCTCGATTGCTCGATCGCATCGGCCAACGCGGCCGGGGAATTCTCGCGGGCCCAGGATTCCTGCTCATGAAAGATAATCCGGTCCATATAGCTCCCATGAATTCCGACGACCGGCGTTCCGCAGGCCTGACTCTCAAGCGCGACCAGGCCAAAGGTCTCTTCGACCCCCGGATGAACAAAAAGGTCGGCTGCCCGATAATATCCCGCCAGCTCGCTCGAATCCGAACAGTAATGAATCCAGGAAATATCGCCGATCCGATCCTGGAGTTGGCGCAGGTGATCACGGTCCGGACCGTCGCCGATGACCAAGAGGTGAAATTCGCCGGGACGCCGCTGTTGTAACAATTCAAAAGCAGTGAACAACGTCTGCGTGTTCTTCTCTTTGGCCAGACGGCCGACGTAGAGCAGCAGCTTTCGATCGCTTCCGATGCCTAACGCATCGCGCGTCACGGCTCCGGGGCTTTCGCTCGGGTTAAATATATCGGTATTTACCCCGAGACTCACGACGCGAACATTGGTCACGCCCCAGCTCAGGAGAACGTCGGCCAGACGCGCGGATGGCACCAGCGTTGCCTCGAAGCGATTGTACAAATTGCGCACGTATCGGCGGGCAAAATCCATCACCGCTTCACCCATCGTCCGGCCGAAATATTTTCCAGCACTGCGCAGGTAAGCCTCGGGAAAATGGGAATGATAAAACCCAACTGCCGGAATTCGTAAGGCGTTCCCGGATGCGATTGCCTTCCAGGCAATTTGATAGGGATCTCCGGATTCAATGATGTCGGGCCGCTCGCGCTCAAAAACCGTTTCGACCGCGCGCAGGTTGACCAGCGCCCGATACCGGGATGTCCGCGACAAAAGGGGTGAATGAATCGTGTAAATTCGCGACCGGCCGTTGACCGTCATCTCGGTCTTGTCGCCCGGAACGATCAGAACATGTTCGTCGTGCAGCGCATCGTGCTCGATGTAGCCGATTTTTTCGTGAACGTAGCGCTTCACGCCACCGCTCAGCGGCGAATAAAACTGGGTGACATCGCAGATTTTCACGGAATTGGCTGCGTTGGATCGATGGAGACCCGATCAAGCGCGCACTGGCAGATCGCAAATCGCGACTGGCAAATCAAGCTTCCAACTCGGCCAGGTATCGCTCCGCATCAATCGCTGCGGCACAGCCGGTTCCGGCAGCCGTGACCGCCTGTCGGTAGACGCGGTCCGCGACGTCTCCAGCGATGAAAATGCCTGGATGTTTGCTTTCAACGAGGTTCTTGGCGATGAGGTAGCCGTCCGGATCCGTTTCGAGCTGACCACCGTATGCCTGAGTGTTGGGATCGTGACCGATGGCAACAAAAACACAAGCCACTGGAAGCTCGCGCTCCTCGTTTGTTTTCAGGTCACGCAACATGACGGCGCTCATCTCACCTTTGTCGTCCGGAATGTATTTGGTCACCACTGTATTCCAGATCGGCTCGATCTTTTTATTCGCGAACACGCGTTCCTGCATGATGACCGAGGCCCGCATCTTCTCCCGGCGATGAATGAGATAAACCTTGGCTGCAAACCGGGTAAGAAAAAGCGCTTCTTCGGCAGCTGAATCACCACCACCGATCACGCATACCGGCACGTTCTTGTAAAATGCCCCGTCGCAGGTTGCACAGCTCGTTAGGCCATGACCGATCAATTTCTCCTCGTTCTCAAGTCCCAGGTAGCGCGCGGATGCGCCACTGGCAATAATCAGGGCCTGCGTTTCCAGCCATTCGTCGTCTGCCTGCACCCGAAGGTGTTTCTTGGTCGGATCCAGCGCGGTCACCTCCGCGTAGGAAAAGCGGGCCCCGAATTTTTCCGCCTGACGGTGCATATTCATGATCAATTGCGGGCCGTCAATTCCATCGGGAAATCCGGGAAAATTTTCAACCAGGGTCGTCGTCGACAGCTGACCGCCGGGTTGGCGTCCTTCCAGAACCAACGGATTGAGATTGGCACGGCCGGCATAAATGGCCGCGGTTAGCCCCGCACAGCCGCTGCCGATGATGATTACTTTTTCCACCGGTCAATCTAGCACGGCGCGCACGCGCGCAACCTCGGAACCATACGAAGGTGTTCTTAGATGAGCGCGTCAAAGCCGCTCAATCAGCATCGTCGGCCGAGCAGCCGATCCACCATTGCCGAATCGTGTAGATCACTCAAACTTCGGACATGCCGGAGCTGGCCGAGGTTGAATGGTATCGAAAGGAATGGAACGTCGGTCGAGGAGAAACGGTCCGAGCGATCGATCTGCACGACCGGAACCGCGTTTTTCGGGGAACAAATACTCAAGAACTTCGGCAGCGCCTGGTTGGAGCAAAATTTGAGAGCTCCGTCGCACGCGGGAAGCGAATGCTGTTTCGGTTTTCCGGAAAAAACTGGCTCGGCGTGCATTTAGGAATGACCGGAAAAATTCGCTCCGAGCGACCCGATTTCCAACCAAACAAGCACGACCATTTGGTTTTATACCAACGCCACCAGGCTCTCGCGTTTACTGATTCGCGGCAATTTGGGCGAATTCGATTTCACCACGGCCGGGATGAGCCGGATTGGTGGAAAACAGATGTTCCGGAAATCGCATCGACCGATTTCGATTTTTCCTTCTTCAACAATTTCCTGCAACGTCACAGCAACGCACCGATTAAGGCGGTTTTGCTGATGCAAAACGGTTTTTCCGGAATCGGCAACTGGATGGCGGACGAGATTCTTTGGCGGGCCAAAGTCCTGCCGTCAAAAAGGAGCCGCCGACTCACGAAACGCGAACGCGAAGCGCTTTTCCGCGCAACCAAATTCATTGTGAGGAAATCGCTCGCAATTGTGGGTAAAGATTTTTCCGATCTACCAGACAGTTGGTTGATTCATGAGAAATGGAAATCCAATGGCGTCTGCCCGATTCATCGAGTACGCCTCAGACACGCCACGATCGGCGGCCGAACCACGGCCTGGTGTCCGAAATGTCAGAAGTCGCTCACGCAACAACGTGGACGCTAATCTGATGGAAGCCGCTCACGCCGGAAAACCAGCCGCGCTCCTCTTCGACTTTCTGCAAGGCGCCTTTGTCGTCGGTCGCGCGAACCACCAGCGTGTAGTTATCCGGATCGTCCGGTTGCCATTTGAAACTCCAGAGCGACCAGGCCAGATCGCCGCCGGAATAGGTAATGTCGGCCGGGTTCCACGATTCGCCGCCGTCGTCGCTCACTTCCACCCGTGAAATTCCACGATCGCCACCGAATGCCACTCCTTTGACTTCGATCGCTCCTTTCACCTGGCCTAACGAGATGGAAGAGCCATCCATCGGCACATCGATTCGCGATCGGGTCGGCACAATAAAATTGGGACCCCAGCCCTGCCGTTCGTAAAAACCCTTCGCCTCGGCCGTGGCGAGCTCAATCCGCGTGAGCCACTTGACGTGCTTCTCGCCGAAATATCCGGGGACAATGGCGCGCGCGGGAAATCCGTGTCGATGCGGCAGACTCTCACCATTCATGTAGAACGCGATCAGCGTGGTCGCCTCGAGCGCTTTCTCGAGCGGGAACGTGTCAGTGTAATTATCGACGCCGTGCAATCGCACGCGCGCGGCATTGGCAAGCGGCGAGGTGGGGTCAATCAGATCGCGGAGAGCAACGCCTTTCCACCGCGCATTGCTCATCAGACCGTCACCAAGTCCATTGCTGATGCACATCAACGTCGTTTCCTGTTCGACCATCGGGAACCCTTTCAGGTCTCGAAACCGGTATGTCGCGGGATTTTGCACCAGACCGTTCACCTCCAGATGCCACAGGTGAATATTCACACGCGGATCGATCACATTTTTCGTCACGCAATAAAATTGATCGGTCGGCGTGATCGCCTGAACCCCTGCCCCCTTATATTGCGTTCCGTCGTAGCTGAACGCAGCCCGGCGATAGAGTTTTCGTAACAGACCCGCGCCGCCACCGGCAATCAACACTCCGACTCCGCTCAGAATTAAAGCGCGCCGGCTGATGTCGGGAGTAAACCCGGGCTCCGGGCGAGCGGAATTCGTGTGAGCGAGAAATTGGTACCCCATTACCAGCGTGCGTTCGAAGACGACGACGCTCAGGGCAAAGCCGATCAGGGTCACAAATCTGGCGACATCAATGGGCAGGCCGCGATAGCTTGTCCCCAGAACCGGCCACAAAAGAATCGCGACCGCGAGGATGGGCAGGACAACCAGGATCAAAACCGTCCACACGCCGTTCTCTCTTTTTCGCCTAACGACTCCAAAAATGGCCCCGGCAATACTCCCGACAATCAACTGCCCGGCGATAGTTGAGCCGACACCCAGCTGCTTCAAATGATTGTAGCCGCCCACTCGGCCCATCAGAGAGAGAAACGGTCCAGGCGAGATGAATACCGAAAGCCTGTCGCCGATAATCACCAGCGGCGTGGCGACGCCAAAGCGGGCGAGGATCAACATGACCACCGTCATGGCCAGCGCCGCGACCAGGCCGGCCATGAGACCGGCCAAGAACGCTTTCGACTTTCCCATGATTCGAGGACGATCCTAGGGTTGGTAAAGCGCTCGTGCCAAGCGCCTATTTTTCGCCCGGGCCTTCGATCCCAGACTACTTCAGCGCAATTCGGATAAACGTCGCAATGATTCGCGAACCGGCGACAAACGTGCCGCGTAAGGTGCCTGAAACTTTCGAGACTCCGCCGGCGCGACAACGGTGATTGACCGGAACTTCCAGGATTCGGAGATGTGCCCGAGCTGCCTTCATCTGCATTTCCAAGTTCCAGCCATACGTTGGATCGCACATGCCTAACGACTCGAGCGCATCGCGCCGAATCGCCCGAAACGGGCACATATCTGTGTAGCGAACGCCGTAGCGCAGCAAAATCAGGAAACCCGCCAGCCAGCCGGCGAAAATTTGTTGGAAATTCATACTGCCCGATTCGCGTAGGCCACGAACGCGAGAGCCGATCACGAAATCGTAAGTGCCCGCGGTAATGGGATCGGTCAATCGGCTCATGAATTCGGGGCAGTCGCTCCCATCGCCATCCAACAAAACGACGATATCGGAATCCGGAGCGATCGCGCGAATGCCGGCGAGACAAGCGCGACCGTAGCCACGTATCGGTTCGCTGACGACTTTGGCGCCAGCTTGGCGGGCGCGCTCCGCCGTGGCATCGTCACTGGCGTTATCGACGACGATGATTTCGTTAGGCAATTTTGTGGCCAGACATTCGCGCACGACGTCTGCGATCGGTTTCTCTTCGTTCAACGCCGGAATCACAACCGAAACAAAGCTCATCGCAGCACGAGCCAGGCGCCCGTGAAGTAAATCACGAGAGCAATAAAATCTGCCAGCGCCAGGGTCACCGGGCCGGCCGCAATCTTCGGATCGAGCCGGTAATGGTGAAGCATCGAAGGCACGCTCAGCCCCAAAACGCACGCGCTGATCAGTGAGATGGCAATACTGCCCCCGATCACGCCCGCTGCACGTGCATCATGTCGCCAAGCCATCACGATTAAGCCGACGAAAATGCCGCATCCGATGCCGAGTAAGACCGCGGTCGCAAGTTCACGGCGCAATGCCGAAACAAACCAGGTCCAGGTTACGGATTTCCCCCGAAGATTCTGAATCGTTACCGTCATGGATTGGGCGCTGACGCTTTCGTTCAAACCCAGAACCATGGTGAGGAAGAACGCGATGATCAGACTATGAGCAAGCGTCGCTTCGAAGAAGCCCGCCAACACCGCACTCATGGTCCCACCTGCTACGGTCACCAGCAGCCATGGAAAACGAAAACGAAACAACCGCCACGCCGAAGCGCCCCGAAGCTGTTCCAAATGAAAGCCCAGCGCTTCAAAAATGTCGTCGCGCGCCGGGACTGCCCGGGCCTGGTCTTCCTTTTCACCAGCCTGCAATAATTCTTCGGCGAACAGTCCAACATCGATGACACCGACAATGCGGCGTTGATCGTCAACCACCGGGAAGGCAAAAAATTTATAGAGAATGAAGAACTCGCAGGCATCGAGCACCGTTGCTTTCGCCGGAATCGCAACGACTCGCGGCACCATAATCTCGCGCAGTTGAGTCGTCGGGCCGGCCGTGAGGAGCCGGCGCGTTGGGACCACACCGACCAGTTTTTTCTGCGCGTCAACGGCGTAGAAATAAATCACGCGTTCGCCAATTCCCTCTCGCCGAATGCAATCGAGCGCTTCAGCGACACTGGCATCGGCCCGAAGCAACGGGAAATCTGTGCGCGCGTGTTCGCTGACGGCCGAAGTCAGATCTGGAATGCCAACGCTCTCAGGCATTCGTATCTTTTACTCGATGAACGATACCTTTGCTTCTGAGAATTTGCTCCGCTTCGCTGAAATAATCACGGATATCAGCTTGGGTGCGAATCCAATCGATATAGCGCAGGATGCCGTTCGCCAGTTGCACTGACGGCTGGTAACCCGCCGCTTGGGCGAGCGAGGTATCGCTCGTGAGATGACGCATTTCCCCCGGACGAAATTCGCCACGAGCTTCCGGCGCGATCCGAATCTCCAACGCATCCGAAACGATTTCGGCGATCTCGCGAATCGGAACGCCGCGACCGCTTCCGATATTCGCGGCGAGCCCATCGAGCCTGCCGGTTTCCGCCGCTAACAAATTCGCCCGCGCGATATCTTCGACGAACGAAAAATCGCGCGTTTGTTCGCCGTCTTCATAAAGCACCGGCGGCAAATTATTCAGCAATCGAGTGCAAAAAATCGCAATGACTCCGGTGTATGGATTAAAAATCGATTGGCGTGGTCCGTAGGTGCAGGAATAACGAAGAGCGACCGTGGGAATGCCGATTTGTTTCCCCCAAAGCAGCACCAGTTTCTCCTGGTCTAGTTTGGTCAGGCCGTAAACCGTCTCACCGGCCACCGGCGCGTTTTCCGGAGTTGGCACACTTTTGGTCACCCCGTCGCACATCGGACAATGCACCTGCCAATCTCCTCGACGGAGTTGCTCGACCGGTCGAACAGACGGGAAAACGAGCCCATGCTTCGGACATTCACCGGCACCTTCGCTGTAAACGGCCTGCGAACTGGCCACAATAATCTTTTCGGTCGGCAACTTGTTTTCCCGAATCAATTCGAGCATCAGCGCGGTGCCTAACGAGTTAACGTGGACGTATTTCGAAATCTCCGGCATGTACCCGCCGTACGCCGCCTGATGAAAGACGACGTCGATGTTCGCGAGAGCGGCCAGAAGCGCGTCCCGATCGCGCATATCGCCGGCAACAAATTCAGATTTGGGATTGATCCACGCAGGTTTGCCGCGCTTATGCGTGTTCGGTTCAAGATTATCAAATACCCGAACCGACCATCCCTCGCGCACAAGCAGGTCGGTCAGATGCGAACCAATCAATCCGGCTCCGCCGGTTACCAACGCGCGTTTCATGTGGTCGAGGCGTTTGTGACAAACGCCTGTCTACCGAATTCGGCGCTCGGCACAAGCGCCGCTACACCTCTTTCCGACTGATCAGATCGGCCAGGAACGTTCGAGTATATGGCGCCTGCATCCTGGCCGCAGGCTGGCCTAACAAGTCATTACGTATTCGTTCCAGCGCGGCCGCATCATCAATGTCATAAAAAACCGGGAGCAATTCCGTTTTTAGACGCACCTGCCTGGTTCGTTCGATCGTTTGGGCTAACACCCGTTCGGTGCTCCAATCGATTTCCTGAAATAATTGTTCGTGCAGTCTCTTCATGCCGATCAGGTAATAGCCTCCGTCCTCCACCGGACCGAGAACAACGTCGGCCTCATTATTTAATAATAATGAGACGGCCCGGCGGTACGCGTCCGCTGGAACGGTGGGACTGTCCGAATCGATCAGGCAGGCCGCCTTGAATCCGATTTTCAGCAAATCCTCGATTGCGTTTCGTAAGCGTTCACCAAAGCCATCGCCACGCTGCGCCAGCAACGCGAACTCGTTAGGTAAGACCCCTTCGTAGGCCGATTCGAACCCCAGCGGGGTGTAAACGCCGATACCGCAACCGCCCGACCCCTTCGCATCACCGATTGCCGCTGCCGTGTCGCGGAGAAAACAGATGTTGATCTGGGCCGCTTCTTCCGGGGTAAGGGGCGGAACCAAGCGTGTTTTCACGAAACCGGGCCGCGGGACTTTTGTCATCACCGCCAACGCGCAGCGCCCCGTGGCCGTCGGGTCGACGATTTTTGGATCGAGAATGCGATGAGCAGCCTTCACCGGTGGCTGTCGTAATCAGGGCTTTTGACAGAGCAGGTACTGATATCGGCCTTTACGCCACTTTTGCACTGACTGCCATGGCTGCGTCGCGAACAGGGCGAAGAATTCCACGTCCGAATAAACGGTGGCCCGTTTGGGTTCGCGATACCCGTTATGCGAATGGAAACAACGGGCGAGAAGCCACATTGCGAGGAGCGGAACGGAGGCGGAAAATGCATAGCGCGGTTCCGCGACAAAACAGCGTCCACCCGGTTTCAACATCCGGTACATTTCTGAAATCGCGCGTTCGGGGTAACGCAAGACGGTGAATAGTCTGGAGGCAATCACCACGTCGAATTGCGCATCCTGCAAAGGAATCTGTAAGGCGTTCACGCGCTCAAATGCGCAGTTTCGAATTGCTTCATTTCGCGCTCTCGCCCGGGCCAGAGAGATTTGCTCCTCTGAACGATCGATACCGGTCACAGAAATCTGGCCGAACCGGCGCGCCAATTTACGGGAGTAAAATCCCGGACCGCAACCGAGCTCGAGCACACTGGTATTGGCGATCGGATCACCCTTTGGCCAAAGAACAGAAACAATGAGTTCGGAATCATCCCGAAAAACATTTTCGCGACAAAAGGCGTAGAGCCATGCGACACGCTCGAATAAACTATCCGTTTCCGACAAACGTTGGTTTCGTTCGATTGATGATTCTGGGGTCGCCGCCGGGGATGATGCGATAAGGTGTGGCGGCATGAAATCAGTTCCTACGGATTACAACCGTGCGGGAAGTTATTGGTCGATCTAAATAAGAAACTTCTTTGATAAACCATTTCTTCTTCTCCTTCTAGGCGCGAACAACTTTCATTTTCAGCCGCTCCCGCCAGCAACCAGCACCTTGTTGATAACACCACCAACAACCGCCGACAACCGCAGTTCCAATGAAGTGATCCAAAGTTATCCCGAATTATTCGAAGTTGTTGGCGTGTTTCTGGTCAATCCTTTAACACACCAATATGAACCGACCTCTATCTGAGCTGACCGGAATTGTCGCATTGTTATCCCTGATGATTCGGTTGTCAGCTGCCTCGGAGCCGCTTTGGGATCTTCAAAAGCAGCTCGCTTCGAAAAATTACGTGGATCTGACGCACGAATTTTCTCCGGGCATTCCGCATTGGCCGGGCTTCCCGGATGAATCTGTCAAAACGGTCTATTGGTATGACAAGCGTCCAGACACCATGGGTTCCGGTTTTTTCGCCCAAGTATTTACCCATGTCGGCCAGTGGGGCACGCATGTGGATCCGCCTGCGCATTTCATTAAAGGCGGGCGCACGGTCGATCAGATCGACACCAAGGAAATGATTCTGCCGCTCGTTGTGATTGATGTGCACGAGGAAGCCGAACGCAATCCCGATTACACCTTGTCCGTTGATCGATTGCGAAGGTGGGAACAGGACCACGGTCCAATTCCGGGAGGAGCGTTCGTGGTCATGCGTACTGACTGGTCAAAACGATGGCCCGATGCCGGGAAAATGGCCAACAAAGATGCGAAAGGGGTAGCCCATTATCCGGGATGGGGTCTTCCCGCGCTCAAGGTTCTTTATGAAGAACGCAAGATCACCGCATCGGGTCACGAAACTACCGACACGGATCCAGGAATTGCCACGACCAAGGACGATTATTCATTGGAGAACTATGTTTTGAGCACCGGCCACTACCAAATCGAATTGCTGACGAATTTGGATCGGGTGCCGGAAGCCGGAGCCATTGCCGTCGTGACTTTTCCGAAACCAAAAGGTGGTTCCGGGTTTCCTGCACGAGTGTTCGCGATTGTGCCATAATTCAGCGTGAATCTGCTGGAAGAGCTCGAAACGCATATCGTCTGTGGCGACGGCGCGATGGGCACACTGCTCCTCGATCGCGGCGTTCCTGTCGACCACTGCCTGGAAGAGCTTTGCCTCAGCGAACCGAACCGGGTTGGTCAAATCCATGAGGAGTACATTGCGGCCGGCGCACGGGTGATTGAAACCAACACGTTTGGTGCGAATGCTGTTCGTCTTTCGCGATTCGGACTGGAAAGCCGAGTGAGCGAAATAAATCGGTCTGCGGCCGGCTTGGCCAGGGCTGCGGCCAAAGGCAAAAACGTTTGGGTGGCCGGAAGCGTCGGACCGCTCGGCATTACCGGTCACGAAGCTGAAGAACGCGGGATCGATCGTTCGACCGTGTTTCGCGAACAAATCGAGGCGCTCATTGCAGCCGAAGTCGATCTGATTTTTCTCGAAACGTTCATGAGCTTCGAAGAAATGGAGATAGCGCTCCTGGCCAAACCAAAGGACGACGTCATCGTGGTTGCGTTGTTCGCTTGCGAGCCGGAAGCCCGTCTGCAATCCGGCATGCCCATCGTGGAAGCGTTTCAACGGTGCCGCGACCTCGGAGCACAAATTGTCGGTGCTAATTGTCTGAATGGTCCGCATGCGATGGTCCAGCTGTTGGAAAAGATTCCCGCCGGAGATCTTCTCGCCGCTTATCCGAACGCCGGCTATCCACGCTACACCGAGGGACGGTATGTCTATCCGAGCGCTCCAGATTATTTTGCCAACGCCGCTCGCGAAATGGCGGAACAAGGTGCGCGTTTGATCGGCGGGTGCTGCGGAACTACTCCGGCGCACATCGCGGCCGTAGCGAAAGCATTGGCAGATCTCAAACCGGTGAGATCGAAGCGTGTCCGCGCAATCTCCGAAGCGTCACAAGCGCCCGTCGAAACGAAACGTAAACCGGAAGAAAGTTTGCTCGCCAAGATCGAATCCGGAAAGCGCGTGATCATTTGCGAGCTCGATCCGCCAAAAACGTTAATGCTCGAAAAATATTTCGCCGGCGCCCAGGCGCTGACCCAGGCGGGATGCGATGCCATTACTCTGGCCGACAATTCTCTTGCGATTCTGCGGGTGAGCAATCTGGCCATTGGCGCGATGTTGAAGGAGCGGTTCGGGATTACACCTTTGCTGCACTTGAGCTGTCGCGATCGAAATGTGATCGGATTGCAGAGTGAGTTGTTAGGCATGGCCGCGCTCGGGATGCGCCACGTCTTGCCGTTGACCGGCGACCCGGCCCGGGTGGGCGATCACCCAGGCGCCGCATCGGTCTACGACGTGAATTCGATCGAGTTGATTTCAATTATCAAACAGTTAAACGGCGGATTCACTTATGCGGGTAAGTCGCTGAAAGCCGCGACTGACTTTGTGGTCGGATGCACATTCAATCCCAATGCCAAGAACCTGGAAGCGCAGGTTCAACGGCTGGAACGAAAGGTGGCGGCCGGAGCGCAATTTGCGATGACCCAGCCGGTTTTCGATCCCGAGCTTGTCGTAAAGATGAAAAATCTGACGAAACATTTGCCGGTGGTGATGTTCACCGGCGTCTGGCCATTGCTCAGCGCGCGACAGGCTGAATTCTTACATAATGAGGTGCCCGGCATCATCGTGCCCGAAACCGTGCGTTCGGAAATGGCCCGCTCCACAGAAAAAGGGGCTCGAGATTGCGGGATGAGGCTGGCTCGCGAGATCATCGAATCAGCCATCGAACATTTTCCCGGCGTGTATTTGATCACGCCGTTCTTGCATTACGAGCTAACGAGCGAGCTAGCAGGATTTGCACGAACAATCTGAACCGGGCAAAATCTGGCCGTGCTAAGACGGCGAGCCACTGTCTGGAAGATCGCTGGATTTCTCCTCGCGTTCATTCTCATTGTCTGGGCGGTTAGGCAGTCATCCATCATCGAGCTGGCTACCCACGCGCAGAATCGCGTCGCCGACTGGGGTGTTTGGGGAGCCGTGTGCTACCCACTGCTGTTTGCTCTCTGCAATCTATTGCTTTTGCCCGGCGGAATTCTCAGTGTCGGAAGTGGATTTCTCTTTGGATTATGGTGGGGCTTTTTTCTGGTTTTGGTTGGCAATACCATTGCCGCAGCGATCGCCTTCCTCATTAGTCGATCAATTCGCCGGCAGTGGTTGAGTGACACACTCAAACGTCACCGAATCCTCCGAAATATCGCACCGGCCGTTGAACGGGAGGGCTGGAAAATCATTTTGTTGAGCCAACTACATCCTCTTTTTCCCACCAGTCTCCTGAACTACTTTTATGGCCTAACGAATATCCGGTTCCGGACCTTTCTGGTCTTTGTCACGCTCGGGCGAATACCTGGAATATTTCTTTATGTTTATCTGGGAACGCTGGGCCAGTTTGGATTGAAGATTGCCCAAGGCTCCAGGCATCCACGGATTCTTGAATACTGGATTTGGGGTGGTGCTTTTCTGGCAACAGCTTTCCTGCTATTGATTCTAAGCCGGATTGCAGTCCAGGCAGTTGGCGAAGACAATCGTTCGGCGAACTAGAATTCTATAGATATAAATAGCTGAAAGGGAATAGGTTATGGATAAAAAGGATTTGATCTCTGAGGCTGCGAGGGCACGGGGAAATGCTTACGCGCCTTATTCGAAATTCAGTGTCGGCGCCGCCCTATTGACGCGAAGTGGCAAAGTCTTCCGGGGCGTTAACGTCGAAAATGCATCTTTTGGTATGACGATCTGCGCTGAACGTGCGGCGGTGGTCTCCGCGGTGACTGCTGGAGAAAGGGATTTCACTAGCATCGCTATTGTGACTGACTCTCTTGAGCCGGCGGTTCCTTGCGGAGCATGCCGGCAAGTTCTGGCGGAGTTCAATCGATCGATTGAAATTTGGTCTGCCATAACCTCAGGCAAAGAACAGCGCTTCACCCTGGCTGACCTGTTGCCCCAGGCGAATCAAGGTCTTAAATAACAAAATGTTTAGGCTACCTACGGAATACGACGTCGTTGTGGTTGGTAGCGGGCACGCCGGCATTGAAGCGGCCCTGGCATCGGCTCGCATTGGCTGCCGAACGCTGATGTTGACCCAAAATTTGGATACCGTCGGTCAAATGTCATGCAATCCAGCGATTGGCGGATCGGCCAAAGGACACATCGTTCGCGAGATCGATGCTATGGGCGGCGCGATGGGATTAAACACGGATGCAACTGGCATTCAGTTTCGAATGCTGAACCGATCGAAGGGGCCGGCTGTTCGATCGCCGCGGGCGCAATGCGATAAGAAGGCGTACCAATTTCGGATGAAATCGGTTCTGGAGCGAACCGATCGACTGGACCTCAAGCAGGCGACCGTGTCCAAATTGATTGTCGAAAATGGACGGATCCGGGGGGTGGAGACGGATATCGGGTTTGAAGTTTCTGCTCCTTCCGTTGTCGTTACCGCAGGCACGTTTCTTCGAGGCTTGCTGCATGTCGGGGAAAAGACGAAGCCCGGTGGTCGGATGGCCGATTCGAGCTCGTCGCTGAGTGAGAACTTGCGAGAACTAGGCTTGGAAGCGGGCCGTTTTAAGACGGGCACCCCTTGCCGACTGAATTTTCGATCAATCAATCTATCAAAATGTGACGTCCAGCCGGGCGATGAACCTCCCCAGCGGTTTGCTTATTTTGTCGAGGATAAGGGCAGCGGCGAAGGAGAGGTTTTTACCCTCAATGACATTGCTGAGGGGAAGTTCCACGTGGAACAAATTCCCTGCTGGATCACGACAACAACTCCGCAAACACACGAAATCATCCGAGAAAATCTTCATCGGTCGCCGCTTTACGAGGGCCGAATCGAAGGGACGGGTCCTCGATACTGCCCTTCGATCGAAGATAAGGTGGTGAAATTTGCGGAGCGGGCAAGCCACCAGCTTTTTCTCGAGCCAGAGGGTCGACACACTGAGGAATTGTACGTCAACGGGATCTCCACCAGCCTTCCCTACGATGTTCAGTTGGCTTTCCTTCAGACGATTCCGGGCCTGGAGAACGCGGAGATCATGCGCCCCGGTTATGCGGTTGAGTATGATTATTTTCCTCCGATCCAACTGAAACCAACGCTCGAAACCAAGCGAGTTGAGGGCCTTTACCTCGCTGGCCAGGTAAACGGCACGTCTGGCTACGAGGAAGCGGCCGCGCAAGGTTTGGTCGCAGGTGCCAATGCCGCCCTATCGGTCCAAGCCAGACCTCCGTTCGTTCTGGGCAGGGAGACGTCTTACGTGGGCGTTCTCATCGACGATTTAATAACCAAAGGCGTGGAAGAGCCCTACCGCATGTTTACAAGTCGCGCCGAGGACCGGCTGCGATTTCGGCACGATAACGCCGATCAACGGTTAACCCCGTTGGCCTTCAAGTCGGGATTAATTTCAAAAAATCGATGGGAAGCGTTTCAAAGAAAGGTTGATACTCTGTTAACAGCTCGATCGCTGGCCGACCGACGATTAGCCAACGGCGTCCCAATTTTACACCTTCTTAAGCGACCCGACTTTTCCTTTGCCAACCTGCCAGACGACGTTGTTTCACAGTTTGACCCGGAGATCTGGCAACTGCTCGAGACCGACGTAAAAACAGAAGGATACGCCCGTCGGCAATCGGATCAGAATCGCGCGATCGTCAAGGGAGCGGAGCATCGTATTCCGGACGGCTTAGACTTTTCTCGAGTACCAGGTCTGAGTACCGAAACTTTGCAGCGATTCTCCAAGGTTCGGCCGACTTCAATTGGGGAGGCGTCCCGGATTAGCGGAGTCACTCCGGCTGACATTTCAATATTGCATATCTGGTTATCCAAGAACTCTTTACGATATTTTAATACCGATCCGTGATACTGACAATTTCAACAATTGTCCTTATTTGCTACCTGATTGGGTCGATCCCGTTCGGCTTTCTCATTGCCAAGTGTGCCGGCGTCGATATTCGAACGCTCGGCAGCGGCAACATCGGAGCCACCAATGTGGTCCGGTCCCTCGGGAAAAAATATGGCTATCCGGTTTTTCTTCTCGATTTCCTGAAGGGCTTCGCAGCGGTCAAGCTAGCGGAGCTGATTGGCTCGCGGCCTGAAACAAATCTGTCCATGGAGCTTGCCGGAATTGTTGGAGGAATCTGTTCCGTCGTTGGACATTCGTATCCGATCTGGCTTGGATTCAAAGGCGGCAAAGGCGTAGCCACGTCCGGTGGCGTGGTTTTTGGTTTGATGCCGATGGTTGCGCTGATCGCCGCGGGAGTTTGGATTCTGATATTTCAGATCACTCGTTTTGTTTCCCTGGCCTCGATTGCCGCAGTCATTTCAATTCCATGCGCGTGCGCGGCGATGCTGGCCCTGGGCTATCTTCATTCTCGTGTGCTGTTGTATTTTTCGATCGCGATTGCAGCGATCGTTATCGTCCGCCATCACTCGAATCTTTATCGTCTTGCCCATGGGCAAGAATCGCGGTTTGAACGCAAATGACTAAGGTCGCGGTGCTCGGAACCGGCGGATGGGGCACGGCCCTGTCTGTTCTCTGGCAAACGAAAGGCCTCGACGTTTTGCTCTGGGGGCATAATCCCGCTCGAATCAAACAAATCCGCTCGAGTCGACACAATCTCGATTATTTGCCGGGAATCGATCTCCCACATGGCTTGCGCCTAACGAGTGATTTGAGTGATTGCCGGGACGCCAACCTCGTTGTCTTTGTCACGCCCTCCACCGCGCTCCGGCAAATTGCCATTTCGCTGCGAACGATTTTGCCTAACGACCGAGCTATGCTGCTGAGTTGCACCAAAGGGATTGAGCATGGCACCGGATTCCGAATGAGCGAAATCTTGCGGTCGATTTTTCCCAACAATCCGATCGCGGTTCTTTCCGGACCGAATTTGGCGCCGGAAGTGGCGCGAGGATTGCCAACGGCGACGGTGTTGGCGTCAACCGACGCGAGCGTGACTTCTCAGTGGCAAAGTGAGCTGGGCGCACGTCGCTTTCGCATTTACGCGGGCGAAGATCCGGTTGCGGTGGAACTCGGCGGCGCGCTGAAGAATGTTTTCGCGATTGCTGCCGGTGCCAGTGACGGACTCGAACTGGGCGACAACTCCAAGTCCGCTCTGGTGACGCGGTCGCTGGCTGAAATGATTCGGCTTGGGACCGCGATGGGTGGTCAGGTGAACACATTTTCCGGCCTGAGTGGCGCCGGCGATCTGATTCTGACCTGCTTTAGCCGGCGCAGTCGTAATCGCCGCGTCGGCGAGCAGATTGGGCTCGGCCAATCGATTGAGCAAATTACCACTTCCATGAAGATGGTGGCCGAAGGGATTCCGACCGCCCGCAGCGCCTTTGAATGTGCGCGGAAGCTTGGAATCGAAACGCCAATTATCGACCAGGTTTACTCACTGGTTTACGAAAAGAAGCCGGCGACCAGCGCGATGGAAGAATTGCTGCGTCGCGAGCAAAAACCGGAAAGAATCTAGTCAGCGTCAGCTACGACAGAGGCTCGCGATCGCTGCCGGGTACAACGCATGTTCCGCGGCCTGGATTCGCTGGTGGAGCGTTTCAGCCGTGTCGTTAGGCAAGATCGGCACCTGCTGTTGACTGATGATGTCGCCATGATCGATTTTGGCGTCAACAAAATGGACGGTGCAGCCGGTGACGGTTTCACCCGCGACCAGGGCTTGTTTCCAGGCTTCCAGTCCCGGGAATTTTGGCAGTAAAGATGGGTGGATATTCACCACCGCGCGCGGGAAGGCTTCCAGCATCGGCGCTTTCAAAATCCGCATGAACCCGGCGAGAACAACCAGTTCGACGCCGGCGTCTCGCAATATTTTCACCAGCTCGTTTTCCGTCGCGGCATCGAGTCGCGTGCGAAATTGACCGGGCGGGAGATAGAGGTTCGGCACGGAAAACTCGCGTGCGATCTGCAAAATTGGAGCATCCATGACGTCGGAAACAACCATGCGAACGTCAGCGGCCAGCGCGCCCGAGTGAACGGCTTGCAAAATCGCGCGGCAATTTGTTCCGCGGCCGGAGCCGAGTATGCCCAACGCCTTCATTTTGCACGCGGGTCCTGCCATTGCCCAACGATCTTGGTTGTCGAATAGCCCGGTTCGAGAGGGACGATTTCAATCTTCGCGCCCAGCCGTTCCAATACGGCTCGCTCTTCCGGGTTCAACCGATCAATCGTGTAATCGCCACCTTTGACGTAAATTGCTGGCGCGGCCGCCTCCAGGAATTTCGTGGCGCGTTCATCCGGAAAAATCACAACGTGATCGACGCACTCGAGCGCCGCCAGGATCTCCGCGCGATCTTGCTCATTATTAATTGGGCGGCCTGCTCCTTTCAGCTGCCGCACGGACGCGTCGCCGTTGAGACCGATGACTAAAGCATCGCCGAGCGCGCGAGCCTTTCGCAAATAACGGACATGCCCGACGTGGAGGAGATCGAAACATCCATTTGTCGCGACTAGCTTCTTGCCGGCATTTCGCAATTCCACCGAGCGTTTCGCCAACGTTGAGAGATCGATGACTTTTTTCATTCCTGAACGACGAACTTTAGCGCGGCTGGAATGATTTGAAATGCGGCTGGTGAATTGCCCACCAATTCTCCGTCGACGTTGAACCACATTCCGGGCTTCGATCGAACGGTTATCTTTTTGCATCGTCGAAAAATTACATGCCGCCTGGCAATGTGTTGACCGAGCATGATCTGCGCGGCGACGACGGCTGTTTCGGTCACCGAGCGCTTTGGAATTAAGATCACGTCGATCAGTCCGTCACTGGGATCCGCCTTCGGCGCGATGGGCAATCCACCCGCAACAAATCGGCCGTTCGCGATGATGACGTTGTAAAGTTCCATGAACAATTCTTTGCCGTTATCGATTCGAACCCGCGTCTGATATCCGTGCAATTGCGGCAGAGCGGCGGCTGCACCCCGAAGGTAGGACAAAGGTCCCCACGTTTGTTTGATCTTCGATGTGATCTTTTCATCAACGAGTCCACTAAAACCCCCGGCAGAAACGTTGACGAAATAGCGCGTCTTTTCGGCCCGAACGCGGATGAGATCGACCGGTCTCGTTTTTTTCGCGAGTAACGTATCGATGGCGTTGGTCAGGCGCAATGGCAGACCGAGAACGCGCGCAAAGTCATTTCCGGTCCCAAGTGGGACAAGACCAACCGTGATATTCTTCGACCTCGCACCAACGCCATTAATCACTTCGTTTAGCGTGCCGTCACCGCCTGCCGCCACGATGTATCGTGCGCCCGATTGAATGGCACGTTTTGCCAACTCCCTGGCGTCGCCTCGCTTCCGCGTCAGGCGAATTTTTATTGGATGCAGTCGCTCGAGCTCGGCCCGCAGTTTCTTTTCTTTCCGGGCTGATCCGGCTGTCGGATTAACAATGACATACGGATTCATAGGGCGTTTGTGCGAACCGGATTTCGACGCAAGATTCCCCTTGCCTTTCGCGAATTTCCAACCAGATGTAGGCGCGAAAATCGGCCATGACCCAGCCCAATCATTATAACGGAGATACCCGAAGAACCGGAGATGATTTTCGAATTTCTAATGGTCCCGTTTCTCCTTCGGGTCTCTTGGAGCCTTTCGACTTGCCCGAGCTGGCCCCGTTTTCGGGTCCCGGCGCTCCATTTTTGTGTGCGATTCCACGTGATCCGCGAAGCGTATTTGTTTATTGGCAGATTGATTGGCCGTCGGCCTTCGGATGTCGCAAGCCGGCTGATCGACAGGTCCACTTGCGTTTGCATCGTGACGATTCGGTGGAGTCAAGCACAGCAGTCGAGCCCATGGCTGGCAATGCCTACTTAGAAATCGCCCGCCCCGGAGGAAGCTATCGCATCGAAATCGGTTTTTATGAACCTGAACAAATCTGGAATTCAGTAGCGACATCAGACGAGGTGACCGCCCCGGTCGACGGCGCAGCGGAAAACGAAGATGTCGATCTGGCAACGATTCCATTGCACCTCAGCTTTCAACGCTTGATCGATCTGTTCCGCGCCCAAAATGGGGATGCGCTGGCCGAAATCATCGCGCGCTTGCAGAAACGTGCAGTCAGCGAAGATGAACGCGCGCTTTTGACCCCGGAAGATTGGGAAATATTGTCCGCCATGGATGTGTCCATCGAGGAATTTGCCGCGGCTCGAAATAAGGTTGCCAGTTCCATGAGCAGCCAAAAAATCCGGCAACGCGCCGAAGCGGTGCTCGGTTTTGGTGGAACCAGCCCGGGTGGCGGGTTCAGTGGCAGCAGCTGGAGTTAGTTTGTTAGACTAATTCCTTTTGGCATCTCGGGCGGATGCGGCGCGTCGATCTTACTATGGTGCCGTCCATAGAAGAAGTAGACGAACAAGCCGATGACCAGCCAGACCAGGAGCCGAATCCAGTTGGCATAGCCCAGCCCATAAATCATCGCCGCGCAGGTGATGATTCCGAGCGTAGAGATCAGTGGCACAAGAGGAACCCGAAATCCGCGTTCCAGATCCGGTCGACGGACCCGAATAATCCAGACACCGATGCAAACCAGAATAAAGGCGAAGAGCGTGCCGATGCTCGTCATTTCGCCGGTAATGCTGGAGGGAACAAAGCCAGCCAGCGCGCCGGTGAAGACAAAAAAGACCATGTTCGATTTCCACGGCGTGCGGTAGCGCGGATGCACATCAGAAAACACCGCGGGGACCAAACCGTCGCGACTCATGGAAAAAAAGACGCGGGATTGGCCTAACAACATGACGAGGATGACGGAAGAAAATCCGGCGAGAATGGCGACCGTTACGGATTTGGAAAGCCACTCATACCCGGTCATGTATTTGCTGATGGCAAATGCGACCGATGCTTCTTTTCCGGCGGTGCGGAAATCCTCCACCGTCGCGATGCCGCTCAAGACATAGGAGAAGAGCACATACAGGATGGTGCAGAAGAACAGGGAACCCAGGATGCCGATGGGCATGTCTCGTTTTGGATTACGTGCTTCCTGCGCGGCGGTGGAGACCGCATCAAACCCGATGTAAGCAAAGAAGACCACACCAGCCGAACCCAGAATTCCAAGAATTCCTCCGTAGTGCAAAGTGATGCCTTCCGGCGTCGTGTAAGTGGTTGGCGCCGGGATCAGTGGGGTGTGATTAGCCGGATTGATGAAATGCCAGCCGAGCCCGATCACGAGCAACACGATCGTCACCTTCACAATCACGATGAGCCCGTTAACCAGAGCCGATTCCTTGGTTCCGCGAATCAGCAGGAGCGTGAGAAGAAACAGAATAAAAAGCGCCGGCACATTCATGATACCCGCGATGCCGCCGGGACCATGCTCAAACGGTGAATGCGACCACTGAAAAGGTATGCGCAGGTGGAACCATTCCAGCACGCGATTGGCGTACTCGCTCCAGGCCGTTGCGACCACGGCCGCGGCCACAGCGTATTCCAGGACAAGATCCCAACCAATAATCCATGCGACCAGTTCGCCCATGGTTGCGTAAGAATAGGTGTAGGCGCTTCCAGCCACCGGGATCATCGAAGCGAACTCGGCATAACAAAGGCCGGCAAACGCGCAGCCGACGCCCGCGACGATAAACGCGAGGACAACGGATGGGCCCGATCGCTCCGCGATCGCCGCCGCCGTGCGGACAAAGAGACCGGCGCCGATGATTCCGCCAATGCCGAGAGCGATTAAACTGGCCGCTCCGAGCGAGCGCTTCAACGTATGCTCACCGACTTCGTCCGCTTCGTACATCAATTTTTGGAGTGGTTTGGTTTTGAACAAATTTGCCATCGTGATTCCTGTTTGTTATTAGTCGGCTGGCGGAGCCGGGTTGTTTGATGTTCGCCAAAGGAAATACGCCGGAACGCCGGTTAGCACGATGATCAAACCGGGCCACGTGGTCGCCGTTTGATAAATAAAGAGCACCGCGAGAATGATCGCGGCCCCAACGATGTAAAGTGCGGGCACAATGGGATAGCCAAACGCGCGATAAGGCCGCTCCGCGTCCGGACGTTTCCGGCGCAACGTGAAAATTCCAAGAATCGTCAGGATATAAAAGATCAGCGCCGCAGAGATCACGTAATCCAGTAAATTGCCGTAGAGATTGCCATAACCGATGACCGCCCCTGTGGCGTCGGTTTTGACGGTGCGCGGCAAAACCAGAGCTCCAGCCCAGATTCCTTGAATGATCAAGCCCCATCCCGGCACGTGATTTTTGTTTAATCGGCCGACGGCGCGAAAGAAAAGGCCGTCGCGTGCCATGGCATAATAAGCGCGAGCTCCCGCCAAAATCAGTCCGTTGTTGCAACCAAACGTCGAAACCATGATGGCGATCGCCATGATCGTCGCGCCCGCTCCTGGGAAAATGACATTCGCCGTTTCGGAAGCCACACGGTCACTGGGTGCGCCTTGAATGGCGGTGAACGGCAAGATCGCGAGGTAGGCAACGTTCGCGAGCAGGTAGAGCGAAATGACCAGGATGGTTCCGAGCGCGAGCGAAAGAGGAACATTCCGGCGCGGGTTAATGACCTCGCCCGCGGTAAAGGTGATGTTGTTCCACGCATCCGCGGAAAAAAGCGAATTGGTTTGGGCGACGCAGATTCCGACGAATAAGCCGAACGCGGTGACGGCAGTTAATCCTTTACCAACCTCCTGCAGGCCGCCGCGGATCGCCCAAAAATCGGAAAAGTTCACCGAACCTGCTCCCGAGCGTAGTCCAACAACCAAACCGAGCACGATGAGTGCGATCAGGGCGCCGGTTTTCGCGGTGGTGAAAATGTTCTGAACAATTTTCCCAAGTTTCAAACCACGGGTGTTCATGAACGTGAGTAGCGCGATCATGGCGAGACCAACCAGTTGCGCCGTCGAAAGGGAAAGGGCGTATCCGCCGAAACGAATCGGCGGAATCAAATATCTCGATTCCGAAACCCACGGCACAAGCACCCCCATGTAACGCGCAAATCCGACGGCGACGGCAGCGATGGTTCCGGTCTGGATAACCAGAAACAAGGTCCAGCCATAAAGAAAGCCCCAGAGCGGAGAGAACGCTTCTCGCAAATAAACATATTGGCCGCCGGCCTTCGGCATCATCGCGGCGAGCTCGCCGTAAGATAGCGCAGCCATCAAGGTGAGCAGGCCGGTCACAACCCAGACGATCAGTAACCAGCCCGGCGATCCGACTTGTCGGCCGATGATTGATGAGACAATGAAAATTCCGGACCCGATCATCGATCCGGCAACGAGCATGGTCGAGTCGAGCAGGCTGAGACCTCGGACGAATTTTTCTTCAACCACCGGGGCTTCAATCGTTGCAGACATGCAAAAGACCGCGCGCAGTTAAGCAGTACGGAACTGTGTCCGGCAACGCCAAAACAAAGAAAGTTCCGGCGCTGGCACCGACATTTGGCCGGACGGTCAGTTGTGTTATCCTCCACGCGGTTTGAAGGGTAGACGTCTTGGATCCGTCCGCGCATTGCTGCACTGGTTGTGTCTGTTGGCTTCGGCCACCGGCATGCTCGCGGCTACCCAATGGGGTCGAAGTTCGGCGCAATCTCCGGAATTTGAAGTGCTCCCGCTGACCCGCTCGCGTCAGAATCACCTGATCGTCCGCGCCGTGATCAATGGCCGACCGGCCCTGCTGGGGGTCGACACCGGAGCGCCGGTCAGCGCAATCGCGTTGAAACGTCGCGAATACTTTCATCTCAGCGCTTTACCGGCGAACTCGAAATTGCCGCCACGTCTGCAAATTAATGGAGCATTCGATAACGTCGCGGTCGCGCGTAAGTTTCAGCTTGGCGGTTTGGCGCTGGTCGACGAACCCGTGGTGTTGATCGACCTGAGTACGTCGAGCCGAGCGGCCCGTCTTCTTCACGAACAGGAGATCGACGGCATCCTCGGTGCCGACATCTTGTTTCCAACAAAGGCGGTTCTGGATTGCCAGAAAGAAATTCTCACTTTGAAACTGAATCCGGACCGCGCCGGGGGGGCCGCGGCAATCGAGTATCGGGGTTTCAAACGGATGCCAATTCGAGTCAGCGAAGGTTATAATTTATATGTCGATGGTGCGGTCAATGGCGCGCCGGCGCGGTGGATGATCGATACCGGCGCATTCGCCACATTGCTTCACCGCGATTTTGTTCGGCATTTGCGAATCCCGCTTCGCCAGACGCGCTACAATTCAGCAGCCGTGAACTTGAAACAGCGCGGGGTGTTTGTGGCCAAGATTAACCGGCTCACCGTGGGGTCGGTCGATATTGTCGGCAACGAAGTTGGCGTGGTGAATCTTCAGGGTCTGATCCACGACGAGCTGTTGAATGGATCTCCCCCAGTGGTCGGTTTGCTCGGAGCGGAGATTCTCAAAGCCCATCACGGGATCGTCGATTTCGGGACACGCACGCTATACCTAAAGCGCTAAGGATAGCCAATTTACTGTGGTCCATTGACATGCAACCGTTCGGTTGCGTATTTTATGTATTGATGGACCTTGTTTTTAAGGCTCTCGCCGATCAAAGCCGCCGCGCCCTCCTCGATCAGCTCCATCAAAGCAATGGCCAAACACTGGGCGAACTCTGTCCAGCCTTGGCCATGTCGCGACAAGCTGTCAGCAAACACCTCGGACTCTTGATCCGTTCCGGCTTGGTCGTCCCGCTGTGGCGCGGCCGCGAAAAACTTCACTATTTGAATCCGGCGCCGATCACACAGCTCTCCGAACGCTGGCTGGGAAAGTATCCGCCCGCTTGCCTGACGGCTTTGAGCGATTTGGAAAGTGCGATAGATCGACTTGGCGGGTCGAAATAAACGGCTTATTCGATGTCGAGTTCTCGCACGCCTTTTTGCATGCGAATCCCTTCGACCTGGTTCCTGATCTTGTCGGGCAACCCGATGCTCGACGGAATCGCGGATATCAAAATGAATGGTGACGATGTGTCGGATGTGTTGAGCTGGACCGTCTCGATCCCAACGATTCGGCTAAGGAATGGCTGTCGCGTCTCCAAGTCTTTGACTCGGTACAGCTCCAGGGTATCGGTGACCCGACTAAGAACGCATTCTGACGTTTTCAATCGTTCGGTGGTCAGCTCGTAGATTTTGTTTTTGGTCTGGAGAAAGGCCTTCGCCGCCATAAAGATCGGCACAACGAGAAACAGCAAAATGTACCGACTGAAATCGCGAACCCAGACCGGCCCGTGGCCTCGCGCCACCAAAAAAATGGCGACCACAATTACGGCCAGGAGAACGGCCAGCAGATATCGGCCAAAATTTAGCCATTGCGATGGTGAACTACGCCATACCGTGGTCTCTGGCATGGGGATGTTTTAACTCCATGGCATCGATCACTCAAGCGTTCGTCCTGGCCGCAGGTCTCGGAACCCGGTTGCGGCCACTCACGGAAAATGTGCCCAAGCCGCTGGTTCCGATCTTTCAAAAGCCGCTTATCACCTTCGCGCTGGATCATTTGATTGATGCCGGGGTGACATCTTTCGTGATCAATACGCATCGGTTGCCGGAAACATTCGCTCGGGCGTTTCCGACCAATCAGTATTGCGATCATCCAATCAAATTAGTCAACGAACCGGTCCTGCTCGAAACCGGCGGAGGAATCAAAAACGTCGAATCGCTTCTCGATGATTCGCCATTCATTACCTACTCGGGCGACATTTTGACCGACACCCCGCTCCAACCGCTGATTAATGAACATTTCCGCCGCGGGAACGATGTCACACTCGGTTTACGCACGACCAAACTCGGATCCGCCATTGCAGTTCGTAACACCCGTGTCGTCGATATCGCAAAACGATACGGTATCGCCGGAGATTATGACTTCGCGAATATCGCAATCTGGAACCGCACGATCTTTGACCGCATTCCGCCTAACCAAAAGATTTCATTTATTCCAGTCCTGACCGAGTGGATCGCGAATGGAGGGAAAATCGGCGGAATCGTTCTCAAAGAAGGACATTGGTTCAATCTCGGTTCGCGTAACGAGTATCTCGACGTGCATCGCGCGATCCTCGCCGGCTGGCGACCGAGTTACGTTAAGGATGCCGAATGGCCCATCTCCATCCATGCCACCGCGAAGATTGATTCCACCGCGAAACTGCTCGGCTGTTCCGTTGTCGGAGCGCATTCCGTCGTCGGCCCTGACGCAAGTCTCGAAGACACCATTGTCTGGAGCGGCGCACAAATCGCTTCCGGGAGTGAACTGATTCGTTGTATCGTCCGCTCCAACAAACACGCTACCGGAATCCATCGCGATTCGGACATTTGAATGAAAACCGACCGCCTCCTTTCACAAACGCGAATTCATTTTCCGCGGTTTGCCGTCGATGACATTCAAATCGCGCCGATCGAGAAAGGCGGCTCGGATCGCAAATTTTATCGGGTCCAATGTTCCCCGGATCAGACTTTGATCCTGGTAAAGTACGACCTCGATCGCGAGGAGAACCGTCACTACGTCGATATCGCTCGTTTTCTTGAAGCGCATAAAATTCGGGCGCCCAAAATTTATTTTCACGATCCCGATGAAGGACTCATCTGGTTGGAAGATCTGGGCCAGCGCGATTTGTTCGCTGATCGGGACGAAAGCTGGCTCGTCCGACGGGCATTTTACGAATCGGCCCTTGATGAAGTGGCAAAACTGCATCGTTTGCCAGAATCCGCTGCCGCCAATCTCAAACTTCCGGCTGAATTCAACGCGGCCCTTTATCTTTGGGAACAGCATTACTTTTTCGAAAATTGCCTCGGCCGATATTTTCGACTCGATCCCACGCAGATCGCATCGATCGCGGGCCTGCCGGCGTTTGAGAGAATCGCCGAGCAGCTGGGCAATATGCCGCGCGTCCTGGTTCATCGCGATTTTCAATCGCAGAATATCCTCGTCCGAAATGGCCTGGCTTATCTGATCGATTTCCAGGGCATGCGGCCCGGTCTCGCTCAGTACCGACCTCGCTTCATTATTATATGATCCTTACGTCGAATTGTCGGACGAGGAGCGCACGGAGTTGATCCAGCACTACGCCGGCGGAACGCCGACTCCCGCCTTCTTACGCACGTTCCTGCTTTGCGGGATGCAGCGATTGATGCAGGCGCTCGGCGCTTATGGTTTTCTCGGTCTGGTCAAAGGGCACAAGCACTTCCTCGAGCACATTCCGCGGGCACGGCAACTATTGGGTCAGGTCGTGGGCAAGATCGACGGACTCCAAAGCTTCAAGAATTTGTTGGTTCAGCTGGGCTGAATTTCGAAAAAAATCGAATGTCGGACGGCGCCGCACGTCGAACCGATCAACTCCACCGACTTTCTATGAAAAAACTGATCCTACTCGTTGCCCTTGCTGCGCTCGCAGCCACGCCACTCTTTGCCTATGATCGCGATCGCGATCACGACGGCGATGATCGTCTGGGTTGGCGGATTGGCCATCTTCACCGAATGGTCGACCGCGTTCGCGCCGATGCCGATTCTTACCGTGGTGATTGGCGCTTGCGACGGGAGCTGGATGGAATCGCCAACGAAGTCCGTCGAATCGATTGGCGGTTTCAGCATCATCGCGACACCTGGCGACTGCGCGCGGACATCGACGCCGTGCGTGATCGATTGCACCAGATCGAGGTCCGGTTGCACGTTCGCCGCGGCGAATGGTACCGCTGGGATTGAGATCGTTCAGCTGACAAACGGGTTGGTCAGGCGCTCGGCGCCGATTGTTGTCGGTGGTCCATGACCGGGCAATACCGTCACCTCGTCGCCTAACGAAAAGAGCTTCTGCCGGATTCCGTTAAACAGCAGATCACCGTCGCCTCCCGGCAAATCCCAGCGTCCCACTCCGCTGGCGAACAGCACATCACCTCCCACGAGGATGTTATCCTTGCGATCGAAAAAGCAAAGACTGCCCGGACAATGCCCGGGAACTTCAAGCACCTGAAATTCCTGGCCAAGGAATTCGCGCGACGGCGTCTCTTCGATAAAGAAATCCGGCGTGACCGGTTCAATTTCGAATTCGAAGCCGAAGCTGCGAAAAGCTTCGCGGTCGGAAATCATCGGCCCCGTCAATGGATGACATCCGATCGGACATCCGAATCGATTTTTGATTTTGGCAAGATCCTGAACGTGATCGATATGGCCGTGCGTCAGAAGCAACAATTTCAGTTCGACATTTTCGGACAAAAGCCAGTCACAGGCGCCATCAGGTGCGTCGAATAAGATCCAACCCTCAGGCGCTTTGATCAGGTAGCAGTTGGTCTCGAAGATCCCGCCGCCGCAGAAAGTCTTATAATTCATCTGCCGCGGTTAAATGGATCTCAAAAAGGAACGAAAGCTGCATCCATTCATCTTCTTTTTCCGTATTTTGAATGTTACGTCACCTCGGTTGTCTTACACTGCTACATGTTCACCCTAGCCCCTGGTCAGGTTGATTTCGAAGGAATCTCTGCGACTTTGGCAAACCTCATTTTTCAATGAAATCGCGTTTCGGTCTGCTTTGGGCGGTTCCCGCCATCTCACTTCTCCTTTCTACCGGTGCAACACCGGCCATCGCGAAGTCAGATTCCGATCAAATTTGTGTTTCCGTTGGGCGCCTGCTCGAAGAAGGCCATTATACGCGCCAACCGCTCAACGACCAGATGTCGCGCAAGATTTTGCAGACATATCTGGAGCTGTTGGATTTCAGCCATCTTTTCCTGACCCAGAAAGACGTGGACGCGTTAACCGCGAAATACGGGACATCGCTCGATGAAGACATTCTGTTGGGCAATCTCAAGCCGGCCTACGAGATCTACGATTTGTATCAAAAGCGGGTGGACGAGCGGGTCGCAAAGATCAAGGACCTGCTCAAGGAGCCGATGGATTTCAAATCCAATAAAACGATCGACCTGAATCGCCAAAAAGCGCCGTGGCCCAAGGACCAGGCTGACGCCGATGCTCTCTGGAGCGGTCGGATCGAAAACGAAGTGCTGCAGGAAAAACTAAGCGAGCACCCGATCGAGCCCGGTCCGCAGCTGGTCGCCCGGCGATATGACCGACTTTCGCGCAACGTGCACGAAGAAGACCGCGACGAACAAGTGAAAATCTTTCTCGATGCGGTCGCGCAATCCTACGATCCGCACTCGGAATATCTGAGCAAAGCAGACCTGAAAAATTTCAGCATCAACATGGGTCTGTCCCTGGTGGGTATTGGCGCCATGCTTCGGAGCGAGGATGGGTATGCCAAGATTGAGAGCCTGGTGCCAGGTGGTCCCGCGCAGACGGATGGGAGGCTGAAGGTGGGCGATCGGATTACCGCCGTTGCTCAAGGCAGTACGGATTTCGTCGACGTTCGCGATATGCGACTCGACAAGGTCGTGGAAATGATTCGAGGGAAAAAGGGTAGTCACGTGCGACTCCTCGTCATCCCGGTCAATTCCACCGATCCATCGCAGCGGAAAAACGTCGAGATCGTGCGCGATGAAATCAAGCTCAAGGACCAGGAAGCGCGCGCGGACATTATTATTAAGAAGGACGAAAACGGGAACCCGGTAAAACTTGGCTGGATCACGTTACCGTCGTTCTACGCCGATATGGACCGGCATTCGAAGAGCACGACGCGCGACGTTGCGGCCCTGCTGAAACGGCTGAAGAAGGAAAATATTGCCGGCTTGATCATTGATCTTCGCCGCAATGGCGGTGGATCGCTCGAAGAAGCGATCGGATTGACTCATCTGTTTTTGCGCGGCGGACCAGTGGTGCAGACTAAAGGGTCGAACGGTTACGTTTCCGTTTCGTCCGAGCCAAATCCGGGTCTCGCTTACGCCGGACCCATGATCGTTCTGACGAGCCGGCAAAGCGCGTCGGCCAGCGAGATTTTTGCTGCGGCGCTCCAGGATTATGGCCGCGCCGTGATTGTCGGCGACAAAAACACCTTCGGAAAAGGAACGGTCCAAACCATCCTGCCGATCGGACGATTTACCTCCTTATTGGGAAGCCGCTCGGATGATGATGGCGCGCTCAAGCTCACTATCCAAAAGTTTTATCGAGTGGCAGGTGGTTCGACCCAATTACGTGGCGTCGCTTCCGACATTGTCCTGCCGAGCCTGACCGATCAGCCTGAGTTGAGCGAAGGCGCTCTCAAGAATTGCCTGACTTATGACGAGGTGCCAAAGGCTCATTACACAAAATGGTCCGATCCGCATTCGCTCTACATTGATGAATTGAAGCGGCGATCGGCCGAGCGGGTGCAGCAAAACCAGGAATTCCATTATGTGATGGAAGACATGGATAAACTGCGCGAACGGCTCGACCAGAATCGCATTTCGTTGAACGAAGACGTCCGGCGCAAGGAAATCCAGGACGACAAAGCTAAGAAAGATCTACGCGCAAAGGAACGACTCGCCCGCAACGAGGAGGAACCAAAGATTTATCGGCTCACCCTCGACACCGTCGACAAGCCGAATCTGCAATTGGTCATGTATCCCGGGAAAGTGGCATCGGCCAAGAAGTCCGGCTCGGTAAAGGTGGCTCCGGACGCGTCGGATGACGACACCGACGACGTGATCGGCGGCGATGACGACTCCAAAGAGCCGGCCATCGATCCCGAGCGCGATGAGACCCTGAACATTCTTGCCGATTTGGTGAATCTTTCGCGCGGGCCGAAGACGGCCAGCACCAACCGCTAAGCAGCAGCCGCGGTAGTTAGTAGGTCTTTCAATCTCCGGGCGGATTGTTACTATTTTCTTCATGTCATTTCGCGGCGGCGGAATTGGGTTCGTGATTCGTCCCGCCGTTTTTTATGTGGCGCTTGCCCTGAGCGGCCGCGCGGCCGCGCAACAGAATTCAGCCGATCAAAATTCGGAACTGGCTCAACTTTACGCGCGCGGGATGGCGGAGTTTCAGGGCGGCGATTACGCGCACGGGGCAGCCGATCTTGACGCCTTGATCGCCAAGGCCGAATTCGCACCTCAGCTCGAGCCGGCCTATTTCACAGTCGGTTCGGCGTATTTCAATGCGGGCGATTACGCCAAGGCGGCGACCGCATTCAAAAGGTATCAGCAAAAATTTCCAAACGGCCCGCACGCGGCTGACGTCGCTTTCGCCGTTGCTCAGTCGAGTTTGCTGGCAAAAAACTATGCCGATGCCGCGACGCAATTCGCCGCAATTGAAAAAGATCCGCGCTTTCGCGAGCAAGCGCTATTCTTTGGCGCGACCGCGAGCAAGGAAGGCGGCAAAATCGACAATGCGATTTCCACATTGGAAAAACTAGCCGGTGGCGAGCTGCGCACTTCGATCGCGGTGCGTGGCGCCGCGCTTTTGGCGCAGCTCTGCTCGGCAAAGGGCCAGTCCGACAAAGCCGTTCAAGTGATCGACAAGATTCACGACCACATTCCGTTGGTCGACAATATCGTCGAATTGAATTCAACCACAGTCGAGTTAGGCGATCAATTCTTTGCCAAGAAACTCTACGGCGATGCGCTCGAATGTTATCGAGCCGCTTATCCGCGCGAACAGATCCTTCGCATGCAAACGGACCGGATCGCAGCGATGCAGCATCGGCTCGATCAAAATCTGGTCGCGGCGCGGATGGATCCGTCGCAATTCGCGCAGCTCGCGGCTGAGAACAATCAACTCAAGTCGGATATCGCGCGCACGCAAAGCTTGTTCGATCAGTTTCAAAAACTGCCGTCCATTACCCCCGCGATTTACATTCGACTCGCGCGCTGCTTTTACGAGGTCGACCGAAAATGGGAGGCGGCTGTCGTTTACCAGGAGCTGGTAGACCGTTTTCAAAATGTGCCGGAACGCGAGCCCGCTCTGTTTGGATTAATTGTGGCGTTAACGGATGTGAACGCGGCTGCGAAAGCCGAGGCGCGTTGTGAAAATTATCTGCGTGAATTCAAAAACGGCCCGAATGCCGATGCGGTCGGCTACATGCTGGGCGCCGTGGCCTTGGAGGCAAACGATCCGCAAGCCGCCGAAAAATATATCACGCGTGGGCTCGAGACTCAGCCCAAGAGTACTTATCGCGAACAGATGCGATACCTTCTGGGGAATGCCAAGTTCATGGAGGGCAAACATGACGAGGCGATTACCGAATATCAAAAATATCTGAGCGAGTTTCCCCACGGACAAAATGTCGAAGATGTAAACTATCGCCTCGCGCTCAATGCCGTTTTCGCCGGGAAATACGAAAACGCGCTGAGCGAATTGCGCAGCTATCTGCAGAAGTATCCTCAGGGCGCGTATGTCAGCGACGCAAAATACCGCGTGGATGTCTGTAAATATGCGGCCTCGCTTTACGACGAAGTCATTGCCGATTGCAAATCCTGGGAAAAGGAATTTCCCAACAACAAACAACTTGGCGAAGTCCTCGCTTTACTCGCCGATTCTTACGCCGCCACCGGCCGCGACAATGACGCGGTCGAAGTTTACATACGTTCCTATAAAATTGCCGCGACCGACGAGGTCATGAACTACTCGCTCTATGCCGCGAGCAAGATCCTTCAAAAACAACAGAAGTGGGAACGGGTCGCCGACCTTTTCAGCGGTTTCGTTCAGGAGAAACCGGATAATCCCACTGTCATCTCGGCTATTTACTGGATCGGGAAGGCTAAGGCGCACGAAGGTAAGCTCGACGAAGCGAAGAAGATCTCGGCCGACACCATTAAGAAATACATCGACGATCCGAAGCGTGAAGCGGTGGAACTTTTGTTGAGCCAATTGGCTCAGCTGTGCGTGAAGAAGAAATCCCCAAGGGAGGGCGCGACGTCGTTATCGCCCGAGAACGGGGGCACGCCAACGCCTGCCCCGCGGGACGATCCCGGCGTCGAACTGGATGCGTTGCTTGGTTCTGCGGCCCACGACGAGACACCAACTGGCCGAGCGAGAATTCTCTACGCCAAGGCGGAACTCGCTCGTCTGCGGAAACAGCCAGTCGAGGAAGAGAAAAACATCGCCCGCATCGCAACCGAGTTTAAGCCGGAGGACCTGAGTCCGCCGCTTCTGGGACGGGCGGGCGATTATTTGCTGAGCAAACAACAGCTCGAGCCCGCGGCAAAGTTTTATCATCGGCTGCTCGATGAATTTCCGAAAAGCGACAACATCGATTTTGCTTACAACGGATTGGGCGAGATCGCTTTTCAGAAAAAAGATCTCAATACCGCGCTTCGATATTTTTCCGATGGAACGGATCGTATTGCTGCGGCGCAGAAATTAAAAGACCTGACCGTTGGAAAGGCGAAAACGCTTCTGGCATTGGACCGGTATGACGAGGCGAAGAAAGTTTTCGAGCAAATCGCCTCGGTTCGCGAATGGCGCGGAGAATCGACCGCATTTGCGGTCTATTCGTTAGGCGAGATTGAAGCGAAGCGTGGCCGATGGGCCGAAGCGAATGCTTATTTCCAAAGAGTTTACGTCGGTTACCAGAAATTTCTGCCGTGGGTCGCGAAAGCTTACCTCCGAAGCGCGGAGTGTTTTGAAAAATTGAATCAGCAGCAGGAAGCGGCGAACACATACCGGGAAATGTTGCGCAATGAGAAGTTGGCCAGCTTTTCCGAGGCCCAGGAAGCGCGAAAGAAATTGGAAGCGATGGGGCAAGGATGAGCGGGAAAGTCAAATTTCAAATACCAGATTTCCAGCTTCGCATTCTGCTGGCGGTCGCGCTCGTTGTCTGGATCGTCATTGTTCCGGCACAGGGCCAGACCATTACGCTCACCACTGGTCAGCAAATCGATGCGCTTGGCGTGCGTCGCGAGGCCGATATGATTCTCGCCAAAGTGCAGGTTGGAAGCGGCAGCGGCGAAGTGGGCTATCACCGCACGCAAATCGCTAACATTGCCTTCCCCGAGCCTCGCGGGTTGAAGGAAGCTTCGGATTTGATTTCGCAGGGCCAGCCCGAGAAAGCCCTGATCGAGATCAACCAGGTGGTCTCTTATTACGAACCGTTCAAGGATGTCGCCGGCTCCTGGTGGTCGCAAGCTGCATTAATCAAGGTGGCCGCGCTCGGCTCTCTGCAACGTGACACGCAGGCGGAATTGCTCGCCGCCGAGATTGAAAAATCGTCCGCCGATCCGGACACGGCGCGATCGGCCCGGCTGCGACTGGTGACATCGCTCATCCGAAAGCAGGATTTTGATCAGGCGGAACAAATTTGCGACAGCGCGATCAAAGACAGCACGCAACCGGCTATTTTGGCCGAGGCCTGGATCAAGAAGGGAGATCTTTTGTTCGCGCAGCGAAAATGGGACGATGCGACAATGGCTTACTTGCACGTTCCGGTGTTCTACCGCGACGAGAAATCGTTCATGCCCGCGGCCCTTCTCGGGACCGCCTATTCGTATATGCGGCTGGATCAAAACGACCGTGCGCGCAAATCGCTTGGCGAATTGGTCCAGGTGTTCCCCCAGTCCGCCCAGGCCAGAATTGCTGAAACTGAAATTCAAAAACTGGGGAAATGAACGCCGGTCGCGTTGGAGTCTGAAAATATGAAACGAAAAGTCATCTGCCTTGCCGGGCTGTCGCTCCTGCTTTTTGCGGCGACAAGTTTTGCTCAATCGCCGTCGCCAGCCCCGGAGGGCACGCACGCCAAAACGTTGTGGCAACAAATTCAGGAGGGCGGCTGGGTGATGTTCCCAATCGCCATTTGTTCCGTGCTGACCGTTTACCTGATCGGCGACGGCGTCCTGCGTACTTCACGGAATAAGTTGGCGCCGCCGGAGCACGAGCAAAACGTAAAGACATTATTTCGCCAAGGCGATTACGTGGGCGCTTACAATTATTGCAAAGAACATCCATCCGCGCTCACGAATGTTTTGCGCGTCGGAATCGGCTTGTTAGGCGACGGCAAGGATGTGGCCGAAGAAGGTATGACGGGCGAGTTGGCCAAAGAAAATTCGAAAATCCAAACTTATATCAGCTATCTCTCGGTCATCGGCGTTTGTACGCCAATGATCGGATTGCTCGGTACCGTGACCGGCATGATCAAAGCCTTCGCTAAGCTGGGCGCATCGGGCATTGGCGATCCTTCGGGTTTGTCGGCCGCGATTGGAGAAGTCTTGGTCGCGACGGCCAGCGGCTTGATCATTGCGATTCCGGCATTCGGGGCATTTTATTATCTGCGCAATCGCGGCACGTCATCGATCCATCATGTCCAGGACATGGTGAACACGTTGTTCCGGAAAATGCCTTATGAGTCACTGGCCGGCGTTCATCTGGGCGACGAAGAACTTTACGCCGCGATTCCGAACTGGCTGGTCCAACCAAAAGGTTCCGGACAAACCGGAAAACTTGTCACCGGCCAACCTGGCTCCTGATCGACCACAAATGTTCGCGAATAATCTGAAAAGGAAGACTGGGCCCCGTTACGTCATTATATCGTTGCATCGACTTTCTCTTTCGACGATTCAACCGTTCAACGATTCGCACGCCGGCGCGATTTGCGTTGGCCGGCGCTAGGCCATGGCTTCCGGCGCTGGTGGAGCAGAATCGGGCGAACCTGAATTTCAGGTCGCACCGATGATCGACGTGCTGCTGACGATCCTCGTCTTCTTCATGACGATCACTTCGGCGCAGGTGTTGAAAGTGGATAAGACGGTCACGCTTCCCGTGGCCAAAGACGCGCAGAAAAAAGACAATTCGCGCGCGGAAACGGTGGTGAACGTTCGTTGGAAAGATAAAAAGGCGAGCTTCGTCTTTGACGATCGCGTTTTCACACAGGCAAGCGCAATGATCGATCCACTCAAGGTGGCCAAAGCAACCGGCGAGAAGAAAATCACCGGTACGCAAAATCCGGCATTTCGCGCGATCATCCGGGGCGATCGCGATGTTCCAGCGATTTACATTTCGCAGGCGATGAACGCCTGTGCGGAAGCAGGTATTAGCGACATTTCATTTTCGGCGGTGAACAAGGACTGATGAACAGGGAACCGCCTAACTAGCTCATGCGTCTCGATCTTAATCCCAACGAGGGCAATTTCGGTTTTCAGATCGCGCCGATGATCGATGTCGTGTTCGTGATCATGCTCTTTTTCATGGTCATGGCCGGCGCGGTGAAAGTGGAGAACGAATTGAATACCCAGCTTCCCGGCACCGCGGCCACGTCCAGCTCGACTGATTTTGTTGACGAACAAATCATCACGATCTCCGACGCCGGCGAGATCAGCTTGAATGACGAACCGTTCGATTCTGCCGGAAGCAAAGATCTGCCCCAGCTCAAGGCGACCTTGATGCGATTGAAACAAAACGCCGATGCCGCGAAGACGCCTGCCGTGGTGACGATCATCAGCGACGAGCAGGCAAAATATTCGCGCACGGTGGATGTGCTGGACGCGCTTGCCGTGGCGAAGATCGATAACGTGACGTTCACCGTGAACGAGGAAGAATGAGCGCCACCACCGCTGAGACGCAGCCGAGACGGTCGAGTAAACCCGCCTGGATCGCGGCGATTCTCGGGAGCAAGGTCTTAGTGATTAGTGTTGCCGTGCATTTGTTGTTCGGCGTCGCGGCCGCTTATTGGGTCGTGCAGCGTTACCAGGCGAATCGCAAACTGACTTTCAAAGCCGGACCACCGTCGCCGAATCCGTCCAGCCGCGCACTCGAACACAAAGTACAAATGGCGAAGAAGCAAAGCACGATGAGTGCGCCGTCCATCGCCAAACGAATCACTACGACCGGATTGTCGAAAGTGGCGCTGCCCGACATGCCGGCGATGCCGAAACTGGCGGCGCCTCCAGTCAAAATGGCCGGGGCTGGTGGAGTGGATGTGAGTTTTAACCCTGGCGGAACCGCGACCAGCAGCGGTGGCGGGGCCGGCGGCGCGGCGGTTCCGTTTTTTGGATTCAAGGAAGCGAAAGGTGGCGGAATGCTGACCGGCCACCTCTACGATTTGAAACAGTTCAAAAACGGAACGCCTTCGAAATTAGACGAACAAAATGGTTACCCCGGTGAGATTGCGCGTTTTGTGAACAGCGGATTTAACGAAGCAAATTTCGAGAAATATTTCGTGGGCCCAAATCCACTTTTTACCAGCCAGATTTTCATTCCGAAGATCAAATCGGAGCAGGGCCCACTGGCCTTCGGTCTTGGCGGACGAGTGCAGCCGAAAATGTGGGTGGTGGTTTATCGCGGCAATGTCATTCCACCCGAAGGCGGGACTTATCGTTTCGTTGGAATATGCGACGACATTCTGGTCGTGCGCTTCAACGGTCGCATTGTCCTCGATGCTGGGTCGATGACTCCGAGCGGACATGCGCCACAGAAATTCTATGCCGGCGACGGCATCCAGCTGAAGTCGGACATGGGTTGGTATAAGGGGTCAGGTCGCGGCGAGCCGTTTCAAGTTCAGGGCGGACAAAGCTATCCGATCGAGATCATGATCGGCGAATGGCCCGGCGGAGATTTCAAGGCCTGGCTCCAGATCGAGAAGGAGGGCGTTGAGTACGAAAAAGATTCCAAAGGCGTTCCGATCCTGCCGATTTTCAAACTTGCTGCCAGCGAGGTGCCGCACCCGGTTAGTGAAGCACCTGTTTTCGCAAAAAACGGTCCGATTTGGAAAGCTGAGAAACCGAAAGAGGATACGGGTTCAGAGAATCGCTAACGCTCTTTAGTCCTGCACCTTCACTTACACCTACACTGACGAGCAAGTGCAGGTGATAGAGTAAGATGAAGGAACAAAATGCCAGTTACTCCGCTCCAGTGGACAATAATGCACTCGTGCGATTCGCAGCCCTTTAATCCTACACCTTCACTTACACTTACACTGACCCTGACGAGCAAGTGCAAGTGAAAGAGTAAGATGAACGAACAAAACGCCAGTTACCAACGGTCTATTGGTTGTGATGGATAAACGCGCTGGTAACGCGGATCGCTCGATGGTTGACCCAACCATGGCCAAACGCGCCGCGACTGCGGTTGCGCGGTGTAACGCGACGACTCCACCGCAGTATGAGGTGTTCGTCCGAAAACAGTGACCGGCGTGCCGACATCAACCGCCTGGTAAAACTCGATCGCTAATTGTTCCGGCATGCGCACGCATCCATGCGATGCTGGATATCCCGGCAAATAACCGGCATGCATTCCGTCGGCGTCGTGGAATCGGACGAACCACGGCATCGCTGCGGGTTCGAATTTGCATCCGGGTGGTACTTTCATGTCGACGTCCGCATCGAGGACAACCGTTCTGCCCGAACCATCCACAATCTTCCCGTAAATGTTCGAGTAGTGATTCCGCTCTTTCTCAATCACCTTAAACGAACCGGTCTCAGTTAAGTGACCGTAGCGACCGCTGGAAATCGGTGTTTCCATGACAATGTGTCGTCCGCGCAACAGATAGGCGCGCTGTTGTTGCAGATCGATTTCAACGCTGGTCTGGGCGACAGCGGCATGAACACAAAAAAGACACGACAAAACGACCGCTGTTCTCACCACCCATTTCAACCCGAAAACGGAAGAAAAGTCGCAGCGAAATTTTCGAAACGTTAATGCTTCAGGAATCGTTCGACTGCGGGCGCGATTCTCGACGCCATGACACCGAGACCGGCGGCGTTGAAGTGGTTCTGTGGATCTCCCGGGACATGATATTGCGCGCCGGCCAACCCGCCCCATCGAACGCACGGCACCCCCTGAGCCGAGGCGACGTCGCAAACATCCGCGGCAGGGTGACTGACCACCACCACCGCGGCACCACGCGCCTTAAGCTTCGAAATAACCGTTTCGATATTTTGGCGTATTGTTCCCAGAGCGACGCCGTGCTTGGAGTCATTCACGCCGAATTGAACAATCACGATATCGGCTTTGCCAACGCTCCCAACATCCGCCACGGCGTCTTGGGTGGTCCGTCCGTTCACGCCCGCATTCGTGACCGTGACATCGTAACCTTTTTGTTTGAGCATGCGCTCCAGCTGCGCCGGGTACGCTTCACTTCGCGCGACGCCTTTTCCGTAAACGCCGCTGTCGCCGTAGGCCACGATGCGTGTCGCGGCCTGCGCATTCAGAGCCGAAAATCCAAAGGCGAACATTCCCAGCAAAACTCGAGCAACCATCTCTTTTGAGTTCATAATGTTTTAAATGTGCCGGAGACAACCACGAAAGGAAATCAATTAACGGCAATCCGAGATATCAGAAATATTCGTGCTCGTTCGTGTCGATCTGTCGTTAAACACATTATACCGCGATCGGTGCTTTGATCGATGGATGCGGGTCGTAGCCGACCAGTTCGAAGTCCTCGAATTTGAAGTCGTGAATGTTTGCGACCGCCGGGTTGATTTTGATTTGTGGCAGCGGTCGAAATTCACGCGCCAATTGCTGGTGCGCCTGGTCGAGATGATTCCGGTAAAGGTGCAAATCCCCAAACGTATGCACGAAATCGCCGCTCGTTAGGCCACACACTTGCGCCATCATCATGGTCAGGAGCGAATAACTCGCGATGTTGAACGGCACGCCAAGGAACAAATCGGCGCTGCGCTGATAAAGCTGACAACTCAGTTCACCCTTCACGACGTAGAATTGAAAGAGCAAATGACACGGCGGCAGAGCCATTTGCCCAATTTCGGCCGGGTTCCACGCGCTCACGATCAATCGCCGGCTGTTCGGATTCTTTTTAATCTGCGTGATCACTTCTTCGATCTGATCGACGCGCCCGCCGTCGGCCCCGCGCCAATCCCGCCATTGCGCGCCATAAACCCGTCCAAGATTTCCGTTTTCATCGGCCCACTCATCCCAAATGGTTACCCCGTGATCGTTGAGATATTTGATGTTGGTCTCGCCGCGCAGGAACCAGAGCAATTCGTAGATGATCGATTTGATGTGCAGTTTTTTGGTTGTGAGCAGGGGAAAGCCAGGACCGTTCGGCCGCAAATCGTAGCGCGCTTGCGCTCCGAAAACGGATAGCGTGCCGGTGCCGGTGCGATCATCGCGACGCTGACCTTGCTCCAGGACGAGCCGGAGAAGATCATGATATTGCCGCACGAAGAAATGTTAATGAAAGTGGCATCGGCTTCCAGCCGATGTTTTTAGATTCGAAGCGCGGCCTTGGATCGGCAAGCGGTGCGCTTGCCCTACAAATCGGCGGCCTCGGATCGGCAAGCGATGCGCTTGCCCTACAAAGTCGATCGCGAACGGTGCGCTTGGTCTACAAATCGACAGCTCGGTTCGGCAGCGACGCGCCCGTTGCTAGCGTGCCGAGCGGAGTCCAGCGTCCCGCTGGTCTTTTTCGAGCTGCTCTTTCCGTTCGTTCAATGTTTGCAATCGCAATTGCCAACGATGCAACTGAATCGATAACTGATTGATATAGCCGGTCACTTCGGTCCGCTGCGATTCGTTCTCTTTCAGTTTTTGCTGAATCTCGTGCAGCTGATCCGCGCTTTGATTTGCGGGTACTTGCGGATCTGGAACATGCGTGAGCTTGCCGCAGCTCCGGCAGGCCAAATTCATTCCCGCTGCGGAACTCGGCGCGACCAAGGCGGTCTTGCAATGATCGCAGTGAAAGAAGACATCGTGAACAACGCTAGCGTGGGTGGTTGAGGATTTCGGATGCACGCGATTAAGACGAGCAAATGCGGTGCCCTTGGCCAGTAGCGCCGAGTTGGCACAATCGAAGTTTGATTGGGGCTAAAATCGAGCCATTATGTCTCGTTTCTTGTTTTCCTGACAAATCGGAGTATAGACATTAACTACTCGATATAAACCACTTATACCAAAGTCAAGTGCAGTGGCTTGGCTTGTGCTAAAGAGGTGATCGGTCAGAGCTTCGCCACTTATATAAATAAATAGATTCTTTGTCACCGTGGCGGACGACCAAGGAAACCGAAAGGAACAAAAGTTTTATGGCTAAAGTTTTAGGTATCGATTTGGGCACCACGAATTCGTGCATGGCCGTGATGGAAGGCGGCGACCCGGTCGTGTTGGAGAACAGCGAAGGCGCACGCACGACGCCCTCGGTAGTGGCATTTACCAAGAGTGGAGAGCGTCTCGTCGGCCAAGCGGCCAAGCGCCAGGCGGTCACGAATTCGCAAAACACCGTTTTCTCGATCAAACGTTTTATGGGCCGCAAGTTTGATGAGGTCCACGGCGAGGAACATCGCGTTCCGTACAAGCTGGTGAAAGCCGCAAATGGCGACGCGCATGTCCAGGTGGAAGTGAACGGACAGCTCAAGACTTTTTCGCCACCGGAAATTTCGGCGATGATTTTGGCAAAGCTGAAAGCCGACGCGGAAGCGAAGCTCGGCGAAAAAATCACGCAGGCGGTCATTACCGTGCCGGCGTATTTTAACGACTCACAACGCAACGCGACCAAGGACGCTGGCAAAATCGCCGGCCTGGAAGTTTTGCGCATCATCAACGAGCCGACGGCAGCGTCGCTGGCCTACGGTCTTGATAAGAAGAAGGACGAAGAGATTGCCGTTTACGACTTAGGCGGCGGCACCTTCGATATTTCGGTCCTCGAAATCGGCGAAGGCGTTTTCGAGGTGAAAGCGACCAACGGCGACACGCACCTCGGCGGTGACGATTGGGACGCGAAGATCATGGATTGGATCGTGGCCGAGTTCAAAAAGGAGAGCGGCATCGATCTGACCAAGCAGCCGGACGCGATTCAGCGCATCAAAGAAGAAGCGGAGAAAGCGAAGATCGCGCTCTCGAGTGCGCAGGAATACGAGATTAATCTGCCCTTCATTACGGCCGATGCATCCGGTCCGAAACACATTCAAAAGAAACTCACGCGCTCGAAACTCGAACAGCTGACGGACGATCTGGTTCAACGAACGATTGCACCGGTCAAGGCTTGCTTGAAAGACGCGAGCGTTTCCGAAAAGGACATCAACGAGCTGGTGCTGGTCGGTGGCATGACCCGTATGCCGAAAGTGCAACAGGTCGCGCGCGATCTGATTGGCAAGGAGCCGCATAAAGGCGTGAACCCGGACGAAGTGGTTGCGGTCGGCGCGGCCATCCAGGGCGGCGTGCTGAAGGGCGATGTCAAAGACGTGCTCTTGCTTGATGTGACTCCATTGACGCTGGCGATTGAAACGGCCGGCGGCGTGGCGACACCGATGATTCCACGCAACACCACCATCCCAACTCGCAAGTCGCAGATCTTCTCGACTTACAGCGACAATCAACCGGGGGTGGAAATCAAAGTGTTGCAAGGCGAACGACCGCTCTCACGCGATAACAAAACACTCGGCACCTTCCATCTTGATGGAATTCCCCCGGCCCCGCGTGGCGTTCCGCAGATCGAAGTGACTTTCGATATCGACGCCAACGGCATTCTGCACGTGTCCGCGAAAGATCTCGGCACCGGCAAGGAGCAGAAAATCTCCATCACCGGCAGCTCCGGACTTTCCAAAGACGAAGTCGAGCGGATGCAGAAGGAAGCCGAGTCGCACGCCGAAGAAGACAAAAAGGCGAAGGAAGCGATCGAGATCAAGAACAATGCCGACATGCTCGCGTATCAGAGCGAGAAACAACTCAAGGAGTTGGGCGACAAAGTTCCGGCCGACAAAAAGAAACAGGTCGAGGACGCCATCGCGGCGGTTCGAGATGCGATCAATCGCAACGACAGCGATGCGATGAAACGGACCTACGACGACCTGCAGAACAAATTCCAGGAAATCAGCGCCGAGCTTTATAAACAAGCCTCCGCGCAGGCCGGTCCCGCAGGCGCGGGAGCAGGCGGACCCCAACCGGGTCCGCAGCCAGGTGGCCGCCCTGGAACCGAACCAGGTGGTCAGCCCGGCGGCCGTGGAAACGGAGATGTCGTCGACGCCGAGTTCGAAGTCGTGGACGAAGATAAGAAAAAGTAATCGAAACAATTTGCCGCCGATTGCCGTCACCACGACCGTCGCCGGCTCAACCCAAAAAACAGAAAGAGAAAAACTAAACGCTTATGGCAACTGTTAATGTCAAACCTATCGGAGACCGGGTGCTGGTGCAGCCGATTGAAGAGCAGGAAACGAAAAAAGGTGGAATCATCATTCCCGATTCCGCCAAGGAAAAACCGCAAGAAGGCAAAGTCGTCGCTCTTGGCACCGGCAAAACGGACGACAACGGTAAGAAAGTCGATTTCACCGTGAAAAAGGGAGATCGAGTGCTGATTTCCAAATACGGCGGCACCGAAATCAAAATCGGAGACGAAAATTTCCTGATCATGCGCGAGGACGATATCCTCGGCATCATCGGATAAGGAACGATCCAACCCTTGCACCTAAACTTTAACTTTCACCCGCGCGCAAATGCGTCCGTGCCAGAGCAAGTGAAAGTGCAGGCTAAAGATTAAGATCTCTCAACATTTCAACCACTCAACTACTCAACTAAAAAAATATGGCAGCTAAACAATTACAATTCGATGAAAACGCGCGGCACACGTTGCTGCGTGGGGTCGAGAAACTGGCGAAAGCCGTCAAGGCCACCCTCGGGCCGAGCGGTCGCAACGTTATTCTCGATAAGAAATTCGGCAGCCCGACGATCACCAAGGATGGTGTGACGGTCGCGAAAGAAATCGAGCTCGAAGATCCGTATGAAAATATGGGCGCGCAGCTCGTTCGCGAAGTCGCTTCCAAAACTTCGGACGTCGCGGGCGACGGCACGACGACGGCGACTGTTCTCGCGGAATCCATTTACCGCGAAGGTCTCCGCAACGTCACCGCCGGCGCAAATCCCACTTCGCTTCAACGCGGCATCATGAAAGCCGTCGAAGCGATTACGGATGAGCTGAAGAAAATCTCCAAGAAAGTCAGCGATCGCACTGAGATCGCTCAGGTCGCGACGGTTTCGGCCAACTGGGACAAGACGATCGGCGAGATCATTGCCGACGCCATGGACAAAGTCGGCAAAGACGGCACGATCACAGTCGAGGAAGCTCGTTCCATCGACACCACCCTCGAAGTGGTCGAAGGAATGCAATTCGATAAAGGCTATCTCTCGCCTTACTTCGTGACCAACGCGGAAGCGATGGAAGCGATCCTCGATAATCCGTACATCCTTATTTACGAGAAGAAAATCTCGAACCTGAAGGATCTCCTTCCGTTGCTCGAGAAAGTGGCGAAAGCCGGACGTCCGCTGCTGATCATTGCGGAAGACGTCGAAGGCGAAGCGCTCGCGACGTTGGTCGTGAACAAATTGCGCGGGACCTTGCAGGTTTGCGCGGTCAAAGCTCCGGGCTTCGGCGATCGTCGCAAGGCGATGCTGGAAGACATCGCGGTGCTGACCGGCGGCCAGCTGCTGAGCGAAGACCTCGGCATCAAGCTTGAGAACATCAAGATTGAAGATCTCGGCAAAGCCAAGCGCGTCACCATCGACAAGGAAAACACCACCATTGTCGAAGGCACGGGCAAGAACAATGACATCCAGGGCCGGGTCGCTCAGATCCGTCGTCAGATCGAAGAGACGACCAGCGATTACGATCGCGAGAAGTTACAGGAACGACTCGCCAAACTCGCAGGCGGTGTGGCCGTCATTAATGTCGGCGCAGCGACCGAGACCGAGATGAAAGAGAAGAAGGCGCGCGTCGAAGACGCACTGCACGCCACGCGTGCGGCGGTTGAAGAAGGCATCGTCCCTGGCGGCGGTGTTGCTCTGATCCGGGCTCAGTCCTCTCTGGATAATCTCAAGAAGCTCGATGCTGACGAGAAAGTGGGCGTCCAGATCGTGCGTCGCGCGATTGAAGAGCCATTGCGCACCCTCGCCAACAATGCCGGCGCGGAAGGCGCGCTCATTGTCGAGGAAGTGAAGAAGCGCAAAGGCAACGAAGGCTACGACGTCGCCAAGGGCGAATATGTCGACCTGGTCAAGGCCGGCATCGTCGATCCAACCAAGGTCACGCGCAGTGCGTTGCAAAACGCCGCGTCGATCGCGGGTCTGTTGCTCACCACCGAAGCATTGGTCACGGAAGTTCCTGAGAAGGAAAAATCCGGTCCACCAATGCCTCCGGGCGGAATGGGCGGCATGGATTACTAAGCCGAAACAATAATTAACTTAACGAACAGCCGGGCTCGCAAGGGCTCGGCTGTTTTGTTTCGTACCGAAAAGTCATGGTTCCTGCGCGTATGGTTTCGTCCATGGTCCGATAGATTTTCCGTCCGCAATACCCGCAGCGTCCATACCGATCCGTTAACCAAAAGCTCCTCCCGCTGTCACCTTGAGAGAAAGCGATGTCGCCCTGCGTCGTTCGAGGGGCGGGAACATTGAGGGGAGCAGACGGCGGGATCGTCGACCGCGACGCTCAGGATCGTCGGCTTGAACGGACGGCGGAGGTCGCCCTTATCCCTCGCCGACCATAATCGCCCGATGTTTTTCCACACCGGGCGATTGCTCTGAATAACTTTTTGGATTAGCGGCGGCGATAATGGCCGTGGATCCAGTGATGGCGCGGACCCCAATGTCCCGGAATCCAGACCCAATAAACGCCGTTATCCCAATATCCACCGCCATGGACGTAATAAGGCCGGTCGCCCACATCGATGTTGAGGGAAATAGCGTTGGCCGCGCCGGCTGTAGCCAGCACTGCGAGTAATAGCATGAGAAGTTTTTTCATAATCTTTGCCGATAGTTGTTCGACTGTCCGCTGAACACTTCATTTGTGGATGATTTATCGAGTCAATGCACGCATTTTTTTAAGAGTAGGAAAGCTTCGCGAGATGAGAATTTAAGAAATACCGCACAGCCCCTTCACTCGATAGCGTTTTGCCGCTTCATGCACCTTTGCGTCCTTCGTGGTCGAACGCAGGCTATTCCGGCACCGGCTCGCCCGAACCACCAATTTCCCTCGGGAAGTCTCTCAGTTTGGGCAAACCATCTTTGATCTTCAAAATCGAATCTTCGTAATTGAGATGGACGCTTGGTTTGAAGGTGAAGTTAATGAGCGGGGCGCGGACATCGGCGAGACCCAACGTCGGATGATCGATCATGACGTGGCCGCCGCATATGACGCAGTAGCGACGATCGCTCATCTCGCTGCTGTGGAATTTGCCTAACGAATCAGCGCCCCTGGTCACTTTCACCTGATCCGGTTTCCACAAGGTGAAGAGGCTGACCGGCGCCGTGGAATAACGCCGGCATTCGTTACAGTGACAATAACCCATGTCGATCGGGTCGCCGGTCGTTTCGATTTCGACGGCACCACAATAACAGCTGCATTTGCAAGTAGCCATGGGTCAAGATTTTAGATGTGACCGGCCGTCGCGTAAAGCCATGGCGCAACTACGAGACAAGAACGACAGATTTTTAACCATGAATGGACATGAATAGACCTAAATCATGTTCTCATTTGTTTCCTGACAACCGTCGGTCTCGCTCTGACTTTCGTGTACATTCGTGTTTATTGGTGGTTGAGTGAGAACGATTCCGATACTGGGCGAGCTGAGGCCGAGTGAAACGAGACGACATCTGATCAAGTTGCCGGGTGCAGCGTTGGGGAATGATGAGCCACGACCGGTAATTTCAATCGCTGGCGCGAAGGACGGACCAACTTTGTTCGTCAATGCCGGCGTGCACGGTGGCGAATATCCGGCGATCGAAGCGGTGATTCGGTTAGGCAAGACGCTCGATCCCAAAAATATGGCGGGCACGGTGATTCTGATGCCGGTGTTGAATCTGCCGTCTTTTCGGACGCGGACGCCGTTCGTTTGTCCGGTGGACAACGTGAATCCGAATCGCGTGTTTCCGGGCGATCCGGCCGGAAGTTATTCGCAACAGATGACGCATGCCTTGATCAATGAATTCATCATTCACGCCGACGCGTACATCGACGTTCACGGTGGCGATATTCCGGAAGCCCTGGTGCCGTTTGTCATTTGCCGGTCCGCAACCGGACTGGCCGATGAGAAAGCTGGCGAGGTAGCAGCGCGGTCGAAGGAAATGGCGATGGCTTTCGGATTGCCTTACGTGCTGACAATTGCGAAGCCGGTTCAGCCGGGCAAAGGATCATCCAGCTACGTGGCCGCGGCCGAGAAAGGAATTCCGTCGATTCTGGCGGAGGCGGGTGGCGTCGGACAGATGCAGCAGGATCAGGTCGACCTGCTCGTGAATGGCGTGAAACGGGTGATGGAGTTTCTCGGGATGATAGAAAATGCAGGCGACACGCCTACCGCCGCAAAAGAATCGGCCCGAAAATCCGCGGAGACTGCGAACGCTACAACGCCGCAGTTGTTGACGCAGTTCGAATGGGTTTACACAAAGCACGCCGGCGTGTGGTATCCGAGCGTTGCGGCAGGTGATCGGATCGAAGAAGGCGATGTGCTCGGAACGGTGGGAGATTTGTTTGGCGATACGCTCGAGAAAATCGTTTCGCCAGTGAACGGTGTAATTTTGTTTCTTACGATCAATCCGTCGGTTCTGGAGAACGGATTGTTGATGGGAATCGGGTGCGAGTCGCGCGGACAGTAGTTCACATGCACAAACTGCACACGCTCCAGGATCACAACATCCTGCAGAGCCCGGTCAATCTAGCCTAATCGACGGACGGACCGGCGACGCTCGAAGAACGCGACACCGACGGCTAACGAAAGCAGTGCAACCGAGGACGGTTCGGGAACAGCGGCGAAGCTGCCGGTGAATTGACCGTCGATGTTGGAAACGAAACTGTTTAAGAACCCGCCCGGCCCGATCGACAACGCCGGAGTCATAGTCGACAGACCCAATTGATACTCGGTTCCCGGCGCGGGGGGCTGGGCGAATGTTCCGAAATCCGAACTGAAAGGACGACCGGTAGAATGAATGGATCGCTCGGGCCGATAACTCCAGTCCAATTGCTCAGGTTGTTGGTGATAAACCCGGTAATATCACCCTGGAAAATCATCGTCAGGTAATTCGTGCCGGTGTCGTTGGGCCCCGAGGTAATTGTAAGCTGCTCGGTCAAATTGATCGGCTGATCGACGAAGCTCCCACCCGGCGTTTGCCCCGGCCGAAATGAGTGCGGACTGCGCCACGAGCGGGCCGATGTTGAGAAAGGCATTGTTGTCTGCAGTCGAGAGGCCGGTCTGCTGGGTGAAATTGAACGTAATCGGCGCATTCAGCACCCCGATAGTGGCCGAGCTCGTGTTGTTCGTGAACGAGAAGGGTTGGTCCGCGTTCAGAAGATTGAAATTCGCAAATTCGTACGACGCAGCCTGCACCGCGGATGCGGCGACCAAAATGCCGAGAAAACTTCCGATGATGATCGCCCGAAGGCCTGGCTTCCGATTTCCCATTGCTAAATCCCTTTCGTTTTAATTCCGAAATTTTCGTAGCAAATTTCGGCCAGTTTGTCGAGCATCAACAACGACGTCCCGCCATAAAAGCCACCCGCCAGGATGAGAGTGCCGATCAAAAAAGAATTTACCAAGTCGACCTAAATGAGCGCTCCCGAAAATCCGCGACCGCCCTTACCACCGTTCGATGAAAAGAGCGCGATCCAAAAAGTGCGGATGGCTGAAGACGAATGGAACACGCGTGATCCGGAAAAGGTTTCACTGGCTTATTCGTCTGAGAGCGTCTGGCGCAATCGATCGGAACTTTTATCCGCCGCAAAGAGATAGTCGGGTTTCTCACCCGAAAATGGAACAAAGAACTCGATTATCGCCCGATCAAAGAAGTCTGGATGTATCGAGACAATCGTATCACGGTCCGGTTCGCCAACGATTGGCATGACGATTCGGGTCATTGGTTCCGATCTTATGGCAATGAAAACTGGGAATTCGACGAAAACGCTATATGCAGCGGCGCGTTGCCAGTATCAACGATCTGCCGATCAACGAAAACGATCAAAAATGTTATTGGCCGCCTGGACGCAGGCAGGATGATCATCCGGACCTTTCGGAGTAGGGATTGTGAGGAAGATGACATGAGAAGTTGAGATGTTGAGCCGTTGAGATGTTGAGATGTTGAGTTGAAGCGTTGGAGGTTACCTCGCGTTCCGACGCTAAAGTTATCTCCGGCTTTGTGACCTTGGTGTTCTTAGTGTGAGGCAATTTCTCGTGTTTGCTCGTGAGCGGAGTTAGCTGTCAGAATCCCTAACTCCAGCGTGGAAAGTTACATCTCGAACTTGATGGCCGAGGTGAAAGCGAAGAACCCGGCCGAGCCAGAGTTTCACCAGGCAGTCTAGGAAGTTGCCGAGTCGTTGGTCTTGGCGCTGGACCGGAACCCTGAGTTCCGAAATCACCGGATCCTCGAGCGAATCATTGAGCCCGAACGCGTGATCATATTCCGCGTCCCGTGGCAGGACGATCAGGGCGAGATCCACGTAAATCGCGGTTTTCGGATTCAGATGAACAGCGCCATCGGCCCGTACAAAGGCGGTTTGCGATTTCATCCCAGCGTGAATCTTGGCATTTTGAAATTTCTCGCCTTCGAGCAGGTGTTCAAAAATGCCCTGACGACTTTGCCGATGGGAGGCGGCAAAGGCGGCGCCGATTTCGACCCGAAAGGGAGGAGCGATCAGGAAGTGATGCGGTTTTGTCAGGCGTTCATGTGCGAATTGTGGCGGCACATCGGACCGGAAACCGACGTGCCGGCCGGAGATATCGGCGTGGGCGCCCGAGAAATTGGGTATCTCTTCGGCATGTACAAAAAACTGAAGAACGAATTCACCGGTGTGATGACGGGCAAAGGTCTGACCTGGGGCGGCTCAGTGATCCGGCCGGAAGCGACCGGCTACGGCGCGGTATATTTCGCCGACGAAATGCTGAAGACGCGCAAAGAAGATTTGAAAGGCAAAGTCGCGCTGGTATCGGGGAGCGGAAATGTTTCCCAGTACACCGTGGAAAAGTTGATCACGTTAGGTGCCAAAGCGGTGACGTTGTCCGATTCCAGTGGTTACATTTACGACGAGGAAGGTATCGATCGCGAGAAGCTCAACTTTGTCATGGAGCTGAAGAACGTTCGGCGCGGTCGCATTTCCGACTACGCCGATAAATTCAAAGGCGCCAAATTCACGCCGGTCGATCTGAAACTGGATTATAATCCGCTCTGGAATCACAAGGCCGAGTGCGCTTTCCCCAGCGCGACCCAGAATGAAATCAATGGCAAAGACGCGGACAATCTTTTGCGCAACGGCGTTTACGTGGTGTCGGAGGGCGCCAACATGCCGTCAACCATTGACGCAGTGAACAAATTCCTGGCCGCGAAAATTCTGTTCGGTCCTGGAAAAGCCGCCAATGCCGGCGGCGTGGCCACGTCCGGTTTGGAAATGGCGCAGAACAGCATGCGAATCTCGTGGACGCGCGAAGAAGTCGACGCGCGTCTGTTCCGGATCATGAACAACATTCATGCCGTTTGTTATCGAACCGCGGAAAGGTACGGAGTTCCCGGCAATTATGTGGTCGGCGCGAACATTGCCGGGTTCCTCAAGGTCGCGAACGCGATGATGGATCAGGGGCTGGTCTGAAAGAGGTTGAGGAGTTGAGCTGGTGAGAAGGTCGTGGGCGAGCTGAGTTGAGAGTTGGCGGTGCAAACAGAACTGCAGATTGGGATTGTGGTCGTCCTGCTTTATCTGCGCTTTCGTTTAGCCACCTTTGCTCCCTGTTTGCCGAGCGCGGTCCGGGTTTTCTTCGCAAGATGTGCGACCGTTCGTTTACGTTTGGCGGCGCGAGCGGCCTTTTTGATGTTTCGCCGGGCGGCGCTTTTTTGTTTCGATGAGGCCATATTAGCGGCTTTTCCGTTTGTTTTGCGCGCGGGTGCGAGCCGCTTTTTTGGCGGAGCGAACACGTGAACCGGCACTGCGCCGATGCGCGGCCCGATGAGCCTGCCGCGACAAGGCGCGATGGGACGCGGCCCGACGCGGTTCTTTTTTCAAACGTCGTTCGGCGGCCCGGGATCGCTTGGGCGACGGATGTTTCTTACTTCGGCCACGCTTCAGCTCGCGCTTGGCTTGCCGCTTCACCTTTCGTGACCCTCGCATGGGCGGGCGCAGTTTTACTCCGGCCCGCCGCGCCTTGGATAAACCGATCGCGATGGCTTGCTTGGCGGAACGGGCGCCATGTTTTCCTTCGCGAATATGCTCCATCTCCTCGCGAACGAATTCGCCCGCCTGTGTCGACGGCGATTTCCCCTCACGCGCATCTTTGCGAGCTCGCTCGATTGTTTTCCGTTCCGGCATCGCACAATAGTTCGCCGGAAATCGACTGATTGGATGTAATTTCAGTCGATCGCGTAGCCAGGGCGTTATATCGCCGTATTTCTTTTACCAAAGCGCCACGGCAGTAGCGGGCGGCTCCAACACGATCAACTCCTTTTGGCTGTTCCGGCGAAGTGCAGATGCTCCAAAATCTGAGCGCGTAATTGCAGAAAGGCGTGGCTCGTCCGGTCGCGGGGACGATCAAGATCAATTGAGATGCCTTGTTCGATCCGGCCCGGCCGCTGCGTCAGCATGACGATTCGATCGCTCATGTAAATCGCTTCGTCGATGTCGTGAGTGACCAGCAACATCGTTGTTTGGTGAGCCTGCCAGAGTCGCAGCACTTCATCTTGCATTCGCATTCGGGTGAACGCGTCGAGCGCACCGAGCGGTTCGTCGAGCAACAGCACTTTGGGATGATTGACCAACGCGCGCGCCAAGGCGACCCGCTGCGACATGCCGCCGGATAAATGATGCGGATAAGCGTTGGCAAATGTTTCGAGACCGACCAGCCGGATGAAGTCGTCCGCTTCGCTCTCCCTTTGCTTTAACACACCGCGCGCGATCAGACCGGCTTCGATGTTTTTGCGCACAGTGAGCCAGGGAAAAAGATTCGGATCCTGGAAAACCAGTCCACGCTGAGCGCTCGGCCCGGTGACCGGTTCGTCGTCGACGATGATTTCGCCGGAATCCGGAAAATCGAGACCGGCAATCAAACGGAGGAGGGTGGATTTTCCGCAACCACTCGGCCCGATGAGCGAAACCAACTCGCCATCGTCGAGCGACATCGAGATCGACTCGAGCGCGAGTCGCCTCTCCCCGGAGCGATCGGGCGCGGGAAAACTTTTGCTAACTTCCTGCAGCCGAAGCGACGTCTTTACCACCGGATCATTCCCTTTTGCCACACCAGTAATCGATCTCGGACTTTGAAGAGCAGCGTCATGATGGTGGAGAAGAACGCGGCCATGATCACGAGCGCGGCAAAAACTTTCCCGTATTCGGCCCAGCCTTGGGCCCAACTCACGTACCAGCCGAGCCCGGATTTCACGCCGACGCTTTCCGCGACCACCAGCGTTAGAAAAGACGCGCCGAGTCCCATGAAGAGTCCGATGAAAATGCTCGGGAGCGCGGCGGGAATGGCGACCCGAAAAATCAAGTAACGCTCATTTGCGCCAAGAGTCCGGGCGACATCTAAATAGGAAGCGCGAGTGTTGGAAATCCCCGAAGCGGTGAGCATGGTCACCGGAAACCAGACGGCGAGGCCAATCAGCGCCCCGGCCGAAATGGTGGACGAAGGAAAAACAACCATGGCGAACGGGATCCACGCCGTTGCTGGCACGGGCCCGACCACTTTGAGCAGCGGCATACCCCAGTAGCGCGCCGTGCCCGACCAGCCAATGCAGACGCCGCTGATTAAGCCAGCAATCGCGCCTAACGAGTAGCCACCAAGCAATAAGGCCAGGGAATGCCAGGTGCTGTCGAATAAGAGTGCGCGATCGGTGATCATACTTTGGAAAACACCCGCGGGACTCGGAAAATACGGGAGCGGCAACCAGCGGAATCCCGCGGTAATGATTTCCCACAAGCAAAGCAGCAAGAGACCCGCCGTAAAAAGTGGGCGGATTTTCAGCAACGCTTTGCGCAATCGCGACCAACGGCTTTGGATTGCCGTGGCAACAATCTCAATCACGAGAAAGACAACCAGAAATCTGGTGTAACTGGCGCTTTCGATGGGCGATTCGTTTTTCGAAATGAGAAGATGAGCGCAAAGCGCGATCGCGGCCGCGGCCGGAAGGGCGAGCAACGCGGGGAAAGATCTTTCGCGGTCGGCGGACGAGTCTTCCTGAAGATCACCGGGGCGCGCCGGTTCGGTCATGGCCGGGACGGCTACTTTTGCGCCGTCACCGGTCGTTTTGCTTTGCAGCATGACTCTTCTTTATCCTGAAGAATTAAGTCTGCAAATAACCGGATGTCCTGATCGGGCGAGATCTGGCCGCCCGCAACTTTTTCTACCTGAAGGGCATTGAGCCATTCGTCGGTGACGCCATCGAGGTGGGCGAATGCGCGCTTCGACAATTCCGCAATATCGGTGTTTGGGCTCAACATTCCGGCGGTTTTCATCTCCGTGGCGGCGGATTTCACTGCGGCCTCGGCGCCGGAGACGCTCGGGATATATCGCAGGTGCGAGATCGCGACCGTGTTCAGTTCCGGATTCGATGCCAGATATCCCTTTTCCACGGATAAACGTGCTGCGGCTGCGGGATTCGCTTCCACCCATTTCGCACCTTTCAATAAGGCGCGGGTCGCGGCCGCGGCCGCCTTTGGATTGTGGCGTAGAAATTTTCCGTTCACAATCACGGCGCAGCAATATTCGTCCTTGTAAGGCGCGTCTTTCGCCTGATCGGCCACATTTTTCACCTTGCCTTCGGCGACTAACAGACTTCCGATTGGTTCGGAATCTGCGACCGCGTCGACCTCGCCTTTATCGAGCGCCAGTCCAAGTTCTCCCGCCGGAAAAACGCGCCAACTGATTTCTTTGCTGGCATCGATGCCGTTCGCGCCAAGAACGCGGTTCGCAAAAATAAATGGCGGCGTTCCCATGCCGGGCACGCCGATGCGTTTGCCGCGAAGATCCTTGACTGTGTTGATGCGGCTGTTGACTGGCGCCTGGACGCGGAGACAGCCGCGGTGAATTCCTCCGGTAAACTTGATATCCAAGCCCTGCTCGATCGGTTTAAGAAAATACATCACCAGATGATGCGTAATATCGAAGCCGCCGAGGGCGAGCACGTCTTTGTAATTCGCCCATTCGCATTTCACCAAACTGACATCGAGCCCTTCGTCCTTGAAAAAGCCGTTTTCGACCGCGGAAAAAATGGGTGCTTCGCAAGTAATCCCGACATAACCGACACGGATTTTGTTACTCGTCGACGTGGTGGAATTCCTGTTGCAGCCGCCAAACAGCGCCACCAGCCCGACCGCAATCATGAGTCGCCGAATCATTTATGGAAAGAAATTGAAACCGAATGCGGAAAGCATTTCAAAGCAATTGATACGGATCAACGTCAACGCCAGCGGCCACGTCTTCCGGGAAAGGAAGTTTGTCGAGTGTTTCGCGAATCAATCGGCTCAGACGCATGATGGCTTCACCGCGCAGCAAGATGTGGAACCGAAACTGTCCCTGCAGCTTCTCCAATGGCGCAGGCGCGGCATCACCAATCGTGAATTCGTTTCCAAGATTTTCCTTCAGCCGGCGAGCCAACGTTTCAGCCGAAAGCTTCGCCCGACCTTCATGGGCGGACCGAACCGTAATCAAAACGGCGTGTCGAAACGGTGGAAAATCACAGCGTTCGCGAAATTCCAATTCCTGCTCGAAATAGCCGGTGAAATCGTGGTGGCGTGCAAACTGGATCGATGGCGAGAACGGAGTAAAAGTCTGGACGAATACTTCGCCGGGCGTTTCGCCGCGACCGGCGCGTCCGGCGACTTGAGTGAGAAGCTGAAACGTTCTTTCGCCTGCGCGGAAATCGGGTAAATACAACGCGAGATCCGCGTTAATAATTCCGACGAGCGTGACATTCGGGAAATCGAGCCCCTTCGCGATCATTTGTGTGCCGACCAAAATATCGATCTTACCGGTGCGAAAGTTTCGCAGCGTCTCACGATATGACTCTTTGCGCGTCATGGAATCGGCATCCATTCGCCTAACGACTGCTTTTGGAAACAATTGGGCTACGGCTGATTCGACTTTTTCGGTGCCGAATCCGGCATAAACCAAAGTATCCTGGCCGCATTCCGGACACTTCTTGGGCACCGCCGCGGTATGACCGCACAGGTGGCAGCTCAACCTGGCGGCATGGCGATGGAATGTGAGAGCGACGCTACAATTCGGACAGTGACGAGCTACGCCGCAATTGCTGCATAGCAGCGAAGTGGAAAAGCCGCGCCGATTGAGAAAGAGAATGGTCTGCTCGCGCTTTTTCAGTCGATCGGTCAGTGCTTGCGACAATTTTTCAGATAGAATGGCCGGTGCTTTGCTGCGTCGACGCTCCTGGCGGAGATCGACGATACGAATGAGCGGCATTTGCCGGTCGTCCACGCGTTGGGTGAGCGTGACCAACTCGTATTTAATGCCAGTGCGGCCGGGACTTTGAGTATTGTGATAACTTTCGAGGGAAGGAGTCGCACTTCCCAGCACGACGGCGCACTTTTCGATCTTTCCGCGAACGACTGCGACGTCCCGGGCATGATATCGCGGTGCGTCTTCTTGTTTGTAAGTCGTTTCGTGTTCTTCATCGACGATGATGAGTCCGAGATTTTTGAGCGGCGCAAACACGGCACTGCGGGCGCCGATGACGATTTGAGCGCGGCCGGAATGAATTTTGTGCCATTCATCGTGGCGTTCGCCTTCCGATAAATGGCTGTGCAAAACAGCGACCGAATCCGGGGCATGGGCGAATCGGCCTTTGAATCGTTCCACAGTCTGTGGGGTCAGCGAAATTTCCGGAACCAGCACGATGGCCGTTCGGCCTTTGGCCACAGCCGCTCCGATTGCCTGCAAATAAATTTCGGTCTTGCCGCTGCCGGTAACTCCGTGCAGCAAGATCGGCCGCGGTCCCTCCGTCGAATCGAGCGCATTTTCGACCTTCTGCAGCGCGACCACCTGTTCAGGGTTGAGCTCGAAATTTGCCGTCGCAATAAATTGTTCGTCCGCATGTGGATCGCGCTCGACGGCTTCTTCGCGCAACTCGATCAACCCTCGCTTCTCCAGAGCGCGCAGAGTTTGATTATCGAGGGAGGTCCGTCGCAAGAGATCGGCTGCGCGGACCGGATGCGACAGTTTTGCGATTGCCTCGAGGAGTTCCGCCTGACGCGGCGCGCGTTTTCGTAATTTTTCCAGTTCGCCGTCGGCAATGTTTAAATTCGGTTGAACGAACAATTGCTTTTTCCAACCGACTTCCGCTCGCCGAATAACTTGTGGCAACAAACTGCGCATCACAATCTCGAGCGGGCAGCAATAGTACGAGCTCATCCAACGCGCCAGTTCGAGCAGCTCTTCGCTCAGTGCCGGCGTGTCGCCGACGACCGCTTCGATCGGCCGAAGTCCCTTGGCGTCACTTTGTTCCAGGATCGCGACCACGGTGGCCAGCGCGGAACGATCACGAAATGGAACGCGTACTCGCGAACCGACGCCAATCCGGTCGGCCAGTGTTTCGGGCACGGCATAATCCAGTTCGCGTCGAATCCCGCGATCGATCAGCACCCGGATGTAGCTGGGCTTTAGCATCCGGTTAGCATCTTACTATGATCCGATTTGCGATCATGATGTTTCGTTGCGACTGCTGTCATGTCGCTGGTTTGTAGAGCAGGCGGATCGCCGGTCGGGTGGTTTGGCAAGCGCAGCCGTTGCCCTACAATGCGATATTGACCAAGCGTTCAGTCGCTAGGCTATTGTCATCGATCTTTTGCCATGGCTCGATTCGTTTTCAAACTCATCTTGTGCGTCCTGATCGCCCTGGGCGCCGGTCTGTCTTGGCTCGCGATCCGATCAGGCGATCCGCTCTACACTTTTTACGAATGGATCAGCCCGGCTCGGTTTCAACAGTACAACAAGCTGATCACCGCTGCCGCGACCGATAATCGCGTGGACCCGATGCTTTTGAAAGCAGTGGTGTGGCAGGAGAGTCATTTCGAAACCGACAAATACGGGACCGCGGGCGAACGCGGCTTGATGCAAGTTCGGGAACCTACCGCCACCGAATGGGCCCGTGACCGAAAGATCGACAACTTTCAGGCGGACCAGCTTTTCGATCCGCGAGTGAACCTGCAAGCCGGCGCGTGGTATCTGCATCGCGCCCTGGAACATTGGGAAAACCAGCCCGACCCCATTCCGTTTGCTCTTGCCGAATACAATGCGGGAGCGAGTCGTGTTCAACGCTGGGCCGGTGCGGACAGCGCTCCGATTTCAAAAAGCGATTTCCTGGCCCGGATCAATTTTCCAGCGACGCGCAAATACGTGGAGTCGATCATCGAACGGTATCACTTTTACAAGCGCCGTGGACGAATGTGAGAAGAAGTTGAGGAGTTGAGAAGTTGAGGAGTTGAGAAGTTGAGAAGTTGAGGAGTTGAGGAGTTGAGGGGTTGAGGGGTTGAGAAGAAAAGGAAGTCTAAGAAAAGTCGGCTGCAATCTGATCGTTAAGGCTCGAGACAGGTTGATCCAATCGGCCAACCGGCGGATTCACGCCGCGCTGGCGTAACGCTGCAATGACGCTTTCGGTCGGAATATTTCCAACCAGCGCGTCTTGGGCGAACGGGCAACCGCCTAACCCGCCCATCGCGGAATCGAATCTCCGGCAACCGGCGTCATATGCCGCGAGAACTTTGGAGACCGCGGCTTCGCGCGTGCTGTGCATATGAACTCCGATTTCGGCGGCGAAACCGGGGATCATCGTGTTTAACGTTTTCGCAACGAGTTCCGGAGTGGCGACCCCAACCGTGTCGGCCAGCGAAATTGTCCGGATTCCGAGATCGATCAATCGAGCGACCGCGTTGCGCGGTTCGTTTTCGTTCCACGGGTCAGCATACGGATTTCCAAATGCCATCGAGATGTAAACGACCACATCGAGATTCGCCTGACGGGCGAGCGATTGAATTGCCTGCAAGACTTCCAGATTTTCCGCCGATGTTTGATTCTGATTTTTGCGCAAGAACGTCTCCGAAATCGAAAAAGGAAATCCCAAAGTGCTGACCGCGTTCGTGGCAATCGCGCGATCCGCGCCTTTTTCGTTCACCACAATTCCGATGATCTCGACATCCTTCGGCGGCTGAAGTTGCGCCAGAACTTGTTCACTATCGGCCATCTGTGGAATGGCTTTCGGTGAAACGAAACTGGCCGCGTCAATGTGTTTGAATCCGGAATCGATCAGCGCGCGGAGATAATTGACCTTTAACTCGGTAGGGATCTGCTTTTTCAGGCCCTGCCACGCATCGCGCGGACACTCGATCAGTTTTACCGTCTCGTTCACCATCATCCGCAATCAGGACTGCGTAATAACCACATGCAAAAACAATTGTCCGTTGTTACCCATCGGCACGCTGGCTTGGATCGTTTGTACGTTGCCCTGCGTTTCCATGACTTGGTCCTGTGTCGTCACCGTCTCCCACGAGACCAGGTCAGACGATTGCTGGATTTGATACTGTAAATTGTTCGCGCCGGTAATTTTCCGGTAAGTGATGGAAACCGAGCCGCTGCCGGCGCTGACTTGAACCGCCCCACGCCCATTGGAGGGTGGTTGATTGAGAAACAGCGCGTAGGCCAGCAAATTCGGCACGCCGTCGCCATTCCAATCCCCATTTGGATCGATCACGCTTTCGATCCACGCGATTTCCGAGGAAATGCGACTGCAATAAAAACCGGTCGGGACCGGGTCGGCGCCGGTAATGAGCGTGAATGTCACTTCATCGTCGGTGGTGTAATAACCGCGCGCGTCGTAAATTGCGGCGTTGAATCGCGTGCTGGCATCGGCCGCGGTGTAAAGATCGTCCACCCCATAATTGATTCCGGCCAGCTTCCAGGAGTTACCGTCGTTGACGAACATGCCTCCGCTCGAGTCGCCACTCGACAAATGACATTCGTTAGGGCCGTTACCGGGTTGACCGGGTTCGTCGAATGTTGAATAAAGCAGATCATGTCCGGCAAACGGGATGACGTCCGTGACCGTATTCTGTCCCCAGCGCTGGGCGCCGTCGCTGGCGCCCCATGCCCAACCGCGCGCGGTACCGTTGAGATCGATTTCGCTCCCGCGCTGGGTTCCGCGACCAAAATCGATCAGACCTCTTCCGACCTCGTCCTGATTGGTGTAGAGCGGGGCGAATGATGGAAAAGTCCCGCTGACCTGCCAGATGAGAAGGTCGCTTCCGCTCACACTATAGGATTGAACGGTGGTGTAATTGACGCCCAGGTAGACAAAGATATTCCCCGGCGAGCCGCCAATGTGCGCGGCCGCGATGAAAAAATTCGGTGCGATGGGGGTGCCGATGAGTCCGTTCCAGTAGCCCTCATATTGCCACCCGCTATTGGCCAAGGCCCCGGTCGGCGCGGTCGTGTTTGCCGATGGATCACCGGTATCGAATAAAATGACCGCGCCTGCGTTCGACACCGCCGCCAGGAGGATAACCGCGACCTTTTTCACCGCCATGATTGTAGCATAGACCGGTTCGGCTCGTAACGTTCGACCGGAAGCAATTCTTTGATAACTGTGAATTGTGAACCGAACGCAGATTGCCGAGATTTTGCAACAGATCGCTACGCTGCTGGAGCTGAAGGACGAAAATCCCTTTAAGATCCGGGCCTATGCTAATGCCGCGCGTTCGCTGGAAACATTCGGTGGTAATTTATCGAATCTCGAAGATGAAGAAGCACTGGCAAAGATTCCGGGAATCGGCAAGGCCATCGCCGCGAAAATCAAGGAGCTCGCTGCGACCGGTTCGCTCAAATATTTAGATGAGCTGCGGGCGGAATTTCCAGCCGGCATCCTGGAGCTTTTCTCAATCTCCGGCCTGGGCGCAAAAAAGATCAAGGCACTTTACGACCAGCTGAAGATCAGCTCAATCGCCGATCTGCTACAGGCCTGCCAAGCGGGCAAGGTTGCGGAGTTGCCCGGATTTGGAGAAACCACGCAGGAGAAAATTAGCAAAGCCATTTCCGAACGGGCGAGACATTCGGGTTATTTTCAGTTCGGCCAAATCGCCAGCGAAGCGGAAACGCTGCGAAGCGACCTGGCGGCGCAGGACGACGCACTGCAGGTCGACCTGGCGGGCAGCTATCGCCGGCGTCGTGAAATCGTCCGCGATCTGGACTTTGTGGTTGCCACGAAAAAGCCAGACGCGATTACAAAATCCTTCATTACTCATCCGCTGGTCGAATCCGTGATCGCGCAGGGTCCGACAAAAACGAGCGTTCGTTTGCGCTCAGGCATTCAATCTGATCTGCGAGTGGTGAGTTCGGCCGAATATCCGTTCGCGTTAAATTATTTTACCGGCAGCAAAGAGCACAACATCGAGATGCGAAATCGCGCGTTAAAGCGCGGTTGGACACTCAATGAATATTGCCTTGCTCCTTTGCCGGCAGAGAGCGGTTCCGCGAAAAGAAAACTGAAGGACGCAGCTCCGCGACGATCGAAATCGGCGCGTGGGCTCGCAGAGGTTGTTCCTCCGGCCAAGGCGAGCGCCGCGGAGGTCAAAATTCCCAGGATCAATGACGAAGCCGATCTTTATCGCGCAGTTGATCTCGACTACGTGCCGCCGGAGTTACGCGAAAACTGCGGCGAGTTTGCCGCGGCCGAAAAACACACGCTCCCGCGATTGATCGAGAAAGAAAATCTGCGCGGCACCTTTCATTGCCATACCGTGGCGAGCGATGGGCATAACACGCTCGTCGAGATGGCCGAAGCAGCCCGCGAGCTCGGCCTCGAATATCTCGGCATGGCCGATCACAGCAAGAGCTCGATTCAAGCGCACGGAATCGATGAGGCGAAACTGAGTTCGCAAATCGCCGAGATTCGCAAGCTGAACAAGAAGTTCGACGGCTTTCGCCTGTTCGCCGGGATCGAATGCGACATTCTCCGCGACGGCGCACTCGATTTTTCGGATGAAATTTTGTCGCAGCTCGATTTCGTGGTCGCTTCAGTTCATTCCGTTTTCAATTTGAGCGAGGCGGAAATGACCAGGCGGGTGATCCGGGCGATGGAAAATCGTTATGTCACGATCCTGGCGCATCCGACTGGACGGCTGCTGTTGCGTCGAGAGTCGTATCAAATCGATATTCCGGCAATCCTGGATGCCGCGGCGGCGACCGGGACGTGGGTTGAATTGAATGCGGCACCGAAGCGGCTCGACCTGGATTGGCGCTGGTGGCCGCTGGCAAAAGAAAAAGGAGTGAAATGTGTCATCGATCCCGACGCGCACCGCGTGGAACGTTTACAGGACCTCTGGTTTGGCATCGGCATCGCTCGCAAAGGCTGGCTGACAAAATCCGACGTCATCAATTGCCTGCCGGTGGCAAAAATCGAAGCCGAACTGAAACGAAAGCGTGGATTGTAGCGGCGGCGACGTAACCGCGCGCCCACTGACCCAGCGAAGGCGACTACGACTCCCGTTGCGGCATGAACATGACCAGACACTTGCATGCGCCGCCAGCCTTCAGAAATTCGGTCATCGGCAATTCGTGACATCGGTAACCGCGCTTGGTTAATGCCGCGACGAGTTTCGAGGCGCCCGCCGGCAAAACAATTTCGCGCTCGATCACCACAGCGTTACAGCAGAAATGTTTCGCCTCGTCTTCAACGACGTCGATTAGATCCGGGACGTGATCGCGAATTGTGCGCTGGCCGTATTCATCGAAAGCCGCAGGAAACCAAACCGCCCCGCCATCCGGCAACGGACAGAAACAAGTGTCCAGATGATAAAATCGGGAATCGGTCAGCTCGACGGAGATGACAAGACTGCCCAGCATCTCGGCCACCGCGCGATGGGAATTGATGTCGGAGCGAAATTTGTAACCGCAAAACAAAGTGTCACCGCTGAAAAGCGCGTCGCCTTCGCCTTCGAAATACAAATCTTCCGGCAACCAGGCGATTTCGTAACCCTGCGCTTCCATCCATTTGGCAAAGTGAGGGGCTTCGCCGGCACGTTCTTTATGCCGAAAATTACTCGGGATGAATTTTCGGCCCACCGTCAAACCGGCGTTGGCCGTGAACACCATGTCCGGAAGTTTCGGTCGCGGATCAATCAGGCGAATTTTGCAACCAAGCTGAGTCAGTTTGGCGTGCAGATTTTTCCATTGTGTCTGCGCCAGCGCCGCCTCGGCACCTCGAGCCCGGCTCATCCACGGATTAATTTCGTACTCGATTCCGTAGTAGTCGGGCGGACAAAGCAGCAGGTCCCGCATAATCATTCTTTGCTGATATTGGATTGGCTGACGACTTCCGCGCCCTGATCGCGCAATCGTTTGACCAGCTCGTTCAACGCGTTCTGCGTCGGGCCAGTGATCTCAATCCTGGCGCAACTCTGATCGACTCGTTTTTGACCGATCTTAAACTCGACAATATTAAAACTCGCTCCGCGGGTCACGATTTGGTCCAAGACCTTGGGCAAGGTCAGCGAATCGATAATATGCCCGCGTAGCTCGATCGTTTGCGAAAACATCCACAACTTTACCCGATCAAATTGACTGCGCCAGTGCCCGGCATGAAGATCGATGACAACGATGCCGATCAAAAAACCCACGGCCCGAGGCCCTTCTCCTTCGCGAAAGGCGCATCTGGCGTTGCGTGGCAAACTGAACCGGAAGTTCAAGACGCCTCCGCCTTTCCCCAAGCTGCCCAAAAAGAAAGGAGCCCGGGAGCGATCGCATGCGTGAAGGTCTATCTGCTCTTTCGACCAAGATTTCGACGCGGCTCGCAGCCAAATCAGAGGTTTATATTACGCATCCGGCCGAGCTCCGAGTTTTGAAGTCCGTGTCACATAGCGAGCTTCGTGATTTTGCCGCCCAAAATGGTTGGCGAGTGATTCGGCGCGTCGGAGGCCGGCAAATCGAATTTTACAACGATGCCAGCACGCGCCGGGACGTTTTTACGTCAACCGCGCCGTCCCAAGCCTGACGATTTATCGGGAGTCCTGCTGGAAAAATCCCGTCAGCGGGCTGGTTGCCTGCGCCGCGGAAGATCTCTGCGCGAGTCCAACTTCGTACGCTTCCCGTCCAGCTTCGATCGCTTTACGAAAGGCCTGCGCCATTCGAACCGGGTCGGAAGCAATGGCAATCGCGGTATTGACCAGAACCGCGTCGGCGCCCATCTCGAGCGCCTCCGCCGCTTGACTCGGCGCGCCAAGTCCCGCGTCGACTACCACCGGCACAGTCGCTTGCTCGATGATAATTTCGATCTGCGCGTCTGCGTCTCGATTCCGCGATTGCTGCCAATAGGTGAGCCCAGCGGCATGACCGTGGCCGTGCCAACATCTTGCAAACGCTTCGCTAGCACCGGGTCGGCGTTGATATAAGGCAGAACGACAAATCCCTCCTTCACCAGAATTTCCGCGGCAGCCAATGTTTCGACCGGGTCTGGGAGCAAGTAGCGCGGGTCGGGATGAATTTCGAGCTTCACCCAATTCGGCAGCCCGGCCGTGACCGCGAGTCGTGCCATTCGCACTGCTTCGTCGGCATTGCGCGCGCCGCTCGTGTTCGGCAAGGAGTAGAGAATTTGTTCGGATCGATGAAATCAAGAATGTTCGCAAACGGGTCGTGTTTGCCGGAAAGGTCGGCCCGGCGGAGAGCGACGGTGACAATTTCGGCGCCGCTGGCGACGAGTGCGTCGCGCATCAAATCGTTGGAGGCAAACTTCCCCGTGCCGATGAGCAGGCGCGAGGTGAATTCGCGATCGGCGATCTTTAGCTTGGAAGGCTTATCCGACATTGGGCCAAAGATAAACGAATTCCGAAACGCATGCGAATCGTAGCGCCTGATCCTCCCCGGCGAGAGTCCGGCTCGAGCGGACGATGGGACGCGATTTGTGACCGGAGGCGCGCGCGCGCGAAAACCGTGAAGATCTAAATATTTTGCTTGTACGAATTGCTCCGGGCGACACATTCGGAGTGTGAGCAAGTTCGACCTCCGACTCCAGGATTGCGTCGCCGGCATGGGGAAATTGCCTGACGACTCGGTTGATCTCGTCGTCACCTCTCCGCCTTACAATTTAGGAATTCGCTACGGAAAGTTTCGAGATAAAGATAACAGGCAATCTTATCTCAGTTGGTGCCGGCTCTGGGCCAAGGAAATCAAACGTCTTTTGAAAACGGACGGCTCGTTCTTTCTCAACGTCGGCTCCGCGCCATCCAATCCCATGTTGCCCCACCAAATCGCTTCCGATTTTTCCAAGATTTTCTTCCTCCAAAACACGATCCATTGGATCAAGTCGATTTCGATCGATCAGACAATGGACCCTCCTCGCCTCCACCCTCTTCCTCAGGGAGAGGAAAACGCGAGGGCGGCGCGGATTGCGAAGCGACCGAACAGGGCAAAAAAAAGGATCACTACGTATGGTCATTTTAAACCGATCAGTTCGAAACGATTTCTGAACGATTGTCATGAATACATTTTTCATTTCACAAAAAGCGGTCATGTCGCGCTCGATCGGCGCGCAATTGGCGTCCCTTATCAGGATAAGAGCAATATCGCACGCTGGTCGCACACTGCCGGAAGCGATCTTCGATGTCGTGGGAACACTTGGTTCATTCCGTATGAGACGATCCAGAATCGCGAAAAAGAACGGCCGCACCCGGCGACGTTTCCGGTTCAGCTCGCCGAATGGTGTATCAAGTTGCACGGTATCTTCAGGGTCCAGGCGATGCTCGATCCGTTTCTCGGGATCGGGAATTCCGCCGTGGCGGCGAAGAACTGCGCAGTGAAAAAATTCACCGGTTTCGAGATCGACGAAACCTATCTTGCCGAAGCGAACCGGCGCCTGGAGCTGTAGAGGTGGGAAAAGGAAATTGCTTCCCGTCTTGTGACGGTCCGAGTTGGACTGGCGTGCACAGTCTCTACAAAAGACGCTGTTCGTCGTCGGTGTTTTTCGAGAATTTCTCGAGCGACTTGACCAGGTTTCCCGGCAATGGCCAAACCCGCTCCAGAATGCGCGGGGCAAGGGCCCGGGAGGTGAGATACCCTCCGGCAAACATTTCCATTCGTGCATCCAGATTGTCGATGTAGTGGAGGGCCATTGCCTCGGGTGTTCGCGGTTCGACCGGGGATCCCATTTCCTTTTCGCCATGATGCGCCGCGATCAGATGCAACAAATGAAGACGAACATCCTCCGAAGGCGGGGAAAGATTTCTCCACGATTCCTCGTTTTCCTTAATCACCTTTCGCCAAAGCGCGTTCACCAGTTCCATTCCAATCGGAATGTGACCAACCAGTTCTCCTAACTCGTCATATCCCATGACGAAACCATTTTCCGGCAGTGCGTTCTCCCAAAGTTTGCCCGAGTCATGGAACAAAACGCCGGCGACCAGCAGGTCCTTGTTCAAATCCGGATACAGCGGGGCGACTGCCAAAGCAACCCGCATCATCTGGGAAGTGTGCTCGACCAGTCCGCCTCGCCGAGCGTGATGATATTTTCGGGCGGCCGCAGTCCGCCGAAACCGATCGCCGAACTCGGCCAGGAACAAGTCCGCCAAGGCGCGAAGACGCGGGTCGCCGATCTCGCGGACTGCTTTCTGAACGAATTCGAAATCGGCCGCCTGTTTGTTGCGCAACTCCGCCGGACCCTGAAGGAGTTCGTTTTTCTCCTGTTCGGACAACGGCCGCATCGTCCATTTCCGCGCGTCCATGCCGTATTGCGATTTAAAAAATTCACCGGTGAGTTCGATGAAATCTTCCGGCTTTAATCCGCTGCAGGTCTTGAACGACGGGTGATCACTCCATACGCGGAGCGTGATTCGATCGCAGGCGTCGGCCAGGCCGAGTTTGCAATAGGGTTGCTGTTCTCTGGTGAGCTCGGCCGCCACGCTTTCGACCTGGACGTGTGTGCGCGCGGTGACCGGGTCACTTTGCGTGGCCCGGCGAATTTCACTCAATGTCATCAAATGCATACCGGCGTATTCTGAGGGAAATAATGACGATCACTCGGCGGCGATCGCACCACAAGCAATGCGCGCGCCGGCATTGCCAGCCGGATCAGTTTTCAGATCGTCTTCCTTCTCATGGACGACGACCGAGCGCCCGATGATCGAATTAGGTCCGCTCAGTTCGAGCTTACCTTTCCAATCCAAATGCGCCTTGCCCGACGCATCCGCTTCGATGTTCCCGAGATCGCCGGCGTGATGCTGCAACGTCATCGGGCCTCCGTGATGTTGATGGGTCGGATTAAAATGCCCACCCGCGGAGGACGCATCGGGCGCGGAGCAGTCGCCCTTTTCGTGAATATGAAAACCATGTTTGCCGGGCGTCAGATTCTCAATGTCGGCAACTACCTGCACTTCGTCCCCGACTTTTGTGAACTTGACGGTTCCGGTGACTTTGCTGCCGGATTTCGGTTCCAGCTTCGCCACCGCCGTTAAATTTTGCGCGTGCGCCAACGAGGCGAACGCACCCAATGTGATCAGCGAAATGAGCAGTGTTTTCATGCGCCAAGGGTACGGCGCTTCGCGCAAAAATAAAACTACGAATCGAGCAGCCGCTTTTCCATCCCGGCATAGGCATCGACGCGGCGATCGCGCAAAAATGGCCAGTGGGTCCGGTGCTCGTTGACGCGACGCCAGTCGATTTCGGCAGTCACAATCTCTTCCTGATCGACGCTTCCTTTGGCGATAATTTCCCCATCGGGACCGCAAATGAAGCTTTGCCCCCAGAATTCAATTCCATCTCCGCCCGCGGGCGTTTCGTGACCGACCCGGTTGGCCGCGGCCACGTAACACCCATTCGCAATCGCATGGCTGCGCTGAATTGTTTCCCAGGACGAATGTTGGGCTTTGCCGTATTCCTTTTTCTCGCGCGGATGCCAGCCGATTGCCGTGGGATAAAAAAGGATCTCGGCGCCGCGCAACGCCGTCAGGCGTGCTGCCTCGGGATACCATTGGTCCCAACAAACACAGACACCGATCGATCCGCGCTGCGTCTTCCACGATTGGAATCCAAGATCGCCCGGAGTGAAGTAAAACTTCTCATGATACAGCGGATCGTCCGGAATATGCATTTTGCGATATTTGCCTAACAACTTGCCGTCCGCGTCGATGATCGCGGCGGTGTTGTGATAGACCCCCGCGCCGCGTCTTTCAAAAAGCGAAGCGATCACCACAATCCCAAGCTCCCCCGCGAGTTGACCCAGCTCGGCCGTTGATTTACCGGGAATTTCTTCGGCCAGTTCGAAAAATTTGTGTTCTTCTGTTTGGCAAAAATATTGGGACCGAAAAAGTTCGGGCAGACAGACGACCTCGGCGCCCTTCTTGGCCGCGTCGCGGACGAAACTCACCGCGTGCCGAAAATTCTCTTCCGGAGCCGGTCCGCACTTCATCTGAATGAGTGCGACTTTGGTTTTGTCTGCGATTGCCATCTATAAATTAACCACGAAGAACACGAAGTTTCACGAAGATGAATCAGTTTTCCTTCGTCTGCTTCGCCATCTCCGGGGGCGGATCACTTCGCTGAGTCCGGCGGTACGATCTCGATCTTTTGGATGGTAACGCGCGTCGTCGGTTTGCTCATCTCACCGTGAGAAAATGTCACCGGCGTATTGCCGATCTTTTCCAGGACATCGTCGCCTTTGATCAGTTTGCCGAAAGTCGTGTATTGATGATCCAATCGCGGCACGGGCGCCAGGCAGATGAAAAATTGCGAGCCGGCCGAATCCGGGTTGGGATCACGCGCCATCGAGATGACTCCGCGCTCGTGTGAATGATCGTTGAATTCCGCCTTGATCGAGTAACCCGGTCCGCCAGTTCCGTAGGAATTCTCCTTCGCTTCGTCTTTGGAAAGCGGATCGCCTCCCTGAATCATGAATCCGCGGACGATTCGGTGGAAAATGGTGCCGTCGTAAAATCCGGCACGCGCCAGTTTTTTGAAATTCTCGACTGTGTTTGGCGCGGCATCGGTCCAGAACTGAACGACCATATCGCCTTCGCTTGTTTTGATGACAGCTACTTCGTTGGATGAGCTCACTGGTTGGTTGGATTGAGGTGGTTCGACTTGGTTTTTCTTACTGCAACCGAGCAGGATTGCCAGGGCACAGACCAGGAATATGCGCGCGCTGAGGTGGATCATTTGTCGGCCTGATATTCCTGCAGACTGCGGACGCGCAGCTTGCTCTTTTGCAAAGATCGAATGCCATTGGCGCTGGCTTGAGCGGCGCGAACCGTTGTCATGATCGGGATTTTCCGCGCGAGCGAGGCATTGCGGATCGCCACTTCGTCTTCACGGGGAATTTTTCCGCTTGGGGTATTGATGATGAAGTTGATGTCGCCGTTTTTCACACGATCGAGGACGTTGGGGCGGCCCGCGCGGATCTTGTAAACTTTGGTCACCTTGATTTTGGCCTTGCTCAATGTAGCCGCAGTTCCGCTCGTGGCGATGATTCCAAATCCGAGTTTCACGAACTCGCGCGCGACCGGAACAATTGCCTCCTTATCGCTATCTTTCACACTGATGAAAACGTTGCCTTGTTTGGGCAACGGCGGCGGAGCGGCCATCTGAGATTTGGCGTAGGCCAGTCCCAAATCTGAATCTATCCCCATCACTTCGCCGGTTGATTTCATTTCCGGCCCTAACGAGATATCGATTCCCTGATAACGCAGAAATGGAAAGACCGCTTCCTTCACCGAATAATGTTTGGGAATAATTTCGGCAGTGAACCCGAGCTCCTTCAATTTTTTCCCGGCCATTACCTTCGCCGCCAATTTGGCCAGGGGAACGCCGATCGCCTTGCTGACAAACGGAACAGTTCGGGACGCGCGAGGATTAACCTCGAGCACGTAAACCTCGTCGCCTTTCACGGCAAATTGCACGTTCATGAGTCCGCGCACGTTCAACTCGCGGGCCATTGCCTTGGTCGCCGTCGAAATTTCCTGCAGGATTTTTTCGGAAAGTGAAAATGTCGGAATCACGCACGCGCTATCACCGCTATGAATGCCGGCTTGTTCGATGTGCTCCATGATCGCGCCGAGCACAGTTGTTTCGCCGTCGGAAATGCAATCGACATCGACCTCAATCGCGTCTTCCAGAAAACGATCCACCAAAACCGGCCGATCCGGCGTGATATCGATCGCTGTCGTCATGTAGCGACGGAGATCTTCCTCGTTGTAAACCAATTCCATCGCGCGCCCGCCAAGAACAAAACTTGGCCTGACCAGAACCGGATAACCGATTCTTTTAGCAGTCGCCACCGCCTCTTCCGTATTCACGACCGAACCATTCGGAGTCTGGCGAAGCCCGAGCTTCTCCAGCATCGAAGCGAACAGTTTTCGATCTTCCGCGGTTTCGATGCTTTCGGGCTGGGTCCCTAAAATCGGGACACCGTTTGCCTTCAACCCATCCGCGAGATTGAGCGGCGTCTGGCCGCCGAACTGCACGATCACGCCCTCCGGTTTCTCTTGTTCGTATATATTTAGTACATCTTCGAGAGTCAGTGGCTCGAAATACAATTTGTCGCTCGTGTCGTAATCCGTCGACACTGTCTCGGGATTGGAATTGACCATGATGGTTTCGAATCCCAGTTCGCGGAGCGCGAAAGCCGCGTGGACGCAGCAGTAATCAAACTCAATTCCCTGCCCGATGCGGTTCGGTCCGCCACCCAAGATCATCACCTTGCGCTTTTTACCATCGCGCCGCTCGTTCTCTTCTCCGTAGGTCGAATAGTAATACGGAGTGTAGGCTTCAAACTCAGCCGCACAGGTATCCACCAGACGATAAGTGGGAAGGACGTTCTCAGCCTTCCGCTTGGAGCGAATCGTCTTTTCCGAAACTCCGTGGCTAATCGCCAACTGGCGGTCGGAAAACCCTAGCTTCTTTGCGCGGATGAAGCTCTTCGTTTTCAGGCACTGCGATTCGGCGACGATTTCCGCGACGTTTCGCAAAAACCATCGATCGATTTTGGTGAGATCGAACGCTTCATCGATCGACATTCCGTTTTTGAAAGCCTGCGCCAGATAGAAAATCCGCTCGAAGTTCGGAATCGATAACTTCAGTCGCAGCATTTCCGGGTCAAGCGTCTGGTCTGCGCCGTCTCCTAAAAGCCCGAACCGTTTGATCTCCAAACTGCGCAGCGCCTTTTGCAACGCTTCCTTGAATGTGCGGCCAATCGCCATCGCTTCGCCAACGCTTTTCATTTGCGTGGTCAGAGTCGCATCCGCCTGCGGGAATTTTTCAAACGTAAATCGCGGCACTTTCACGACGCAATAATCGATCGTTGGTTCGAAAGAGGCCGGCGTTTCCCGCGTGATGTCGTTGCGGATTTCGTCGAGCGCGTAGCCAACCGCGAGTTTGGCGGCGATCTTCGCGATCGGAAATCCGGTCGCTTTCGACGCCAGGGCGCTCGATCGCGAAACGCGCGGATTCATTTCGATCACCACCATCCGGCCGTTATCCGGATTCACGGCGAACTGAATGTTTGAGCCGCCGGTTTCGACGCCGATTTCGCGAATGACCGCGAATGAAGCGTCGCGCATAACTTGATATTCGCGATCGGTGAGTGTTTGCACCGGGGCGACGGTGATCGAATCGCCGGTGTGGACGCCCATCGGATCGAAATTCTCGATCGAACAAACGACCACGCAGTTGTCCATGCGATCGCGCATGACTTCCATTTCGAATTCCTTCCAACCCACGAGCGATTCTTCGATTAAGATTTCGCTCACCGGTGACGCGGCCAATCCGCGGTCGGCGATATCCTTGAGCTCGTCCCGGTTGTAGGCAATTCCGCCTCCACTTCCACCCAGCGTAAACGCCGGTCGAATGATCAGCGGAAATGTGCCGATTTCGTCCGCGACGCGATCGATATCGGCGGCGCTGTGAGCAATTCCAGATCGCGCAACGTCGAGGCCGATGCGCAGCATCGCTTCCTTAAATAATTGTCGATCTTCAGCCTTGGCGATGGCTTGGGCATTTGCACCGATCAATTTCACTCCGTGACGGGCCAGGGCGCCATTGCGGTTCAACTCCATCGCTGCGTTGAGCGCGGTTTGCCCGCCCATGGTGGGCAGAAGAGCGTCCGGCCGTTCGCGTTCGATGATCGCCTCGATCACTTCGGCGGTGATGGGCTCGATATAAGTCCGATCGGCAAACTCGGGATCGGTCATGATGGTGGCCGGATTCGAGTTAACCAGCACCACCTGATAGCCCTCCTCGCGCAACGCCTTGCAGGCCTGCACGCCCGAATAATCAAATTCGCAGCCCTGCCCGATGACAATCGGGCCAGAACCGACAAGCAGAATTTTTTTGAGATGATCGTTCCGCGGCATCTGCGCAGCGCGGACTGTAGATCAAATCAGAAGAACTTCACGCGGGAAAGTTTCGCAAGTCGCGAGTCTTGGATCGGGTCGAGTTGTTTTGCGTCCGTTCGCTTGCGAATCGGTAGCGCTTTCAGCGCTCCGGGGTTGCTTGTGGCGGGTATCCTGGGGCTGACGCCCAGGCTGGAAATGAAATGCGCCTTTGGCGCATTCTACGCCACGTTGGCTTGCGCCAGTCGCTGACGGTCGAGCCAGACCTTACAGACGCCTTTGATGCGCGTGAGAACGTAATAAACCGTCTGGCTGCGGACCCGGACTAACTCAGCGCCGATGATCCGGGTCACGAAATCGCTCGGTAGCTCGAGAATTTCCCGGGGGGTACATCCGTCCAGGCCTTTGCATAAAATCGCGGTCATCGCGCGGGTGAGCGTTTGAACTTCCGGCCCGAGTGTCATTCGAAAATGTGCCTTACCCTGGTCGTCCACGTGCAGGTAAACACCCACCGTATCGGCGCATTCCTCGTCCTTGCGAATATCCTCGAGTTGGAATTGCTCGCCCGGCCGCGGTTCCTGCTTCTTGGCGTTGTCGGCGTAGGAAACCAGAGTTTCGCGCCGTTCGTCTTCCGGCAGCGATTCAAATAAATGAATGATGCTGTTCAGCTTGTTTGGATATTTCGGAGCCGGGGAATCTGTTCCCAACTCATCCAATTTGCCACAATCGCTCATCTCAGAAGTGACCGGTAACCCAATGACCAATAATGAAAAAGGGGGGTTACGCGCTCTTCTCGATCGGAGCGCCGACTTTGTTGCCCCATTCCGTCCAGGAACCGTCGTAATTGCGGACGTTGTTCAAGCCCAATAGGTAAGTCAGGACAAACCAGGTGTGACTCGAACGTTCGCCGATTCGGCAATACACGATGGTGTCCTTGTCCGGCGTTACGCCTGCGCCGGTGAAATAGATTTTTTGCAATTCCTCCGCCGATTTGAAGGTATTGTTTTCGTTCGTAGCGGTTTTCCACGGAACACTTTTGGCGCCGGGGACGTGACCTCCACGTAAAACGCCTTCCTGTGGATACTCCGGCATATGCGTGATCTCTCCCCGGTATTCACCGGGTGAACGGACATCGATTAACGGTTGGCTGGCTTTGCTTTGCGAGAGTGTTTCATCAAAGAACGCGCGAATCTCTTTATCGAAACGTTTTTTCGGAACCGGATAATTGGCGCGCGGGTAAGTCAGCTTTTCACGCGTCATGGTCCGCCCTTCGGCTTTCCACTTGTCCCGGCCGCCATTGAGGATCTTGACCTTTTCGTGTCCGAAGAGACGGAAAGCCCAGAGCGCGTAGCACGCCCACCAATTCGCCTTATCACCATAGAAAATGCAGGTGGTTTCCGGAGTGATGCCGTTCCTGGCGCAGAGTTCGGCAAATTTGTCGGGCGAAATATAATCGCGAATCAGCTGGTCCTGGAGATCCGCCCGCCAGTCGATATGGACGGCACCGGGAATGTGGCCGGTGTCATAAAGCAAAACATCCTCATTCGATTCGACGATCCGAATGCCATCGTCTTTGAGATGTTGCTCAAGCCAATCTGTTTCCACCAGAGCTTCCGGGTGCGCGTAGGGCAATGGAGTCATAGCCCAAAAGCTCTGCCCGCTTGGGCTGGCGAGCAACAAATTTCACCAGCGCGGGCGGAGTTGGTATCTCCGGAAAATGTGACCTCCCGCCGGTGACGGCGACCGCCTTTCCCAGGTGAGGGAGACCAGCGCAGAGTCTCGTCAGCGCTCTAAGTTTTTTTGTTCATCCCGAGCTGCGCGAACAGAAATGAATATTGATCGGCCGCTTGTTTGATGCGTTCAGTCAGAGCGGTGCCAATCCCATGACCCGCGCTCGTGCTGGTCCGGAGCAGGATCGGCTGGTCCGATTTGTTCGCTTCATCCAAACGCGCGACCATTTTCCGCGAGTGATAAGGAGCGACTCGACCATCGTTGGCGCCAGTCATGAACAGGATCGCTGGATATTTCGTCCCGTCAGTCACGTGATGATACGGCGAATAAGCATAGAGCGCTTTGAATTGGTCCGGATCTTTCACCGTGCCAAACTCGGTGACGTTGAACGCGCCGTTGGGCGCCAGCTCGACCCGAAGCATATCGTATATTCCAACGGCGGAAATGACTGCGTGCATCAAATCGGGATGCTGCGTAATCATAGAGCCCATCAAGAGGCCGCCGTTGCTGCCACCGAGCAGCGCGAGCTTCTCCGGACGGGTCCATTTTTCTTGGGCAAGGTATTCGGCTGCCGCCGCGAAATCGTCGAACACGTTTTGTTTCTTTGTCAGATTTCCCGCCTTATGCCATTCCTCGCCGAATTCCCCGCCACCACGAATATTTGCCACGACGTAAACGCCACCACGATCGAACCAAAGCCGGCGGGTGAAATCGAAATTCGGCGACAGACTGACCCCGTATCCGCCGTAGCCATAAAGAAGCGTTGGATTATTGCCGTCCTTCTTTGTGTTCTTCTTGCGAATAATGTTCAGCGGAACTTTTGCGCCGTCCTTGGAAGTGGCGAATTCGCGTGTCACCTCGATGTCGGCGAAGGATACGGGCGAAGTGCTGACCAGCTTCGTTTTTGCCGGCGCCGCGTTTCCGCTGATCTGAAACCAGGCGGCGGGTTCGGTATAGCTCACGTCGCGAAACAAAAGCGAGTGATCCTCGAGCGATTCCATCTCCGAGACGGCAGATATCTTTGGAATCGAAATGACGCTTCCATTTTTTCCGTCGAGATCGAACCGGCGAATCTGTGACGGGCCGCCTAACAAATCGGCCACGAAGATTGCCTTTGCCGTGGGTTCGATGAATTGAATCACCGCGTCGCTCGGCGGAACAATCATAGCGGCATTCGCCAATCCCGGATTGTCGAGCGGCATCCGGAGAATTTTGCCCCGAGGCGCATTTGCGCGAGAAAGCAGATAGATTGCCTGATCCTGGCCGAGTCGCGCCGCTTTGACCTGGTCCTCAAACTTCGTCAGCTGTTTCCAATTTCCGTCCGGCCCCAGCAGGTAGTGCGCAAAATCGCCGCCGTCACCGTTGGCGACCGTCGCCAGGATATATTTCCCGTCGTGTGATCCTTCCAGTTTGACCTCGGCAATGCGCGGAAAGTCTTTTCCAATCGAATAAATGTCGTCGGTGTCCGGCGCGCCGACTTTATGGAAATAGATCTGTTGATAAAAGTTCAGGTCGGTGTCGGGCCGCTCACCTTGGCGTGGGAACCGGGTATAATAAATTCCAGTGTCGTCTGCATTCCAGGCCGCGCTTCCGCCCGCAGTCGGATATTGAACGTGAGCAATCGAATCGGAAAGCGCGTGACCGGTCGCGGTTTCATAGATGTGGAGAGTTCCATCTTCGCTGCCGCCTTGTGAAATCGAAATCGCCACCTGTTTTCCATCGTGTGATGGAACAAACCAATCGATGGTTGTTTTCCCCGTCGAATCCAGAGCGTTCGGGTCCAGAACAATCTTCTCAGAGCTTAGGTCGTTAGGCGACTTTAGCGTGACGAGCGATGGTTGTTGCTTGGGTGGCTGAAACTTCATCGCAAATAAGACCCCGGGGCGAGAGGTAAGAGCCACGTAGCTGGGTGACGTCTTGGCGTACCAATCGGTCAGTTGCTTCTCAATCGCCGCGCGGTCCGGTAATTTGTCGAGATAGGCGCGCGTCTTTTGATTTTGCGCATCCGACCAGGCTTTGACGTCGGGATTCGCGTCGTCTTCGAGCCATTGATAATCGTCTTCGACTTTGACTCCGTGATATTCGTCGGTCACGGGTTTTTTCGGGGCCAGGGTTTGGTTTTCAGCCGCAATTCCAAATGAGCAAAAGCCAAGTATCGCAAAAGAGGCAAAGAGGAGTTTCATAGGCAATTTTAGAATGTATAACTGCATCGGTGGTTGGACATTTCGGGTGGAACAAAAAGCTTCACTTCAAAATTGAGCCGGCCGGATAAACGACACCGTTCTTAATCACACTGTCGATGTCCGACGCGTGTCCAATGTCATCGACCGGATTCGATTTTAAAATCACCAAATCGGCAAAGTCGCCGTTTCCAATTTTGCCGATGTGCGCGCCGGTCTCTCCGCCGAAGAGTTCAGCCGCATTAGCCGTCGCACATTGCAGAATTTGCATATTCGTTAGGCCGGCTTCCTTCATGAGCTGAAATTCCCGAAACAATGCCGGGCCGTGAATCGTGCCGATATTCCCGGCGTCAGTGCCGGCGGCAATCGTCACTCCAGCGTCTTCCAATTTTTTCAAATTCGGAAGCGCGATATCGTAAGTCTTTTTGATTCGATCCAGCACCGCCTGCGGATCGCCCATTGAAGTCTTGATCCGGTCCGGGACTTTGTCGGACGGCAATTTCGTCACGTCAAGCGTGGCAATCACTTCCGGATTTCCCCACGCTTTTTCTTCCGGCGTGAGATTCAACTGGTTTGAGAATACGCGGCCATAGCGTTCAAAGACGACCAGGGTCGGGCAAAGAATCGTTTTGTGATCCTTAAGCAACTTCACGAATGCGTCGTCGATGGGCTGGTCGATCACGCTGTGGACAAGAATGTTGGCGCCTTCTTCCACTGCGGCCCGCGCGGTCTCCAGTTCGGTGGCGTGCACCATCACCCGAATTTTGTGGCGATGACTTTCTTCGATCGTCGCCCGGACGATCGGCCGAAACGAATCGATCGGATGATCCTTGTCGACAATGTACCAGATTTTAACGAAGTCGGGTTTTCGTTCGACGAGCTTCCGAACGAACTCGCGGGCCTGTTCCGGAGTGTCGATTTTCACAATCGGCGGATCGCCGAGATCAAGTTTGTCGCGCGAGACGCTGGAGATTAATGGACCGGCCACGGCGACTCGGGGCGCTTTCGCAGTCTCGTTCGCCTTCTGGCGGACTTCGAAATTCCACATCGGTCCGCCGTCATCAACCACACTGGTGATTCCACAGCGCAGATAGCGCGCGAATGTATCGTCGAGGTGTGATTTGATCCACGCGACTTCGTCCCGGTATGGCCGGACACTGTTCAAGTCCGCCCCATCGGGACGCGTAAACAAGTCCGCCGATTGAAAGAAATGAACGTGGGTGTCGATATAACCGGGCAGAATGAATTTGCCGACGCAGTCGATCTGCCGGCCGAGTGAGGCGGCGTCTTGTTTCCCCATGGATACGCGCTCGATCCGATTCCCGTCGATCACGACGGTCGCGTTCGCGATCGTTTTGCCGTCGGCCGGATTAATAACCGTGCCGCCAACGAGTGAGATTTTCTCAGCGCGGAGCGTGATCGCGCCCAAAACGAGAAGAACGAGGATAATGCTTTTCATATGGCGTGTTGGAGCGGCTTTCGTGACAAAGCTAGATTTTCGGCCCATCCGCAATCTTAAGCACAATTTTCCCACGCGTGTGATGCGTTTCCGCCTGCGCATCAGCTTTCGCTGCATCGCTCAGCGGTAAAACTTCCGAGACAATCGGTTTGATCGTTCCGGCGTCGATTAATTTCGTGATCTCGGCCAGTTCGTCTGAATTAGGATGAGACGCAAGCGAGGCGCCGCGTATGCCGTATTTCTTCAGCTCATTCTCATCGCAACGAGAAACGAGAGTCACGATAATGCCGCCATTTTTCACCACGCTATAAGAACGGGCCAGCGTTTCGCGCCCAACCGGATCGAGTACCACATCGACGCCGTCAGCGATCTCCTCGAATTTCTGTTTCGTGTAATCAATCGCCACATCGGCTCCAAGCCGCTTCAAAAGATCCTGATTTGCGGTGGAGGCGGTGGCAATCACACGCGCACCGCGCGCCTTGGCAATTTGAATGGCAAAACTTCCGACGCCGCCCGATCCGCCATGGATCAGCGCGGTCTGGCCTGTTTTGAGGTGAGCGACGTCGACCAAAGCCTGCCACGCGGTGAGCGCCGCTAACGGAACCGAGCTCGCTTCGACGAAATTGAGGGACTTTGGTTTAATGGCCGATTCATTTTCATTCGAGATGCAGTATTCCGCCCAGCCGCCGCCCCACAGGAGATAGGCGTAAACGGGATCGCCGACTTTCAACTTCGTTACGCCCGCACCGGTTTTGACGACCACTCCCGCCATGTCGTATCCGAGAATCAGCGGAAGGTGTGTGCCGAATTCTTTGGCAAATTTTCCATTCAGGATCAGAGGATCGGCCGGGTTCACTCCGCTCGCGATCGTGCGGACGAGAATTTCATTATATTTCGGGTCGGGCACGGGAGCGTCTTCCAGCTGCAACACCTCCGGTCCGCCATACGCGTGCGCGACCACCGCCTTCATGGTTTTCGGGAGGGATTGCCCGAAGACGGCAACGGTCACGCCAAAAAAAAGAAGAACTAAATTTCTCTTCATTTCAGGTGATGTCGCGGCGAAAACTCCCGCCCATCAAACCTCAGATATTCTATATCAGAAATCCGGTCATTCCTTGGACTCAGGCACGGCTTTTTCGGCTGCCTGGAATCCGATCTTTGAATGGGTGCCGTCGCAAAACGGCTTTTCGGTTGAGGCGCCGCAACGACAAAGCGCCATCCGCTTCTCGGCCGGGTATCTGTTTCCTTCGCTATCGATCAATTCGACTTCGCCGGACACGATATAAGGACCGTTCTTGATGATCTCGATTTTAGCCATGGCGGGAATGTAACCGATGTCAAACACGGAACCAATAACTAGCGCTTGGCACAAGCGCCTCGACAACGGCAATATTCAACACCGCATGAAACCTGGATTTCTCGTGCCGCTTTTTCTTTCGCTCCTTGGCACTTCGCTTTTTGCTCAATCGCCCGCGAGACATCCGTTCACATTTGAGGACATGATGAAACTCAAACGGGTCGATGAGCCCGTGCCATCACCCGACGGGAAATGGGTCGCATTCTCGGCCACCGACGTTGACCTCGACGCGAATACGAAAACTTCCCATCTGTGGATCGTGCCGGCGAGCGGTGGTGAATCGAGGCGGCTCAATGGAACGTCCCACTCCGAGGAGCGACCACGATTTTCACCCGACGGCAAGCGTCTCATTTGGACGTCAAAAGCGACCGAGCCGACCCAGATTTGGATGTGCGATTTCGATTCCGCAGCCGGAAAACTCGTCGGCCAGCCGCACCAGGCAACGAACCTTTCCACCGGTGCAGACGGCGGGATCTGGTCACCGGACGGAAAGAACATCGTGTTCTTTTCGGAAGTTTATCCGGATTGCAAAGAGCCTTCGCCAGGCTCAGGCGGAATGACCGCCGACCAGTGCAACGAGCGACGCGATGACGAGCTGAAGAAAAGCAAAGTGAAGGCGAAGATTTTCTCGCATTTATTTTATCGGCACTGGAACGCGTTCACGGAATTCAAGAGGAGCCATTTGTTTGTCGTTCCCGCTGTCTCTTCGGTAGAGGCAGGCGTGTCGCCTGCATCGTCTCCGGAATCGCAGCCGGCACGGCTGCCACCACCAGATCTCACACCCGGCGATCACGATGTGCCGCCGTTCCATCTCGGGGGCCAGGACATGTATGCGGTTTCGCCGGATAACCAGGAACTCGCCTACACCAGCAACATCGACGAAGTCGAAGCGACCAGCACGAACGACGAAATTTTTACCGTGCCGATACGTGGCGGCACGTCCAGGAAAGTCTCCACCAGTCCCGGCGCGGATACGACACCTCTCTATTCACCGGACGGGAAATATCTTGCCTGGAAATCACAAGCCCGCGCCGGTTTCGAATCCGATAAATGGCGACTGATGGTGCAAGATCGACAATCGGGAAAGACGCGCGATCTGACGGAAAAATTTGACCGGTCGGTCGGAAGCTTCGCCTGGCGCAAGGATTCGCAAATGGTTTTCGTCACCGCGGAAGATCATGGCGAAGAACCGATTTACGCACTTTCTTTATCGGACAACAAAGCAAACGAAGTGATTCGATTGCATGGCGACGATCTCGCGCCGACGAAGGACGCCGTTTTCTTTAGCCGAGCGTCGATTCAGGCTCCGAACGAAATTGCGCGGATCAATCTCGAAGAATACGACAACGCCACCGGTCACGGACAAGATGTCGTCTCCGCCACTGCGGTCACTCATATGAACGACGCGGTGTTGTCGCAGATTGAAATGCAGCCGTTGGAGTCCTTCACGTTCAAGGGCGCGAATGACGAGGTCGTTCAAGGTTTCATGGTCAAGCCGCCGGGATTCAACCCAAACAAGAAATATCCACTGAAGTTTTTGCTCCACGGCGGACCACAAGGCGCCTGGGCCGATTCGTGGACCTATCGCTGGAACGCGGAGTTATTCGCCGCGACCGGGAATTACGTAGTCGTGATGATCAATTTCCACGGCTCGACCGGTTACGGACAGAAGTTCACCGATTCGATCGGCGGTGATTGGGGCGGCAAACCGTATATCGATGTGATGAAAGGTCTCGATTACGTGGAAAAGACTTATCCGTTCATCGATAGGAATCGCGAAGCTGCGCTCGGCGCAAGTTACGGCGGTTACATGGCCAACTGGTTGTTAGGCCACACCGACCGATTTAAATGCATCGTCTCACACGACGGCATGTACAACGCCGAATCGTCTTTCGGCACAACCGAGGAACTGTGGTTCCCGAATTGGGAATTCAAAGGGCCGCCGTGGAAAGAGCGCGATCTGTACCGGAAATGGTCGCCTCACGAATACGCAGCGAATTTTAAGACCCCGACGCTGGTTGTGCACGGTCAGCTCGATTACCGGCTGGATGTTTCGAACGGGTTCGATCTGTTCACGACGCTGCAAATGCTGAAGGTGCCGTCGGAAATGTTGTATTTCCCGGACGAAGGTCACTGGGTGCTCAAACCACAGAATTCGCGGCTTTGGTACAAAACGGTGAACGATTGGGTGGATGAGTGGTGTAAGAATGGTGACAAGTGATTGGTGACGGGAAAGAGTTGTCGCGGTCCCGCGACTGCGGGATGTCAAACGCCGAATTAAAATTGATAGGCGCTCGCCGCGGCGAGCGCCTCGACAAGATCTGTGGCTATCGCCGGCGCCGGCCGTAAGAAAAACCGCGGTGGGATCGGCCACCGCCAATCGAGCGTCGGCCACCCGCCGGTTCCGGCTCGAACAACACGGTGTAAAGATAAGGAAAGTTTTCGAGTTTCAGGCGGGGAATTTTTTGGCCGATGAAGTGTTCGATGGCTTGGAGGGCCGGAACCTCTTCGCCGTTCATCAGCGTAAACGCGTCACCGACATTTTGCGCGCGACCGGTTCGTCCGATTCGATGCACGTAATCTTCAGGATGTTCCGGGACATCGTAATTGATGACATGGCTCACGCCGGCGATGTCGAGCCCGCGCGAGGCGATATCGGTCGCGACCATCACTTCGTATTTGCCGGACTTGAATCCTTCGAGCGCTTCAATCCGTTCGCGTTGTGTGCGATTAGAGTGCAAAACAGCGACCGAGTGTTTCGCGTCTTTGAGGGCATGCGCCACGCGGTCGGCATTTTGTTTGGTTCGACAGAAAATCAAGACGCTATCGAAATTTGTGCGTTCCAGGAGCGCGGTCAGTAAATCGAACTTTTGTTCGGCTGCGACCGGATAAACGGCATGCGTCACCGTTTCAGCCGGTGAACGGCGAATGCCGATCTCGATCGTTTCGGGCTCGCGCAACACCCAGGCCGCGAGTCGCTCGATCTCCGGCGGCAAAGTGGCGGAAAAAAGTAAGGTTTGTCGATCGGACGAAATCTTTTCCACAATACGACGGACGTCCGGTAGAAATCCCATGTCGAGCATGCGATCGACTTCGTCGAGAACGAGAATGTTCACGTCGCGGAAGTTGATCGTCCCTTGCTCGTGATGATCGAGCAACCGGCCCGGCGTCGCCGCGACCACATCCACGCCGCGCTTGAGATCATCGCGTTGCTTCCCATAGCCCACGCCGCCGTGTATCACGGTCACGCTGATATCGGTAAATCGACCATAATCACGGAAAGCCGTTTCCACCTGCGCCGCCAGCTCGCGGGTCGGTTCAAGGACCAGACAACGAAATTTTCCATGCTGCGCCAGAAGCGTAAGGATCGGCAGCGCGAACGCAGCGGTCTTTCCCGTGCCGGTTTGAGCGGTGCCGATCAGGTCTTTCCCGGCGAGAACAATCGGAAAAGCCCGGAGCTGGATCGGTGTCGGCTCGGTAAATCCCATGGCTTGGGTCCCGCGCACGACGTCCGATGAGAGGCCGAAGTTATTAAAGGGCACGGCTGAGTATCGTTGAGGAAAACAAGAAAGCAGGAAGAATTCCAAAACGCGCTTTCCATTCTGGCGTTCTGGCTTTCCTTTGATATCGATGGCTCGAGTTTTCGTGCTGGCGGACACGCACAACAAATTGCCGACGAAAATTGTCGATCTGGCGGGCGACGCCGATGAGATCTGGCATCTTGGCGACGTCTGCGACGAATTCATTCTTGATGAATTGCGGACCATCGGGCCGCCGGTCACGGTCGTCAGGGGAAACTGCGACAGCAATTCGGATTGGCCGCTGGTGGCCGATCTTGAGCGGGGCGGACTGAAATTTCGTCTGCAACATATTCCGCCCGATAAATCGCCCGAGGATGTAGATGTCGTCCTGCACGGGCACACTCATGTATCGCGAAACGAGAAATGCGGGAATGTTTTGTTTCTCAATCCCGGCTGTGTCACGAGACCGAACCGCGGGTCGCCGCCGAGCGTGGCCTGGCTGGAAATTAACGACGGAAAAATCAATTGGCAGCTTGTGAATGTCCGCTAGCCGAGAAACCTCCGCTCTCAGTTCGAGGTCTAAGCCCGAACTGACGCTGTCCTCTCGGTTAAGGAGAGGATGGAGGTGAGGGCAATCCTTATTTATCGGATTTCCGCCCGAACCATTTCCGCTTCTTCGGCTTTGCTTCTTCAGCAGGAGCCGTTTCCGGAGTTTTCTCCTCCGGTTCCTTCTCCTGAACCGGTTCCGATTTGGCCTTCGTCTCTTTTGGCGTCGCTTCTGGTTCTTTGCGTTTCGCTTTCTTTTCTTCGGCGGGTTTTTCCTCTTCCGTGACCGGACTGACGTCCACCCACTCCAGGAATGCCATCGAGGAGGAGTCGCTGCGGCGTTGGCCTAACCGAATGATTCGTGTGTAGCCGCCGTTGCGGCCGTTCGATCTCGGGGCGATTTCCTCGAACAACTTTTTAACGGCGTCTTTTTGTCGCAAGGTGGAAAACGCGGTCCGTCGAGCATGAATGGAGCCCTGCTTGCCCAGCGTCACCATTTTTTCAGCCAGCGGACGAACGGCTTTGGCTTTCGCCAGGGTGGTCTTGATTCGCTGGTGCTCGATCAAGCTGCAAACCTGATTCGCGAGCAAAGCTTTCCGGTGCTCGGCTTTCCGGCCGAGCTTGATCGTCCGTTTTTGATGTCTCATCGGATGAAGCGGTTAAGGCGTTGAATAATTATTGCCGTTCCGGACTTTGCGAACCATTTGGGGCCGCGCCGTCGACCGCGCCGACTGGCGTTTCCACCAACCCCGGCTCGAACTTCATGCCCAGGCCTAACCCCAGCTGTTGAAGTTTGTCTTTAATTTCGTTCAGCGATTTCTTGCCGAAATTGCGATACTTCAGCATCTCGGCCTCGGTCTTCTGCGCCAACTGCCCAACACTGGTAATGTTGGCGTTGTTCAAGCAGTTCGCCGCGCGAACGCTCAACTCAATTTCGTTTACGCTCATGTTCAAAAGTTTCTTGAGCTTGAGGTTTTCCTCGCTCACTCCGGCCGGCGTCTCATCAAACTCGATCACGTCTTCGTTGAAGTTCACGAACACGTCGAGGTGATGGCGAAGGATCGCGGATGCCTGCAAAAGGGCGTCATCCGGAGTCAACCGGCCATCGGTCCAGACTTCGAGGAGGAGCTTATCGTAGTCGGTGCGTTGACCCACCCGGGTGTTTTCGACGGCATACTTCACGCGCGTCACCGGAGAAAAAATGGAATCAATTGGAATCAGTCCAATCGGTTGATCGGCGCGTTTGTTTTCTTCGCCGGTGGCGAAACCGCGACCCACGCGGACTTCGAGCTCGGCATCAAATTTGTGCTTCTTGTCGAGCGTGCAGATCAGCTGCTTTGGATTGAGCACTTCGTAACCGGTGATTTCACCGATGTCGCCGGCGGTCACTTCGCCTTCCTTGTTCACGCTCAACGGAAGCTTTTTCGGTTCGTGGCCGTTACTGGCTTTGAACTTCACCTTCTTCAGGTTGAGGACGATATCGGTCACGTCTTCGACCACGCCGGGCAGAGTGGCGAACTCGTGCTGCGCCCCGGTAATTTTTACCGCGGTAATCGCGGCACCTTCGAGAGACGATAGCAACACGCGCCGGAGCGAATTTCCAACGGTGTGACCGTAGCCGGCTTCAAATGGCTCGGCCGTGAATTTGGCGTAAGTTTCTGTGGCTGTGCTCTCCTCTTTCGTGAGAGTTTTTGGCATTTCAAACCGACCGTAACGAACTGGCATATATTTTTATGGATGAAGGAGCAGGGATGAATGATGAAAAGAGACAAAATGCCTGGGGCGATTTTATCCTTTTGCCTTCATCCTTCTACCTTTCGGATCACCGGGTTCCCCCTGGCGAGTGTGGCTTCACGTCCAGCGACGGAAACCCAGGGACCAACGGCGCAACTACAAAACTCGCTGCGGAACGTGGAATAAACACTAATCCGACGACTTTGCAACCCCGTGGGGGCTCGTCGGGGAAGCCGTGGCTTCCCAGGCGATGATACCACTGTCCTCTACGGCCGGCGGTCTACGTTTTAGGGAAATGGCTGGCCAAAGCAGTCCCGATGTCGTGGATCGCATCCACCAAGGCGTCGGAAAAGCGTTCATTGCGAAAATGGTCCCGCATCCGCCCGACTACTTCCTGCCAGAGCTGCTCTCCCAGTCTCTGATTCGCCGCTTCATCGCCGAGGACGGCGAATTTATGGGACCGCGGAGCCACCCAAATTAGCACAGAGGCGCGATGATCGGTCGCGTTCATCCGGAGCCGGTGAAACCGTTTCGCCGCGGCGATCAGCGGATCGCCTTCGAATTTCCCCCGCTGAATGTAAGCGCGGATCTCAGCCACGGTGCTTGATTCGGCTTCGCGAATGGCCTTCACCACGCGGTCGTGATCGACTTTGCTCAAGAATTCTTTCGTTCGCATAGGCGATCACCAACTCGACCCGCCGCCGCCGCCGCCGAAGCTTCCGCCGCCGCCACTGAAGCCGCTAAATCCACCACCACCGCCGCCCGATGACCCGCCGCCGCCACCGCCCCCCAGCGGGAAAAAGATGGGTCCACCGCCGCGAGAATAACCGTAGCCACCGAGCCGGCGCACCAGTCTCGATACGACAATCAAGATGATTAAAAAGATGAAGAAGGGAATGAGGCTGGAAACGGGCGACGACCGCGAGCCCCGGCCTTCCGAGACAGTTTTTCCGGTGCCCGTGTACTCGCCTTTGATCGCCTTTTCGATCGAATCGATCCCTTCGCTCAATCCGCCTTGATAATCGTTGTTTCGGAAATGCGGTTTAATGCGGTATTCGGTGATGTCGAAAGCTGTCGCGTCCGGGAGCGCGCCTTCCAGGCCATAGCCGACTTGGATAAACATTTTGTGATCGGCGACGAACACAAACAGAACCGCCCCGTTGTCGCGGCCCTTTTGGCCGACCTGCCACGCTTGAGCGACGCGCTGGGTGTAATCGGCGATGTCCGAATCGCTTTGCATTTTCGGAAAGATCGCGACCAGGACCTGATCTGAAGTGTCACGCTCAAATTGCGCCAGTTGCTCGTTGAATCGGCCGGCGGCTTCCTTGGAAACGACGTTCGCGTAATCGTTGAAATACGCGGTCGGCTTTGGCGGAAGGACCTCGGCAGCGAAGGTGCAACTTCCGAAAATGATCGCGAAAACGAAAGCCGCTGGAAAAACATTCCGCCGAAGAAATCTCAAGTTCCAAGTTCCAAACCCCAGGCAATTCCCCAACCGCAATTTAAAAAGGGGCAGTCTGCGGCGCTCCGTCACTTGATGCTTGGATCTTGGAATTTCTTTGGGGCTTGGGATTGGGATTTGAGGTTTACGGCGTTGCCGCTGCGGTCGCAGCCGGTGAGGCGGCGGGTGCCGGCGAACCAAAATTAAAGTTCACGTTCGGCGCCTTTTCCGCGCCCTCCTGCGCCGCAAAGAACGGTCGCGGGGTGAAACCAAACATTCCCGCCACGAAACTCGCCGGGATTCTGCCAATCGTCGTATTATAGCTTTGGACCGACTCGTTGAAGTTTCGGCGTGAGACCGAAATTCGATTCTCCGTTCCCTCCAGCTGCGCTTGCAGTTCCTGAAAATTCCGGGTCGCGGTCAACTGCGGATATTGCTCGGACACGACCAGCAAACGTGACAGGGCGTTGCCCAACTGCCCCTGAGCCTCCTGAAACTTCTGCAACTGCGCGGCGTCGGTCGGCGCCTTGTTGGGGTCGATCTGGACCCGGCCCACACTGGCCCGGGCATTCGTCACTTCGGTCAGAGTCGATTTTTCAAAGTTTGCCGCGCCGGCGACCGTGTTGACCAGATTTGGAATCAAATCCATCCGGCGTTGATACTGTGTTTGGACGTCGGCCCACTTGCTGTCCACATCGGTTCGGAGGGTCACCAAACGGTTGTAAATGCCGCCGAAAAACAGAGCAACGACAAGGACGACAACGAGCAGAATGACGACTAAACCGCCGCAACCAATCGCGAATTTGTTCATATGAGAGTGAGGCACCGTTCAGGAAACCTTGGCACAAGTCAATTCGCTATCGTCCAAGGACTAATCGCAAGAAATAAGCGTCCGAGAATTTGGCGTCCCGGCCCTGACGAACAATCACGGCTTGGGCGGAGGGTATGATAAAGAGGCGCTGATAAGCCGAGCCGAGCGCCACGATCATGTCCGGGGGAGCGCCCCGGCAAACACAAATATTGTTCCAGCGTGCGCGCTGCCATGGAAGATCGATCTCTTTCTCGATATCAATTTCGCGGGAGAAAAAACTCGAAGCCTGGCGATTCAACCAGAACGTCAAGCCGTATGCCGGATTGGCATTGGACCCGACGAATGCCTGGCCGAGCAGCGCGGCCGGGACGATTTGGCGCCCGCCGTAGGCCCCATCTTGCATAATCATCAGTCCAAAGCGCGCCCATTCGTTCGCGGTCAGCTCAAATCCGCTGGCCAGGAGTGGATTTCCTCGCCCGTCCTGTTTGAATTCCATATTCGTTAGGCCAAGCGGGGAGAGAATGTTTTCCTGAATGTAGGAAATGGCTGAGCGGCCGCTGAGTTTGCGGCGAAGCAGCTCGCAGAAAATTTGAAAATGACTCGGACCGTAAATGAAGCGGGTGCCGGGCGCCGCGACGCTGGCACAATGGATCGCCATGGCGTTGCGGTCTGGAATCGATTGACGATGCAACCAGGAGGCGCCGTCGATTCCATCGGTTTGGTTCAGCAACTGGCGAATCGTGATCTGCGACTTGAGCGGATCGGCTTTCCATTCAGTGATCGTGTCGGCCACGCGATCGTCGAGTTTCAGTAATCCATCTCGAACCGCGCAGAGTGCGGTTGTTCCCCAAAAACTTTTCGTGCCGCTGAAAATCGGCCATCGCCCCTGCGGCATTCCCCCGTTCGCATAATGCTCGAATACGGTCCGGTCGTTTTGAATGACCAACACCGACACACCTTTCTTGCTGTCGGAATATTTTGCCGCTTTGGCGCAGTTGCCGGGCTGGATTTCGGCTGCTGCTGCGGTTGAGGCGAGCGCAGCGATCCAGATTGTCAGCCGCGCGAGAGTCACGATCGGTTCGCCGGAATTATTCGGCTGGTGGCATCGCCGGAGGATTCTCCGTCGGAGCGGCCTCGACAGTTGCTTCGGGAGGACGAGGGGCACTTGGTAAATAACGTGTGCGGAGTTCCTCCACGTTCGGCAGTTCGTCGAGATTTCGGAGACCGAAGTGATCGAGAAAAAATTGCGTTGTCTCGTAGAGAAGTGGTCTCCCGGGAATTTCTGCGCGTCCGGAAATTTTCACCAGCCCTCGCTCCATTAAAGTTTGCAGCACGCCATCGATGGCCACGCCACGGACGGCTTCAACATCCGCGCGAATGATTGGTTGCCGGTAGGCGATGATGGCAAGCGTTTCCAACGCCGGTGAAGTCAGGCGAGCCGGCTTTGGCCCGGGGAACAAATCCCGCACCCAGCGCGCATACTGCGGGTCGGTGGCAAATTGCCATCCGTCGGCTTTTTCCAGCAGCTGAAATCCCCGGTTTTGTTCGATGTATTGCACCTTCAATTCTTCCAGGGCGGCGGCGATTTCCGGTTCCCGTACTTTCGCGAAATCATTGGGCGAGAATTCATCTTCTGCGCCTGCGCCCCGCAATACGTCGGTAATTTCTTTCGGCGACAGCGGCTTCTGTGCGCTGAAAAGGAGCGCTTCGATGACGGTGGTCAGAGTCATTTGATTCAGTTCGCTCCAATCGCGCTTTGGATCGCGTCCGCGATGCGATTTGCCTGCCGGTCGATCTGATCGGCTTCGCGGCCTTCGATAAGTAAGCGAATCTTCGGTTCCGTTCCGGAGTAGCGCAGCAGAATGCGTCCCTTGCCGGCCAACTCGCGCTCGACTTCGTCCCGCAGTTTGACCACCTCTCGCAATTCCTCAATCGGCGGCTTGGACTTTACTTTCAGGTTCCGCTGCGCCTGCGGATATTTTTTCAGACACTTTTTCAGTTCGCTAAGAGGCTGGCCGGTCGTGTGCATAATCCGCAAAATCTGCAGCGCACTAATAATGCCGTCGCCGGTCGTGGTGAAATCGCGAAAAATGATGTGTCCGCTTTGTTCTCCGCCCAGGTTGAGGTTCTGCTTCATCATCTCTTCGATCACGTAACGATCGCCCACTTTGGTGCGCACGACTTTGCCGCCGCGCGAAGAGATCGTTTCGTCCAATCCGAAATTGCTCATGACGGTGGCGACGAGCGTGTCGTTACGCAGATGTTTTGATTGCAACAAATCGACCGAAGCGATCGCGAGAATCTCGTCGCCATCGACCAGTTCGCCGTTTTCGTCGCACAAGAGGACACGATCGGCGTCGCCATCATGAGTCAGGCCGACGCTGGCTTGTGTTTTTTTGACCAAACGCTGGATCTCTTCCGGATGAGTGCTTCCGCAGTTGGTATTGATGTTCATTCCATTCGGCTCGTTGTGGGCCAAGAACACCGTGGCGCCGAGTTCCCGCAGAATACAGGGCGTGGATTTATAGGCGGCGCCGTTCGCGACATCGACGGCGATTCGCATTTCTTCAAGCGACATCTTTCTTGGGAAACTGGCCTTGGCATACTCCACATATCGGCCCAGCGCGTCGTCGATGCGTTTCGCGCGACCAATCTTTCCAGCTGTCGGCCGCACGTTGTCGATCTTCCCCGTGAAAACCAGTGTTTCGATCTTCTCTTCGATTTGGTCGTCCAGTTTGTAACCGTCGTGTCTGAAGAACTTGATGCCGTTATCTTCGTAAGGATTATGCGAGGCTGACAAAACGATGCCGGCATCCGCTCGCAACGAGCGGGTAATGTAGGCGACGCCCGGGGTCGGAAGCGGGCCGATTAACAACACATCAACGCCTAACGAGGTGATGCCCGCAACCAGCGCATTCTCCAGCATGTAGCCCGATAGCCGGGTGTCTTTTCCGAGAACAATTTTCGGGCGGGTGCCTTCCGAGTGGGTGCGCGGATTCAGCTGGGTGAAAATATGCGCCGCGGCACGACCCAGCTTGAGAGCCGTTTCGGCCGTGACCGGCTCGACGTTGGCCACGCCACGTACGCCGTCAGTCCCAAAAATTCGCTTTTCCTGCACGGCCTAATTGAAACGCTCGAAACCAGTTCGTAAACGGGAATTATCGACAAACGCGGGCTCGCTTCAAATTAGTGCAGGGTGCCGTGTTCGCGATCGTGATCGCTTAAAAAGAGGCATTCGCCATCGACTCCCAGATCCACCGACGCCCATTTGAATGGAAAATCGTTTGGTAAGTTTGCCCGCTGAATGACCGGGGCCCAATCGCGGTATTCTCCCTTGATGATATCGCGGTAAGTATTGTCCGTGCTGCTCACCGGCGTGATGTAGACGGCATGAATCGGCGCCCCGAGGGCGTTGTAGTCGCTCAAATCGGTCATGGTCTTGATCGTTTCCGGCAGCCAAATGCTGGGCCGATCGGCGTACCACGCCACCGCCCATGGCATATCGGAAGCGACAATCTCCTGCGGAGTCATCCAGGTATTCAATACGGAAATCAACGACGGGATGTAAGGCGGCCACCGCACGATCGCTCTGGGTTGTAAAAATAGGATTCCGAAAATCATCGGAGCGGCGCAAACCAGATAAAGAAAGGCGATGAACGCCATTCGCGCGATGCGGGCCTCCATCCCAAATCGGCGCCACTGAACCAGGAGGTAAGCGAGACCAAATGAAGTCATGATTGGAACAAACAACAGATGCAGTTGGTTGGCGGCGACGCCCTGTTCTTCACGGATACCGCACAAAGCCATGCCCGCGACGGCGGCCAGCCACATGACGAAAACCAGCCACCGCAGCGTCGCAGTTTCGGGCCGTTTGAATCGATGGAGCAGGGCCGCGAAAAACATCAGGGCGACAATGCTAAAACCGAAATACGCGATGAGGTGACTTCCCTGGCCCAGCAGATTAGTTAAAAACTTGTCGCGGAGTGCGCCCGGGCCAATCCCTTGAAAACTGGGAGAGATCCGCCGCATCCAACCGGCTTCGCTTGGACCGACCCCGCTCAGGATTGAATAGATCGCCATACCTGCCGGGTTCCCGCAGACGACGAAATTTCGGATCAGCCACGGAAGATAAAGAACCATCATTGGGACAATTAAATAAATCGCGGCATTGAGACGGCGCCGGAAAAAGAAGAGCGAGAAAACCAGCGCGCCGGCAAATATCCAGAGCGTCAACGCGTGCGAAAGAGCCAGCAGTCCAAAACCCGCGCCGCTCGCTAACAGCCAAAGGCCGACCGGTCCGTCCTGATACCTTTCTTCGACTGCGCGAATGAGAGCGTAGAGCGTCGCATTGAACAGCAGCAAAAGGAGCATCTGCGGCAATCCGGACAGCGAGTACTGCCACATCATGTCGCAAAGCACGATTAATCCGCAGGTTAATGCGGCGACTCGATGGTCGAATAGGCGGCGCGCAATGAGAAAGAGAAGACCGACCGATACAAAAAAGATCGCGATCGAAAGGAGCGCGATGGCCTTATCTCCAGTGTAAATCAAGCTCTGTGTCGTCATCTTCGAATGACGAACGGGAAAAAGAGCAATGGCATCGACCAATGGCGGCAACGGGGCGTTGTAGGTGTCGCGCCAGATTTTTAGCGCGACGTTCTTTTTGTGAGCCTGAAGCTGCCCAATTGCAGCCGGTCGCATGAACTCGGTGCGCCATCCATGGCCGGTGGCAATGGCGCGTCCGATCTGCGCCTGATCCATCGCTTCCGCGGTGGCCAGACCGCGAAAATGATAAATATAGAAGACCGCGAGCAGGAGCGCGATCAGGCCGATCAAACCGCGTTTCATCCAGACGGCCAGCTCACCGGCTTCCAGTTGATGGACGAAACGCTGGACCAATTCTTCGCTACTGGCCATTTTGTTCCTTGATATTGGATGGAGTTGTCGATGGCTCGTTCTTACCCGCGTTCATCTCGTTAATTTTGCGGTGCAAGGTGCGTCGACTGATTCCCAGTTTCTTTGCCGCAGCAGTCACATTGCCATTGGTGGTGGCGAGTGCCTGAAGAATCAATTTGCGTTCCGTTTCATGCAGATCGAGTGGGCTTCCCTTGGCCAGGAAAGTTTTCGCCGCGGAGACGCCGCGCGGTAACTGCGCGGCAGCAGCCTGGCGAACGGCCATGGGCAATTCACGTAATGTGATCTTCGGCCCTGTCGCCATCACCACGCCGTGCTCAATTGCCGTTCGCAGCTCACGGACATTTCCCGGCCAGTCGTAGACCAGCAGAGCATTCATCGCCTCGTCGGTTACATCAGCAATCTTCTTGTTATTCTGCTTCGCGAAATGCCGGGTAAAATTATGAACCAGCAGAGGAATATCGTCCTTTCGCGTGCGCAGCGGCGGCATGGTGATGCGAACGACATTCAGACGAAAAAACAGATCCTCTCGAAACTTCCCTTCTCGCACCAGCTTCTCGAGATCCTTGTTCGTTGCGGCAACGATCCGGACGTCGACGTGAATGGTCTGATTACCTCCAACCCGCTCGAACGAACGCTCTTCGCTCATGACTCGCAACAGTTTGACTTGCGTGCCCGGCTCGATTTCGGCCACTTCGTCGAGAAAGATCGTTCCGCCGTTGGCCTGTTCGAATCGGCCGATTCGTCGTTCATGCGCGCCGGTGAAGGCACCCTTTTCGTGACCGAACAATTCGCTTTCCAACAGGGTCGGCGACAACGCCGCGCAATGGACGACCACAAACTTCGCCTTGCTGCGAAGACTCAGGTTGTGAATCGCATGCGCCGCCAATTCTTTGCCGGTTCCACTTTCTCCCTCGATCAGAACCGTCGCCGACGATGGAGCGACCTGTCGAATTGTCACCAGCACTTCGCGCAGAGCATTCGATTGGCCGATGATGTTTTCGAGACCGAACCGTTCGTCGACCTGTTCGCGGAGTGTCCGATTTTCCTGCTCCAGATTTCGTCCGCGGAGCGCGCGAGCGATTAACATTTCCACTTTATCCAGGTTGAGTGGCTTGGTTACGAAATCGTAGGCACCTCGTTTCATCGCGTCCACTGCGGTATCGACCGAACCGTAGGCCGTCATCATCATGCAGATTGGTGGGTGAGGCATTTTTAATGCCCGTTCGATTAGCTGCATGCCATCCTCCGTGCCGAGGCGAAGATCGGTGAGCAATAAGTCGACCTGTTCGCGCTCCAACACGCTCATCGCGCCGGCGATGTCACTGGCAACGTAAACGTCGTAATCGTTCTCCAGAAGCCGGCGTAACCCTTCGCGGGTATGCTTCTCGTCATCGACGATCAGGATGGTCGACTGCATTTCTACCGGTCGTGCCATTTGCCCTCCAGAGATACTCTCATCGTTCATCGTTCGGCTCTCGGTTGCCCGCTTCCAACATTCGGACGCGTTTGTCGACAAAGGGCAGGCGAATAATCAGGGATAGTCCCTTGCCGGTTTCGCTTTGGATCGAAAGCTCGCCGCCATGCTCGCGAACAATTCGGCGAACGATCAGCAGTCCGAGACCGGTGCCGGTTTCCTTGGTGGTGAAGTAAGGTTCGAAAACGCGGCCGAGATTTTCTGCGGAAATTCCGCCGCCCGTATCGCTGAAAGCGACGATCACGTGTGTTTCATCCATATCGGTGCGAATCCGCAGGGCGCCGCCCTTCTTCATCGCTTCCAGGCTGTTTTTCATCACGTTGTAAAAAGCCTGTTTCATCTGATCGCGGTCGAGCTGAAGGACCGGCAAGTCGGACCGCAGCTCTTGTTCGACACGAATTTCGCGATCGTTCAGTTCCGGCGCGAAAAACCGGACTGATTCTTCGACAATCGTGTTCACGTTTTCCGGTCGCAATTGCGGATGGGTCGGACGAATGGCGCGGAGGAATTGGGAAACAATAGAATCGAGACGATTGATTTCGGCGCCGGCCACGTCGATCGATTCCTGCATCTCTGCTCGTTCGTGAAGCGGAAGTTTCTGTACGTTTCGCTCGAGCAATTGCAGGTGAATGTTCAGCGAATTTAACGGGTTGCCGATCTCGTGGGCGACGCCCGCCGCCAGCAGCGTCAGGGCATTCAATCGTTCCGACTCGAGCGTTTGTTCGGCGCTCCGCCGGGTGAGAGTGATATCGCGCAGGATCATCGCGTGTCCCACTTCTCGCGCGACCGAATCGGTCCGGCCGTTTCGGTCCGGTTCTTGTTCGATCAATAACGGCACGACATAGAAGTTGATGACGCGACTGGTCGGGTAGAAAACTTCGATGTCGCGACTGGTGACGGCTCCGGCGCGAGCGAGAGATTTCCAGTCGAGACCACGCACGCGCTCGTCCAGCGGTTTGCCTAACGAATCCTCGTTTTGCAAACCAAACAGCTCGCACGCCGCCTGGTTCAAATAGGTGATCCGGCCACTGGAATCAGTGACAATAATTCCTTCCTGGATGGCGTTGAAAACGGTCTCAAGAAAACCTTTCTCCTGGGCCAGGCGCAGAAAATAATTCTGCACTTCTTCGGGCCCGATCCGCCCGAGCCGGCCGATCAGTTTCTCGAGGAACCCGGATTTCACGACATTGCAGATTTCAGAATTTCAAATTGAAAATTGTTGCTCCGGCGTCAGCACGCCTAACATCAATCGAAAATCTGAAATTTGAAATCGGCAATTAAACAGGCTGACCAGTTTCCTTTTCGGCCCGTTCTTTGAGAGCAGCTTTGCGGGAGAGTTTCACCCGCCCCTTGTCATCAATGCCGATGCATTTCACCCAAATCATGTCACCCATTTTGACCACATCGTCGGTTCGATTGACTCGAAAATCGGCCAGCTCCGAAATGTGAACGAGTCCGTCCTTGCCCGGAAACACTTCCACGAATGCGCCGAATTCTTTGATTGATACGACCCGGCCCTGGTAAGTTTGGCCGATTTCAATTTCACGAGTCATGCCGCCAATGATCTCCTTGGCGCGTTGCATCGATTCCCCGCTTGTCGCATAAATGTGAACGGAGCCGTCGTCTTCGATGTTAATTTCGGCGCCGGTTTCAGCGACAATGCCCTTGATTGTCTTACCGCCGGGGCCAATTAATGCCCCAATCTTCTCCGGATTGATCTTGATCGTTTCGATCCGTGGCGCGTACTTCGACAATTCGGTGCGCGGCTGGTCGAGTGTGCTGCGCATGATTTCCAGAATTTTCATTCGCGCTTCACGGGCGCGGGTAATCGCTTCCGCCATAATTTTGTGGCTGACACCGCGAAGCTTAAGGTCGAGTTGAAACCCGGTCACACCGCTGGCGGTTCCGCACAACTTGAAATCCATGTCGCCGAAATGATCTTCCGAGCCGATGATGTCGGTCAGGAGCTCATAACGTTTCAGGTCGCCGTTGTCGCCGTACTCGGTGACAAGGCCAACGCTGATTCCGGCCACGGGGGTTTTGATCGGCACGCCGGCATCCATTAGCGCGAGCATGCCGCCGCAAACACTGGCCATCGAGGTGGAACCATTCGATTCCATGATCTCGCTGCTGATTCGGATAGCGTAACGGAAATCTTCTGTGCTTGGCACGACCGGCTCAAGCGAGCGCTCGGCCAGGGCGCCGTGACCGATTTCGCGACGGCTGGCGCCGCCGGTTCGGCCGGTTTCACCGACGCTGAACGGCGGGAAATTATAGTGAAGGAGAAAACTCTTGGAAGTTTCGCCGCCGCCGTAGGCATCGATATTTTGGGCCTCTTCGATCGGAGCGAGTGTGGCCAGGGCCAGAGCCTGCGTCTCACCGCGTTGAAAAATGGCCGAGCCGTGGGCACGTGGAAGAACTCCGACTTCGCAACTAATGGGCCGTAAATCCTGGTAGCCGCGGCCATCCATGCGCTTTTGCTTGTCAAGCACGCTGATGCGGAAGGCCTTTTTCTGCACGTAATCGAAAGCCTGAGAGATCGCGAACTTGTCCGCTTCCGGGAATTTTTCGAGCACTGCGACTTTGACTTCATCTTTGAGCGCGTTGACCGCTTTGCTGCGGGCGACTTTGCTTTCGTTGTAGAGCGCGCCTTCGATCCGCTCGCCGGCGACTCGATAGGCAATCTCGAGAATATCCTGGTTCACGGTGAGGAGCGGCATCTCGCGTTTCGGTTTGCCGACTGCGGCTGCGAGCTCTTTCTGAATGCGAATCATTTCGCGCGCATGCCCATGCGCAAATTCAAGTGCTTGGACGAAGTCCTGTTCCGGAATTTCGTCGGCCGCACCTTCGATCATGATGACATCGTTCTCGGTCCCGACGTAAACCAGGTCGAGATCGCTCTGATCGCGTTCAGTGTGAGTCGGATTGGCGATGAATTTGCCGTCAACGCGCCCGACCCGAACAGCGCCGATCGGTCCGGCGAAAGGAACATCGGAGACGCAAAGCGCGGCCGATGCGCCGTTGATGGCGAGCATGTCAGGATCATTTTCTCCATCGGCGCTGAGGAGGATGGAAATGATTTGCGTATCGTAAAGATAGCCGGCGGGAAAGAGCGGGCGAAGCGGACGATCGGTCATTCGCGAAGTCAACGTCTCCTTCTCGGAGGGACGTCCCTCGCGCTTGAAATAGCCGCCCGGAAATTTTCCGACCGCGGCCGCTTTTTCCCGGTAATCAACCGTCAGCGGGAAAAAATCCTGGCCTTCCTTAATTGCGGTGGCTGAGACCGCGCTGACCATGACTATGGTATCGCCGGATGAAACGATGACCGCGCCGTCAGCGAGCTTGGCAATTTTGCCGGTCTCGATAGAGATTTGATTAGACCCAATTTGGGCCGTGACCTTTTTTTGCATATGTCTTCCTGGATTGTGCGTGTCCAGGTCGGTCACCCTGACTGTAGGTTTTAAACCCGTTGTCCCTAGATATGGGACGCGAAACTAAAACCTAAAATCCAAGGTACCCCTGGTCTACGCGGGTGTTACTTCGATCCGGCGTCGAACCTCGAAACCGTCTATTTTCGCAGATTCAATTTCTCGATCAGCTTTTTGTAGCGCGCGGAATCCGCGCGACTCAGGTAATCGAGCAAGCTCCGGCGCTGGGCGACCATTTTCAACAGGCCGCGGCGCGAGGAGTGATCTTTCGCGTGGCTATTCAGGTGCTCGGTCAATTGCGCGATCCGATGGGTGAGCAGCGCGACTTGAACGTCCGCACTTCCCGTATCCTTTCCGTGCAATTGGAACTCCTTAAGATCCGGCGTTTCGATGTTCTCTGCCATTTCGAAGGGCGTATCTTAGACCAAGATTCCGCCTTCGCAAGCGGAAGACCGAATTATCGAATGTTGGGAAAAACTACTGCGGGACCCAGCCCGCCCTCGCTCGTGGCTACGGCGGACAAGTCGACTGATCTAGCAGGCGCGACGGCCCCTGAACGCCGCTATGTTTAAGCGGCCCCGGTGGCAAATTTGAGCCAGAGCCAGAGCAAAAGGATCGAGCAGATCACCGACATGAAGAAGCCAGCCGGATGAAATGCGGAGCCGGGCGCCGGTTTCGAGAACATTCGCCCAATCAGGCCGCCGATGATTGAACCGACGATACCGAGTAGCGCGCATTTCCAAAAACCGAGCCGGGCCCCCATTGTCAATTCCGCGATCCAGCCCACGATTGCACCGACAATGACTGACCAAATGATGTGTAGCATGTTTGTATTGGTTGAGGGCGCTGAGGTTACGCGGCGGAGATGGCCCCTGCCAAGCTTTTCCGTTTGTCCGGCTGTCGCCTACAGGCGACGCCGGTTCGCCTCATCGATCGCAAGATATTCGTCACGTGGCGGACTGAAGGTGTCCAGGACCCGAGTTTCTTCAAATGTTTCCACTCCGTGAGGAACGTTGCTGGCCAGATAAAAGGAATCGCCGGCCTTCAGTTCGTGCGGATTTCCCTCGACGATCAGGTTCATCCGGCCGGCGAGAATATGGACAATTTGCTCCTGGGGATGCCGGTGTTCCGGCATTTTGCTACCCGCCACCAACTGCGCGGTCATTTGATACATGGTGGCACCATGAGCGGCAGTTTGCCGTTTGATCCCGGGGCAAATTTCGATCCATGGGTTGTCGTTATTTTTCATAAGGAGCGCACGTGTTCGACTTTGAGACGAAAATGGTATGATGAAATGTTCATTCGCTTCACCATATAGAACCGGTGAGCATCGGAACGCTGCACGCCCGAATCCAGTTCCATATTTTCGCAACCTTGTTCCCGCGCCTGTTGCACCAGCCAGTCGAATAATTGTCCGCCGAACCCGAGCGATCGATCGGCTGCGCGCGTCACCAGGTCGTCGACATACATGAATTTCCCGGAATGCAGCGATTCCAGAAATCGGTAGCCCGCGACCGCCCGGACTTCTCCTTCGGACTCGGCAAAAGCGAGAAGGTATCCGCGTTTTTGCTGGCGCTGGACTCGCTCCACGAATCGCTCGGCGTTGTGAATGTGCGGCCGGAGCTCTTTCATGACCGTATGACATCGGCGAATTGCTTCCGGCGTTGCCGCGATTGAAAACGTCGCTTCTTTCATGATGTCCCAATGGTAGTGCGGGCGGAGTCATCAGTCGAAATGCTTCCGCCGACTCGGCTCGGTTCGCCAGTTCGGCTCGGACCGCCAGTCCGGCTCGGACTTTCGCGTTTGCCGTTGTACCAGATATCCAGTTTGTCACGCGAACGCGCCACCCGCTTTCCGCCGATCAAGACCGAAAACATGTTGGCGAAAATTTCACGGGCTGAGTACATCCGCAACTTCCGTCCCGACGTGACGACCGGTTCCTTCAAGATCTTGAACCGGCCGATTTTTCGAAGGGCCAGACTGAAATAGACTTCCTCTCCAACGAACAAAGCTTCGTCAAAACCGCCCGCGGCACTGAAATTTTGTCGTGTGGTAAAGAGAAAGGCTCCGGCACCAAAGTTCAGGCCAAAATAGAGGGTGGAAAAAATCGTCGTAAAAATGTCGGCCCAAACTGGAACCTTTCCACTTATTGAAACGCGCGCGCCACCTCCGGCGGCACCTGAACCGAGTGCCTGGATGACCCCGTCGACGTGTTTCGAGTGAATGTGCGTATCGGCGTCGACAAAAATCAGAATATCGCCATGCGCCGCATTCGCGCCGGCGTTGCGTGAGGCAGAAATTTGGCGGCGGTTGATCGGGACGACCTGCGCGCCTGCGGCCTTGGCAATTTCCATGGTGCGATCGGTCGATGCGTCATCGACTACGACGATCTCATGCTCGCGTGCGCCGGCCGCCTCTTTGATTGAATGAATCGCAGCGGGCAACTCGAACTCTTCGTTGTAAGCCGGGACGACAAACGAAATCATAGTCAGTTGATAGGCTGCGTGTGTCCTGGCAAAGATCAACCGGGGAGAGGCGGTGTCCAAGACCGGCGATGAATCGGCGGCCGACCTAGATCACTGCTCTTTGGTGCTCGAAAACGTTCACTGCTTTGTATAGGTAGCGGCGGCGACCGCACTGGTCGCCATACCGGTCTTGACCGCAATCGCCTTCACCGTGGTCGTGCTGCTGATGGTGAAGAAGCCGGTGTACTGCATTGAGCTGGTCGTTGGCGTGCTGCCGTTCGTCGTGTAGTAGATTGTGGCCCCCGCTGTCGTATCGGTGATCTGGACCGATATCGTTTTGTTGAAGCTGGTATTCGGTGGATGAATCACCGGGGTAGCGACAGTTCCGCCGGGAGTCGGGGTGGGTGTCGGCGTTGGCGTGGGCGTAGGGGTTACCGTAGGAGTAGGAGTAGGTGTGGCCGTAGGGGTCGGAGTAGGGGTCGGAGTCGGCGTAGGTGTCGGAGTAGGAGTTACGGTTGGAACCGGGGTCGCTGTTGGCGTTGGAGTCGGTGCCCCGCCAAATGAGGCTGTAGCCACGTTGCTCGGGTTCAATGGGCTCTTAAACGCTCTGGCCCGGACCACGGTTGGAGAAGAGATGGTGAAGTAACCCGTATACTGGGTTGAGTTAGTCGTCGGGACGCTGCCATCAAGTGTGTAGTAGATGGTCGCTCCGGCTGTCGCGTCGGTAATTTGCACCGACATCTTTTTGATTACCGGGCCGCCATTGGGATGAATTACCGGGGTCGCAACGGTTCCACCCGGAGTAGGAGTAGGCGTGGCAGTTGGCGTCGCTGTAGGAGTCGGTGTCGGTGTGGCAGTAGGTGTAGCCGTGGCTGTGGGAGTGGGCGTAGCTGTGGGGGTGGGAGAGGGAGTCGGCGTCGGAGTTGGGCATGAGCTACTTGGCATTTCGATGATTCCCAGATATCCAATTGCGCTCGGACTGACCCCGGCATTCGGCGTATCGTTCCAGCCACCTGGTTTGGCACCGCTGTTCCCTTCGTAATAGTGCCAGTTCATCGCGACTACATTTTCGGCGCAACCGACGTCGTTTGGCTCACCTTGATCCCAGTAAGTAAAAGTCAGCGGATCTCCATTGGTCCAGTTCGTGTAACTATTCGAACAAGGGGCGTTACCATCCAGCCGAGTCGTGCCGCCATTACTTACAGCCTGCAAACCTATCCAGAGCGGTGCGCGAGCGAGGCCGCCTTGAAGGAAACTGCCGATCAGAAAATCGTTTTCAGTCGAATCGTTGATCGCAACCAAATGTCCACCCAAAGATTGCGCTTCTGTCTCAGCGTCGCTCCAGCTCTCGAACTTGCTGGTGAGAAAGTATTCGTGACCGTTGTAGCAGAAATTAGTCGGCTTGCATTTGCCGGCACCGGCCGCGTTGTAAATGGAAGCGATTTCATCGCCAGACAGGACCCGGTTGAATAGCTCTACCTCGTCGATTACCCCGTTGAAAAAACCGATATTCGCATCTCCGTTGGAACCGATCTTTGTAGTCACATCACTCGCATCAGGCGCTCCACCATCGTCGCCGCTGAACACGCCGGCCGGAACGTTGGCGCCGTTGACATAGAAATTGAACTTGGCTCCGCTGCCGGCGTTGCCGTCATAGGTTACGGCCACATGTTGAAATGAGCCCGTGCTGAGGACCGCTTGGGTAGTCTCATAGTAGGTCACCGCGCCGCCACCGTTGCTCCAGCACAAGGCTTGCAACTTGCCGTCTGTCGTAATCCGGAACGCGTATCCGGCACCTGCTGTAGCATCCGTATTGTTACTCGAGATAATGCGTGGGTCGGTTGAAAAATCGGACGGGTTAATCCAGGCATCGATCGTGAACGTCACCGGAAGGTCGACAGACCCCACATCAACGTTCTGGCTCTGGCTGGAGTCGAGGCTAAAGGCGTCGTGGACTTCGCCGCTGGCGTAGCTGGCATTATTATTTAAGGCCCCGACGGTGCCGCCAACTAGGTCGCCAGTGGAATCATCCCCCGTCCACCAATGAATCAGCCCGTCGGGCGGTGTAACGCACCCGCATTTGCCTCCACTACGGGCGTCGACCAGGTGTTGAATTTCGGTTTGTGATAAGGCGCGGTGGAAAACCTCGACTTCGTCAATCTGACCATTCCAAAAATTGGTCAAGCCCTGGTTGTAGTTGGCTCCAATGTAATTGTCTGGTGTGCCACCCTGGAGGTCGATCGGGTTGGGATCGTCCGTGGTTCCGACGTTCGCCCCGTCGATATAGAGAGTCCAGGTGGACCCGGTCCTGGTTAGGGCGAAGTGATGCCATAGACCATCGGTGTATTGCCCCACGCTTCCGACTTTGATGCCGTCGCCCCCGCCTCCATTCCAGAAGACCCACAATCCGCTTCCATTGCCGGACGGGTCATTAAAATCGAAATCTAGGTTTTGGCCGGTGAAGTTGTTCGTCGGTTCAAAAGAGAGCGCGTACATCTGCGCGCTGGAATTGCTTTGGGCCCAGAAATCAAAAGTGAAGTCATCGTTGCCGAAGTTCCATTGTCCGCTATCTGGAATACGCACATAACTATCAGTGCCGTTGAAGGTGAACGCCTGATTGACGATACCAGGACCGAACGTGACGTCGTTTAGGTTTCCGTTGAGGTGGCCCTGCACATCAGTCGCGTTGCCCTCGCCCGGCCACCACGAAATCATGCCCGCAGGAGCTTTGGTGCAGGGCCGACATTTGCCCGCTCGGCCGGCGGCGTCAATGCTTTGGACCTCCGAGGCACTCAGTGCGCGCGAGAAAATTTCCACTTCGTCGATCGAACCGTGAAACATCAGATCGTTTTCGGCGCGGCCGCCGATATCAACCGGGGAATCGGAGCCGTCCAGGTTGCCGGTCTTGGCTAGCGAATCGGTCTGAACGCCATTCACATAAATGAATGCGTTACTTCCATTGTAAGTAAGGGCCACGTGCGTCCACGTGTTTGGCGGAATGGTGACCGTCTCACCGATGGTGGATTCAGTTCCGCCGGATTTGATAATGGCTTCCAACAATCCGTTATTTAGATACAGGACGTAATCGTTAAAGTTCGACGCGGTTTTTCCGGCAATCACCCCTGATTCGCCGGACTGGCTTGGATTGACCCACGCGTCAATCGTCACTCCCGTCCCGGTGAGTTTTAGGGTATCCGGATCTCCAGCAGTTAGATAACCGCTTCCGGTGAAAGTAAACGCCTGATTCACTTCGCCGGAGCCGAAGCCAACTCCGCTCCCGGACACGGTGACATCATTGCTGCCGATTATGTCAATGTAGTCGTTATCGCCCGGCCACCAGCTCACGAGATTGGGCGGCGGGGTAACACAGGAGAGGACCTGAACATTGTCGACGAGCAAGTTGGGCCTGGAGTTTTGATCGCCGGCGCCTATCTGTGACTCCCACGCGCCAAAACCTAACAAATAGTTTCCGGCAGGAAGCTGGCCGGTCTGGTAACGTTGGTAACCTGTAGTCGATCCACCAGAGGCAAGAATGGTAAACGCAGTTGAGGAAGAGTTACTGGCCGGATGAAGGGTAAAAAAACCGTGGGCCGGGTTACCTCCAGAATCCGCTCCGAAGAAATCCCACCAAAACGAAATGGCCTGGCCGGGTTGGATGCTGATCGGTGTTTGCTTAATGGCCGATCCGCCGGGATTCCCCCCCTGATTATTATTCAAGGGAGTCAGCGTGCCGGATTCCAGTCCCAGAAAAGTTTCGAGTGAAGCCTGAGACACCGTGCCACGCGAAGTAGTGGTCATCGCCGCCTGATAACTGCCCTCTTCCGGCGCCTGGCCTGAAAAGGTTCCAGTGACCTGGTCATTTCCGGCGGTTGACCAGGAGGTAAAATCACCGGACTCGAAACCACCGTTGCTGACCTGCGCTTCGGCTGGGGTAGCCAAAATCAGGACTAATGAAGCGAAAAGAAACGGACCACCGAAAATGGCGCGCATCGCTCTATGCTTCCGAGAATTGGCCGGCGCCGTCAAGAACAAACCCCATTCGACGCCCGACGTCGATTACCTCGGCGCATCCAACAATGCCAGATTGCGAATCGCCTCGGGAAAGTCCGCTCGGATTTGGAGCGCCCGTTGCAGCGCGACCCGTGCCTCGCTCGTTCTCCCCATCTTCAAATAAACCGCGCCGAGTCCATTCCAAGCTTCGGCATAATCCGGCTTCAATTGAGCCGCCCGCTGATATTCGTCGATCGCCGTCGCCGTGTCTCCGTTGGCCGAGCAGACCCGCGCAAGATCGAAATGGGCTAACGCATTCTCAGGTTGAACGACGATCACGTCGCGCAACTCGCGAATTCCGGCGTTCACATCACCGACCGAAATGTGTGCCAGAGCGATATTGATGCGGCAATCGGCGCAATTCGGATCTTGTTCCAGCGCGGTGCGATACAAATCAATTGCTTGGCGTGGTTTTCCGGTTGCCAGCAGGGCGGCGCCGAGGTTAATCATTGGGTCGCGAGATTTGGGATCAATCTGCCGGGCGTGTTCCAGCGCCTCGATGCCTTTTTCATATTCTCCGGCTTTCAAAGCGAGTTCGCCATAAACGAGCTGGGCCTTGTAGTTTTGCGGGAGGATTCGGGCCGTGCTTGACCAAAAAGTTTGTTCATCTCGCCAAACCTTGTTTCGTTCCCAGGTTTGCGCGGCCGCGGCTGTTATTAACGCGAGAAGTAAAACAGCGGCCGAGCTCAAAGCATATGGAAGACGACGTCGACTGAGCCATTGCAATGTTGCTCCGGCGCCCATAACCGCGGCAAAGCAAAAGCCTAACGAAGGCAGATACAAGAACCTTTCCGCTTTGATCGAACCGATGACGGTGACCAGATTGGCCGTCGGAATCATCGTGACTGCATAGAAGGCGATGCCAAACCAAACCGATCCGCGCCGCAGGTAGGAGTATGCGCCCGCGGCAACGATGATGAGAATGACGGTTAGACTCAGCCAAAGTTCGGCATCGAACGGGCTGGTGATGACGGGCACGGAATTGAATGAATAATCGCCGCTCAACCTGGCCGGCCAGAATAACAACGCAACATATTGGGCCTGGACCTTGAGCGCGGTAAACACTCGCGGTGCAAATGCTACGTGGGCCAGGGGATTATCGATGAAACTGATTTGCGAAATCGATCGCAGCAGCGGTTGTCGATAAAGCAGGCCGCGAAAAATGAAATACGCCGCAATCACCGCGATCTGTGGCAAATAGAATCGAACGCTTTGCCTGATCCAGTTGGTTGTCGCTCGGCGGCGTCTTTGCTCAAAAAGATCGGAGAGAACGATCAACAGCGGAAATACCAGGGCGTTTTCTTTTGCGAGCAGCGCGGCAAAGAACGCGGCCAGACTTCCAATTTGGAAGCAGGACGAAGCGTCGCTTCGGCGTGTTTCGAAATGACAAAGCCAGGCGACGAGCAAGAGTGAGGTGGCCAGCAGCTCGGCCCGTCCGCTGATCCATGCCACCGCCTCACTATGAATTGGATGGACCGCAAAAATTAAAGCGATCGCCAACGCGGAAGTAGCTGATCGCAATAGGCGTTGAGCTATTAGAAATACGAGGGCGCAGTTGAGCGCATGCAAGAGAAGGTTGGTCAGGTGAAATCCAAATGGATGCGAATCGCCCACCGAATAGTTCAGCGCGAATGAAAGCGTCGTAAAAGGACGATAACCACCGGAGCCGGCGTAGTGACCCACGGTGAAGATGCGCGCCCAATCTCCGACTGATTTCACATACGGATGCTCGAAAATCAGCTGGTGATCATCGGAGACAAAGCCGTTGTGCAGGGTGTTCAGATAACAAACAGCAGCGACTGCCGCCGCGGCCAAGGCAAAAGCCACATAGTGCCAACGCCTTGAAAGTCTAAATATTTCAGGCCCGTGCACTCAGGATTCGAAGAGCCCGGTACCAGCAAAATTCAAGGAGCATCTTGCTGCAACGAGCGAACGCAGATGAGACATGAAGCAGATAATTTTGCCCGTTGGCCTCACGCCGGGGAAAAATGTAGCGCCAGAGATCGATCAAACGGACCGGGCGAACCTCAAAGCCGCGGTGAGTCGCAAGCAATCGTCGACCCAGAAATTTCGCCCCCTCGCGGTTATTATTTTCATCATTCGTTAGGCGCATAACATACTTTCCGAGCTTTCGTTTCGGCCAGCTGGCCACGGTCCGAGACGGATGGACTGGGTAAATCATCAGGCACCGGCGTGCCTAAAAGGCGGCAAGCCATCTGCAACGTTACTGTGAACGCCTCCACCGCGTCGGCGGCTCGCGCGCGTTCAAGCGCAAGACTCCAGTCGACATTTTGCAGGATGATTTCGTGCAGGTCGGTGAACCAGATCAATCGGTCGCCACTGAGCTCGTGCAGACAGAAGATGTCGAGCTTTACCTTTTCGAAAAGAGCGACGCGGTTGAGATAGCCGTGTGCGTCCAAATGGGCGGCCAAGTAAACGAGATTATCCTCCCTAGATAAAATTCTGGTCCCGACGCGATCATCCACCTCGGAGCGGGCAAAGAGACCACCGTGATCGAACCGGAAGGTGGTAAATGGATCGGTCAGGCGCCAATGCAGCTCGACGTGAATCGGAGCGGGCGCGCGACGCGCGAAGGGTACGTTGAAATGATATTTGCGATTGAGTTTCTCGGAAAGCAATTCCGGCGCGAGTTCATAGCCAATCTCTCGCAAGGCTGCTTTGGACGCGTCGAGGCTGTTTTCCGGAATGAGCAAATCGATGTCGGCGAACGGGCGCAGCGCGGCGTCACGGTAGACGGTGGAGGACAAGGCGGCGCCTTTCAAAGCGATCATCTCGATGTCCCGGCTGGCAAAACAGCACTGAATTTCCTGCAGAGCAGCGAAATGAATCCGATTTCGGAAGGCCGAGCGGACGTACATTCGTCGCAAAGCATGAAGATCGGAGCGCCGAACAGATTCGCTACCTAACGATTGGGCATGTTTGAATAATAGAGGTGCAGTTCCGTGTCGCCAGGCCATTTGCGCCAGGGCATTCCAGTCCAGCCGGCCACCCAACAGCTCCTTGGCCCGACCGCCTAACGAGTCGGGCAACTCTTGCCGGGCGCAAAGCAACAAGAGCTCACGTTCGTTGTTATCGAACATGATAAGATTCGGCGTTTCCAATCGCGCGACGGCGATCCAATGACGCTTTGAGAACGCGAATATACCCGTCAAAGTCGCGATTTGCGATCCCGCGATTCCGGGCATGAATCCGGCGGCGATAAACCACGTCTGATAACGTGATCGTGCGCAAGTTTTTCTCCTTCGCGCGCAAGAGCCAATCGACCCCTTCCAATTCAGTTAATTCTTCCGAAAAGAAACCAATGCGGTCGAACGCCGCGCGCCGAATCAGCATGGTTCCAGGAATCGGGCTCGACATCGCCTCGGATTCGCCCGGGCGCTGATCGTGAAATTGAATGACATGACCAAACACCGCTTCCATATCGTCGTCGGAGGTAAGCCTCTCGATCTGTCGCGATAATTTTTCCGGAATCCAGAGATCGTCGGCATCTAAAAAGGCGATGAATTGTGCAGTGCTGGCGCGAACTCCGGCGTTGCGTGCGGCACCGGCCCCCCGATGCGATTGCTCGACTAAAGTCACCGCTGGAAATTTTCGAACCATGTCGCGGGTCCGATCGGTCGATCCGTCGTCGACCACGATCACTTCGATCGGACGATAATCCTGCGCCAAGGCGCTCTGGATTGCTTCGGCGATGAACTCTTCACCATTGTAAACGGGAATGACGATACTAATGAGATTCGGAGGAATTCGGCTGCCGGTGGGCGCGGTCGCCTGATCCCGCCTTCGAACGAGCGAACGATGAAATGCATCCAACAGGCCTTTCCGCGAATCGCGGTAGATTTTCGGTTGGTTGGCGGCGTGCAATCTATAATAAAGGGCTGTTTCCGGCAGAGTCGCGATTACCGCTCCGCTTTCGCGAGCCCGGAGAAACCAATCGATGTCCTCTCCATGGTGCATGGATGGATTGAAATCGCCGATCTGATCAAATAGCTCACGGCGGGCGATGGCGGCGCCTAACTGATAGGAGTGAAACGGTTCCCTGGGATTTTCGAAATCAGGGCCCTTGCTGTCGAACCGGTATTGCACCTGGCCAAGGACCAGATCGACGGCCGGATGACGACGCAGGTATTCCAGACCGCTGGCCGGATGTCCTTCCGCCCAAATGTCGTCGGCATCGAGAAACGCGATCAGATTTCCGGACGCCATCTTCAGGCCGCGATTGCGCGCAGCGGCCGGCCCGGCATTCTGTTGTCGGACATACCTCAGGCCGGGGCAGTTTCTCGCCAACTGACCGGTGCCATCGGTCGAGCCATCATCGATGACAACGATTTCCAACGGTTCAAGCGATGGTCGAATGCTGGCAATCGCTTCGAGCAAAAAGGAAGCGCCGTTGAACACCGGAACGATGACGCTGAGAAGTGGCTTGTCCATCACGGCAAGGTGCAAAGGTAATCATCCATCTGCGGCGCGATTTCGTCGAGACTTTCTCCAAGCTCCAGGTTGGCGACCGGAACCTGGGAAATGAATTCGCCGATCCGCCGGAAAGCCGGGTTCGGGGCCACGGCGTTTTGGAAAATGCTGCTGGGAGCAAGCGCGCGAACGGCTTCGCCTTTGGTGGCTGGAACGATTCTCGTGTCCCCTCTATTTGCAACCACCGGTAACAAACAACCGCGACAGCTGGCGGAGGAGTCAATTCGATCAGGAAAATTTTCTCCAAGGAAAAACAGCTGCTTGTCATCGAACGGCTCGGAATTGGAAGCGTCCAGAATCCGCAAACGCGGCCACCAGTCGCGAGAAATCTTTGCCGTTTGATACAAACTGAATACGCGCGGGGAAAGGTTCGTTTCACTCAAATCGATGATGCAGTAATCGTCGGCCAGGTATTGCCAGCCCGCTTTCAGACAGAGGAGCGCGACCGTCGATTTGCCCGAGCCGCCGGGACCGATCAGGAGGACTGCCCGGTTTTGCTTCGCCACCGCTCCGGCGTGAACCAACACGCGCTCATGCGACTCGAGCCACCAGCCGAAAATGGTCCGGAATGGCGCACCGCGCGCGTGGCTCGGCAGATCCCGCGCGGTGCGCGTCCAGAAGAGCGCCACTCCCTTCTCTCGATCGAGCATGCTGAGTGAGTTGCTGGCGTGGTCGAACATGGTGCAGAAGCGCGAGTCATTGAAGCCTCTAATCAAACCGCGCGGCCCGTAATCGGCTTGAGCCCATGGAGGTCGAGTCATAACACCGTCCCAAACGCAAATGGTGAGATTTGAAGTTGCGCAATTTGACGTCGGTAAATGAGCCAGCGCGCGAAGCAAACCTCGCAATTCGCCGGCAACTTCCAGGCGACAACTGAGTCCGGCGACCTTGATCTCGTGTTGAACGACGACACCGGTCGCGATTCGACGCAAAAAACAACCGTGGGCGTTCTTGAAGAAGTCTCCCGGACCCGCGTTCACCGTTGCTCTGGCGAAGGCCTTCGCGGCCAGCCGGATTCGTCCAATTCGTGGATGGGATCGATTAACAACATTTCGCGCATGTCGGTGAATTTCTCGAGCACAGGATCGGCAAAAGGATGATCGATCTTCACCTTATCCGTGTGAACGGCGTGACTCTCGTCCACGATTTCAACGATCAAATGTTCGCTCCCGAGCTGCTGAAGATATTGGCGAATCGCAGTCTTGGCCTTCGGCGAATCGAATTTGGAAGTTATCTCGGCGTCGGATAATCCAGCGACAAGCCCGCGCCAGATATCGACGCCGGACGCGCGCAGGCTGTAGTAGACGCCAGTCTCGAGATTCACGACCACGACCTCAGACTCGAAGATCTGATGGATTACTTTAGGGGAGTTGATTTGAAACCGCACAAAGTGACGGAACCAACATTAACAAATACCATTGTCAACGCATTGCTCGCAAGCTTTGGCATAGCCTAACGAGTTTGGAACGAGGGCAGAATCGGCTCGTCCGGCCGCGCCGACGTCCCGTCTTAGTTGTCAAACGTTATTCCCGCCTTCTGCACTTCCCGATAAGGCAAAAGCCAGACCAACGACTCGTCATGGAGATCCACTACCTGGATTCGATTGCCCCAAGGATCCCGAAAGTCGCAACGAAACGGCGCTTCGAGTTTCAGTTTGTATTTTTTGGTTAGCTTCTCGCGTACTTCATCAACCTGTTTCGCGTCGCGCACCATGATTCCAAAATGGCGCACGTTCGCGGGCTGAACCTTGTCCACCTCGAAGATCGCGAGAAATTGATGCTCCCCGAGTTTGAAAAAAGCATCGCCTTCGCCCTCATCGAGCTGCTCGAGATTGAAAACGTCCTGGTAGAACGCGACCGCTTTTTCGATGTCGTCCACCTCGATGGCGACATGATTGCATCCGTAGACCTGAACGCTCATGAGTCTACGCTACACCCGTCGAGCGGCCGGCCAACGATGAGAAAACGAAATCGCCGCCGCGCGCGTGATAGTGCCGCGCCAGCACTCACCGTCCTCGCCCCCAATTGGGCTCGTCCGATTTGCTGAACGTTAGGTAGGGCCGTGGCTGTAATACGGCCGGTCGCCAACTTCGACCGACCCCCCGACGGCGTTTGCGCTCGAGACCATTGCACCGACCGAGAGCGCCGTGGCAGGTAATCGTGCAGCTAGTGGCTTCATTGCTATTTCCCACCTTAGACAGCAGCGTTTCCGCGGATATTCGGACCTTTGGCTCAGGGCAAAAAGTACCTTGTCGGGCGGGCTTCTTGCTACTGAAGGCCGGATGCGTTGCGATACCCTAGCCCATCAGCTATTGGCCGCTGAGTGGGCGCAAAAACAGGAGGAGTTGATTCTGCGCAACGGCGCCCCTCTTTCGCCGGCGCAAGCCGAAGATGCTCGAGAAGCTGGTGTTCGTGAGCCGGAGCGAGTGCGAGTGCTGTTGGTCGATGAAATTCCGGCGCCGCCAGATTCGTTGCGGCGATTTGCTTCCGATGAAATGGTATTTTTTCCGCAGGCGCCATCCGGTCTGACCTTAAATTACGGCGTATTTATCAGGCGGGATTGCTGGGACGACCGTCATTTGCTCGCGCACGAGCTCGCGCACACATCTCAATATGAGCGATTGGGCGGTATCGTTCCGTTCCTGCGTGATTACCTCAGTGAATGCGCAACCTACGGTTATCACAACGCGCCGCTCGAACAGGAAGCCGAAGAAATCGCGACGCAAATCTGCGCCGGCTAATCCTGCTGTTTCAGATGGCCGGTCATTTCCGCTTTGACCGTGCGCGCATCCAATCGGGTGAGATTCCGCTCCATCGCCGGGGTGAGCAAGGAGACGTGCGGAATCTCGCACAAATGTTCGGCAATGAACCAGATCGGCTTGTCTGTTGTCATCCATTCGAGACGGTCGAAGCGTGCCAGATTCACCGGGCGCGAATATCTTCGTAACGTGCGCTCGAACCGAAGGTTGAAGTAAATATTAAAGTAGCTCATCGCGAGCTCGCGCAGACTGCGGTAAACCGGTTCGCGATAACGGCATCCGGTGAAATTCGATTTGGCGATGGCGCCCCAATGTCCGCGCCTCTGGAAGATCGCGACGACGTGATCGGTATCGCGATCGGCCTCCAGATCAAAAATCAACGGCGGGAATCCCAGCACGCGCAAAGCTGCGGCCGCGAAAATGCCGCCCTCCAAACACGAAGCCGTTCGGTCTTCGAGAACCTTCTTTGGCGAACGCGCGGTGATGCTGAGATTGTACGGGAGATCATCGAGAAATTTTTGAATTCCCGCAGGCGATTTTAGAGCGCGAAGCGTTCGAAGTTCCAAGCGCGCAAATCCGTCGTAGATGGAACGAGACCTTGTGATTGGCGATCTTGCCGCAACCGGCGGCCAATTACAAACCGACGGGATGTCGTGCCTCGAATCCCAGCGCAGGAACGCGCACGGTGGATTGCCAGCGCGGAGCCCAGCGATCGTGCGCGGTGATATAGGGAGTCGTGTCCAATCGCAATCCGGCGATAATGGCGTAGGTGTGACCGTTCCGTGCGTAAACCGTGATCCACTTGCCGCGACCACCTTGCCCGAAGCGTCGGAAGTCAGACGAACTCATCGGCGAAGGAATCAGGCCGGCAGCGCCGAGCGCGTACGAAACTGTGCCGGAACAATCGTAGGCCGTATCCGCGAACGATTTGTGCCCGCCACCCCATCGGTACGGTTTCGTTCGAAGCTGATTTGCCGCCCAAATAGCCCGTTTCACGGCTAGAGGCGCATTGGCCGGCGCAGCCGCTTGGCCGCCAAGGCGCAAGCACGCAGAGTTACCCGGCACGGTGGGTCCCGAACTGGGAAACAGATAGGACGGTCTCATCTTAGTCTGCAGCGAATCCACCAGACCCACCGTTCGCGTTGCACCTGAATTCGGCGAAGCGGACGCTGATGTAGCCAGCACGACGGAAAGCGTCGCACCCATTAAAAATCTAGGAACGAAGAGATGCACAGCCTTGGCGAGCCCGCTCATATGCCAAAAAAAGGGCCAATGCCAAGAAAAATCTTCGCGAAATTGTTTCGCCAGAGAGCTGATTTGGACCTGCGGCCGGAATGATTTGTGCTGAAAAATCCGACCATGGCGGCTCAACCCCCCCATCAACTGCGAACCGGGGAAATCGACATTCGCGGCCTGATCAAAGACCCCGCGAGCACAGCGACATCTCCGCAAACCGAACTGCACAATCCCCGATTCGAGGTCGCCACCGGAAACAATCTGCTGCACGGATATCACGGGCTCCGGATCAGCTGGTCTGATTGGTCCAACATTATCTTTGCCCTGTTGACGGTAATTTCCGGATTCATTTGCACAGTTTACTTTTTTGAAACTCCGGAACAGCGTCGGAAACCCCTCTTGGGCGGGCGTGAATATCTTTACCAAAAACCCTTCGAGAATAGTCGCGATCGAATCGGCGGAGACCAGGACGAACATCGGCTCGCGCGTTTGCTGTCGCCTGCGCTTGCGGAACAACCAAATCGTCGGGTGAGTTCCGCGTCTGCTTCGTCATCGGCTACCGGTAATTCTGAAAACGCGTCGGGCGCGACTTCCGGCCAACTGGGATTTAATCCTGGCCGGAGCGGCGACTCATCCGGGCCGTCGGGCTCGCGAGAAGGTGGTTCGTCGGCGATATCTTCTGCATCATCAAGTATTCGCGGCAGTAGGCTCTCGCGGGCGATTACTTCTCAAACGCGCCGATCTCGCAGTATCTCCACGTTCACTTCGCGTCTGCCGAGATCTGCGAAATCAACGCCCAAAGCGTGCACGACACGCGCGTCCGCAAAAATAACTTCGGCCAGTCCGATGGCATCGCATGCGGCGGCGCTGGCGCGTCCGATTGCGGCGAAAACCGAATCGGGCGCTACGATTTTGCGAGGCTCAGCCCTGGATTTCGCCGGACTTGGCCGGCACAGCGTCGTCCGCGGAGTGATGGGGCACGACCGGGACGCCTCTAACCGTCGCTAGCGCACCAGATCAGGCCATTTTTTCGTCCTCTTTCCTGCATGATCGATTCGGCGTAAAATTCTCCCATGGTTCGCGGCTGCGCCGTCTTGCTGATCTGCGCCGGTTCTCTATTGGCTCAGGATCCGGAGCCGTCGTTCGAGGTGGAACCGGATATCTTGCCGCAAAATCTCAAGAACGAGACGGCGCCGGAAAAATCAGACGCTCCAACGCCACTCGATATCGGGCCGCTCGAGAAAGCTTTGGAGCGCGCGAAACGAAGCGCGGCCAGTGCCGAACGTTTTTACAAGATTGGTGCGCTGTCCAAGGTCGAAGCGGAGACGCGTCAGCTCAAGGTCGTGCGACTCGAAGCCGAATTGCAGAGCGCGCGATTGGCGGAAGCCAAAGGACAGACACTTGCCGATCAGGACGCGACCCGGCAAACAGTATCTCCGACGCCGAAGATTGATTCGACCCAGCATGACGTCGATTTGGCGCGAGCCATTGCCGCGGCTCATTCTGCTGCCGCCAAAAAAGAACAAGCCGAGCTCGAGGCGGCCGAAAACAATCTCAAGCGTCAGCAAAAACTTCTCGCGTTGGGCAGTGGCCACAAATCCGCGGTGAATAAAGCGGAGCAGAAACTGACTGAACTCAAACAATCACGAACTAGTTCGCCTTAATCTGCTGGTCGCTGCGTAAAAAATCGAAGCGACGATTAGCACAATGGCGTTGATGGCGAATTCGCGCACCGTCGCGTGCGCCAGGATCCAAAAAATTGCGATGATCGCCAGACCCGGAACGATTTTCTCGCCGGCGAAGGTAAACGGCGTTCCGTCGCTGCGAACATTTCGGCGCATGAGTAACCAGCACGCCGCGCAGCAAAGGAGATACATGAGGAGGACAGCCACGTTGGAAAGAACCGCCAATTGTTCGAAAGTCCCAGTGAGCGACAGAAGAAACGCGAGCGTGGCATAGGTCACGATCGCCACATCGGGAGATCGATAGCGCGGGTGCACATGGGCAAACCATCGCGGTAACGCTCCGTCGCGGCCGAAGGCAAAGATCAAACGCGGTGAACTGAGAATATCACTCGTGACGAAGCCGAATGCGGAGATGGTCGCCCCGGCCAATAAAATCGTGCGCCCGATCTGACCGAGAAAGCGCAGCGCCGAGGCGGCCAGAGGCGCATCCTTAAAAGCCGGGTTTGCCAGATCCGCGCCGAGCGTTCCTTGCGCTACCACCTGGATAAGAATGTAAATGATTGTGGTGATAATGAGCGCGAGATATGCGGATCTCGGCACCGTGCGCGCCGGATTTTTCACTTCGCCGCTCGGAATGAGCGCCACCTCGATACCGACAAAAGCAAAAATCAAAAGAATGACACTGTCACCCAACGCTTTACTGCCCGGCCAACCAACAAATTTGAGATTCTCCGGGTGAACGAAAAACAGGCCGACGCAGATGAACAGGGCTAGCGGGAGAATTTTGGCGACGGTGATCACTGTCACCGCGCCGGCGCCTTGCCGAACACCGCGAATGTTGATCAAGACCAGCACCGCATAAACGGTGAACATCACCAGGATTCGCATCATCGGACCGCCGAGAAACGGGATCGTCAGCGCGATTGAATTGGCGAGGACGTTTACCACTCCGGCCACCGCGCCCAACGCGGTTAAAAAATAGAGGATGCCGGCGAGAAACCCCACGTACTTGCCGAAAGCGACCTCGACGTAGGCATACAATCCTCCGGTCAGTGAGACACGACTGCCGGCCAGCGCAAAACAAGTGACAAACAAAACCATTGCCACCGCGCAAACGCCGAACGCAACGGGCGCAGCCGGCCCGAGTCCCAGCGCAACCGTAGCCGGAATTACGAAAATGCCGGCGCCGATGGTTGAACTAACGATGTTCGCCGTGAGCGCGGGAATTCCGATCCCGCGAACCAGCTGATCATCAACCTGTTCGGCGCGTTGGATCGATATGGGCTCAGCCGCCATGGTCGGGGAATGGTGCAATAATCACTCGCGGTAAACAAGATCGCGATGAATTGCGCCAGCAAAACCCGAAGCTCGAATATCGAATTTCGAAACAAGCATGAATCCCGAAACAAAAAAAGTGCCGCGTGAGTTGAGATTTTATTCTGATTTGGGATTTCGTTCTTTCGAATTTGTTTCGGATTTCGAAATGAGAAATTCGAATTTTTAACTTCAGTAACCCGCGGCCATTCCGTCTTTCCGCGATTCACTCGCGCCGGCGTAAACTCGCTGGCCCTGGTGCGTCTCGACCTTGATCGCCTGATATCCGCCGTAACCGCCCACATCAAAACGCACGTCGTGTCCGCGCTTTTTCAATTCGCGCACGGTTTCGTAGGGAATTCCGCTTTCGACATCAACAAAACCGGCTGGCGTGACTTTGACATTTCCTTCCGTCACACCGCTCCCCACTGGTTCTTGTCCGCTTTCATGTTGCCAGCGCGACGCGTCGCCCGCTTCCTGCACGTTCAATCCAAAATCGATCTGATTCGTCAACACTTGAACGTGGCCTTGTGGTTGCATTCCGCCACCCATCACCCCAAACGCTTCCCACGGTTTTCCATCCTTCATCACAAAGCCGGGAATGATGGTGTGAAACGGTCGTTTGCCCGGCGCATAAACGTTTGCGTGACCGGGCTCCATCGAAAACAGCTGTCCGCGGTCCTGAAACATGAACCCAAGTCCAGGCACGACAATTCCGCTCCCCATGCCGCGATAATTACTTTGGATGAGCGAGACCATGTTGCCCTCGTCATCCGCTGTGCACAGGTAGATTGTGTCGCCTTGCTCGAGCGCTGGAGTTCCCGGCTCGACCTGCTTCGCCGCGTGATTGGGATCGATTAGTTTCCGGCGATCGGCAGCGTATTCCTTGGAAATCAGGCTCTTCACCGGAATTTTCGCGAACGCCGGGTCGGCATAAAACTTTGCCCGATCAGCCCAGACCAACTTCTTCGCTTCGATCATGGTGTGCAACGTGTCGGGCGAATTTCGCCCCATCGCTTTCAAATCGAATCCTTCGAGGATGTTGAGAATCTGCAGCGTGGCGATTCCCTGTCCGTTTGGCGGAAGCTCGTAAACATCGTAGCCGCGATAATTCGTGGAGACTGGTTCGACCCACGTGCTGCTGTGCTTGGCCAAATCCGCTTTGCGGAGAAAGCCGTTATTCTCTCGCATGAACTGGTCGATCTTGTCTGCAATCTCGCCTTGGTAGAATGCGTCGCGACCTTTCTCGCCGATCAACCGCAGCGTATTCGCGAGCGCCGGATTTTTGAAAATGTCGCCCTTGCCCGGAGTGCGGCCTTTTCCATCGAGCGTGTAGGTCTGAAGAAATGCGCCCGGCAGATCTTTGTAGATGCGCGGACCGAACGCCCAGTAATAGGCAATTAAATCTGTGACCGGGAAACCTTCTTCGGCATAACGAATCGCCGGCGCAAGATCGTCGCTCAATTTCAGTTTCCCGAATTTTTTGTGCAATTCCGCCCACGCATCGACACATCCCGGCACGCTGATGGGCAACATTCCGGTCGGCGGAATTCTTAGATCTTCACCGCCTGATTCGTTGGCAGCGTGCAGTTTTTCCAATTCCGTTTTCATCTGCTCGTAGCTCAGACCAAGGGGCGATCGTCCGCTCCCGTTGATTCCGTAAAGCTTGTTTTCTTTGGCGCTGTAAACGATCGCGAACAAATCGCCTCCGACTCCATTCGAGACCGGTTCCATCAGGCCGAGAGTGGCGTTGGCCGCAATTGCGGCATCGATCGCGTTGCCGCCGCGTTTCAAAATCTCTATGCCCACCTGGGTGGCGGCGGGCACACTGGTGCAAACCATTCCGTGTCGCCCGAGAACTTCCGAGCGGGTAGCGAAATTTCTTCCCGTGATCCGGTCGATTTGGGCTTGTGCAGAGAGATCACAAATCAGCAGGCTTACCAGAGTGAGGGCCGTTGCGCGCATTCGTCAAGGTAAGGTGGGGCGAGACTCTGTCGAGCCGCGACGATTAACGATTCAAGAAATCAACCATCGATCCCGTCTAATGCTGACCATGCTGGTTCGTGCGCTGATTTTTTTCTCGATCGTTGTGTCGGTTTCGGTGTCCGCGGGCGCCACAGACGATTCGTTAGGCGGCGCGCTCAAGAAAATCTTCGCCAGCCCAACGCCCACTCCCAGACCCAAAAAAAAGAAGACGACCTCCAGTAACAAGAAATCGCCGACCCCCACCCCGGCTCCGAAGAAATCTCCCACGCCACGCGAGAAAGAGCCGCCGAGTCCTTCCCCCAAAAAGAAACGGACACCGTCGAAAGCGGAGGAATCGCCAACTCCCGCCCCGAAAAAGAAGCGGACCCCGGCCGAGGAAGGAGAATCGCCGTCGCCGACGCCAAAAAAGAAGCACTCACCTCCAGCGGAAGAGGAGACATCCACTCCGAAAAAGAAGAAAAGCTCTGTGACGACGCCGACCGAATCGCCACATCACAAAAGGAAGGCGTCGCCCTCGCCAGAACCATTGGAAACCCCGGAAATTTCACCTTCGGCGACTCCATCGCCGCTGGCTAACGAGACGCCGAAACAAACACCTGCGCCAACAGAAAAACATCGCGCGCCAAATGCGACTGTTGCTACGGATCAGATCAGGGGATTCGACAGTTATCCCGAGAAAGTCCAAAAGGTTCTGACTGCCGCGTTGGAACTCACCACTCGGGGCCTCACTTATAAATATGGCTCGGATGATCCGGACACCGGTGGGATGGATTGCTCCGGGTTCGTCTATTTTGTTCTCAGGCAGAATGGCTTTAAGGACGTTCCGCGCGATTCGACCGAGCAATACAACTGGCTGCGCCGGATTCACGCTTTCGAGCCGGTGCTCAGCGAGAGGGATGATAGTTACGAACTCGACGAACTTCGTCCCGGTGATTTGCTTTTTTGGACCGGCACCTATTCGGTCCAACGGGACCCGCCGATCACTCACACCATGATTTATATTGGACGGGAAAAGAAAACCGGGAACCGGATCATGGTGGGTTCGAGTGACGGCCGCGTTTATCAGGGCGAATCGCGCAATGGCGTGAGTGTTTTTGATTTCAACGTCCACCGTTCAAAAGCAAATCTCGCCGGAGATCTGCATCCCGTTTTTGTCGGTTACGGCCATATTCCGGGGATCCAGGAATAAAGTTTTCGAATCGACAAGGCCTAACGAATCGCAGTAAAAGACGGCATGATTCACAAACGACTGATTTGCTTTGCCATGATGGCTGCGCTGGTCGGCGCAATTGACAAACCGCTCTCCCCCGTCGCCGCTTGATTCTATGAAACGGTCCCTTCTCGCGTTCATCGCAGCCTATATTTTCATGTTCGTCTGGGGATTTCTGGTGAACCACCTGGTGCTGAGAGGCTATTACGCGGAAGCGGCCAGCCTCCTCCGGCCACGTGCCGAAATGGTCGGTCTCTTTCACTGGATCCTGATTGGCCAAGCCCTCATTCTCATTTCTTTTATCGCCATTTACGCGAGCGGCTTCACCGGAAACGGTATCGGCGCTGGCATCCGGCTGGGTTTGCTGTTGGAACTGGGCGCCATCGGTTTCCGCATGGCCGTTTACGCCCTGCAACCTTTTCCAGCAATGCTTCTTGTCCTACAGAGTATCAATGGTTTGATCGAAATGTCCGTCGTCGGTGCAATTGTCGGCGCCATTTACAAACCGAAGAACGCTTAATTGCGAATTTCGGCGTTGGACGTTGGACGTTGAGCGTTGGACGTTTGCCCGATGGAATCGCAAACTCCAGCCACTCTCGGTTACCGCATGCCGGCGGAGTGGACTCCTCATGCCGCAACCTGGTTATCCTGGCCGCGCCGAGAAGGCATCAGCTTCCCCGGATCGTTCGATCGGGTCATGCCGACGCTACGCCAAATGGTCGCGGCTCTGATCGAAAGCGAGCCGGTCAACATCAACGTCTGCAATGGCGCTCACGAAGCGGAAGCGCGTGCGGTTCTCGACGGATTGCCTAACGAGAAGATTACCTATTATGAAATCCCGACGAACGAGCCATGGTGCCGCGATCACGGCCCGATTTTTCTGACCCGCGACGAAGATCCAAAGCTCGCTGTCGTCGATTGGGATTACAACGCCTGGGGGAATAAATATCCGCCATTCAACTTCGACGAGGTGGTGCCGACACGCGTCAGCGAGATTTTTAATCTGCCGGTTTTTTATCCGCGCATGATCCTTGAAGGCGGTTCGATCGAAGTGAACGGCGCCGGCGCGTTGCTCACCAGCGAATCCTGCCTGCTGAACAAGAACCGCAATCCGAGCCTGAAACGCGGCGAAATCGAACAGCGTCTCCGCGATTTTCTCGGAGTGAAGGAAACACTGTGGCTGGGAGATGGCATCGCCGGCGACGATACCGACGGTCACATTGACGACCTCGCGCGGTTCGTTTCGGAGCGGAAAGTTGTCACGGTAGTTGAGAACGATGCTAACGACGAAAATTATGAGCCGCTTCGGCAAAATCTGGAGCGTTTGCGGCAGATGAACATCACTCTTGAGGGACGCGTCTCGTCCGAATCGAAGCGTGAACCGCTGGAAATTCTCACCCTGCCGATGCCGAAAAAAATTGAGCGCGAAGGGTTACGTCTTCCCGCGAGCTACGCCAATTTCTATATCGCGAATTCCTGCGTGCTTGTGCCGTCATTCGATGATCCGGCTGACGAAGCGGCCTTGGCAACGATCCGGAAATGTTTCCCGAACCGACGCATCGTTGGGATTGATTGTCGTGAGCTAATTTGGGGGCTCGGCACGTTCCATTGCCTGACCCAGCAACAACCTGCGATTTGATTTAAATCAAACAAGGTAGGAACGGTTCACCGAACCGCCCGGTCTTCCCGGCCAGCTCCGGGCGATTGAGTCAATCGCCCGAAATGGGCGATGGCTTGTAGCCACTCTTTAAAATCGCGTCGTGCAAGTCAGGCGCGTGAGTCTTGCGCGCATCGAAACTCACAATGACGCGTTCGTCCGGCAGATCGATCTGCACATCTTTTACGCCCTCGATCTTCATCAGGACGGGTCGCAGTTTGCGCACGCATTCATCGCAATCCTCGCCTGCGGTTGCGATCTCAATTGTTTCCAACACCGGTTTGTCGCCGTGAACTGGAGTGAAGGGATCGCTCGGGTCGCGATCATCAGGTCGAGCTGGGTCCATATATATTAATGAACGCTGGCCAACGAGCCGCCGGATGTCGTTGAATTTGCAGCAATCTCCCGTTCTTGCGGAGGTCGCGGCACTTTGAAATGGAACTGATCGCTCAGGTATTTTTGCAGATACCTCAACGGATGTCCGCGATCCTCGGTGGCCGCGCCGACATATTGAGCCAGATATGGCACGCTGGCAGGACGCGCCCGAATTGCTTCGAGGACGTCTGCCCGGTGATCCATGTTGGCGAGCTCGGCGAAAATGTTGGCCAACCGGATCTGGGCATTTCCGATCAGGTCTTGATGCGATTGATCGCCGACCTGCGCCATCGTCAGTTCCAGCGCTTTGTCCCAATTTCCCATTCGCCAGAAAGTCGCGGCCCGCATATCGTGCACATCGGCCGCATATCGCCCCTTTGGAAATTCCCGGTCGTAATCATCGAGCGCCTTCAGGATGTGGTCTGCGTTGAACGGTTGTTTTCGATATGATTTTTGCACCACGTCGATCACGTCATTCTTGCCCGCTCCCGGGATTTGCGTGCCGACGCAAAGAAGGTGCGGACTGGAAAGCGAATAAATAGCCCGCGCGAGGACAAACATCGCGGCCTCTCGTTTGTGGCTCTTCGGATACTTGGCCAGAAAATCGCGCGTCATTTTTTCGATTTCTTCAAAATCGCGCGAGGAATAGGTCACAGGCTGTTCCAGGTCTTTCGCGTCGTGAATATCGGTGTCCTCTTGGGTACTTGTGCCCGCGACCAAACCGATCCGGCAAAAATCAAGGTAATCGTGAAATGCATTGAACTCTGGGTCGTTTTCCAGTTTGTCGATTTCCGCGGCCACAGCTTCGTCTTTGTCCTCCACCGAAATGCCGGGATCAACCGATGAATCTTCCCAATGGGTCCGGTGCAACAGGTCGAGACGAAGATTTACGTAAGCGATCCGGGGCGCGTCGGAAGGGAGGTTTGGTTCGGACAAGAACTGGACGATGTCGTCCAAGCAGTTGGCCAGAGTGGCATCCGCGATGTTTGAAAGATTCTCGCGAACTGAATGAGCGGCGTCTCGCGCTTTTTTAAGATCGGCGTTACCGCGCAGGTTTTTCACCTCATAATTCAAGCCGTTCCACCAATGGTAATCCTTTTCGTCGGTCGCAGACTTCGGCTGGAGAGTTTTGAATGCATCGTCGTCTGGAAAAGGATAGCCCATGGGAGCGGCCGTCTGATCGCAGGTGACGAGCGGCGGTTCGGCTGTAATGAGGTCGCGCGGCGGCGCATCGGGAGCAGGCTTCTCTTCCGGCGGGACACTCCAATAGGCCGCAAGTCGCCTGGCTTCGTTCGAGTTCGGCGATTCCGCGCGCAGCTTGTCGTAAATTTCACGCGACACCAACTCGAGTTTGATCTCCCGTGCGCGCTGTTCGCCATAAAGAGAGGCGCGCGCAATCAGCGGCAACGCTTCCAGCGCTTTCACGCGCGCTTTTGCGGAAATCGGACTGCCCGGCACCAGTCGTGCCGCCCGCATCCACCATCGCGAGGCATGATGAAGTTCGTCTCGATCGTCCAATTGATCCTCAGCACTGGCGAAATGAAGCGCCTTGCCGTTTTCACGACGGAGCAAACCGGAAACGGGGTCGCCGTTATGCAATTCGGTATCGAGCGGCAAACGCAAAAGCAAACCACGCGCTTCCGCCCAGGCATTGCCAATTTGCATCATGCGGCCGGCCTTTTCCTGGGACGTCCCATTGCTGCTATTGTCGTTCGTCAATTTCTCGAGCCCCGAAATGATCTCCAGCCGATGCGGATCGCTGATGTATTTCTTCGCTTCCGCAAAATTTTCGGCGACCAGGTAACGTTCAGCCAAAATGAGGCGAACGCGTTGTTTGCCTTCGGCGTCCAAATTTTTGTCGTCCGGCGCGGCCGCGAGTTCGGCCAGCGGGGCAAAGTTCAAAAGTGTATCGATCAGCTGATCGACCTGTTCTTCATCCGCGCCGGACAGGTTTTGATAGGCCGAGCTATCCGCCACGTTCCAATCTTTCTCGCCATTGGGATACCCTTCGCTGTCCTCCATATAGCGAGTGTAAGTCCACTCGTTCGGATCTTGTTTTCCCCAGCCGGTCGCTCCGTCGTCCGACGATCCGCTCTCCTCTTTTTCTTGGTCCGAGTTTTCACTCTTGTCCCCTCCGCTGTCTTTTGTTTCTTCGTCCGGTCCCGTTTTGTTTGCGGTATTCGTCGCGAGCAAATCACGCAACATGGCGATCGCTTCGCTTGCTTGATGATTGTCCTGCAGCGCCAAGGCGAGGCGGATCTTCACCCCTGGAGCCATTCCGGATTTCGGAAACGCGCGGAGAAACGTTTGAAACGCGTCGATGGCTTCGCCTGTCTTATTCGATCGTTGCAAAACAATCGCCCGAGCGAGCAACAAATCGTCGCTCTTATTCAATTGTTCCGGAGAAATCTGCGACAACTGGAGGGCTTGCGTTTGATTTCCGGAAATGCTGGCCGCGTGCACCAGCATCGCCAGGTATCGCGGCTGCCAGTCGCCCGATTTGTAACTGTCCTTTTGCTTGGCCGCCGCGGCTGCGATCCGCGGCAAGATCGCGCGTCGCCACTTCTTTACGTCGGCCGGGTTATCCCATTTGCCATCGTAATTGTCGGCCTCGGGAGCGGATAACACGAGATAAGTAAACGCCATCGCCATTCGCGGATGGCGCGCAATCAGCGCAAAGGCCGCGTCGCTGCCCGGTTTCGGGGCAAGATGAGCGAGAGATTTTTCACAATTGTAAATGGCGCTGAGCAACGTTTCCGGATGACCGGGCGATTCAGCCTGGGCAATGTAGTCATCGAGCGCCTTGAGATAATCCTTCGAATCGAACGCCAGCGCGCCTAACCAGCCAAGGGCGTCCGCATCGAACTGCCCGCGCGGGTATTTTTTGCGCAGCGCTTCGAACTTCGCGGTGGCGACCTTGCGCGCCTTGATCACCGCGGGATCGGGTGGTGAATTTTCCGACACGTCATCGCCGGTCGAAGAACGTGTGGCCGAAAACGCGCAGCGCGCATTCAAGAACATCGCCGCCTCGGCACGGGGCGTCTTGGGGAATTCCTTTACCACACGATCAAACCATCTCTGACAATCAGTCCGGTCTCCGCCGCGAAAGAGCGCCGCACCCGCAGCATAGAGCCAATTGGCTTTAATCTGACCTTTAGCCGCGTCCGCCTTCCCATCGAGATTATCGTTAAAAAAATTACCGTCCAGACGTGCCAAGATGTATTGCCGGGCGGCAGCAGGATTGTCCGCGGACACCGCGACGGCGTCGTGGACGTCGTGCGCAATGTTGCAATAGTCACTGCCCGGCGTGTAGGACGCGCGAGCCTGCGCGATCAGTTCGTCGGCCGACTTCAACAACTCCGGCAAAGGCTTCTTGCCGAGTTGATCGGCCAGTTCGCGTACCTTGCTTTCGTCCCAGGACTCGGCCGGCGGTTTGATGTCGGAAGTCTCGACGAAAATTTCGCCGAGTGATTTGCCCGGCAACATATCCAGCGTGTCGAACAGGGTGGCGGGAAATTCGGTGCCACCGGGCATGGTTGCGTCACACCACGTTGCCATAAGAAAACAACAGCCGCCTAACGCCGCGGCCCTTATTCGAAGTTTTTCCACGACGAACCTCCTTCCAAGTTCAGGATTCGGTAACGAGCCTGCCGGAAATCCGCCCCCGGCGCGAGCTGAATCAACCCGCTGGTCAGTTTTTGCCCGGAACGGAGTTGCGAGAACTTCAATTGCCAGCGGGTGGCGAACGGAATCGCCACCTGCTTTTCGCCCGTATAACTCGTTAGGCCGGCGAAATCTCCCGCATGTGCTTCGCGAAAGATTGCTGCCTCCGACTGAACTTCCAATGAATACCCGCCGTCTCTTCCGGATTTCCCCGGGAAAACCGGCTCCAGATCGGCGTCTCCCTCGTTGGACAACTCTAGAGACTGCTCCACCGCGGAATATCGCGCATGCAACCTGGGGGACGCGTCGAGATGCGCAATTTGACGCAGCGACCAGCCACTCGATGCACTCGCATCCGGCAAGCGGAAGAAGACGACACTTTTCGCGCCGGCATTTACGGCCGCACCGATTGCGTCGCGCAAGGCCTGGCGATCGGTTTCGCGCACAATGATTTGTTCTCCGGGATTGATGGGCGTGTTCGCAATCGCCCCCGGTCGGATGACGGAAAGGGCAAACGTTTCGAATTGGCCGGCCCGGGCCATCCGAAAACTGCGATTGAAACACAATTCGTCCCAGTTCCAGTTGCGAATCTGTCCGCGCAGCTTGCCATTGGAATCGTAAACGCTAAGCCGGGCGAAAACCGGCAGCCCGGCCCGCCATGTTTTCTTGCAAGCGCGCCAGTCGGCGATCAATTTTGAAATTTTTTGCGGCGCAATCAGCGGCAGCGGTGAATCATTCTTCAGCGCCGGTTCGCCTTCAAAATCGTAAAGCATCGGCAAAAATTCATCGACGCTTGATTCTAAAGTGCGCAGACAATCGGGGCGGCTCCAATGTGGCAGCGCGGTGATGGTCAGCCGATGCGCGATCTGATGGATTTGTTTTAGGGCCGCGGAATATTCTGAGAGCAAACGGTCCGGCGCGTCATAGTCCAGTTGCAATTCATCATGGTCGCGCGCGATGGCAGTTAATCGCGCGACCAATGCCGCGAGAGACGCCGGTGAGAATGGTTGACGTTCGCGCGAGACAAGGCGCACCACCGGAACGAAACGAATTCCGTTCTCATCGGACTCGGGAAAATCGAACCGCGCTTTCCAATGCCAGTTATCTCCGCTGTTTTCCAGCTCACCCACCTGCCAATAAATCGTTTCGGCGTTTTGGGTCTTGAGCTCGGCAATTTCGTTTTGATCGAGCGGGTCATCGCGTTGCCAAACCCAGTAGCGAATGTCGAGCGCCGAGGAAGTGCCAACGAACGAACCAAGGATCGCGGCGCAGAGCGGCGCGCGGATGAAATTCGAACGGCCGCGAGTCGTTGACGCGGTCCGGCATGGCGGGATGTCAGACGCCGAACTTTTTAAACAGCCACCTGGCGCAAACGCTTCTCCAACCTCAACCGAGCTTCTCACGACCGGCTTCAATGTTGTGCGGCAACGTCACGCGCGACTGGCTCGAGAACCCGCCAGACATTTTCGGCCAGGATCTTGTGCCCGGCAGCATTCGGATGAAATCCATCCGGCAGATTGAGCGACGGATCGCCGACGACGCCCTCCAGCAGGAACGGAACGAGCGCGGCATGATTCTTTTCCGCCAGTTCGCCATACATTCGGCCGAAGGATTCCACGGTTTCGTCAGGCGCGTGGTCGGGCCATTTCATCCCACAGATAACCAGGCGTGCGTGCGGATTCGATCGTTTTACCCGGTCGATGATTTCCTGAAGGTTGGCTCGGATGTCGTCAATTGGGACCCCGCGAAATTCATCGTTGATACCCAGCTCCAATACGAAAATGTCGATCCTGGTATCGAGACGGCGGTCGATCCGCTCCAGTCCGCCGGCAGTTGTGTCCCCGCTTTTGCTGACATTGCGAATCTCAGCTTCCATTCCAGCCCCACGGAATTTGGGGATCAGCAGCGCGGGCCAGGCTTGCTCGCGTTTGAGAGAAAGCCCGTCCGACAGACTGTCTCCGAGAACAAGAATATGAATCACGGGTGAAGAATGGCGCGCATTGAATGATTCGGCGATGAGCGTCAGGCACACCAGGCCAAACGCGACCAAGGTCCTCATCCACCAAGGTTCAACGTCCAACGCTCAACCTTCAACGCCAAATTAGTTAACTCAGATTGAAAAGTTGAGCATCTGGCGTTTTCCGGTTACCGGTGTAATTCTTCAACCCTTCAACGATTTAACCCTCTTGCTCTATGGCTAATTACGGAATCAACGGCTTCGGACGAATCGGTCGCAACGTGTTGCGCGCGATGTCGCAAAAACAAGTCGAGCGCGTCCAGGCAATCAACGACCTGACCGACACCACCACGCTTGCCCATTTGCTTAAATGGGACTCGGTCCACGGCAAATTCGACGGCGAGATCGGACACGATGAGGAGAACATCATCGTGCGTGGTCATAAGATTAAGGTTTTGAAGGAACGCGATCCGGCAAACCTCCCCTGGAAAAAATTAAACGTGGACGTCGTGCTGGAATCGACCGGCTTCTTTACCTCCCGAGATAAAGCTGAGCTGCATATTTCCAAAGGCGGCGCGAAGAAAGTTTTGATTTCGGCGCCGGCGAAAAATCCGGACGCGACCATCTGTGTGGGAATCAACGACGACATTTACGATTCGAGTAAACACACCATCATTTCGAACGCCAGCTGCACCACGAACTGTCTGGCGCCGTTGGCCAAAGTGCTGAACGATAAATTCGGGGTGGCTTATGGTTTCATGAGCACCATCCACGCTTACACGAACGACCAGCGAATTCTCGATCTTCCACATGAAGATCTGCGCCGCGCCCGCGCGGCGGCGATCAGCATAATTCCTTCGACCACTGGCGCGGCCAAGGCGATCGGTGAAGTCGTTCCCGATTTGAAAGGAAAACTGAACGGCGGTGCGTTTCGGGTGCCGGTGCCGGACGGCTCGGTCACCGATTTTAGCGCAGTGCTGGAGAAAGATGCGACTGTGGAGACGGTCAACGCCGCGTTCAAAGAAGCCGCCGGCGACAAGAGTTACAAAGGCGTGCTCGAATACAGCGACGAGCCGCTCGTTTCGCAAGACATCGTGGGGAATCCCCACTCCTGCATCTTTGACAGCAAGTTGACGATCATGCTCGGCAATCGATTCGTGAAGGTGGTCGGATGGTACGACAATGAATGGGGCTACAGCAATCGCTGCGTCGAAATGCTGGAAATGCTCGCGAAATGAATCTCACACAACGTCCACTGAGGTTCTCAACGGACAACAACGTTTTGACGTAGTGGAGCTTTGGGAGCCGTTGTGACCTTTGTGAGAAATGAATAAACTCAGTTTGCGCGACGTCGATGTTCGCGGAAAACGCGTTCTCGTTCGCGTCGATTTCAATGTTCCGATCAAAGAAGACGGGGATCATGTCGAGATCACCGACGACACACGAATCCGCGAGGCTTTGCCCACCATCAACTATCTGCGCGAGCACAAGGCGAAAACGATTTTGATGTCGCACTTCGGCCGGCCAAAGGGAAAACGGGTTGAAAAATATTCGTTACGCCCGGTGGCGGATCATTTGCACACCTTGATAAATCATCCGGTCATATTCAGTCACGATACCGTCGGTGAAGTGCCGCAAAAGATTGTCGGGCACATGCAGGACGGCGACATCGCGCTCCTCCAGAATCTTCGCTTCCAGCCGGAAGAAGAGGCGAACGATCCCAAATTTGCGGAGGCATTGGCCAGGTTCGGCGACATTTACGTGAATGACGCATTTGGTTGCGCCCACCGCGCGCACGCTTCAACAGTCGGGGTGACAAAGTTTCTTGCGCCGTGCGTGATGGGTTTTTTGATGGAGAAAGAGCTCAAATATTTGCATGAAGAACTCGATCGTCCGGCCAAGCCGTTTCTGGTCATCATGGGCGGCGCGAAAGTTTCGGACAAAATCGGGGTGCTCAAGGCGCTGATGGAAAAGGCGGACACCATTTTGATTGGCGGGGCAATGGCGAACACGTTTTTCAAAGCGCAAGGGATCGCGATTGGCGCCAGCCGCGTCGAAGCCGATAAGACCGATTTGGCTAACGAGTTGGTCGATCTGGCGAAGAAGCGCGGCGTGACGTTGGTCCTGCCGGTCGACGCGATCATTGCCGAGAAGATTGAGGCTGGCGTTCCAATTCGCGAAACGGGCGAACTTTCACCCGGGCATGGAATTCCCGACGGCTGGCAAAATCTCGATGCCGGACCGTTGACGATCGCAAAATTCGAGCAGGAAATTGCGCGAGCCAAGACGATTCTGTGGAATGGTCCGCTCGGAGTTTTTGAGATCCCCGAATTTGCCAAAGGAACGTTTGCGGTTGCTCGAGCGCTCGCGGAAACGAGCGGGGTCACGATCATTGGCGGCGGAGATTCGGTCACTGCGGTTAATCAGGCCGGGGTGGCCGACCAGATGACGTTTATTTCCACCGGCGGTGGTGCCTCGCTGGAACTGCTCGAGGGTAAAGAACTGCCCGGTGTGGCCGCGTTGACGGAGAAGACTTAGACAGAATTCACAAAATAGGCAGAATGGATTTCTGTCCGAGCCAATTCTGTGGATTCTGTTCATTCTGTCGAAAACTTTATGCGAAAAAAAATTGTAGCGGCGAATTGGAAAATGAACATGACTCAGGGCGAGTCGGCGCGGTTTGTGGAATCGCTGCTGCTCGAGCTCGGAGATATTCGCGACGTTGAAGTCGTGATCATTCCACCGTTTACCGCACTCGCCAAAGTGACCGAGCTCCTCGAGAAGGCGCAGAATTTTAAAGTCGGCGCGCAAAACATGTATTTTGAGAAGAATGGCGCGTTCACCGGAGAAATTAGCGCCGCGTTGCTCCGTGATTTATTTATCCATTACGTCGTTCTCGGCCACAGTGAACGGCGAATCTTGTTCGGTGAAACCGACGAGTTCGTAAACAAGAAAGTGCGTGCCGCGCATGATGCCGCGTTGCGACCGATCGTGTGTGTCGGGGAAACATTGGAACAGCGCGACAAGGGCAACGTCGAAAAAATCCTCAGCCTGCACTTGCGCGGCAGTCTGAAGGGGCTCAGCGAAAAAGAATTGCAGGAAACAGTTATCGCTTACGAACCGATCTGGGCCATCGGAACCGGGCGGGTCGCGACCCCGGAGCAGGCACAGGAAGCGCATGTATTCATTCGCCAGACCCTTTCAGAAATATCCGATGATGCGACCGCGGAAAAAATTCGCATCCAATATGGCGGGAGCGTGAAACCGGAAAACGCGCGCGTTTTGATGAGCCAACCCGACATCGACGGCGCCCTCGTCGGTGGGGCCAGTCTGGATCCGCGGAGTTTCGCGGAAATCGTCAAGGCCGCGAGAGACGACCGGTAGTTGCCTGGGGCAGGTAGGCGCGGTTCACCGCCCGCCCGCAAATGCTCGGGCGATTGGGTTCAATCGCACTACCTCTTGATTTCCAGATAGGTCCGGGCCAGGACTTTGTTCGTGCCGGGTTGCAGCTCTTCAATCCGCATCTGCTTGAGAAACCAGCGGTTCTCAATTTTTTGCGCCGACACGACTTCGAATCGTTTCGCCAACTGCCCGTTCCAATCGTATCCCTCGAGCCGCATGAGCGCGCCGCTCGCCTTTGCGATCCAAAGAAATACATTCGAGTATTGCGATTGCCGGGACGGTGCGTGCAGTTGCAGCTTCCAGCAGTTTTGCGTCCGAACGTTTTGTTCGCCGATGACTTCAGCATTCGGCCAGTACAAAAATTTCAGCGCGAGATCTTCGTAGGTCACCCCGGTTCCGCGAATTTTTTGGTCGAGATTTGAAGCCGAAACGGTTTGCGATCCGCTATCCGAGACGACTTCCAGGCGCGATCCATTTTCGCCGAGTCGCAGTTGCAAAACCTCCTCCGGGCTGGTGAATGAGTAACGAATCAGCGGCCCGTCTTGATGCAAATGAAAGGGCACAACTCGAGCATCTTCGCGCAGCTGCCCATCCAGATCGAGTTGCTGCTGTGATTCCAGCGCGCGCACCGAATCCAAAATCTGTTTCGCCGGCGGGAAGGTGTTGGGCGCCGCCACCGCTGAAGAGCACCCCAGAAGGCAGACAAATAGACGGGCAAATTTCACAAGTTTCCAGCGCTTCAACGCTTTATCGCTTCAACGAATCACGTATCATGGCCGCCAGCGCAAATGGACCAAAGCATATTGCACGTCATTAATGAGAAATGGACGAATCCGGCTCTGGATTTGTTCATGGCGGTTCTGAGCGCGAGCGAGATTTGGCAGCCGCTCTTTGCCGTGGTTTTCATCGTCGTTTTGGTCTTCGGCGGATTTCGTGCCCGCGCCTGTGTGGTCGCCCTGATTGTATGCCTGATCATCACCGGGCAGGTCACCGGACTTTTGAAAACGAGAATCGGACGGCATCGGCCGAAACAGGTCGAAAGAGTGCGAATGGTCCAATTGGAACCAACCACGCCGGCTTTCCTGACTATTTTTCATCAACCGACAATTCGATTTTCAGATCAAACCGATCGCAATCGCTCCGGACCATCGTTTCCATCGGGTCACACGACTAACAACACAGTCATCGCGACGTGTCTGACGCTCTTCTACCGAAGACGCGGCGCTCTGTATTGGATCGTCACGGCGCTCATAATGTATTCGCGCGTTTATCTGGGAGCGCATTGGCCCAGCGACGTGATGGCCACTCTGTTTTTGGCCTTCGGCGAAACTCTGTTGCTCCTGGCGACGCTGGAGGCTCTTTGGCGACTTGCCGCCTCCAGATGGTGGCCGAGGTGGTTTGATCGTCATCCCAGCTTAATCGGGCAATCGGAACAATGACGAAGACGCGCGCCGTTTGGTTATTTATCATTGGAATCACCGTCGTCCGGCTGCTGATTTTGCCGGCGACAGATCTGGAGTTCGATGAAGCGCATTATTGGATGTGGTCGGATCGGTTGGCTCCCGCCTATTTCAGCAAAGGTCCGGCAGTGGCCTTCGCGATTCGGTCCACGACGGCTTTGTTCGGAGCGACCGAGTTCGGCGTTCGTTTTTGGAGCCCGATTCTCGCGGCCGGCACGACATTGCTCGTATTCTATCTGACCCGGCGATTGTTTGGCGCAACGGCCGGCCTGTGGGCGGCAATCGCCTTGAACCTGACACCGATCTTCAACATCGGCGCGACGCTGATGACGATCGATCCATTGTCGATCTTCTTTTGGGTCGCGGCCATGTTCGCATTCTGGCTGGCCTGCGAGCGCACCCCCGAATTTTCGCTGTGGTGGCCGGCCGCCGGATTTCTGGTCGGGCTGGGATTTCTATCGAAATACACGAATGTCCTCGAAATCGTCTCAGTGCTCCTCGTGCTCGCTTTTGCGCCGCGCCTGCGCAGCGAATTCAAACGACCGGGTTTGTACTGGTTAATTGGTGCGTTTCTGATCTGCACGATTCCGCCGATAATTTGGAATGCCGAGCACGCCTGGATCACGCTTCGCCATTTGCGCGAACGTGGAGATGTCGGTCACGGATTCGGTTTGCACCCGATCGAGCTGGTGACATTTCTCGGCGAACATTTTTTGACTTATTCGCCGGTTCTGTTCCTGGCGGTGGCCTGGGCAGTCATCGCTCGCCTGAAACGAATTAATCAACAATTCAAAATCCTGTTTTTATTCTGGTTTGGCGCGCCGGTTTTCATTTTCTACTTCTTCCTGTCTTTCCATAAGGCGGCGGCCCCAAACTGGGATGCGCTGGCGATGATTGGATTTGGATTACTCGCGGTGGCGTTTTGGGAAGAACGGATGAACTCGCGAAAATGGTTGAAACCACTGGCCGCGACAGGATTGATCGTCGCGCTGGTCATGAGTGCGATTGTTTTGGATACCGATTTGTTGCGAAGCGTTGGGATTCGACTGTTTCGGAGCGATCCGAGCGATCGAATGCGCGGCTGGAAATCGGCGACCATGGAGTTGGAAAAAGTTCGTGATGATTTACAGGCCAAGCTCGGAGAAGAATTGTTTTTGATTGCCGACGAGCGTGATCGCGCCTCTGAGATTTCTTTTTATCTCCGTGGCAAACAGGTTGAGGGACCGGGCCATCCGCCGGTCTATATTGTCGAGTCCCAAGATATCGTGAATCAATTTTCCTTCTGGCCGCGTTATGATGCGTTCGTGGAAGCGCCGGCCGTTCCCGAGCAAAATTCAGATGAGAGTTACACCGAAGAACATGGAATGAATCCATTCGCCGGACGCAGCGCACTCTTTGTGCGCGGTCGAGTCGGGAAACATTTGCCGCACAATATTACCGCGGCGTTCCAATCCACCGAAGAAGTGGGTACGATCACGGTCGAGCGGTTTGGAAAAACAATCCGGAAATGGCAGGTGTTCCTGTGCCGCAATTATCAAACTCTGCCGTTATGAGTGCCGATTCGCCGGCTGTTTCAGTCGTAGTTCCCGTTTTCAACGAGGAAGACAACATCTCGCTCCTGCAAAACGAACTTCAGGCTGCTCTGGCCGGGACCGACTACGAAATTGTTTTTATCGACGACGGTTCGACCGATCGATCGGTAACGAAGATCGGGCGGGCGCCAAATGTTCGAGTGTTGCGTTTTAAAAAGAACGCGGGCCAAAGCGCGGCCCTCTTTGCCGGGGTCAACGCGGCGCGGGGGCGGGTGATTGTGTTAATCGATGCCGATTTGCAGAACGATCCGGCCGATATCCCCAAACTGCTGGAGAAAATCAATGAGGGGGCCGATTTGGTGTGCGGTTATCGATTGAAACGTCGCGATACCATGGTCAAACGCCTAACGAGCCGGATCGCGAATTTTGTCCGCAGCCGCTACACCAAGGACGGAGTGCGGGACACGGGTTGCACACTCAAGGCGATGCGCCGGGAATGTGCGCCCGCGCTCGTTCCGTTCAAGGGCATGCACCGGTTCATTCCGGCGTTGGTCAAAGGGGCCGGTTTTCGAATTGTGGAGATTCCGGTCAACCATCGGCCACGAAAATTCGGGGTCAGCAAATACGGGTTGGGCAATCGCGCGTTCCGTGCCACGGCCGATATGTTCGGTGTGCGCTGGTTGCTCTCGCGCCAGCTGAATTACCGGATTTCAGATGAGCCGGAGAAGGCAAATCACACTTGTCATCGTAGGCGTCACCGCTAAGCTTGCCATCCCACACGCGGGATTGCATGTCGTTGGGCGATTTACTAACTGCGGATCAGATCATTCCGGAGATGAAGGCAACGGAGCGATGGCCAGCCATCGTCGAGTTGATCGATCTCCTGGTTCAGCTTGATAAAATCAAGCCGGATGCGCGCGAAAGCATCCTGACATCGTTGAAGCAGCGCGAGGAAACGATGAGTACCGGCATCGGTTTTGGCATCGCCATTCCCCATTGTTCGTCCGATCGTTTGGACGAAGTGGTGGCGGCCTTCGGCCGGTCGACCCAGGGCATTGAATTCGACGCCCTCGATAATGCACCGGTGAAGTTCGTCGTCTTGTTTATTGTTCCCAAGAACCAGTTTCAAACTCACCTGCGAACTTTGGCATCGATCGCCAAGTTTCTGAATGATCGCGCGACGCGCGAACGGCTGGCGAACGCCCAATCGACCGCCGACATCCTGTCCATTTTTCGCGAAAGCTCTCAAAAATAAGTCGGAGCGGCGAGTCCGGGCCGGACTGGTATGGTGACCTCCGAACGGAAAAAGTGCGACGCTCACCGAGCGCCGCTACATTCGTAACAGGAAATGGATACGTTCCAGGCAATTCTCGCAAACCGGGTATCTGATGCCCTGGCCAAGGCCCACTTGCCGAACGCCGGCGAGCTAACGCCGGCCACCGATCCGCGTTTTGGCGATTACCAGACGAATGTCGCGCTGATTCTCGGAAAACAACGTGGGGAAAACCCGAGAAGCGTTGCGGAAAAAATCCTGGCGAATCTGAATGTCTCCGATTTGACCGAGCCGGCGACGGTGGCCGGCGCCGGTTTTATCAATTTTAAATTGCTTCCCGGCGCGATCACTGCGCAGACCCGGCGGATTTCAGGCGATGATCGGCTCGGAGTTTCGAAATCGGCCGATCCGAAAACGATCGTGATCGACTTCGGCTCGCCTAACGTCGCGAAACCGATGCACGTGGGGCACATCCGGAGCCTGGTGCTCGGTGATGCCCTTTCGCGGATCGCCGGTTTTCTCGGTCACAAAGTGATTCGTGACAACCATATCGGCGATTGGGGCACGCAGTTCGGAATGGTGATCTGGGGTTGGAAAAATCTGCTGGATCGTCAGGCGCTCCAGCGAGATTCACTCGCGGAAATCGTTCGCATCTACAAGGAGACCAACGCCCGAGCGGAGAGCGATGCCAGCGGTGCGCGATGCTTGCCGGCAGGAATTGGTCAAACTTCAGGCCGGTGAAAAAGAGAACCACGACATTTGGAAGGAGTGCGTCGCCCTTTCGCTGCAGGATTTCGATCAGGTTTATCATCTGCTCGGCATTCACTACGATCTCCAGTGCGGCGAAAGTTTTTACAACGATCGCCTGCCGGGAATCGTCGACCGATTGCTGAAGGCCGGCATCGCCGAAATCAGCGAAGGCGCGGTCGTGGTTTTCTTTCGCGACATTCCCGAGCTGGCAGACAAGCCGGCAATCGTTCGGAAGAAAGATGGCGGCTTTAACTACACCACCACCGATATCGCAACGATCGATTATCGCATCAAAGATTTGCACGCCGAAAGCGTTTGGTACGTCGTCGGCGCGCCGCAATCGTTACATTTCAAAGAACTTTTCGAAATCGCACGTCGAGAAGGTTATCAGGCTGATTTTCGCCACATCCCTTTCGGGAACGTGCTCGGCGAAAACCGCAAGCTCATGAAGACCCGTTCGGGGGAGAACGTGCCCATGCGCGATCTGCTCGACGAAGGCGTCGCCCGCGCCCGCAAAATCGTGAACGAGAAAAATCCGGATTTGAGCGAAACCGAGAAAAATAAAATCGCCCGGGCGATTGGCGTTGGCGCGATCAAATATGCAGATCTCTCCCAGTATCGAATGACTGATTATGTTTTCTCCTGGGACAAGATGCTGGCTCTACAGGGAAACACTGCGCCTTATCTGCAAAATGCGTACGTCCGGATCCGTTCCATTTTCCGAAAAGCGGGCGAGAACGTATCCAGCGCAAGGAGCGCTGCTCCTGGTCTAGCGACTCTTGCGCTGGAACAATCGGCCGAATTCTCTTTGGCGAAAAAGCTCTGCCAGTTTGCCGAAATCGTTCCGCAAGTCCTGAACGATTTTCGTCCGAATATTCTGGCGAATTATCTATTTGAATTGGCCAATAGTTTTCATGCGTTCTATGAAGCGTGTCCGGTTTTGAAATCGGAAGAACCGATCCGGAGCTCGCGGCTGGCCTTATGTGACCTCGCGGGACGCGTGATCCAGTGCGGCCTCGATTTGTTAGGCATAGACGCGCCGGAAAAGATGTGAAGCCAGCACCGAACGCTCAACGTCCAATAGGGAGCAGCGGAGGCACATTCTGAATTCGGTGTTGGACGTTCGGCATGGACCGTTGGACGTTTGCTGCTGTTTCTAGTGAAAAACGAACATCCGCGAATTCCCGTTTGCACTTACCGATTGCAGTTTAATCGGAAGTTCACTTTCAATCAGGCTCGGGAAATTGTTCCGTATCTTCACGAACTCGGCATCAGCGATGCCTACGCTTCGCCCTATTTCCAGGCGCGCGCCGAAAGCTTACACGGCTACGACATCACCGATCACAACAAACTGAATGCGGCCATCGGTTCGCGCGCTGAGTACCGATGACTGGGTCACCGAACTCCACGCTCGTGGAATGGGGCAGATCGCCGATTTCGTGCCGAATCACATGGGTATTGGCGAATCGTTCAACCTCTGGTGGATGGACGTGCTCGAAAATGGCCCGAGCTCGTTTTACGCAAAATATTTCGATATCGAGTGGCGACCCCTCAAGCCGGAACTGCAAGACAAAGTATTGTTGCCGATTCTTGGCGATCAATACGGCCGCGTGCTCGAGCGGGGCGAATTGAAGGTCAAATTTGAGAATGGCATCTTCACGGTGCATTACTTCGACCACGTTTTCCCGATCGCGCCGGGCACCTACCGATTCATTCTCAGCCTCGCTCTCGAGAAGCTCGAAGGTTTCAAGGAAGAGGATTTCTACGCTGATTTCCAGAGCATCCTGACCGCGCTCAACTATTTACCGCGCCACACCGAAACCGACCCGAACAAAATCGCCGAGCGAGCTCGCGAAAAAGAGGTGATCAAGCGCCGCCTGGAACGGCGATGCCAGGAAGCACCGGAGGTGGAACGAGCAGTGGAGGAGGCAGTGGCCGAAATGAATGGTAGGCCGGGGGACTCGCGAAGCTTCGATTTGCTGGACGAACTTCTCAACGCGCAGGCCTACCGACTCGCCTACTGGCGCGTGGCCGCCGAGGAAATTAACTATCGCCGCTTTTTTGATGTCAACGATCTGGCGGCGATCCGGATGGAGGTGCCGGAGGTGTTCGAAGCCACTCACGAGTTGCTATTCGAGCTGATTCGATCCGGCGCGATCAGCGGAATCCGTCTGGATCATCCGGACGGCCTTTATCTGCCTCAAGAATATTTCGATAAGCTGCAAAAACGATGCGCTGAAGCAATCGGAGTTCCCTCTGCGGCGGACCGGCGCGCGATCTACTTGCTAATCGAAAAAATTCTGACCGGCGACGAACGCCTTCCCCGGACTTGGCCAGTGCACGGCACCACCGGTTACGATTTCACCAGTCAGGTCGCGCAGTTACTGGTCGATTCTTCAGCCGAGGAGGCGATCAATAAAATATTTCGCCGCTTCATCGGACATTCGATGCACTTCGGTCACCTGCTTTACGCCAAGAAACGGCAGGTCATGCGGCTGTCGTTGGCCAACGACGTGAATGTCCTGGGCAACCTGGTCGACCGGTTATCGGAGCAGAACCGGTGGTATCGTGATTTCACGTTGCAAGCGCTCGCCATGGCGGTGCGCGAAACGATTGCCTGCTTTCCGGTTTATCGGAGTTATCTCGCTCCCGGGCAGCCAGTCCGGGAAGAAGATCGGCAGGCCATCGAACGCGCCATTGCCGCGGCCAAACGTCGGAATCCTGGGATCGAAGAATCCGTTTTCAATTTTCTTCGCGACATTTTGCTTTTCCGTTTCCCCAAAGAAATGGATGAGCAGGCCCGCGCCGATCACGAAGGCTTTGTTCTCAAATTTCAACAGTACACCGGCCCGGTCATGGCGAAGGGGCTCGAAGACACCGTCTTTTACATTTTCAATCGATTGGCTGGATTAAACGAAGTCGGCGGCGAGCCGCAGCGATTTGGAATCCGCATCGAAGAATTTCACCATCGCAACGAAGATCGGCAGCGCGATTGGCCGGCGGCCATGCTGGCGACGTCCACTCATGACACGAAACGGAGCGAAGACGTTCGCGCCCGGATGATTGCGATCTCCGAAGTGCCCCAGCTTTGGCGCCGGTCGTTGCAGCGCTGGCGAATGGTGACGCGACGCTGGAAGAAAACGATCGACGAGGAACAGGCTCCGAGTCCGGGCGAAGAATATTTGCTGTATCAAACGCTGCTTGGGACCTGGCCGACGACCGCGAGCGGCGAGGCCGAACAAAATGCCACGCCGGAATACGTCGAACGCATTCAGGCTTACATGACCAAAGCGCTCAATGAAGCAAAAGTGAACACGAGTTGGATTCAGCCTAACGAACCGTGGCTGGCCGCGATGGCTGAATTTGTCACCCGAATCCTCGATCCATCGCCTCGCAATAAGTTTCTGCCCGTATTTCGACCGGTCGCCGAAGAGATCGCGCGTCTGGGCGCGATCAATTCACTGAGCCAGACATTGTTGAAATTCACGTCTCCTGGCGTGCCGGACATTTATCAGGGGAACGAAATTTGGGATTTTTCACTCGTCGATCCTGATAATCGACGGCCGATTAACTTCGAACTCCGCCAAAACATGCTTCATGGCCTGACGACGGCAGATCCGGCGGCGCTGTTAAGAAATTGGGCTGACGGTCGGATCAAGCTCTTTCTCACGGCGAGACTGCTTCGCTTCCGCAATGCCCACGCGGATCTTTTTCGTCACGGAGCTTACCGGCCACTGCAAACGCACGGGGCGTTTGCGGAATCGTGCGTGAGTTTTGCCCGTGAATATGGTGGCGAGTGGATTGTCATCGTTGCCCCGCGTCTCTCGTCGCGCCTGGGTTTCCCGGCCACGGGCGAGCTGTGGAAGGATACCAGAATCAACCTCGCGCCGCTTGCCGCCGCGGTCGCCGGCCACAGCGCGCGGGAGATGTTTACCAATCGCGAACTTCCCCTGGCGAACAGCGAAATTCGTCTGGCCGAGGCCTGCGCCGTTTTGCCTTTTGCGGCGGTTACGAACGTTGGCCAGTCACGCTAAAGCGCACGAAATGGTAAGTCGCTTCGGAAAAGTTACCGACGTTATTCAACAGATCGGCGCCAAAGCCGGCGAAAGTGATTTGCGGCGAAGCAATAATCAACATCGCACAAAGCAGCATGAGATTGGTGAGATAGATCACCACCAGCGAAAAGAACGTGCCGTGATCGCTGATATCTGTCTGATTCTTCGGAATCATCCAGCAGGTAAAAGTGAAGTGAAACGCCCAGGTGATTCCAATCATTGCATAAAGGAAGCGTCCGTACGGTTGCATGTCGTGAAACAGGCTGAACGCGCCATAGGTTAGAATCGTCAAGATGCTGTAGAGAGGGAAAACGTAGGGCGCGAGCGCGATCCAGAAATTGGTCCGGTCCGTCACGATATGACCGCCGTCGGCGGTGACGTGAAAGCGGGTGACCCGGCCGCCCATGATCCAGACCCAGAGCGCATGCGTCAGTTCGTGACCAAACACATAGAGAATGACCGGGCGCGGCAATCCGAAAAATGCGATTACCCAGAGCACGGCGCCGAGAGAAAAGAACCAGAATTCTTCTCCCGCCCAAAGTCTTTGCGCGAAGGTGGCGCGGGTAAACGCGGTAAAAAAGGTTTGGGTTAAGGCCGCGCAAAGCGGCAGGAGAAATAGCGCGAACACAAATTTGACCCAGCGGGTCGGGACGGTGAGCGAATCGAGGGCATGTCGCGGTCGAAGCCGGGGAACCACGTAGGGTGCAACTCGCACGCGACGAACCGTCGCGCGCTGTGGATTAATTGCCGCTCTTCGTTTCGTCGCCGCCAACTTGGGCGCAGATTAATCAGGATACCGGCGATGTTGGAAAGACAAAAATGCGCTTGGACTGGTTAAATCGGGACGCGTGGCCGCGGTGGTCGAGGCGCTCGGGCCAAGTACCTGTTTGATTTTTGAGTTGGGCGTTGAGGCAACGCCGCAGCACAATTTCCAGAAAATTCGCTGCGCCGCGCAGCGGTTAAGCCCGGCCCATGTAGGCGCCGGTCCGCGTGTCGATTTTGATCGTTTCGCCTTCTTTGATGAAAAGCGGAACATTGATCGTCTTGCCCGATTCGAGCTTGGCCGGCTTTGTCACATTGCTCGCGGTGTCACCGCGCACGCCTTCGGCTGCCTCGACAATTTTCATGCTGACCGAGGCGGGCAACTCCACCTGCACCGCTTTTCCTTGTGCGTAGAGCACCTGAACGGCGAGATTCTCGACCAGGTAATCCTTCGCTTCGCCGAGCAGATTCTCGTTTAACGTCACCGTATCGTATGTTTCCGGGTCCATGAAATGGAACCCGTTGTTGTCCTGATAGCTAAATTCCAACTGTTTCCGTTCGATATCGACCACTTCGACTTTGTCGGTTGAACCGAAGCGGACATCGGCGCTTTTACCGGTATTGATGTAGCGAATGATGGCCTGAACGAATGCCCGCAAATTTCCAGGAGTGCGATGATGCACCTCGAGCACAATGGCCGTGTTGCCATTGTACTTAATGGCCATTCCTTTTCGGAGATCATTCGCAGCAGGCATGAGAAGAAGAAGTTGAGAAGAAGTTGAGAAGGAGTTGAGAAGAAGTTGAGGCGTTGAGAAGGAGTTGAGGAGTTGAGAAGAAGGTTGAGAGGTTGAGGTGGCTGGAGAAGTTGAGTCGAATCCGTCTTACGTCAAGCGCTTCTCAATGGATTGGGCCGGATGGTTTTCGTCGAGTTCTCAACCCCTCAACTTTCTCAACACCTCAACCTCTCAACCTTCTTTAGAGCAACTTCGAGCGCATCAAATCCTGGGCATCGACGATGCCAACCGGTCTTTTCGCGTCATCGATGACGATCAAGTCGTCAATCTGGTGGAGCTGGAGCAGGTTCAGCACTTCCACGGCAAGTTTGTCCCGATGGATCGTCACCGGACTCAAGGTCATCAGGTCCGCCACCATTCGCTCGCCGACTTTCGTATCGGACTGGAAGTTCCGCACAAAATCGCCGTGGGTGAAGATCCCGGCGAGCCGGCCATCCTTGTCGGCCACGACGGCGGCCCCGGCTCTCACACTCGTCATCGCTTTCAGGACGTCGCGGACCGGCGTCTGCGGTGGAACAATTGCCATCGATGAGAGAGGCCGCATAATTTGGTGGACGCGCATCAAGAGGTTGCGGGCAATCTTTCCGCCGGGGTGAAATTTCGCGAATTGCCCCTGATCGAAGCCTCGCGCCTCCAGCAGCACCATGGCCAGGGCGTCGCCGAGGGCGAGCATCACCGTGGTGCTGGACGTCGGCGCCAGATTGAGCGGACAAGCCTCCTGCTCGACGTTCACATCCAGGAAAACATCAGCACTTTTCGCGAGGGTCGAATCGGAATCGCCGCACATGGCGATGATTTTTACCTGAAACCTCGCGATCGCAGGCAGAACGCGCAGCAACTCTTCGGTCTCTCCACTGGCGCTCATAGCCAGGACGACGTCACCGTCGGCGAGCAAACCCAGGTCGCCATGGAGGGCGTTTAGCGGATCGAGAACCACCGCGGGTGAGCCGGTGCTGGTCAGGGTCGCGGCAATCTTGTTACCGATTTGGCCGGACTTGCCGACACCGACGACCACGACTTTCCCGTGGGAGTCTACGGTCTGTTTCATGACCTCCACGGCCCGGGAGAAGGTCTCGGTGAGTCGATCGCGGAGGCGCTGGACCTCAAGAATTTCCAGGTCGAGCACGCGTTTAGCCTTTTCAAGGTAATCCATGGCGCGGTATACGATATATATTGTGATTAGGCGCGACTGCGGGCAAGAAATTGCGCCTGACAAGGAGAACAGGTTATGAAGACGTTAATGGTATGCGTGTTGATCGCGCTGGCGGCTACGGCAGGCGCGCAGACGCTCGAGACAACGGTAAGCAAAAAGCAGCAACAGCGGAAAAAACTTCTGCAACCCCCGCCGGTGTCGCCGGCGACGGAATTGGGCGGAGTCATTCCGCGCGCGTTCCAGCCGGGTGGGAATCCATTGCAAATGATCAACCCGAACGCCGACCCGGCCAAGTATGGCACAGCTTATCAACATGTGGTGATCGATCCCGAAACCGGAAAGTGGAAAGGGATCAAACTCTTCACGATTCTTTTTTGATGTTTCTGAGCCGTCCGCGGCAAAGGCCTTGGTCACGTCGAGCGCACATGCCCGTTCGCCTCGGCCCGGGACATCTCTCATTGCCCTCTGATCGACAGTAAAAGATTCCACCACTTCGGTCGGAATGACAGGAATCGCCAACGGACCAAAGAAACCGACGGTCGCTTTCTATTGCGCGACTTTTCTGAAGCCGGAAATGTTGCACATCTACCGGCAGATCACCGGTCTGGGCCAAGTGCGCCCGGTGGTGATCGCCCAGAAACGCGAGAACCAAGCTCGCTTTCCATTCGATCCGGTTGAGCTCGTTCCAAAATCGAGACTGCATTTTATCCGGCGTTTTTGGTTCCGGCAGTTACTGGATCGGCCGTGGCAGCTGTCACGATCCGAAGTCGATTTGTTGCTGGGTGTTTTGGCCAAACAGGAAGCGCAGTTGTTGCAAATTTTTTTCGGTCACATTGCGGTTCATTTGCTTCCCTTTATTCGGGCCACACAAAAACCTGTCATCGCTTCATTTCACGGTGCCGATGTTCTCGTCGATATGGATAAGTCGGCCTACCGCGACGCGACGAGGCAGATGCTGGATGCGGTCACCCGCGTGTTTGTCCGGTCCGAGTCGTTGCGCCGCGCGGTGATCGAATTGGGTTGTGACGATGCGAAAATCGATGTCGTCCGCACCGGTATTCCGCTGGAGCTGTTTCCATTTCGCGAACGCACCCTGCCGGACGACGGCGCCTGGCGCTTGGTTCAGGCGTCGCGATTGATTGCGAAGAAGGGCCTATCCACGTCGCTTCACGCCTTCACCAATTTTCTCAGCCACTATCCCCACGCGCGGCTGACCATCGCGGGTGAGGGCCCGCTTCTCCAGCGGGTGAGATTACTGGCTCAAAAATTAAAGATCGAACAAGCGGTGTCGCTTCCGGGCTTTCTGTCGCAGGCGCAACTGCGCGATCTCTATTATGATTCACATATTTTCCTGCATCCCAGTGAGACCGGCGAGGACGGCAACCAGGAAGGAATTCCCAATTCGATGCTGGAAGCGATGGCGAGCGGCCTCCCCGTTTTCGCGACCAATCACGGCGGGATTCCCGAAGCGATTGAAAACGGCGTGAGTGGTGTCCTTGTGCCAGAACGCGACCAGGAACGGTTAACGAACGGGTTGCTCGAGTCGGTGAAAGATCCGTCACGGCTTGCCCCCCTGGGCAGGCACGGAAGTGAAGTCGTTAGGCAAAAATTCGACCAGCGGACACAGGTGCAAAAATTAGAGCAAATTTATTTCCGCTTAATGGGTCGCAGGGGACCCTGATATTATCCGATGCGATCGAAAAATATCCGAAGCTGTTTCCGCACCGCCTGAAAGGAAACTCGCTCCGCTCCTCGCCACTGCGACTCGACAATCGCAGTCGCCCGCTTGTTCGTGCTCTTCAGCAAATCCAACGCGATCGTGCCGAGCTGATCGATGGTTTTTCCTTCGCCACAGAAATTGGCGAAAGCGATCCGCTCAGTCGTTCCATCTCCACCGATACAAATGGTACGGGCAAGCAGTGCGTCACCCGCGACCTGACCCGGGACGCGGCTGCGATCGAGTTGCAGCACGATTTTGTGCCGGGCAACTTCCCGGACATACTCCGGATAAGGTTTGCGCTGGTCGATGACCCGGAGTTTGTCTTCCGGAAAGTTCAGCTTCGCCAGCAATCGCGAGCCTTTTCGGCCGTCCAAATTGAAAACGGTGACCGATTCTTTGCTCGAAGCCGAAAGCTCTCGCGCGAGCAAAAGGGCGGCGGCATGATTCCGTGACGGGACATCCCATTCGCGCGTGCCAACAAAAATTCCGTTCTGTTCGTCAGGCGGGACCGAAAAATCCCACCGTTTGTCTTCGATCGGATACGGTGTCGGAATGAATGCAACCGTGGCCGCTGACCAATCCGCGCGTGCGCGCCGGTAAATGTCCGCGGACTCGGGGGTGGTTGCGATACAGCCGTCGGCCTTTTCCATGATCTCGAGAAAACGAGTGAATCGGCCCGGATCGGCCAATTGTTCCGCAATCTGATGCAAGCCGGTTTCCTTCAACGAAACGGCAACCGTTCGCCCGGCGTTTTTCAGTTCGATCAGCGCGCGTTGACTCGCCTTCAGATTTCCGCGGAGCAGAAGAAGAATCGGCGTTCTTTCGGCAATGGCATTTTTCGCGTCGCGATGAAAGGAGCCGCCGGTACAAGCGGCGAATCCGTGAAAATTAACTGGCGGATGTCCCTCCGCGCCGGCTTTTTCGTCAAAGTACTGGTCCTGGTCGCGCCCCCCAGGGTTCAGAACGCCAAGACGAAAATCATCGTCTTGTTCCATTTATTCGTCAGGGCTCGAAGGCGGAGGGGTAGCGGTTTTCAGGAGCGAATCGTCTTCTTCCTGCTCGAGAGGTCCCACCGGGATGGCTTTGCGAACTTCAATTGGGCTTGCGCTCCCGGATGGTTGCGGTTCCGATGGTGAGACGGGAATCGCTTTCGCGACCGGCTTGCCATCTTCCGTCCTTTCCGTGACGACCGGTTCTGCCGGCGGCGATTCGTTAGGCGAAGTCTGAGCCTGGTTCGTTAGGCCACGAGCTTCCGGGGCGGTGTCGTCAGGCTTGGAATCGGCAACCTCCGGAGCCGGCGTGCTTTCCTGGACCAGCTGCGCCACGGCGGAATTGTAAGGATCCTTATCGGCGATCACAATCGCCCCTTTCAAGTTCACCGGGCGAACGTCATTCAAGTCGACGGCCAACTCGGCTCTGGGGAAACCGCTTTCGTTGTCGTTCGCTTCCCGCGCCAGGAGCGCATGTGGTTCATGCACATTGCAGTGGTCGGTCGGCATCTGACCCGGCGTGGCGATTTCCATGTAGGTAGTCCGCTTTTGCACCATGTCGCCGCTCGCGCTCTTGACCCAGTCGTAGCATTTGTCGGTCGCGAGCAAACCGGAGCGATAACAGATCTCGACCTCTTCCAGATCGGCCGGGCGCTTCACTTCGATTGGCGGATAATGATCCGCGGCGGCATTCATGATGTCGACCCAGACGGGTAAGGCGAGCTCCCGTCCGAAAGCCCCGCGATAAATTTTCTGCGGTTTATCAAATCCGGCCCAGACTGCGCAGGTGAAATTGCTGTCATAGCCCGCGAACAACGCGTCGGTAAAATCGTAGGCCGTGCCGGTTTTTCCCGCAGCTGGGAATTTCTTCAATCCAAAATCACTTCGAGCCGTCTTTCCGGTGCCGGTGTCAAGGGCATCGACCAGACACGAATGAACTTCGTAGGCCGTTTCGGGCTTGATCACCGTTTGCTTCGTGTGCTGCTGTTGCGCATCCCAAACCACCGTCCCGTCTTTCTCCTCGATTCGCTCGAGAATGTGAGTGCCGGACGGACGCCACCCGCCGTTTGGGAAAATGGTGTAGGCGAGCGCGAGTTCAGCCAAAGTGACTTCACTGCTGCCGAGGAAAGTTGCCGGATACGGACGAAGCGGCGACCGGATGCCCGCGGTTTTGCAAAGTTGGATGACATTGTCCAGTCCGGCGTCCATTCCGATTCGGACGGTGGCTCCGTTTTTCGATTTGGCGAGCGCCTGCCGTGCCGTCATCGCACCCTCGTAACGGTTCTCCGCGTTTTCCGGTCCCCACTCCCCGAGAATTCCCGATGTCCCGCCGATCATTACCGCACGGTTGTCGAGTGGCGAATCTTCCACGACCGATCCGGGGTAGGAACCATTTTCAAACGCGGCGGCGAAAACGAAGGGCAACATCGCGGTTCCGGCCGGACGCCGCGCCTGCAACGCTCGATCATATTGGTTATGCTCGAAGTCGCGCCCACCGACGAGGACAAGGATGCCGCCGGTATCGTTGTTCAACCCGATGACTGCGCCCTGCAGGTACTCAGGGGTGGCTTGATTTGATTTTCCTTTCCGAAAATTGGCCGCGAATTGTGCGTACGTTTGGTGATTGTAATTTGGCTGTTGCTCAGCTCGTTCCAGATTCTTGCGCAGCGATTCTTCCGCAATCTTTTGCAAATCGGCGTCGATGGTGGTGTGAATTCGAAATCCTTCATTCATCGCGCGGTCCCAGCCGACGGCTGAGATGACCTGTTGGCGAATGTAATCGACCGCATAATTTTGCCCCTGCGCGTTCTGCCGATTGCTAATCACCATCTCTTCGGATTGGGCGGCGGCCGCACGCGTCCCATCAATAAAACCAATGTCTCGCATTCGTGTCAGCGCGTAATTCCGCGCTTCACGCGAACCGTTCTTTTCGCTCCATGGCGATAGTCGATTCGGGCTCTTGATAATCCCGGCCAGCGTCGCGCATTCTCCTAAACTCAGTTCGCTGGCGTTCTTCCCGAAATATCCGCGGGCGGCCGCTTCTGCGCCGTAAAGACCTCCGCCGAAATAAATTCGATTCAAATACAGCTCCATGATTTTTTGTTTACTGAAGTTGTCCTCAATGCGACGAGACAATGCGATCTCCAACAACTTGCGACGGAATGTCCTTTCTTTGAGAGCGAAGCTGTTCCGCGCCAGTTGTTGTGTCACCGTACTCGCTCCCTGGCGAACGTGACCGGCGACCAGATTCTTTAACGTTGCGCGGATGATCCCGGACAGATCGTAACCGTGATGCTGATAAAATTTACTGTCCTCGACCGCCACCACGGCGTTGATCAAATCGCGCGGTATCTGATCGTACGGAATCGTTTCCCGATTCTCAACATAGATTTGCCCGAAGATCTTCTCGTTTCGATCCAGAATCACGCTCGCCGATTCCATCTGCTCGAGTTTGGAAAGATCGAATTGGGCCGCCTGGCGATTGAGTTCGGACGCCACCATCGAGAGGTAAATGGCCAATCCGATCGCCAGCAAGCTGACGATCACGAGAGGAACATAGAAAATCGGCCGCGAGTACCACGGCGGCCGGAATCGATAGCCCGGCGGGGGCTCGAGATGGGCATATTCCGAGAAAGGTGTCACGGCAACGGGAGCAAACACTCCATGCTCAACGCCCAACATTCAACGCGCAATTCAGCGCCAAGGAGCCAGCGGTCAGTCGATCCTTTGCCGCGGCTGAGTTTGCGCAGGCGGATGGCACATCGGACGTTTCCTGATTGCAGACTGAACTGATCCATGCGATGCGCGAAACGATTCGGACCCGGGGGCCGCAATCGTTCGGTTGGTTCATGCAAGAGGCCCTTTATCATCCTGGCCACGGATATTATTCGAGCGGTCGGGCGATACTCGGACGACGCGGCGATTATTTTACCAATGTCAGCGTGGGCCCGGTCTTTGGCAGATTAATGGCGACGCAATTTATCGAAATTTGGGAGCGTATGGACCGGGTTGACGATTTCACCATTGTCGAACAAGGCGCGCATGACGGTTGGTTTGCGCACGACGTGTTGCAGGCCATTTGCGAATTATCGCCGCGACTATTCGAAACAATTCGCTATTGCATCCTTGAGCCGTTGCCATTGCTGCAACAGAGACAGCAAACGAATACGCACCAGTTCGCTGACAAGATCGCGTGGCAGGCGTCACTGAAACGTTCCTTCGCCGGAGTTCATTTCTCCAATGAGCTGCTGGATGCTATCCCGACCAATCTGCGCGGCAAGTCCGTCGGATTAAACGGCGATAAGTTTGTTTTCGTCAAAACGCCAGACGACTCATGTGCGAATGCCGCCCAATTAAAATGGGTGGATGATCTCGCGGCGAATCTGCAACGAGGTTTCATCATCGCCATCGATTACGGATTCGTTCGCAGCCAGTTTCACGATGTCGTCCAGGCGCGGGCGCAGCATCAACTCCTGGCCTCGCCGTTCGAAAAAGTCGGCGACGCCGATATTACGGTTCACATCAATTGGACCGATCTCGCCAAACGGGCCGAGGAGTGCGGATTACAAATCGCCGGATTCACGGATCAGCATCACTTTCTCACCGGCCTTTTGGAATGGATGGCGATTCGTTCTCAGTCGCCTAACCACTCGACTGCTTTGATCGATCCAGCGGCGGCGCGTGCCTTTGATGCGAAAGAGCTGCGCCAGCTACAAACATTGTTGCACCCCGAGATGCTCGGTCGCGCTTTCCAGGTTCTCGCGCTTGCGAAAAATCTGGAGCTGCGCGAACCGCTGGCGGGTTATCGTTTTGGCAGCGATCCGCGGGCAACACTCGAACTGAAATGAGCATCGGGCAGCTGAGCGCCGTTCTTCTCACCGGCGGCGAATCGACTCGAATGGGAAGTGACAAAGCGATGATGGATTTCCGCGGCAAACCGCTCTGGCAAAATCAGCTCGCGGTTTTGAACGCGTTGAATCCGATCGAGATCTTCATTTCCGCGCGAACCGATCCGCCCTGGCGACCGCGCGAAACGATCTTTGTCGCCGACGCAAAACCATCAATTGGCCCGCTGGGCGGCATCGTTGCCACCTTGCGAAAAATGAGCGGCAGCCACTTGCTCGTGCTGGCCATCGACCTCCCTTTGATGACGACGCAATATCTGCGGAATCTGTCCGATCAAGCGGCCCCTGGGTCGGGCGTCGTTCCAGTGATTGCCAATCGCGCAGAACCACTGGCCGCGATTTACCCGGGCGAAGCCGAGGATTTCGCAGAGGCGCTGGGGGGGAGAGATCACTCGCTGCAAAGTGTTGTCGCCAGGCTGGCCGACAAAAATCAGGTGCTTCTTTCGCCGGTGTTGCCCGAATATCAGCGGCTTTTCCAAAACGTGAATTCCCCGGCGGACCTGGAATCTCTGAGCGGTTAGGCCTGTTTTCCACTGGCGGAAACGAAAAACTGCGCAGAAACTGCTTTCTTCGTTCCCCGGGGAAGTTTCATCTAATGGGCAAGAAATTCGCGATAATTATCGCTGCTGCCGGCGTATTCAGCCTTGTCATTGGAGGCTCACTCACGGTCTGTTATCTCGTCAGCCGCGCGACCGGCCAGAGGCTGGTCAACGAAGGTTCCGCTGCTTGTGACAGCGGTAATTATGACGTCGCCCTAACGAAATTGAGCGCGGCGCTCAAAACAACCGTCTCGGGGGAGGAACGCGCGACGGCATACTTGAATCGGGGTGCGGCCTACCAGGCGCAATCAAAATCCAACGAAGCGATTCGCGATTTCACCGCGGCACTGAAATTCGAGCCCAACAACGCGCAAGCCTACGCCCATCGCGGCTCGTCTGATCAGAAACGGGGCGATCTCGACAAAGCGGTCGCCGATTTCGAAAAGGCGATCGCACGGGATCCGAATTTGTTTTCCGCACACAACAATCGGGGACGAATCTATCTCGAACGACAAGATTGGGACCATGCCGTGGCTGATTTCAAAGAAGCGGCGCGATGCGATCCGCGCAACGCCGATGTATGGGTAAATCTCGCGCTTGCTTATTTGGGAAAAAACGACGCTGATCACGCATTGGCCAGTTTGGACGGCGCAATTGCGATCGACCCGCGAAATTCACGCGCATATAGCGAGCGATCGAAGATTTACCGCGCGAAGAATGATTGGAACCAGAGTTTCCGAGATTTGACTGAAGCGGAAAAACTGAATCCTTCTCCTTTGCGACCATCGGGACCTCACCGTCCGGCTGCGTCTCGACCTGTCGACCTGGTCGTCGGCAGGGAAAACGCATATTTCGATACTTATCACCAGGCGATGACGGCATACAACGAGCGGAATTTCGATCTCGCAATAGCGCTGAACGACCGCCTGCTCATGATGGAGATTTCGCCGGCCGCCGCGTCGAACGCGGTCATGAATCGCGGCAACGCCTATCGAGCAAAACTGGATTGGGAGCATGCCATGCGCGATTACGACGAAGCGATCAAACTCAATCCGGGAAATTCCGGCGCCTACGTGAATCGGGCGGCCGTTCTCGCGCACAACCGCGAGCACGAGGATGCCATTAAAGATTTGGACGAAGCAATCAGAATGGAGCCGAACCAGTGGCAGGCCTATTTCAATCGCGCGGCGGATTATCGCGATCTCGGTGAACTCGATCTCGCCTTGGCCGATCTTGAACGCGTGACGAAATTGAATCCAAAGTTTGCCGGCGCTTATGTGAATCACGGCGCGATCCGTTTGAGTCAGAGACAAATGGACCAGGCGCTAATCGATTACCGAAAAGCGATCGTGCTCGATCCCCGTATGGTGATGGCATACGAAGGCGAAATCGTCGCGTTCTTAAAAAAGAACAAAGCTGCGGAGGCGGCGCGGATGATGAACAAGATCTTGCAGATAAGCCCACAGGAGTCGACCGAAGCGTTGAATTCGATCGGATGGTTTCTGGCCACTTGCCCCGATGCGAGGGCCCGCGACGGCAAAGATGCCATTAAGGCGGCGCAAAAGGCATGCAAATTATCGCAGTGGAAAAACTGGGCTTACATCGACACTCTCGCTGCGGCTTTTGCGGAAAGCGGTCATTTCCAGCAGGCGGTAAAATATCAGGAGCGCGTCGTGCAAAATATTCCGTCGCCAGACAAAGACGCGGACGGAGCCAGGGAGCGCCTTGCGCTCTATAAACTGCATAAGGCGTATCGTCAGGCCGCTCCTGGAAGCTGAATTCTTTTTTCAAAAAAAAGTGCGCAACGGAGTAGCGTGATCTCTGTTCTTAATTATTGATCTTGTCACAAATGAAAGCCTCTCTCCGCTCCGTCATTTTGCTGCTCGCGATCTTCCCCATCACCGCCAGTGCTTCCAACAGCGTGGTCAACCTCTCGCATTACGACCTGCTGCAGCCCGACTTCGTTCGGATGAAAAACGAAGGGGTCATCGGCATCATTCACGAAGCAACATTTCCGCGACTCAATCGCGATGGGAGATACGCCGAGCGTCAATACGCCGCGATCAATGCCGGTTTATTGTGGGGCGCATACCATTTTGGTGACGGAACGAATCCCGTCAGTCAGGCCGATCATTTTCTCGCGATGGTCCAATCCTTTCGGCCCCCAATTCGGCCTAACGATGCTGCGGAACAACGAAACGGCGTCCTGCTCGTGCTCGATTTTGAAAAAAATGGGCACTATCCGGGAGGCAGTATGAGCGTCGGCCAAGCCGTCCAGTTCGTCGAGCGGATCCGGGAACGCACGGGGAAATATCCTGGTATTTACGGCAGCGAAAACCGGCTACGGCAAATGCTTTACGGACCGGGAGCGGGCACGGCGCAACGGGCGGTCCTTTCGAATTGTTGGTTGTGGATTGCCAATTATCACGCACCACCGCGCAGCACAGCGCCGTGGGATCGGTGGCATTTGTGGCAATACACCGGCGATGGAAAATGCGGTCTTCGCCCGCGCGGAATGTATCCCGTCAGCGTGGCCAACATGCGCAAGGCCGAGCGTAATATCTTTAACGGGTCCGATTCGACATTGCGGGCTTTTTGGGGAGAGCATGCCTGGTTTCCAGGCGGCTAGCAGAGCGCGCCTTGTCCGTTACAGCTGTGCGGTCAGCGATTTCGAGTGAGTGGAATGGCGATGATGTTTCGCCAGTCGTCGAATATGATGATGCCGTATTGCGGAGGTGTAAGAATGTCTCGCCGTCGCAATTGAAGTTACCTTACTGCGCTGACGGACCATCGATTGCGTGACGGCGACAGCTACTGGGGCTGATAGTGCCATTGGCGAGGGGGTTGTCGGCGAACTTGACACATTCGTTAGCGGGAAATTCGATGGTGTGAGTTGCGGCGTGACTGGCCGCGACGGGTAAACCGGGCTCAGAGGCTGCTGCGACCAGGGATGTGATGCGATCGTTGAAGATTGAGTTGGGCTCGCGTGATATGGCGTCGACGCCGGATAGAATTGTGGCGCGCCGAAGCTGGTAAATCCCGGTTGCGAATAATTACCGGTCGTCGTCGCCGGAATATAAAGGCGATCCGGGGAACCACTGGCAACGCGTGAGCTGGTCGCGAAGTAACTCGACGGCGTGATACGATACTTACGGCTGCCGTCGTAGGCGTAGGAAGCGACATACATCAGCGGATCCAGTTCCCCTGTTCGCACTGCTCTTTCGTTGAACGTCGGATCGAGAGTGAAGCTTCCCTGATTCGTTTCCCATTCCAGCCACGCATGCGTGTTGGCGTCGTAAGGATGACGTTTGCCAATCACGACTCGCACATTCTTCGCGCCGCATCGGCGCATTTGCGCGTAAAGCGCGACGGCCTTGCCTTTGCAATCGGCCACCTGCATCAGATTCACTTCCGATGGGGTTTGCCAATATGGTGAAAATCGATACGGCATCGCCCGCAGATCGGTCATCCATTGGTTGACCAAATCCAGTGACATTGGCACCTGATATTTCGCGTTTCCCGAATTCAGCGCCGAAGAAACGCGGTGCATCTGTCGATCATATGGCGTCGAATCGACTGGGAAAAATACCGGACGACCAAAACAGGAAATCGAAGCGGTCTCGAACAGTGCGACGAATGCAAAAACGCATCGCCGCCATAACGGACTTGCGGTGAAAGACTGCACGGTGCGCTGCTCTTAAGCATCGCTCGTGCCTGCGGGGGGAAGCCTGTCGTGAATTGTTATTGGTCACCGGTGATTGCCGGTATCTGCCGCCCAATTACCATAATGACTAACGAATAATCGTCGCACTACCGTGTATTGATCCCTCGTTTCGTCGTCAGATAAACGGCGAAACTTCCCAGCCAATGCCCGCCCTCATAATGTTCGCCGGTCACCGCGGCCAGCCCGGCGCGGCGATGCGCCTCGATCGCAGCTTGTAACGCAGGTCGTCGCGGATCATTCCCGGACAGAGCGGAAAGAATTCCCTCCAGCATCCACGCCCGGCTCAGGTTCAATCCATCGAGATGAGCCAGCTTGGGATCGCTCGGATCCGGCGAAACGACGGGCTTGAGCCAATCCGCGCTTTTTAATCGATCTGGAGCACAGCACGCCGGGTCGGGATTATTTAACGCGTCCGATCCAGGAATCTGGGGCATGAAATTCTTCAACCATTCGGAAAATTCCTTCGGCGGCAGCACTCGACGCATGACATCGGCTTCGCCTAACGACGGGGATAGAAAATCCTCTCCCGATGGTTCGTAGGCCAGCGGGCAATTCTTATCGTTTAGGAAAAATTTCCGGGCGGCGTCGCCAAGCAGTTTAACGAACGCATCGTCATGCACCGTGTGTGCGTAATCCAGCATGAGCGCCATTCCAAACGCGGTTTGATCGTGTTCGCCGACCCGCACCGGATTTGAAAGCTTTGGCAACCACGCTTTTAATCTTTCCAGCGCGCCTTGCTCCAATGGTTGCAGATTAGCCAACCACTCTTTCGCCTGTGGATCATCCCATTCGCGCAACTCGGCACAGAGCTGAAGGAACCACGATAACCCATACGGCCGTTCAAAACTCGAGCGCCCTGGTGCGGTGAGATAAGCCGCCTCCTGTTTCAAGTTTTCGGCAGTCAAACTTTGCCCGAGTGCTTTTCGCGCGTCTCCCACAAACGATGCCTTTGGAAATGTTCGCAGTAAGCGGACGAGTAACCAATGTCCATGCACCGAAGAATGCCAGTCGAAACAACCGCAAAACGCAGGGGTCAATTTGCGCGGTGGCGCGACATCCGCGTCGCTGTTCAGAACATGCGAAATCTTGTTCGGATATTCCTTATGCACGCAGGCCAGCGCGAGTTTGGCAAAGCGCTCGGCGGTTTTCTCATCAAAGGCGGACTGGTCGGCGGCGGCAGCCGTGCCCGCTGCGGCTAACAGTACGACGGCGACATAAAATTGAACGTGCGCTTGCATTCGATCTGCGAGGTTGAGCGGTGGGCGTTTGGATTAGACCCGGGCCGCTGCGTGATTGACGGTCCCGTATTAACTGTCGAAGTCCTCTTCGCCATCGCTGGTGGCGGCGATCTTCTGGATCGCGGTTTTCAATTCCTGCCAATTGACCGGCTTGGTCATGTGCCGGGAAAATCCGGCGGCGATGCTGTTTCGAATGTCGTCTTTCATTCCATAGCCGCTGAGCGCGATCCCCGGAATCGGATGATGATGCGAAAGATCGCGCATCAGATCCTGGCCATTACCATCCGGCAATCCCAAATCGCTGATCAACATGTTGAATTCGTTGGGCTGACCGGCGCGCGAGGCAACGAGCTGGCGCGCCTGATGCAAAGTAGCCGCCCAGGTCACCTCATGGCCGGCATGCCTGAGCAGCCGGGTCAACTGCATCGCCGTGTCTTGGTGATCTTCCACCAATAAAACGCGAAGTGCCCGCGCCGAACCCGCCATGGGTCGAGGAGCCGGTAGCGTCGGCGGAGTACCGCCCTTCACCGCTGGCGTCGGAACTGTCCGCAAACGAATCGTCATGGTTGATCCCTTGTCCGTGCCTTCACTTGCGGCAGTGATTGACCCGCCGTGCATTTCCACGATCGCGCGACTAATCGCCAGGCCAAGTCCAAGGCCGCCGAAGAGTCGGGTCCGCGAACGCTCTCCTTGTTCGAACGCGTTGAAAATCCGCGGCATGTTTTCCGGGCTGATTCCGACTCCGGTGTCCTGGATTTGGACGACAAGGTCGTTCGCTGACGAATCGCCGTTGTGCGGCAGAGCCGGCGCATTGTAAATGCGAATGGAAATCGAGCCGCCACTGGGCGTAAATTTGCAGGCATTTTGCAGAAGATTCCAAAAGACCTGGGTCATGCGCGACGCATCCGCCAGCGCGTGGGTTTCCGAAGCGGTGAATTCTTTCGAAACGCTTAACTGTTTTTTGTCCGCCTCGCTCGCGCAATAATTTTGCATGGCGTGTTCGAGGAGCGAGTGGATATCAACCACCTGCCGGTGCAAATCGAATTTGCCACGAATGATCCCGGTCAGATCCAAAAGGTCATCGATCAAACGCGCTTCTACTTCGATATTGCGACGAATCATCTCGAGCTCGCCCGAGATATTGGATCCGATTCCCGGATCTTGCTCCAACATCGCCACCGTCGTCAGCACCGGCGTCAGTGGCGTCCTCAATTCGTGACTCAGGATGGCGAGGAAGTTGTCTTTGGCTTTGTTCGCAGCTTCCGCTTCTTCCAGCGCGGATCGCAGTTGCACTTCGCTGGCCATCAGCGCGGCGTTGCTGGCGTCGACCCGGGCCAGCATTTGATTGAAGGATTCGGTGAGCTGACCGATTTCATCCGTACCGTGTTTGGTCGCGCGGACGGAATAGTCCTGATATTCCGAGACCGAGGTCGCGACTTTGGCCAATTCGAGGATCGGCTGCGAAATTCGCTTTTGCAGTGTGGTCGTCAGGCCAATGGCGGCCAGGGCGGCGCAGGCCGTCACGACCAGGAGCAGCGAACAATAAACAGCGATGCGCGTGTACATCGCTCTCAAGTCCGCTTGCAGATAAATCGTCCCAATCCGTGCTCGATCAAGCGTGATCGGCTGGAACATTTCCAAATGAGAAGTTCGAAACCGATGCCCGTCTCCGCTCGGTCTTGCCGGAAAACGGGCCGGAATTGCCTCCGCCGGGAAATGCGCGAATAGCTGATTGTCTTTGTCGTAGATCGCCGCCGCGGTTAACTGATGCTCGGCCGAAAGCGCGCTCAGAATTTCCTTCGCAGTTCGGCTGTCGCTGAAGGCCAGCGAGGCCGTGCTGTTTGAACCGACGATCTCCGCCAGCACGCTCATATTCGCGGCGAGCGATCGGCGAAACGTGACTACTTCGTAGGCAATCAGCGCCCCACCCATCAGGAATAACGCGAACCCGCTCGCGAGAAGAATCACCAGCACCAGTTTGCGTTTAATCGGCGTATCGCGAAGAAAAACGCTCATCTCAGGAATCAATGTCGGCGACGCGTAACAATTTTGAGCTCACGCTCAGGTTGGCTGCGCGCATTGTTTCGGGCTTAATTTTCAAACGGACGCGGCCTCGATCCGTCGGCAGCGCGATCATGCCGCCGTGATTCAAAAAATCCTCCGTCTCGCCAACCGTCACCACACTTTTGGAATCGATCGCCTTCAGAATCGCATCGACCTGGCCATTTTCACTTCGAGGAACGAAGAGCAGATGGCAGTGTTTGATGTCTTTTGGGGTGCGATAATGCTCAATCACAATCGGGCGGTTGTGGTAAGTCTCGCCGGCGACCGATTCCCTCAACGAAGATCCGAACGGATCGTTACCCACAATTCCGATGATTAACGGTTCGTTAGGCGAAGTGAAGGACGAGTCCGGCCAATCAATGAAATGGCAGAAATTGTAAAGAAAAACCGATTTGAGCGCGTACTCGTTAGGTGGGGCCAGCGGTGCCGCAGCCCGTAGCGTCCCCGCTAGCAGCGCCAGGGACAAGACTATTGCCGAGGGGAACTGTCCTAACCTCAGAAGGCCCATCTCACAGTTCCATAGACGCTGCGTTCCACTTCCCGAACCGGGACGCTGGCAAATTCCGGGTGGTCCGCATCCAGCAAATTGCGGCCGACAATGGCCACTTCGCAGTTTTTGCGGGGCGACCAGGCCAGCCGCAGGTCGGCGGTCAAATAAGAATCGGTCCGGGGGTGGGGCAGATCGTCAACGTAGCGCAAATAGGAGTCGAAACGCAAATTCCACGGCAGATCCATCGCCGAGTGAATGATGAATGAGGTCTCCGGATCGTTCGTTTCGGCCATCGCATTGTTCGCATCGTGACCGCCGGCCGCCTTATGAATGTCTTCGCCAATGCCGGAAACGCTTCCGTCCACTCGCCACCAGTTGAGAATGCGCCACCGGGCCGCGATCGAGCCGCCGTAGGTGTCTCCCTCGAGCTTGTTTTCAATGGTGAACTTGCCGTTCGGCAACGGCTCGACACTCCTCAGGTCGTTGTAATCATTATAGTACCCCGCCAGATCGAACGACAAATCGTCGGTCACCTTGATCCGGTAGCCGAGTTCGTATGCGACCAACTTTTCCGATTCAAAATCCGGATTCGGGATTAGCAAAGACGGCGCAAATGCGGGATTAGGAATCGCCAGGTTTTGGTCGAACCGGGCCGGAGTCCGAACCGCCCGCGAAATTGCTCCCCAAAGCGTTTGATTGGCGCTGAGCAACCAGGTCGCGCGTCCGCTCGGCTGAATTTCGAATCCGCTGAAGCTGTTCCATTCAAATTTCGAACCGGCGGTAAGATATAACTTGTCCGGAACGATGTGCCACTCGTCCTGAACGTATCCGCTCAACAAATGTTCGGTGTCGTTCGCGGGCAGAAACGCCAGAGTCGGGCCGAGATTACCAATGTGATCGAGCGCCAGCCGGTAGTTCCCGCCAAACACGATGTAATGCTCGCCGTATCTGAGCGAATCTTGCACTTCCATGTCGAAAGTATTGCGCCCTTCTTCGAAAATCCCCGGGCTCAGGCGGTGGGTGCGGTCCCAGTAAGCCTGCAACATCAACGAGGAATCCTTGTCGAATTCGTGCGTCCACCGCCCGAGCACGTTCTCGCCATCCACCGTCATGTCCGGCAGGTTGAGTTGCTCGTCGCTGCCACCGTAGAAATCCCCCTGCAGAGTGAAGGTGTCATCGGGCGGAAATCTCGAGTCAATACGGAAGCCGCCCTGCGTCATGTGCGTGTCGTCTTCGTGTCCGTCGCCTTGCAATGGAAGACCATCGGTATCCTGATGAATGACGTAAGCGCGATAATAAGTGTCGCTTCCAATCTTGCCCCCGTAACGAAATCCTTCGAAATCTCCCTCATTAAAACCACCGCCGTCATACGTCAGGAACCCCTGAGTTTCTTCTGCGCTTTTCGTTCGAATATTGATCACCCCGTTGACCGCGTTCGCGCCCCACAATGTGGCGCCAGGTCCGCGAATCACTTCGATTTGTTCGATGTCGGGCAAAAATGTTTGCTGCACGTCCCAGAAAACGCCGGAGAAAAGCGGCGTGTAGAGGCTGCGTCCGTCCATCAATACCTGGAGCTTGTTGGAAATCCCGTTGTTGAATCCGCGCGCCGAAATCGCCCAACTGTTTCCGGATATCTGCGCCACATCCATCTCGGTGCCGAGTCGTAACGCATCCGGGATATTCGTCACCCCGGCACGTTCAATGTCTTCGCTGGTGATCACATCCACCGCGCTCGCCGTTTCGAACAATTTTTCCGGGCGCCGCGAAGCCGACGTGACTTCGAGATCGACCAATTGCTCGAGTGAAAGTTTTTTGAGCTCGGTCGCGGACATGCTCGATCCCGATGGCGGTTCGGACGGGGGGATGACTTCGCGCGAAGTGGCGTCTTGGCCAAAAGCGCTAGGGAAAAATCCGATGACCATCGTTAGGCAAAATAATCCCACTACGCGCCATTTCGGTGCGCACCGTCTACCGCCGCCTAAGGAGAAGCCTGAATCGTGCATAAGACGTTGGTCGTCCCACGAATCAGCCGACCCTGCAGCGAGAATCGCGCCATTTCTGTCAGCCGTAATCGCTCATCGTTATGAGCAAAACCCGATCAGAGATCAAGAACATCGCTGCCCTCGCTTCCCATCAGTGTCGTAGGCTGCGGGTTAAAGAGGAGAGTGATAGATCTATTTCGCTCGTGCTGCGTGTCCTGGGAGCGGCGACTTACCAGTCGCCGTGTTTGAATTTCCGGCGCGCTGAAGCACGCCGCTCCTTGCCGTCACAGGTTACCACCCTCCTTTTGAAATCTGAAAACGCGGTGGAATCGCGCCCAGGATTTGTTACTTTGACCTCCGCGTAAATCACCTCGGAAATGGGCGAACCAGTAAATCCCGATAGCACCACTGTTCAAAAAGCAGACAACGCCGCCATAGCCGGCGCTCCTCCTTCGGAAAGGGCCGATCTCCGACCGGAAAACATCCAGGACGCGGTCATCCGTTTGGCCGGCAATTCCCAGGACGGAATCCAGTCCGCCGGCGCCTTTCTCGCCCGACTGGCCGGACGCAGCGCCCAGGATGTCATGACTTACATGACCATTCCCGCCACGATTTCCGGCGGTCCATCGATTTTCCAGGTCCGCATTGGTTCCGGCGAAGTGTTATCAGCGGGCGACGAAGCCGATTTTCTGGTCGCGTTTTATCAGCACAGTTACCAGGACCACATCGGATTTTTGCGCGAAGGCGGCGTGTTGCTTTACGATTCCGACAACGTCGAGCCGAACAAAGACGATAAACGTTACGTTTACGTCGGCATTCCGATTACGGGTCTGACCGTCGAAGCGCTCGGCGGCACGGCTAAAGACAAAGGCAAAAATATTTTTGTGCTCGGATTGATCGCGAAGATTTTCGCGCTCGATGTCGACAAATTGCGCAAACTGATCACTGAAAAATTTGGCGGCAAAGACGAGAGCGTGGTCAATACCGCCCTGATCGCGTTCCAGGCCGGCTACAGTTATCCCGTCGGCAATTTGCTGAAGACACTTTATCAGTTCGAAAAAGTCGAGAAGCCCGGCGGCCGCGCTCAAATCACCATGGATGGCAACACCGCCCTCGCTTACGGGCTGATCGCCGGCGGGGTGCGTTACGGCGCCGGTTATCCGATCACGCCGTGGTCGTCGGTAATGGAAATTTTGCGACGCGAGCTTCCCAAGTACGGCGGTATTTTTGTTCAGGCCGAAGACGAGCTCGCATCGGTCTCGATCGCGCTTGGCATGTCATATTCCGGTTGGCTGGCTGTGACCGGCAGCGCCGGCCCCGGTATTTCGTTGAAAACGGAAGCGATTGGCTGGGCCTCGATGGCCGAGATCCCGCTCATTGTTTGTAACGTTCAACGCGGCGGCCCGAGTACCGGTCTTCCGACCAATGTCGAGCAGAGCGATTTGCATCAGGCAATTTTCGGAAGTCACGGGGACAGTCCGCGCGTTGTGCTCGCGCCGAAAACGGTGGAAGACTGCTTCTACATCGCGATCGAAGCCGCCCACATCGCGCGCAAATATTCTACGCCGGTATTTATTTTGAGCGACACCTCTCTGGCCACCCGGATCGAAGCGTTCGATGAGCCCGAGCTTTCCAAAATCATGGTCGATCCGAAACCGGACCTGACTCCGCGGCCAAGCCATAAACCGTATCCGCTCGATCAGATCACTCAGCATGTCCCGCCGGGAACGCGTCTTCTCGATGGAAAATATCCGCTCATGTCTGGCCTGGAACACGACGAAGCCGGCCATCCGACGGGCAGCCCGAAGATGCACATGGCCATGACTGCCAAGCGTCGCAACAAATTGCGCAAATTGGCGGAGGAACTGCCAGTCCCGGAAATTTATGGCGACCACGAAGGCGACACCCTGCTGGTCGGCTGGGGATCAACTTTCGGTCCCATCCACGATGCGGTGAAACGCGCACGTGAAGAAGGCGGCGAGAAATGCGGCTCGATTCATTTGCGTCATATCCATCCTTTGCCGAATGGCCTCGACAAAATCTTCGCGAAATTCAAACGCATCGTGACCGTGGAAATGAACGACCAGGGCATTTACGGGTTCGGTCAGCTCGCGACGATTCTGCGGGCGCGTTATTGCGACTCGAAAATTACCAGCTTCACCAAAACCGATGGTCTCACCTTCCGTGTCCGCGAAATTTTGGAAGGCGTGTTTGAAGGAAAGGATTTCCGCGCTCGCCACATCCCGCGCGACGGCGCACCGGTCCAGCACCACGACACGGCACCGGAATCCGTCTCCAACTTGAAAGAAAGAGTGCCGCAAGGTGTGGGGTAGCGCGGACCGAATGGCCATGATCATGAAACCTATACATTCACTCACACTGCAAGGTTCAGAAGTGCATGTGCATGTGAAAGAGCAGGATTAAAGTCTTTATGAGCGAAGCGAATATTCCGGGGAGCACAGGCCGCCGGCCTGTTGGTTTCGGCTTCCAGCCGAAACGAATTTTGTCAGTTCCCCTCAACCTCTCAACGATCTCAACCTCTCAACGATCTTTCCTATGTCTGAAGAACTAAAACCAAATGGCTCGACCGTTCTGGCCGAACCACCCAGAGAGAAACTTAGTAAGAAAGCGATCACCGCCGATCATCCGACTTGGTGTCCCGGCTGCGGCGACTTCGCTGTTTTGGCTTCGTTCTATAAGGTCCTCGAGAAACGGAATCTCGATCACGAAAAAATCATCACCCTGGCCGGGATTGGTTGTTCATCGCGGTTCCCGTATTTCGTCAACGGCTACGGCGCGCACTTCATTCATGGCCGCGGTGTGCCGTTGGCCAGCGGCATCAGTCTGGCCCGGCCCGATCTCCACATTTTCTCTGTTCGGCGGCGACGGCGACGGGTTCTCGATCGGCGGCAATCATGTCGATCACGGCGGCCGCAAGAACATCAACATGACTTATTTCATCATGGACAACTTCGTCTATGGCCTAACGAAGAAGCAGACCTCACCCACCTCGCCGATCGGGTTCAAGTCCAAAACCGATCCCACCGGCGCAATCGATCAACCGGTTAACCCGATGAAAAAACTGATCGCCGGCGGCGCCACCTTCATCGCGCGCACGCACGCGACTCAAGTTGCGCATATGATGCAAATGATCGAACGCGCGATGGATCACCAGGGATTCAGTGTGATCGAATGCTTGAGCGAATGCGTGGAATTTTATCCCGGCGTCTTCGATCCCGGCAATCCGCGCAAAGGTGGCAGCTTCGACGTAATTCAGGAAAAGAAATGGGACAATTCTCCCGAGGACGAATTGCGTCACGACGTCACCGACGAGCTCGCCGCGTATAAATTGGCAACTTTGCCTTTCCCTGGAGTATTTCGGGGTGTTCTACGAAAGTGATCGTCCGACCAAGAATTCGTTAGAGCGGAAATGGATTGAGAACACTCGCGAAAAGCTCGGCAACGTGTCCGATACGGAGATTCTCCAACGGACGTTCGACAAGATGAAGTGACAACGCGTTTCGCGTTCTCATCCTAAGCACTGCCGAACGCGCCTGGCTTGTTACTTGTCCCTCTTTTTGGTCTGCTCGCGGTCCTTCTTTAATTGCTTGAGCACGCTGACAAGATCGTCCTTGTCGTAATGAAAGTTGGTAAAGATCCATTGCCCGTTCTTTGAGATAAGTTCCGCCACGACGGTCGGCTTCGCGTCCTTCTTTCCTTCCAGGAAGCCAAAGACATCGACGAGATAAGCAACGTTCAGCATCTGTCTCGAGCCGCTGAGGACGAGGGAGGGTGAGTGCTGGGGCAGAGTTGAAGAGTCGCCCTTGGTGCGCACCTCGCCCACCGCATATCGTTCCGGCTCTTCCTGCGAGGCGAGAATCGGATCAAAATCCAATCCCACAAATTCGTCCGGGTCTTTGCGGGCGGCCGCAACATCCTCCTGCAACGCCTTGAGAAGTTCCGGCGAAAACGCGAATCGCTTCTCTTTCATGGCAACTTCCATGATGTCTTTTTGGCTGTTCGCCTTGCTTAACGCTTTTTCCCGAGCGACGTACCAGTCGTAGAATTTCTGGACGAATTGGCTGCACTCGGCAGCTGCCTCTGGGGCCGCGACGGCATGCCTGGTATCCGTGATGACCAAGAGGAGAAGAACGAGAGCGATTTGAGATGTTTTGCTCATTGGTGGTGACCTCTTGTTGAACTGAAATAGACGAACGTCAGTTAGAGGCGATTCACCGAATCGCCCTCGCTTTGAATTCAGTAAATTCCGTTCATTTTGTCTAGTCTTTCGCTAGTATTTCATCACTCACTGGGTGGCGCTGAGGCCGCTCTGACATTGGTCTAGCGTGACGTATTTTGAAGCAACTCCAGCTCGTGCCAGCGCGCGTAGAGCTGCGCGACCTTGTCGCGCGCCGTTTTCAATTGTGTTTCCAAATCGAAAATCTCCGCCCGTGGTCTCGCATAAAAATCCGGGGCCGCGAACGTGGTTTCCAAATCCGATACTTCCTTTTCCGCGGAAAGGATGTTGGCTTCCATCGATTCCCATTCGCGTTCTTCTTTCCATTTGAGCTTTCGCGGTTTTTCTTTGCTGCTTTTCCCTGGCTCGGTGGTTGCGATTCGGACGGGATCGGGGCTCGCCCCGGCGAGTCTTGGGCTCGGCTGACCTCTGGCCTGTGACTTCTGATCTCTGGTCGCGTCGCGATCCGCGCCCAGCGCTTCGCGTCTTTCCAAATAATAGTCGTAGTTCCCAACGCTATACATCACGCGGCCTTCACCTTCGAAAGCGAGAATCGACGTGCACACGCGATTCAAAAAATAGCGATCATGACTGACCACGATGACGCATCCCCCGAAGGCAACGAGCGCTTCCTCGAGTAAGCGCAACGTTCCAAGGTCGAGATCGTTCGTCGGTTCGTCCAGCATCAGAACATTGCCGCCGCGTTTGAGAATCTTTGCCAGCAGCACCCGGCTGCGTTCGCCACCGCTGAGCTGCGAAATCTTGGTGTTGATGCGGTCTTCACTGAAAAGAAATCTTCTCAGGTAAGCGCGCAAGGTGATGCTTTGGTCGCCCAGCGTGATATGTTCGGCGCCGGTCCCGACTTCTTCCCAGACCGTTTTCGTGTCGTCGAGATTGAGTCGATTTTGATCGACGTAATTGATCTGGGTCCGCGCGCCGATCTCCAATTCGCCGCCGGCAACGGGGAGTTCCTGAAGAATCACTTTCAGGAGTGAAGATTTGCCGAGTCCGTTGCGGCCGACAATACCGAGACGTTCGCCCGCCGTAAGATTGAGATTCACTCCTTGAAAAAGGAGGCGTCCGCCCAGCTCGACACTCACGTCGGTCAATTCGATGATGCGATTCGCAAGCTTCGGCGGCGTGGGGATGATCAACTCGACGTCGAGTTCTGCCTCCGGTGCTTCCTGCGCTGCCATCTCAAAATAACGTTCCACTCGGTCGACCGATTTGGTTCGGCGCGCCCGCGGAGCTTTTCTCACCCATTGCAATTCGCGCTTTAAAAACTTCTGCCGTTGATGTTCCTGTGCCTCCTCGACCGCTTGCCGCTGCGCGCGAGCGAGCAGATAATCGGTGTAGTTGCCGTCGTAATTGATGAACTGTCCGCGCGAAAGCTCGATGATTCGCGTCGCGACGCGATCGAGAAAATAGCGATCGTGGGTGACGAACAAACAGGTGCCGGCATAACGCGCGAGAAAATCCTCGAGCCATTCGATCGAACCGGTATCGAGATGGTTGGTGGGTTCGTCGAGAATCAGAAAATCGGGACGGGCCAGCAGCGCCCGGCAAAGCGCGACACGCCGTTTCTCCCCGCCGGAAAGCGTGCCGACAACGCGATCGGGTTCGGGAGCGTGCAGATTGGTGATGAGCGATTTGATTCGGTGTTCCAAATTCCAACCGTCGACGTGAATGATTTGGTCGAGAAGCGTAGCGCTGAGCGGGCTGTCTCCCGGGACGCGTTCGTATTCTGCGATGAGATCGAGAATCCGTTGCGCGCCGCTGAGAATGTTGGCATGCACCGTGGCCGCATCGTCCAAGCCGGAAACCTGCGGCATGTAGCCGCTGACGAGATCGCGTCGGCAACTGAATTCACCCGAATCAGCCTGGGCCACTCCGGCAGCAATCCGGAGAAATGTCGATTTGCCCGAGCCGTTGCGACCAACCAGCCCGACGTGTTCCCCCTCGGTGAAAGCGATGGTCGCGCCGTCGAGAACGACGTGGTGACCGTATTTAACGGAAAGATTGTTCGCGCTCGCGATGACTGCAGCTGACGTGTCGGCCATGGAACCTGAAAGGTCGAATGCGTAACGCCCGGCGTCCAATCGAACAAAGGCTTATTACCACCCAACTATTTCAATCCCGCGGCCGCGCCTTCCCATGCTTCCGTGACCCGGGCTAAATCCTCGGTCACAGCCAGGAGCTCGCGATTTAATTGCATCACCGAGGTGCCCGCATTGTAGGTGTCTGGACTTTCCAACTGAGCCGTCAGTTCTTTTTGCCGCGCTTCCAGGCTGACGATCTGTTGCTCCAACTCGCGCAGCCGTTTTTCATGTTCGCGCTTCGCTTTCGCCTCCAGTTTTCGGGCTTCGGCTTCGATTCGGCGAGCTTCCCGCACCTCGCGCAGACCAGGCTTCTTCTCTCCCAAAGAATCGGTTCTCGGTTCGACTGATGGCTGTGCGTTTTGCAAGGACGCGCCGCTACTCGTTAGGGCCGCGCGCGCGGAAACCGCTTTCGATTTTTCGAGGTAATAATCGTAGTCGCCCGCGTAGGGGACCAGCTTTCCGGCATGGATATGCAAAACCGTCTTCGCCACCGCGCGGATGAAATAAACGTCGTGACTGATGAAAATCAGCGTCCCGCTGTATTGCGCCAGCGCGTTCACCAGCGCATCGATGCTGCCGATATCAAGATGCGTCGTCGGTTCGTCAATCAACAGCAGGTTCGGCGGAGCGAGCAGCAACTTAACCAAAGCCAGCCTCGTTTTCTCCCCTCCACTCAGCACGCTGGTCACTTTGAAAACATCATCGCCGCGAAAAAGGAACGAACCGAGGATCGTCCGGGCCGTCTGCTCCGAAACCGGATTCGGCATATCCAGGGCAGTCTCGAGCACCGTTTGTTTCGGGTCCAACATCTCCACCCGATGCTGCGAAAAATAGCCGGCCTTCACATTATGACCGAGCTCACGCGTGCCATGGGTGATCGGGAGTGCGCCGCCTAACAATTTCAGCAAGGTCGATTTCCCGGCGCCATTCGGGCCGACCAGCACCGTGCGTTGACCCCGTTCCGCGCGAAAATTTAGTCCGCGGTAAACCACCAGATCGCCATAGGCGTGATTCACATCGGTTAGCGTGATCACGCGTTGCCCGCTCCGGACCGGCTGCGGAAAATGGAAGTGCACCGTTTTTTCCCGTGCCACCGGTGCCGCGATCTTCTCCATCCGATCGATCTGCTTCAGTTTACTTTGCGCCTGCGACGCCTTGCTTGCCTTAGCTCGAAATCGATCGGCAAAAAGTTGGAGGGAAGCGATCTCGCGCTGCTGATTCTTGTATGCGGCCAGCTGTTGCACTTCCCTGGCCGCTTTCTGCTCCACGTAACTGTCCCAGTTCCCGCGATACCGATGCAACCGCCGGTGCGCAATCTCCACGATCGCGTCGACCAGATTGTTCAGAAATTCGCGGTCGTGCGAAATCATGAGGATCCCGCCCGGATAATTTTTCAGGTACTGCTGGAACCAGACTAACGACTCGAGATCGAGATGGTTGGTGGGCTCATCCAAGAGCAACAGATCCGGCTCCTGCACCAGCAACCGGGCGAGGTGTGCTCGCATCACCCAACCGCCGCTCATCGTCCGGGCCGGCCGATCGAAATCCGATTCACGAAAAGCCAGGCCGGCCAGGATCCGTTTCGCCTTTGGCTCCGTCTCCCAATCTTCCTCCGCATCATACTCCTGATCGTAATCGCTCTGCTTCTTCGTACCGTGCTGCCGTCCACACGCCAGCTCCAACACCGTCTCTTCACCCGCGGCTGCGCTCTCTTGGGGCAGAAATCCGATGGTGGCCGATTTCTCGATCGAAATTCTGCCTTCGTCCGGCGAATCTTCGCCCAGGATCAAAGAGAACAAGGTCGACTTTCCCGCGCCGTTCGGCCCGACCAGTCCGACCCGATCGCCGCGGTTGACCTGAAGCGACGCATCTTCAAAAAGCGTCCGCCCGGCGAAAGCTTTTGAGACCTGTGAAATGGTGAGCATAAACGGGCGTATTAATAAATAGGCGAACACGCTCGGCTGGGAGCCGGCCGGGTAGGCGGTAACGCAGCTAGGGTAGCTGGCGCGAGCGCGTGAGTGACCAATGTCGCGGCGAATTCCGCCCGCGCAAGCGCTGGAGAGCGACCGTACGGCGAGGCCTGCTTTCAGTCGGTCAGTTTTTCAGGCTTTCCCGAAAGCTGCATGCCTCTTAATCCTACACTTTCACTGACTCCTACTCTCACATCGCTATCCTCGAAAAACTCGACGGCAAAGACGCCGACTGGCTGGAAAAAGTCACCGACGAACAATACCAGGGCTGGCTTCCTCCTCTGGCGGCATTTCAGCCCGAAAAAGCACGGGGTTGTCCCGCTACGCTGTCCGGCAATTTTAGTCTATTTCCTTCTCTCGCCTAACGCACTATTCTGGGATCCTTGCAATGTCGTGACGATCTGAAGATAACGCGGATCGCCTCGGAGCGCCGACCACGCCGGATCGAATTTGAGCTGTCCATAATCCGGTCCGCTCGGAACCCTCGCCACCAGGCCTAACCTTTCGATTGCCGCATCCTTGTCGCCAAGCCATGCGTAGGCCATGGCCAATCGAGTCAGCGCCACCGGACCGTCGACTGCGTCTTTTTCGATCGGACGCAGCTCGACCGCGCGCTTGCCTTCCGCCAGAGATTCCTCTCTTTCTCCCAAACCTGCGTTGATCAGACAAAGAGTTCCGTGGAGCAAACCATTGTCGGGATCATCGCGGAGCTTGACCTTAATCTCGTCGCGGGCAGTCCTAAACGCCGCCATCGCTCCGGATTGGTCGGCTCGTGCGCGCGCGATCCTGCCCGCGAAAAAGCTGCGAGGCTGCAACGAGCCCGTGTCGTCAATCAGCCCCTGGTGTTTACAGCCCTCGAGCGCCGCCTGCGCTGCTTGAGGATCTCCTTCATACAGGAAGAGATTGATCCGCGCCGCCGTGGCCGACCCATCAGGATCGTATTCGGCCGGGAGTTGATCGAGTATTTGTTTCGCCGCCGGCAGATTGCCTTTTTCCAGCTCAGTTTCCCCTCGAAGCAGCTGCCAGTAATTCGTCTGCGCCGGATTGATGGCGACGCAGCGGTCGAACAATCGCTCTTTATCGTCGTAGCGGCGAAGCATGTCATACAACACCGAGAGGTCGTTCAGGACCTTCAAGTTCCGCGGATCCAGTTCCGCCGCCCGCTGCAGATTCGTTAGACTATCGCTCCATTTCCCCTCGCGCCGATCGATATATCCGGTCAGGGAGAAAACCTCGGCGTTGTTAGGCAGACTGCGCCGGGCGATCGCGAGCTGGTCGCGAGCACGGCCGTAGTCCCGGTGCCCGTGGTAAAAAACCAGCGCCTGCGCGAGATGCGCTTCACCCAGGTCAGGTGCGAGCTGGAGAGCCTGGCGGACGCAGGCTTCGGCCAGCTCGAGCCGAGCCTCGACATGGTCATAGTCGAACCAATACAGGTTATCGTGCGCGATCGCCGCCCAACAATAAGCCAGGGCGAACTTTCCATCGCGCTCGATTGCTTCGTCGAGCAGACGGATGGCACGGAGCAATGTTTCCTTTGCGTTGGCCGTATCCTGCGCGGTGCTGATCAAATCCTTGGCCTGCAGGAAGAGATCGAACGCTTCCATGTCGTCGGTCGGTCGAGTCGAAATGGCCGCTTTTTCCGCCGGAGAAAGCGTGGCCCGCAGTTGCGTGGCGATGTTTTCTGCAATCTCACTTTGAATCGCGAATACATCGGACGTCTTGCGATCGTAGTGCTCGCCCCAGAGATGCGTGTCCGTGCGGCCGTCGATCAATTGCGCCGTGACGCGGATCTCGGTCCCAACGCGACGAACGCTCCCCTCGAGGAGATTGGCCACATCCAGTTCCCGCGCGATTTGCCGAAGGTCGCGTTTGCTCTCGCGGTAACGCATCACGGAGCTACGGCTGATAACCTTCAGCTCGGAAATTTTCGAAAGGGCCGTCAAAATGTCATCCTGGATGCCGTCGGCGAAGTAAGCGTCCTGCTTGTCTTCACTGAAGTTTTCAAACGGCAGCACCGCGATGCTTTTCGCGCTGGCGCGCGCAGGCCCGGGGCCTTGCTCTGCCCTTTGATAAAGCAACCATCCGCCCAGGATGAGAATAGCCGCGAGGATCGATACGCCACTCCACAAAACTGGTTTCGCGCGCCGCCGGCTCGACCGCCGACGCAACTGCAGCATCCGGCTCGGCAGACTGGAGTTTCCGAATCCTTCGCCGTGAAGATTGACCACCGACACGACCGCCCCGTGTTTCACCTCCACCTCCCCGAGGTCGTGAAGTTTTGAGCGCCAGTGCCCATATTGCGAAAGGTCTTCGGCGACTCGTTTGGAGAGCAGGATATGTCCGGCGTCCGCGCAATCCATGATGCGCTGGGCGATGTTGATTCCCGCCCCCGCCACATTGGGCCGGTCGTTCACATCCGGCACCACATCGACCGGCCCGCTGTGAATGCCCATGCGCACATGAATGTCAGGATGCGCCCGGAGCGCCTCGCATATCTCGAGCGCGCATTGCACTGGTGCTTCCGGTGTGTTGGAAAACACCAAGGCCATTCCGTCCCCGGTCGGAATGCGGATCAGCTTTCCTGCGGACTCGGCTGATCGAAAGTGCGCCGTTTCCCTAACGACGTGAGTCAACTCCGCGACCAACGCCGACTGTTCATTGATCAATCGTGCGGAATATCCCACGATGTCGATGAACAGAACGTGGGCGATCTCCAGTTCCGACGATGAAGTTTGCAGATCGTCTGCCATGACCGACCGCCGCCATTAATGGAATTTCCGAGCGGCTTAATTCGTAAACGCGCTTATTGCCGCGTCCCGCTATCGCCCATCCGCTTTCCGCCGCGCTTTTTCTTTTTGCCGCCGCTTTTTTTCGCTGCTTTTTTCTTCGCCAAAACGTTCACCTCCTTCGTTAGGTGTATCGGCAGAGTGCACAGATCGGCGCCCGCTGGCAAGAAAGAAGCGCCCGGTCGTTGAAGAGCCGGATCATAAATCGACGAGCCTTTCGCTTTGGCGAACATCCGACGCCGGCGGCGTCCTATTTCACGACCCGAATCATCCAGAAGTCCTCGGAAAGGTAGTGGTTCGTGAAATAATCATACGGCAACGTGAAATATCCTGCCATGCCCCACTTGCTGCCCCAGGAGTTGCGCACGATGAAGCGGCGCTGCACCTCGTCATAACCCACCGCGAGAACAGCGTGGCCGCCCCTGATCTTCTCGTGCTTCGTTGGCATGGGCGCGCGTCCGGTTCGTCTGACTTCCGGCGAATGGAAACTTTCGTAAACGGTGAAGCCGAAGACAAAGGGATAACCGGAGGCGAGGCAGGCTTTCAGCTCCGGAAGCGTTCGCCGAATGCGACGGTACTCTACCGCCGGATGCTTGCGCGCTTCCGTAAAACAGCGCTTCGCCGGCTTCTCCCGAAACTTTCGCTGCCGGTAAGGCCATACGCCTTCGTGACAAACCCCGTGCCGCGCGACCGCCTTGATCCCGTTGCGGATCTGCGCGCCGCTGTCGGAGCGGATCGAGCGCTCAATTGCCCTTTCATTATAATAAATGAAAAGGCGCGACGGCCGGAGTATTTCCGGATGCGATTGCTTGAGCTTATCGAACTGGATCGCGGCCGCGATGGCGTTCGCGGTGCAGCTGTGTATTCCGCCCTGCTGATAGACCGGCGGGCAATCGGATCGCAGATCGACGCCTCTCGGCAAGGCGCGCAGCAATTTTGCCGGCGCCTCATAATGGAGATCACGATGATCCGGCAGGTCCGGAATCCAACCATGAAATTGCGGGCTGCGCATCCGCGACCGGGGACTCTTCCGCGCACGCTGTCGATGCCGTTGCACCGACATCAACTAACAAAAACGCCGGCCCCTTGTCGACGCTCGATCGCCGAATCTCCCGGCCTGTAAGAGATAACGCGGTCGATCTTCCCAGAAACCGGCACGATGTCGACCCTCGGCAATTTTCGCTGTCGCAAAGGTCGCGAGCTTCCCCACCTTGTCATCCTGAACCGTGGGAGCTGTGAACGGATCCCACAACGGACGAGAGATGATGCAACCAATCGTGGTACGTCGAAACGAGCGCGCCGATTAAGAGGACGCTGGCAAACTCCCGCCTGTAAGCTTTTGTTTGATCCACAGATACCCTCGGTCCCGATTTTCGCAGATTTCCGGAGGGGAAAATTTAGGGTGCTTATGATCTGCGGATAGGCCTCTTTCCGAGCCGACCCCGATTTCAGCTTTTCAGTTTTTCAGCTTTTCAAAAGACCTCCAACAACCGACCGCCGACTTCCTGGACGCGAAGCGCCCTGCCCCCATTGCCTCGCCGCCTTCCGTAGCGTAGCTTTTTTGTGAGCTGTTTCAGCCCTCGCCCCAGGTGCTAAACTGGCCGAGGGAATTTATCATGGAACGTCGTCTCACCGCTATTCTCGCTGCCGATGTCGTCGGCTATAGCCGCCTCATGGGCGGCGACGAAGCCGGCACCATGGCTGCGCTCAAATCGCTCCGCCAGAATCTGGCCGATCCCAAGATCTCCGAGCACAACGGTCGGATCGTCAAGCTCACCGGCGACGGCATGCTGGTCGAATTTCCCAGCGTAGTCAGCGCGGTCGCGTGCGCCGTCGATATCCAATCGGCCATGCGCACCCGTAACGCCGGCGCACCGGCCGATCGCATCGAATTCCGCATGGGCGTCAACCTGGGCGATGTGATCGTTGAGGATGGCGACATTTTCGGCGACGGCGTCAACGTGGCGGCGCGCCTGGAGAGCATCGCCCCTATCGGTGGCATCGCCGTTTCCCAGTCAGTGCGCGATCACGTTGGCAAACGTCTCGACGTCGTTTTCGAGGACATGGGCGAGCGTCGCCTGAAAAACATCGAAGCGCCGATTCGCGTTTACACCATCGCGCTCGATCAATCTGCGGTCGCCAACGGCGCCTTAGCATCAGGCGGCAGCGAGACCCGGCCCTCGGTCGCCGTTCTTCCGTTCGTTAACATGAGCGGCGATCCGGAACAGGAATACTTCAGTGATGGCATCACCGAAGACATCATCACCGATCTTTCGAAAGTATCGGGTTTATTCGTCGTCGCGCGCAACACCGCCTTTACCTACAAAGGCAAACACGTCGATGTGCAGGAAGTGGCCAAGCATCTCAACGTAAACTTCATTTTGGAAGGAAGCGTGCGAAAAGCCGGCGCGCGCGTCCGTGTCACCGGTCAGCTCATCAACGGCAAGGACGCCGGCCACCTCTGGGCCGACCGTTACGATCGCGACCTGACAGACATCTTCGCCATTCAGGACGAAATCACCCACGCCATCGTCGAACAGCTCAAGGTGAAATTGCTGCCACAGGAAAAGAAATCGATCGGACAATTGCCGACCGAGAACGTCGAAGCCTACACTTATTATCTGCGGGGCCGACAATTCCTGCATCGGCACTCGAAATCGTCTTATCAACTGGCGCGCCGCATGTTCGCCAAAGCCGTCGAGCTGGATCCGGCCTACGCGCGCGCTTACGCCGGCATCGCCGACTGCGATTCGTTCCTTTTTCTGCACTACAGCGCGCCGGTCGAGATTAAAGGCATCCTCGAGACCAGCGCCAAAGCGCTCGCCTTGGAGAACGGACTGGCGGAGGCGCACTCGTCGCGCGCCCTCGCGCTTTCACTCGACGAGCGATACGACGAAGCCATGGCCGAATTCGAAAAGGCCATCGCCCTCGATCCCAATTCGTTCGAAGGCCATTACTTTTATGCGCGCGCCTGTTTCGCTCAGGGGAAATTTGAACGCGCCGCCGAGCTGTTCGAGCGCGCGGCTGAGATCAAGCCGGACGATTACCAGTCCGTCATTCTGCTCATCCAGATCTACCACTCGCTCGGGCGCGCCGAAGAGACGAAAGATGCGGCGCGAAGAGGTCTTGAACGCGCCGAGCGCGAACTAACGAATCACCCTGATAACCCACGCGCGGCCTATCTCGGCGCAAAAGCGCTCGCCACGCTTGGTCAAGTCGAGCGGGCCAGAGAATGGCTGACCGGAAGCCTTGCCATCGATCCCGACGACGTCCTGACCCAGTACAATGTAGCCTGCGCCTACACCGCACTCGGCGACCACGAAGCCGCCTTCGACCTGCTTGAGCGCTTGTTGCCTAACGCCAATCACGAGACCAAAGCCTGGATCAAACACGACTCCGATTTCGATCCCCTCCGCGACCACCCTCGTTACCAAAAAATCCTCGAACTGGTCGGCAAATAACGCAGCCATGCAAAAACCGGGAGTCGGCAGTCACATGATGATTTGGGTAACGATGATCGGTGCCGTGCCGCTGTTATTTACCTGCTTTACATTCGCAAGTTCTTCGCGCAATCGCCAGACACGATTGAAGACAACGCGGTAACTACGTAACTAGTGTTGGCACAGCTGCTGCTAAATAGTAGCCAAAGCTCGGGAGTCACTTAAAAACACTTAAACTTTACGTTCCCTTTCGTTAGCTTTTACAGCGGGATCAGAAATGATCCCGCTTTTTTTTTTTTAATCACTAATGGACACAAATAAACACGAATTTTCTGAGTTCGTGATTATCCGTGGTTCTTACTTTTGCAGAACGCGTCGACGGAGCGACGCAGCTACAACTCCGTGGAGCGCGATCAGCCGCCTACAAACATTTAACTGGCAGGCGATCCGTCCGTCCTACAACTTAGACAGGGGGGCGACCACTAGCGCGCAGCGGCTTTGGCTCGAAGCTTTTCCGTCCACTCGTTGCGAAGGACTTCCATCTCGGCTTTGAGCACGGCCATACGCGGGGCAACGCCTTTGTATTTCTTCGTGGTGCCGTTGACCGTGCGGTCGACCGTGCCCTGGCTGACCAGGCCCTGAAGCTTTTCGTAAACGCGCAACCGGAGCATTTCTTCCCCGCCGCTGGCCGCGTTTCGGGCCCGAAGATTAAGCAGGATAAGGTCGAATAGAGGTTTGAATTCAAACGAGGCCTTGGACGAGAGCACAGCGACCAACTCCTCGGTTACATTATCAGGCATCCGACGTGAAAAAGAAGCACCAGCAGATTTCGACATCGATGACTATACGCCAGATCCGAGAAATAGCCACCGGGAGGGCCGGAATGGTTGACAGTGGTCGAAGCTCGGGAGTCACTTAAAAACACTCAAACTTTACATTCCCTTTCGTTCGCTTTACGGCGGGATCAGAAATGATGCTGCTTTCTTGGTCCGCGCCAAGGGAGGGATCTTTAACCACGAATGGCACGAATTAACACCAATTTTCTGAGTCCGTGGAGATTCGTGATTATTCGTGACTTTTCTGTTTGAAGAACGCGTCGACGGAGCGACGCGGTTACAACTATCCGACTGGGCCGACATCTGCCCGCTGACCCCGAGTTGACGGAGCCTCTGCCTGGAAAAAAACGCCCCCGTTTTTACACGAGGGCGTCGTTTTTAGAACTGTTGAGGCTGTTCTATTTATTTGCCGAAGACTTTCTTCACGTCGCCGACTTTTTTTTCGACTTTGCCGCCAATCTTTTCCGCGGTCCCGCGGTCTTGCAGATCGGGATTCCCGATCGCTTTCCCGGTTTGTTCCTTAACTTTTCCGGCAATTTCCTTAGCCGTGCCTTTTACTTTGTCCTCTGTGCTTGAACTCATAATATTCATTCTTCCTTCCAACTTCTTAATTCTTCCTTAACTACCTGCTTCGGCCCGAGCTTCGACATGGATGACGTTGAAATGTCTTCCGCGCCTGCACTCTGCAAATTTCCCTGGCGGAATCTCTTTGGGCGCCGTCATGGAAATGGCCTGCATATAGGAAACGGAACTGCGACTGTTGGCAGCTCCTTTTTACCGAAACCAGCCCAGCCGATCGGCCCTCGATCGCTGTCCAACGTTTCGTCACCGGCGAGCGACGGCGGCAGATGAATCGCCGTACGTGACACTTGTAACGCAGCCGCCTTCCGATGAAGAATCGAAATCACGCCGAGACGGTCACCCGTAAGAACGTTGCCGGAATAGACGTCCGGTTTGATTCGGAGCTCTCATTTTCTCGAGTAAATAGTTCGTCGAGCTCCTTCTTGAGCTCGGCGGCCCGACCGGCTTTTTCGGCAGCCTCAAAAGCGCTCATGGTTGGACCGTAGTATTTCCTGAACTCGTCGACGTAGGCGGACGGCGTCCCGTTGTAGTTGAAAACGAATGTGTCGCGTTCGAACGAGATTTTGTCGGCCGGAATTCCAGCGCCGGTGAATCGTCCGGTCACTTTGCTCTCGATTCCCCACATCATCGGGCTGATGAATCCTTCCGGAGGCGGCGGAATGAAAGCGGAGCTGATCTTCAAAATTTGCGCGACCAATGTCGGATCGTTTGGGATCCAGTTGCCCATGACGATTCGACCGCCGGGTTTGGTGACCCGGACCATTGCCCTGGCCACATCCGATGGCTTGGGCGCGAACATCGCCCCGAAAATGCTGACGACCAGGTCGAACGATTGGTCCGGCAAACCTTCGAGGTTGGTGGCGTCGCCCTGCCGGAACTTGAGATTTGTTAGGCCGGCTTTGGCTGCGCGCTGGTTACCGGCGTCGACCAGGTTCTGGGCAATATCGACACCGAGCACATCGGCGCCGAGCTTTGCTTCCGGCAGGGCGGTAGTCCCGTCGCCGCAGCCGAGATCGAGGACTTTCATCCCGCGAGAGACCCCGATCTTCTTCACTAATGCGTCGCCGCTTTCCCGCATCGTGGCTGCGATCCTCGTGAAATCGCCCTTCTCCCACAGTGCTTTGTTCGGGTTCAAAAAATCAGTGACGAGCGACCAGTGATCGATAACAAGCAAAAAATGGATTTTGCTCGGCTATCTCGGATTCTCGAGGCGCGGGGGCGTCGGGTGGGGAGATAGCCCCGTCGTGGATTCGAACTCGCAGGCGTGACTTTTTTTGTTCTACTCGGTGGAAGCAAAGTGCCCATATGGAAACGGACGAGCCCCTGCAACCGGACAACGCGATTTTAGGCGAGATTCAGGTTCTGCTCTCGGAGAAACGGACTTCGCTGGCGACGCTGCGGACCGGGATCGCAGTATTCGCGCTGCCACTTTCCGTGCTCAGCGTGCTCATCGCGACTTCACGTTATTACACAGTCACGAAAGTCATGCATTTCTTGATTCCATTGCTGGTGATCAATCTGGGTTTGATCGTGCTGGGTGGGTGGCTGGTCTATCACTCCTTGCGGCGCATTCGTCGTTACGATCAAGTGATCCGGGACCTGAGACAAAAATACCGTTCCCTCGCGGATTTTATCGATTAGCCACTGCGGGCGGCGCGAAGTCCACCGAGCGCCGATTTTCACAGATTCCTTCTTGCGCCTAACGGGTCCTGGCGCGCTTCTAGCTAAATCGGTCTAACGAAGCGGCATTCTCCCTTTCCCTGGCGCTTCAAAAAACCTGTCTGCGATGATCCGGAAACTCATTTTGTTGCTCGGAGTGGCGTGCTCTGCCGCCGTGAGTGGTCAGACCACGGATTACGTCTACGGAATTCAATTTGGGCAAGGCGGTGGCAGCGTTTCCGACACATGGAATCTGGATGAGTTGGCCGTCAGCGTGAACGGGAGCGGAACTCCGACCAGCTATACGGATACGTCACTGGTCAATTTGACGACAATCATTCCGGGCTGGGATTCGAGCGGCGCGACTCGCCAAAACCAAAGCCTGAACGGTCTCGCGTTGGACCCGACCACCAAAACACTTTTTCTGACCTACAGTTATAATAATAACGCCAGCTCAACTGCGGGAATGTTCACCGCTACGGTCTACGCAGTTCGTTACAACAGCGGCGCATTTGGGGCCACACCGGTATATACCCATTCGCAAGCCGCAGGAACTGCCGGAACCGCCGGTGTGATCGGATCCGGTGGAGACCCTGGCAGTCCGCAAGTGGCGTCGGGCTGGTTTACCAAAGGCGGCTTTTACAACGGTTCGTATTACGCGGGGGTCCAATCGTCGACCGACAACCTGGTTCAACTCACTCTTGGACCTGGCGAAAATTCTGTCACGAGCGCGACGGTTTACACGAATATTAACCATGGAGGCGCCAGTGCGAGCACCGGAGGCGACTTTGTCATCAATGGCGGAAACATTTACATCTCCGGCCGAATGAATACCGGGGCTGGTTCGACCTTTGCCACAACCACGCTGGCTAACGCCACCAATTCGTCAGGCACGGCTTGGAACGCGATCAACGACGGAGCGAGCGCGCAATATTACTATCAGCTGGCCGGCTTGGGGCAGATCACTCATCTTTATGGATTCGCTTCCGGCGCCGGCAGCCCGACCTTTGGCGAGTTCACCAATTACAACGATCCTTCCGGCAGCGCACCGGTCTTCACAACGATTTCCGGAATGTCGCCGGTCATTTTCGCCGACTTATCCGATGGCTCGAGTTCTTCGATCATCCTGCCGGAACCGGCGAATGTGGTGGCTGGAATATTCGGCGGAATGATCGCGCTGTTTGAATTTGTTCGTCGGCTCAGGTCAAAGAGCGCCAAGCGCTGAAACCAATTTCACCGAACCGCGTTGGTTAGGGTGGAAAAGAACCTGCAAGCCAGGAAAGCGTGAAGTCCACCGAGCGCGCCGATTTTCACAGACTCCTTTGTCGCCTGACAAATTGGGGAGGGAATTTGGGCGCTGAAACCTGTGGATGAAGGAATTCAGGTCGATTTGTATCCTTGGTGGTCAGTGCCTGTATTTCGCGATTAGGTGATCAATGTAAGTGGAGTACTGCGCGGCCAACGCGGCGCTTTCGATGAAGAGAATGTTTTCGGCGTTGAGCTCGGCGCTGCGCGAGAAGTTGTAGGAACCGGTGATCACGGTATCGTCGACGACCAATATTTTGTTGTGCATGAAGTTATGGTGGCCGGTTGGTGTGTAAGGCGTTGAATCTTTTCCGACCAATCCGGCGCGATTGATGATTTCTTTGAGCGCCGGGATTTTCCAGTGATTTGACGGCACTTCCTGCCATTGCCGATAAACATCGGCCATTTGGGTGCGATCATAGATTCCATCGACCTTCGTTCGGCCGGCTTGCAGCAAAGTTCCCAGTTCATTGATCAGCGTCCCGGAATTGATCAGTAAACTGCAAATTCGAACCCGTCGCTCGGCGGCGCGAACACGACGCGCGATTTCGGAATCGATCACGGGTCCGCATCCAGGAGAGAACATCACTTTCGCACTGGCGGATTGATCGGCAAAAATCAGTCCCACCGGCTCGGTCTGAATGTCGCCGGTATTATCGAAGTTTTCCTTTTCCCAAAGCTGATCAAAGTCTTCGGCGTAAGACGCGGCCAGCGCGGGCGAATCGATCAGGACGATATTGTTTTCCATCAACGTAAACGCATCGTCGGTGAAGTTAGTCGAGCCCGTACCGACCGATTTACGATCGCGCACGATGAATTTGCTGTGCATCAGTTTCATTCCACCGATGCGCCTGAACGGATAACCTAATGACTGAACAAACGCGCCCGTACCGGGTGGGACCGGGTCCTGTCCGGCGGCAACATTCGGCTCGAGTGGCTTGTCGCCGTCGTAGCAAAATCGGATTTGGACGCCGGCATCGGCGCGGTCTTTCAACGCGGCAACGAGCGTTGTCTTTAATGGGTCGCTCAATCGCATGTCGTAAACAGCGAAATCGAGCGTCTCTTTCGCCGCGCCGATAAACGCGACGATTTTCGCCATGACCGAGTCGGCGGTCTGCTCGTTCTGAGCCAGAAAGAAAACACTCAGCGAGTCCACGAGAAAAAGGATGAAGGATGGGGGCGAAGGGATGAACTAAAAAAATGAAAACTTAGCCGTGGAGGAACACGAAATCGTCCCGAACAAACCTTGAGTCCGGAAACCAGGGGACGCGTCAAAGAAGCAATCTTCAGGGCTAGAGCGTTGTCCCCAAAAAAGTCGGATCCGATCAGCGATTAACGACTAACCGGTCACGCGTTCGCTCGAGCGAACGTTATCGGCCAGTGGCGGTTCCGGCAGAGATGGTATTGGGCGCGGACGAACTGACCTGGACCGTAACGGACGTCACCTGGGTCTGAGTGACGGGGGCCGAAACGCGATCGAGGGTTGGCGGCCCGGATGGATCTCCACCACCCAGCGGGCTGATCGACGAGGCGCGATAAGACGTCGCCGTCTGTATTTGTGGGGCATCGGGTGTTGGTTTCGAGCCTTTTGAGTCCAAGCCGGTGGTGAGAATGTTGGTAGTAAATGGATGATCGATCGCGCGATTATTGCCGGCGGGGTTGTTCGGGGTCGCCGGTTGAGGGGTTTGCGAATTGTCGATCGTGGGCGGGGGAGTGAAGATTACCTTGCTCTTACGACCAGATTCCTGGCCGATTTCTTTCTCTTGAAGATGAGCCATTCGTTTTTCCAATCGCGAAGAAACATTGGCGTGGATCGAATTCTTCGGCGTCTGTTTCACTGGCGTCGTCACTGCGGCCGTCGCTGGAACTTGATATAAGAAAACCGGTTCACCGAGAGGCGAGCGTCCCACTGCAACCGTGTTGGTGGTCGATGCCGAGCTTGCAACCCCGCTCACGTGCTGGTGGCCGCCGGCAAACGTGGATGCGATTGAAACCGCGCTGCAAATCGAGGCGGTGAAGAAACAAGTTTTGATTTTCATAAACGTAACTCGGTCGGTCGATTGCAATCGCAATGGCCGGAATGGGTCTTTTAGCGGAACCGTGGATGCGAAGACAACACAAAAATGGTGAGGGGCGCCAAAGCGACAGGAATCGGGCATGACCCGCGTGGCCGACTATATAATATATATAGAGAATATCTAAATTTAAAACCTTGGCGGTTGAGGCATCTAAATGGCCTTCGAGAAACGATAAACAAATGGAGCGGCTGATTACCCGCAGAACAACGGAGTGATGAGTGACCGGTGCCGTGTGACAAGTCGGGTCTCGACAGCGACCTTTGGAACCGGCGTGCATATGACACCGCACTCAGAAGCTCTCGACTGAGTGCGTGGCGTTAAGTCAAATCGTCGGCACGAGTCGGCCGGCACCGATCCTATTCCGTGCGGCTATAGGTAAGTGTTTCGTGCGCGGTTTCGCCCTTGGGAGATTGAACGGTGCGGCGTCGAATTAACGTTCGGCCATTGGGAGACATCTCAAATGTATCGGTGTCACTTGTGCCGTCGCCGCTGGTAAGCGGCTCACATTCGATTTTGCTGGCGCGGATCGTTCCACTTTCGCGCGGGCCCGGAGAATATTTTAAAGAAACATTGTGGCCGTTGATGGTGATGCCGAGTTTGGCGGAATCGTCGGCGGGTTTCCAATTACCGGAAAATGTCGACGAGCCAACCGGAATCGTTGCGGTTGCGCTGGCGGCGGGTTGCGCAGCGGTCGTCTCCTTATTTTCATCTTCGGGCCGTGCGATAAGGGGCGGTGGAATGGCCGGAACGGGCGTAGCGCTGACAATTGGAGTCACGCGAACGTAAGTGACCGTGTCGTCCTTCGTCCCGTTGAGCAAAATAATCTTGCGAAGTTTGATTAGCGAACTGGCGTCGGGCGATACCATGTAAGCACCGGCAACCTTTGCCTTGGCCCCTCCTTCCGCTTCGATCGCGCCGGTATAAACAATTCTTTCGCCCTTGAGTATTCCGGTGCCGACCACGCCATTGGAATTCGTAATGATTACGGCGTCACCGTCGACCGCATCGGGATTGACCTTCAATGTAACAGTTTCGTCGCCATCGTCCCTCTTCCAGGTTCCGGTGAATCGAGCAGATAAAGAGAGCTTGTTCTGAGCGAGAATGTTGCCGAACGCGAGGAAGGCGATGGCGATAACGATCCATTTTTTCAACGAGAGATCGGTAAATGTCAAAGGTCGCATGTCAGAAGCCGGAGATTCGGAACTGCAATCAACCTCTCCACACTCAACTATCAACTCTCAACGACGCAAAAGTCACCACGGTATGACTTTTCTGTCTTTCACAAATTTTGCCGTTAACGATTGAGGAGCTTCAGAGGCGAGCCAGACGATACCTGACGCGCCTTCCGCGACCGATCGAGTGGCGTTCGCTCCGCCCATGTCGGTCCGGACCCATCCGGGACAAACCGAGTTGACCGCAAAATTCGGCAGCGCAGCGGCGAGCTGGACGGTGACGCCATTCACCGCGGTTTTGGAAATGCAGTAAGCCGGCGCCCAGCCGTCGGCGCCATCGGTCAGTTGTCCGCCGCCACTGGAGACATTCACGATTCGAGGGGCGTCACTCTTTTGGAGAAATGGAACGAACGCTTGAGAGACAAGCAGTGCGCCGAGGGCGTTCGTGCGCAACGTCTGTTCGAATGTCGACGCGGTGGTGTGGAGAACATCCTTGTCGTCGTCGAACAGAATGCCCGCGTTGTTAACGAGCGCGTCCAGCCGATCACCATGTCTCGCAAATTCTTCGACCGCATGCTTGATGCTGTTGGAGTCAGAGATATCAATCTGAAGGAAAGTGAAGAGTGAGTCCGAGCCGGACTGGCCTTGGTGAGGAGTCACGTGATCCGAAGACGCATCGGTCTCCTTGCTCAATTTCTCGGCCGCGTCCCGCCCGGCTCTCTCATTACGGGCGCCGAGAAACACTCGATATCCTTCCCGGGCCAGCTGTCGGGCCACTTCAAACCCGATGCCCTTGTTTGCACCCGTGACCAGCGCGATCCGCCCTCGTTTGTTCATCGGCAAATATCGCTCAGGAACTCGGGAAAACAGAGAGGATTTTCCGCCGGAATTCCCAACGAGTCTGCGGTGGCCGTGTCTGAGCCGGGTTCAAAATGGTTTTCACGTGCGCCGGCCGGATCCATGTTGGTTGTGTCGAGCAAATGAAGGCCCGCCATTCGCTATTGATTAATTGAGGGTTGATAGCACGCTCGCGCCGCTTGCTTCAATGGAGAAGCGCAGTTGTGAAAACGTGGGGCGATGCGTTTTCGAAGTTGGAGGAAGGGCCGCTCCACCGCAAAGAAGAGAATTGTTGCGCCTGCGTAAACGCAGAGCTCGACGCCGAGGAGTGCAAATCCTGATTTCGGATCGATCTGTTGAGCCATGCAGAATCGCCCAAACGCGTGGATAGCAATTTTTTGAACTAAATATGCGCTGTAGGCGATGCTGGCGATGAAGGCTGCGCCGGGGATTCGAATACGCCGAAGCGGTAAACGATCGCTCTGTGCGCACACGAGCAATGCTGCCATGCTGACGGCGATCAATGGAAATTGCCAGATGCACGCGGCCACGGTCAGGTTCTCGGTTTCACCTAACCATAGTGCGAACGCGATTACCGCGAACGCCGGAAGACAAAGCCACGGTGCGAGATCGGTGATGCTTTTCCAAAGCTTCGGCCGGAACCTCTCGATAGCGGCCAGAACGACTCCGTAGACCAATGGATCGAGCCGCGTCCACGTCGGATAGTAAATCCATGCTTGGAAGGCGCGGAACGAAACGCCTTGGTTGGTGAGATTTTGCAAAGCGAGAAACGCCCGGAGTAGAATTCCGCCGAAAACGATTGCGCCGGCAAACGCCGCCGCAGCGCGACGACGACGATAAAGAATCAACAGCAAGAACGGTAGCGCGAAATAGAATTGATCCTCCACCGCCAGAGACCACGCGTGCGAAAACGCAGTCCCTCCGTGAAGCGCGACGTTTTGAACCGAGAACAAAAATTTCCAAAGCGGCTGTGACATTTCCGGATATTCGCGCCAGTTCGGAATCAGGAAGTAGATTGCCAGGAGAACGAAATACGCCGGCATGATCCGCAAGGCACGTCGTGCAAAAAATCGACCGAGATGGATTTGTTGATCCCGAACCAGCGCGGCGAGAAGTTGACCGCCGATCAAATAACCGCTGAGAACAAAGAAAAGATCGACCCCGATCCAACCCCACCGATCGATGTGTGCGGGCATCGGAAACCCCATGATACCGGCGTGATAAATGACGACGACGATAATCGCCGAGGCGCGCAGAAGGTCCAATCCCGGTTGGCGCTCGCGATCTTGAAAACGCGGATCGAACACCGGATCGGCGCGGCGAGATGCCGTTTGCGAAAGTTGCTCGGCGGCTTGGGTCACAACTTCAATTCGCGGATGCGTAGAAAATCTTTCAAAAACCCGAAATCGGAAATTCTCGCGCTTCGGGAGATTCGGAGGATGGCCGCTACCTCCAGACGCCGAGTTGGCGAAGCTGTGCGGTTGCTTTGCCGGCCCAATCAATATTAGAAGCGGGCGAAGCCGGGCTGGGATGCAAAATTTGCCCAAGCGTGACCGGGAGCGGCGGCTGGGTTTCGCGAAGACCGGCGATGGCGCGTTTCATCGCGAAATCGCCAACACCGATGACCCAACTCGGTTGGAGGATGCGAACGACCTCGCGTAAATGATCATCGCACTGGGCAAACAAGGATTCGCGTTCCGCTGGCGGCAATTTATCGGGAGTTCGGTTGCGTCCGCTTTGCTCGACGAAGGCGAGCGGACAGTAATTCATGACGATGTGCTCCTGGAAAAATTGCTCGGCGGTCCCGAACCGTTTCCTGAATAACCCCCAGAGCCGTTCGCCACTGACTTCGCTGCGATGACAATCAAATCCGAGCACCGGCCGCTTGGGATGTTCCTCGCGTGGATGATCGAGCCTGGCCTGAATGCCTAACCAATCGCGAACGGCGGCGATTTGGCCGAACGGAATCCCGGTTTGCACCATGCCGAACGGGCCGGGATTCATTCCCAGAAACAAGACACGCTTCGGATTGTTGCCGTAGCGTTTCAAATAGGCTTCGTGCGCACGCCAGGCGTAATCGAGCGGGTTGTAAACATGCGTGACCGGCGCGGCGAAGGTTAACTTGGAAACCGCGGCGCTGAGATTTTGCGCGGCGCGGATAAGTTCGGCGCTGGTGCCCATCCCTTAGAATGGGGAGCGGACGACACCGCCATCGACGCGCAGCGCTGCACCGTTGGTGGCAGAGCTCAGCGGGCTACAAACGAAAGTGACCAGGGCGGCGACTTCGTCGGGGGTGGCGAAGCGCTTCAGAAGCGAGGTCGGACGCGCCTTCTCGAAGAATTCTTTCTCGAATTGCTCGCGAGATTGGCCGCCTTGCGACGCCAGAGAGGTCACGAAATCGTTGACGCCCTCCGACGCGGTTGGCCCCGGCAACACTGCATTACAAGTCACGGCGGAATCGGCGCAAGTTTCGGCGATGCCACGGGCCAGGGCTATTTGGGCCGTCTTGGTTACGCCGTAATGGATCATTTCAGCCGGGATCTGAAGACCGGACTCGCTCGAGATGAAAACGATTCGTCCCCAATTTCGTTTTCTCATTCCCGGCAAATAGGCCCGACTCAGTCGCACCCCGCTCATGACGTTTGTTTTGAAGAACCGAAGCCAATCTTCGTCGTCAATTTGTTCGAAAGGTTTTGGTTCGAAAATACCAAGGTTATTGACCAGCACTTCCACATCCGGAAAGCGTTTCACTGCCTGATCGACACCGGACGCGGTGCTGAGATCGACGGCGATTCCCTCGATATTGGCGCCAGCGTTCGTTGATCGAATCTTTACCAGCGCGGTGTTTACGCGTTCTTCGGTCCGGCCATTGACGATTACGCGTGCGCCTTCACGGGCGAGAGAATTGGCAATGGCAAATCCGATTCCCGCGGTAGACCCGGAGACCAGGGCAAGTTTGTTTTTCAGTTGTAGATCCATGAGGCAACAGCCTTTCCTTGGTGAAACTACAGCGGCAAGTAGTCAATACGAGTATTCATTGCCCCCGCAGCCAGGCGCTGAAACTGCGGAGCGCGGCGCCGAGAAGAGCACTAGGGGATTCTTTCAGCGCAGCGAGGAGGCGCGGGCTCAGGTCCTGTTGGGGAGCCTCGAGGGTGCCGGAGAGATGCATCGACGTCCAAAGATAACCACCTTCACGCCGCGAAAAAACTTCTTCCGGATGCGGCAACCAGTTCAGATAAGCAGGCGCTAATCCGATCTGGAGCGTCCCGCCTAACGAATGGGGGTTAAACGAGATCTCTCCTTCAATCCGGAACTTACCGGATTGCTCAATTTGAAGATCGCTCAACCGACAATCACCGCGTTGCCATTGGAATCGTGATCGACACTGCGCCAGATCCAACGTGCGCAGATCGGGGCGATTCGTCACCGCTGCGATAGCGTCGAGGAATTTCAGACTTGCGATCCGGCCCCGGTTCACGTCGATGCGACCGGTGAGCGTGGCAGCGTTCAACCGATAATCGCTACCAGTCCAGCGCAAGTCGCCGTCGGCCAGCCCACTGACGTTAACATTCCACGTTTTTGGTAGCCAGTCGGCCACGGGAACGCGATTCCAATCGAATGTGAAATCGGCATGTTTTGGTTGGGTCGTCGTGGTCGCGCCCGCCACGTGGATCTGTCCGTCGCCCGATCTCATGGCGAGCTTATATATAGTGAATTCGGTTTTGGTGATGAGGAGGTGGATCTGGTCGACCGGGAGATCCGGGATCGCAGGGCCTTTAAGGATGCCGCCTGTGGCCCGGTATTCAAAATCTCGGCCGTGGGGCGTGATCAGCAGTCGAGTTTGAAAGATGCCACCGGTTTGACTACGCACCGGCCAGGTGACATCGACGTCATCGGATGAAACATGTTTGAGATAGACGCGGTCCGGTAAAAAGATCGAGTACCATGGTTTCGCCGGTGTCGGTTCCGGCTTCGGTTCATAAACGTGGACAGCGATCCTGGCGTGATCGATACGCAGCTCCTCCATTTGCCAGCGTCGCAGAAAAACGCCGAGCGGATTGAATCGACCGGTTACGTGCTGAGCATCGAGGCGGGTCAATGCTTTCCGGCCATTTCCAGCTTGAACCGCATCGCAATCTGCAGTGAACGGGCCGATGCGTTTGATTGGGGTGAACCGGCAATTCTCGAAGTGTAATCCTTTGGCCGTTTCCTTTTCGAGTTCGTGGCGAAAACGCGTGCTCTCCGCGTAGCGGGTAGTGATCGAGCCTAACAACGCGGACGCAATTATGAGAACGAGGAGCAGTCCGCCCAGGATCGCGCACGCGATAACGATGATTCGCCGACGAACCGGGCCAGTAATCAACGGAACATGCCGGTCATTTGTCACTCATTACTCATACTCGCTACGGGTGACCCGAGCCACCGGCCGCGCCGTAGACCTGGCCTGTTGCATAACTGGCATCACTGGCTGCGAGCTGAACGTAGATCGAGGCAAGTTCGGCCGGTTGACCGGGACGACCCATTGGGGTCTGGCCACCGAATTGTTTCAGTTTTTCCATGGTCGCACCGCCACTCACTTGCAGCGCCGTCCAGATCGGCCCGGGAGCGACGCCATTGACCCGAATTCCCTTGGGCGCGAGCTGCTTCGCCAGTGAGCGAATGTAATTGGTGGTCGCGGCTTTGGTCATCGCGTAGTCATAAATTTCAGGGGACGGATCGGTCGCCTGTTCCGAGGTGGTGCCAATAATCACCGACCCCGGAGGCATGTGTGGCAAGGCCGCCTTGATGATCCAAAACGGCGCGTAAATATTGGTTTTCATCGTCGCGTCAAAATCCTCGGTGGTAATGTCGAGAATTGATTGACGAGTTTGTTGCCGCCCGGCGTTGCAAACCAAAATGTCGAGACCACCAAGTTGATCGACTGCGTCGGCGACGAGTTTTTTGCAGAAGTTTTCGTCGCGCAGGTCTCCGGGAATGGTCGCGACCTTCCGACCGGCTTCCTTGATCAGCGCAGCCACTTCGTCGGCATCCGGTTGTTCAGTCGGAAAATAATTGATCGCGACATCGGCGCCTTCGCGCGCGTAAGCGATGGCCGCGGCGCGTCCCATTCCGGAATCGCCTCCGGTGATTAATGCTTTCCGGCCTGACAATCTACCCGATCCTTTATAGGTTTTCTCGCCGTGATCGGGCCGCGGATCCATTTTACCGGCGAGACCGGGCCACGGTTGCGACTGTTCTTTGAACGGTGGTTTCGGATATTTCGTCTTGGGATCCTGCAATTTGTCGGTGGTCATGGGTTCCTCTTTTCCTTGAGCGCGAATGCCGAACCCGGTTCCGAGTGCGGCGATTCCAGCGGCGCCAAGCCGGCTGATCACTCGACGTCGCGTGATTCCGTTTTCATTATTCATCTCAAATTTAAATTTTGATGGGCCAATTTCTCACGCGGTGTACTTCACACTGTCTCCAGCGGTGGCATCGTAGGTCGCGCCGGTCAGTCGGTTGGCCGCCGGCGGATCACCGTCCTGCGTTATCCTGGACATCCAATCGGTTTTAGGTCCCGCCCGGAGCGCCAATGACGGTGATTCGGCCAACCCGCCGATCCTCGCCCGTTGCGGCCAGCCGGACGCGCGTGCCTGGGCGGATCGCATCGGGATTCAGTGTTTTTCCAGATTCATCCACGATCGCGACCTCTTTTCCCAGCTTGTACGTCGTTGGCTGTGAAACTGGTGTGGAAGACACGACGATCTGGCTGCCGGGGGCGAATGAATTCACCGCCACGACATCGTTGTGAGTCGCCGGCATGGCCGTGTCGGGCGCTGTCCGCGTCGCGCTGTTTGAGGCGTCACTGCGTGATTTTGTAGTGGTCTGCGCTTGCGCAACGGCCAAAGAGGCGATCGTTACGCACGCGAGCGTGATTAATTTTCCATCCATAAGTTCCCTTTCCCTTTAGTTTTGAGTTCCAAAACTAATTACGCGGGCCGTCAGTCGGTTGGATGGAATTTATGTTGCGGTTTTTCGGGCCCCGCGTCGGACCGACCTGAAAAAATTATTTCTTCCGGGTGTAATCGATTGCCATGGTCTTCTTTTCCTGACCGCCGCGATTTTCAAACCACTCGAGTTGCATATGATCTTTGTCGGCGAGTTTAATCGTCTCGCGAATGGGCGTTTTCATGCCTGCCATCATTTCTTCTTCTCCGGTGAACGTGAACGTTTTGGTCGCCGGATCGTAACTGCCTTCCATCATCATGATGCCAGTGCCCATGTTGTCGGCCCAGGTCGCGACAAATTTTTTCTTCACATTGTCATAAGCCTCGGTGCCGGCGCCCTTGAAGTCGATGTCCTTCATCTTGCCGTCGATGCCGGGCATTCGCATTTGGCTGTTGTATTCTCCGGTCAAATATCGTCCGCCCATGATCATTTTTCGAACGGCTGATCCCTTGAATTCCTGTGGTTTGGCGTTGGAGTCCGGGTCCATCCAGAACTTCACCGTGTAATTCCAATCGCCGGCGGTCTGCGCGAGAATCTTATGGTTCTCATTCAATTTCGAATTTTCGATCATTTGCTTGGTCATCTCGGCCTCGCTCGGCCTGCCGCTGCCGGTTTGATTTGCGGCAACGGGCGCAGCGACCGGACTGGTGGCAACCGCCGCCGTCGATTGCACCGGAGAGGTCGATGTATCTTGAGCAAAACAGCCGGCGCTGGCGCCGAGGAAGGCACCGGCACAAATGGAGAACGCATCGAGAATTTTCATGTCGTGATTTTGGTCAAGCAGTTGACCACAGGTCAAGCCGTTGATTGGCCCCTAACCACGCGCCGTTCAGTGTCTTGAAGCCGGATTACCAGCCGAGAACTTTCGCGAAAACCAGGGGTGCCACAATTGTCGCGTCGGATTCGATGATGAAACGCGGCGTGGTCGATCGCAGTTTGCCCCAGGTGATCTTCTCGTTCGGGACGGCTCCGGAATATGAACCAAAGCTCGTCGTCGAATCACTGATCTGGCAAAAATATCCCCATTCCGGGACCGGATTCTTCACGACGTCCTGATTAAGCATCGGAACGACACAGATCGGAAAATCGCCGGCGATTCCACCACCGATCTGGAAAAATCCAATCGAGGATTTTTCGGATTCGCGGCGATACCAGTCTGCTAGTTCGATCATGTATTCGATGCCGGATCGAATCGTGTGCACGTTACTAATTTCACCGGTGATATTTCGGGCAGCGTAAATATTCCCAAGGGTGGAGTCCTCCCAGCCCGGCACCACCATGGGCAGATTTTTTTGCGCAGCGGCCATCATCCAACTGTCGGCTGGGTCGATCTCGTAAAACTCTTTCAACCGGCATTCTCTCAGGATCTTGAATAAAAATTCATGTGGAAATCGGCGTTCTCCAGTTCTGGACGCCGTCGTCCATTCGTCGATCACGGCGCGCTCAATCCGGCGAATGGCCGCTTCTTCCGGGATGCAGGTGTCGGTGACGCGGTTCAGATGCCGGCCCAGCAATTCTTCTTCCTGTTGCGGGGAAAGCTCGCGATAATTCGGAATCCGCTCGTACTCGCTGCGCGCCACCAGGTTGAAAAGATCCTCCTCCAGGTTGGCGCCGGTGCAGGTAATGGAATGGACTTTGTCCTGGCGAATCATTTCGGACAGAGAAACGCCGAGCTCAGCGGTGCTCATGGCCCCGGCGAGCGTGATCATCATTTTTCCGCCTTTGTTAAGATGCGCGATATAGGCGTCGGCGGCATCCTTCACCACCGCCGAATTGAAATGGCGATAGTGGTGATCGATGAACTGACTAATGCTGCCGCCCTTGCTGGGCGCGGCGCCGGTCATGGGATTTTCGCGCGACACAACAAATTTATTATCTGCTACTTAAAAATTGGGCACGACAATTTTTCAACAACGCTTTTTATCAAAGAGCGGCCAGGATTTGATGGAGCAAAGGCATCGGGACGCAGCCAATCAGAACTACGGCCCCCGCACTCAGGATTAAAGTAACGGCACTACCAAACCCGAATCGCCCGGGTTTGACCTCTGTGGCCGCAGCGTCGACCAGCGCCGCTTTCAAAACGATGAGATAATAATATAGCGAAACGAAGCTGCCGAACAGGGCGACAACGACCAGCCAGAGCAGGCCGTGATTCGGTCCGGTGTGGTAGGCCACGCTAAACAGATAAAATTTGCCGAAAAATCCCGCTAACGGTGGAATACCGGCGAGCGAGAGCAGAAAAATTGAGAGACAAATCGCCAGAAAGGGCGAGCGTTTCGACAGACCAACAAAATTTTCCAGATCGTCCCCGCCAGTCAGGTCTCGAACCGCGCCGCAGACCGCAAATGCACCGACCAGCGTGACGCCGTAGATTGTCACGTAAAACAAAGTTGCCGCAAATCCCTCGGGCGTGTCGGCGATCAGACCGAGCAAAGTGTATCCGGCATGAGCCACGGCCGAATAAGCGAGTAATCGCCGGACATTCGATTGCACCAGCGCGACAAAGTTTCCCAGAAGGATCGAGAGGGCAGCGAGAACGGCCAGAATTGGCGACCACCCCGCTACGAACGAATGCCAGGACGCGCTTCCGGCGAGCGCGCCAAAACCAAGCAGGACAATTTTTCCCAAAACGAAGAACGACGCGACCTTCGAACCCGACGCGATAAATGCAGCGCTCGGGGCCGGCGCGCCTTGATAGGCATCCGGAGCCCAGAGATGAAATGGGGCCGCCGCGATTTTAAAAGCAAAACCAATCAAGGTCATGACGATGCCGGCCGCTAGAAGAGGAGAAATCGATGGTGTGCCAGTCCATTCCCCAATCGCGGCCAGACTGGTGCTGCCCCTTAATCCATACACCAGGCTGATACCAAAAAGCGTGAACGCGCTCGCCGTGCTGCCGAAAAGGAAATATTTCAGGGCTGCCTCGGCCGAACGAACATCCGATCTCTCGAATGCAGTGAGGACGTAGAGTGAAAGGCCGAGCAGTTCGAGTCCAATGAAAATCATAAGGAACTCTTCGCTGGTGACGAGGAGCATGAGTCCAATCGTCGCCAGAAGAATAATCGCGAGGTATTCGGCGTGATCGCGGGACGATGCGCGAACCGGAGCGATCAAGATGGTGGCGAGGGCCAGCGCCATGCCAATAATGAGGAAGATGGAATTGAGTGGCGAAATAACCAGCATGCCGTCAAAGAGACTGGCTCGCGCGGGCAAGGTCAGGACCGCACCCATCGCGATGAGTAAACCGATGAGTGCAAGAACAGAACAGATGACGCGCGATTTCGGCGAACCGAGGCCGATCGCCAGAACGACCAGGGCAGTGGAAACAACCACGACCTCCGGCAGGGCTAGCTTGAGCAACTGAAGGTAATTCATGTTAGTGGGTCAAAAACCGCATCGATTCGACCGCCGGTACGATGCGGTCGAGCAAAAATTTTGGATACAGGCCGACCGCCAATGTCGAGCCCATCAAAATGACCGCGCCAACCTTTTCGGGAATCGTGATCGGCGGCATCGTGTTCGATGAGACGCTCGTTTTTGAAACGTCGAAATCGAAAAACGAACGTTTCAGCGCGCGCAAGGTAAACGCCGCCACCAGCACCATTCCAATGCCCGTGATCCATGCCGCAATGGGATACGATTTCCATACGCCAATCAGGATGGTGATTTCCGCGGCGAATCCGCTAAAGCCCGGAATTCCCATGGACGCGGCAGAAGCAACGACAAAAGCAAAGGCAGCGAATGGCAATGCCTGTCGCAGCGGTAACGTCGCCAGTTGCTCCAGATCGCGAGTATGCGTGCGCCGGTAAATCATTGTTCCGGCGATCGGCGAATAACAGTGCGCCGATGATCCCGTGCGAAAACATTTGCAGAACTGCGCCGGAAACTCCGAGCGCGGTGGCACTGGCCAGGCCTAGCAACACGAAGCCCATGTGACTCACGCTCGAGTAACCGATGACAAACTTGAGATCGCGTTGTCGCTAGCGCGACGGCCGCGGCGTAGACAATTCCGACGACAGCGATGACAACAATGACGATGCGCCAGACGCGAAAACCCTCCGGGAAAATATTCATGGCCACGCGCAGCGCACCGTAGGCACCCAGCTTCATGACAATTCCGGCAAGCAACATGGAACCTGCGGTCGGTGCGGCGACGTGGCCGGTCGGTGCCCAGGTATGCAGCGGCCAGATGCCGGCGAGAACGGCAAACCCGAGGAACAAAACCGGGAACGCCCAGTGTTGCAGGTGAGGCGCAAAGTGAAATTGCGCCAGCTGATTGAGATCGAGCGAACCCGCGCCCGAGGAGGCGACAATGATCCCGAGAAAGACAAGCGCTCCGCCGAAAAATGAATAAAGGGTCAATTTCATCGCGCCGTATTCCTTGTTGGTCGATCCCCAGATCGCGATCAGGAAATATTTTGGCACGATGACGAACTCGTAGAAAACGAAGAAGAGAAAGAGATCAGCGCTCAGAAACACGCCGTAGGAGCCGCCCACTACCAGCAGCAACCAGAAAAAGAATTCGTTAGGCCGGAGATCAACGTCCCAGGAAAAAAGCACAGCGGTGACGGCCACAATACCGGTCACCAAAACCAGGGTCAGGCTGATGCCGTCCAGCGCGAGACGGTAATTCATACCCAGTGGCGGCACCCACGGCCAGCGGACAATTGTCTGAAAGTGCGCCAGGTCCGCGGCGGAAGTTTGGGCCAAGACGAGGCCGGTGATCACGAGACCGGCGATCGTGCCCAGCAACGCGATCCAGCGGGAAAAACTTCGCGGCGACACCAGCGCGAGGATCGCTGCGGCAAATGTGACGTAAATCGTCCAGGCAATCATCGTGCGTCAGGCGAATAAGCGCACCATTTGAGCAATGGTGGCGTTGAAAATATTGAACATAAATTGCGGCGCGATTCCGATCGCGAACATGAGCAAGGTGATGGGAACGACCGCGAACTGTTCGCCTCGCCGCAGATCCGCGAATTGTCCCAGTTGCCGGATGCAGGACCGCTAAAGAGAGCTTGCATCGCGCGCAAGAAGGTTACGGCCGTAAACAAAAGGCCGAGAACGGCAATCGCAGTGGAAACTGTCGCAATCGCAAACGAGCCTTTGAAGATGAGGAATTCACCGACGAAGCCATTTAGTCCGGGCAGGCCTAACGAAGAAAACATCGCCACGCTCATCCAGCCGCAGAGCACGGGCGTTCGTTGCATCAGTCCGCCGAAGTCGGCGAGGCCGCGCAACCCGCGACGTTGCTCGAGTAAGCCGGCAAAGTAGAAAAGCGCTGCGGCCGTGATTCCGTGATTAAAAATTTGCAGAAAAACGCCGCCAAATGCCGCATTGATGTCGATTTTTGCGGTGGTCGATCCCGCGGCAACGGCAAAAAGCCCCAGCATGCAGTAGCCGAGATGATTGATCGACAGATAGGCGATCATCCGTTTCAGGTCGCGTTGCGCCCACGCTGCGAGCGGCGCAAATACGATCGAGCAAAGGGTCAGCACCAGCAGATAAGGCCCAGCCGTTTTGATTTCGTTCGGGAAAATCGGAATAAGCAGGCGGATGAATCCGTAAATCCCCATTTTCGAAAGCAATCCGGTGAGGACCATGGCCGCTCCAGTCGGAGCGTTTTCGTACGCGTCCGGCAGCCAGGTGTGAAAAGGAAAGAGCGGGACCTTGACGGCCAGCCCGAGGAAAACGCCGGCGAAGACAAGCCATCGAACATTGCCGGTGATCACGCCGGCTTTGCCAAAACTCGCCAGCGTTGCGAAATCAAACGTTCCCTTGCTGAAATAAATTCCGAGAAACGCGAGCAGCATCGCCACGCTGCCGAGAAACGTGTAGAGAAAGAATTTCGTGGCCGCGCGTTCGCGATTTTTGCCGCCCCAGACTTTGATCAGCAGGAACGCAGGAATCAGCGTCATTTCGTAAAAGAGAAACCAAAGAATAAAATTTTGGGCAGTGAAGGTTCCGTAAAGCGCCGACTGAGTGATCAGCATCACGCCGCAAAATCCGCGGCTCATCTTTCGCGCGGCGAAGGCAAACGGCACGATGATGGTCGTTAACAGCACCAGGAGAAGGCTGAGACCGTCAATGCCGACGAGATACTCGGCACCGATCGGAGGAATCCAGGCGTATCGTTCGACCAATTGCAGGCCGCCGGCGGCAAAGTCGAATTTTTGCAGGATCATCAACGCATAAAACGCGCTGAGCGCGTTGAAGATCAATGCGATGAGACGCGGATTTCGCGGCCGGCTTGCGAACAACACAGTGGCGCCGGCCAACGGAATCAGGATCAGAGTAGTGATTAACCCAGCCATGCGTAAAGAAGCAGGAGCGCCAACATGGCGACAGCGATGACTCCGAGATAAACCTGGACCTGGCCGGAATGGCCTGACGATGTGATCCGCCCGAGCCGACGCGCGCCGACAGTCGTTTCGTCGACTCCGGCGTTGATTCCTCGTTCATCCGAAAACGCGGCGAAAGTACCAAGCCATTGGCCTAACGAACCGATACCGCGGACAATTCCATCCCAAAAATAACGGTCGAGCCAATCGGCAATCTTCGCGATCGTCTTGCTCCAAAGAATCACCGTGCTGTGATAGATCTCGTCGATCCACATTTTGTTTTGCAGAAATCTGAAAATGCCGGGTTGCGCGCGCTCGAGCGGGTCGGTTTTGATCATGTCAGATTGTACGGCAACGCCGCGGTAGAAAACAAATCCGAGGGCAATTCCAACCGCGACGAGACCGAGCGAAACGAAGAGCGCCGGTTGAATCAGTTGCGAACTGTTAGCCTGCGCGGCTTCGCCCGTTAAAAAGCGATCCAACCAAGGCCAGGCCGGCGTCAGGACGATGCTGAATAAGATGGTGCCAAGCGCGAGGAAGATCAGAGGCCAGGTCATGACCGGCGGACTTTCGTGCGCCCCGCCGCCGGCACGTCGCTTCCCGAAGAACACGTAAATCATTTGCCGCGTCATATAGAGCGCGGTGAGGATCACGCCCAGCATGGTGAGATATTCCGGCACATGCGATTTCGGCCAGTGCGAGGTGGCATGTAAAATTTCTTCTTTTGTCCAGGCACCGGAGAAAAACAGCGGTACTCCACTGAGCGCCATCATGCCGATGGCATAGGTGACAAAAGTCGCAGGCATGGCGCGTCGCAGCCCTCCCATCTTCCGAATGTCTTGTTCGTGATGCAGGCCATGAATGACCGAACCGGCCCCGAGAAAGAGGAGCGCTTTGAAAAATCCGTGAGCAAGCAAATGCAGAATGCCCGCAGTCACGCCGCCAACGCCTAACGAAACCATCATCAATCCAAGTTGCGAAACCGTCGAATAGGCCAGGATTCGCTTGATATCGGATTGAGCGACGGCAATAAGGGCGGCCATCAAACCGGTCATGACACCAATCCAAACGACAACAGTGAGCGAAGTCGTGACTCCGTCGATCGCGCCGATTGCAAAAATCGGATACACCCGCGCAACCAGAAAAACGCCGGCCGCCACCATCGTCGCCGCATGGATCAGCGCACTCACCGGCGTAGGACCTTCCATCGCGTCCGGCAACCAAACGTGCAGCGGAAATTGTCCGGATTTGCCGACCGCGCCGCCAAAAATCAGCAACGCGATGGCCGTGGCGCTGGCGCCCAGCAGCCAGGGATTCTCCAGACAGCCAGAGCCGTCATCATAAAAAAGCAACGTTCCGCTTCGTCGATAAAGCCAGAGCATGCCAATGAAGAATGCCATGTCGCCGATCCGCGTGGTAATGAACGCCTTTTTGGCCGCCGCCGCGGCGCTCGGGCGTTCGATCCAAAAACCAATCAGCAAATAAGACGCGACACCCACCAATTCCCAAAAAATGAAAAGTAGCAGCAAACTGTTGGCGACGATCACGCCGAGCATCGCGCCGGAGAAAAATGAGAGGTAAGTGAAGAACCGTTTAAAGTTTCGGTCGTCGGCCATGTAGCCAATGCTGAAAATGAAAATGCAAAGGCCGACGCTCGTGATCATCAGCATCATCGCGGCGGCAAGCGGATCGAACAGCCAGCCGATTCGCAACGGTGAATCGCCAAACGTGAACCAGGTAAAATTCTCAACAACGCGAAGCCCGGGCGTTTGCAGTGCCGGCAAAAATGCAAAGACCGACAAGATGAGCGCGATGATTTGTCCCAGGATGGCGAATCCGGCGGCCGCTGCACGCGCCTGGCGCGGGAAATTCAAGATCACCAGGGCAACAATGAGCGGCGTTGCCGGGATCAACCAGATGTTGTGAAGAATCAAATTCATTAGGCCAGAAAACACCCAACATCCAACGTCCAACGTTCAGCATTCAAGGCTGTTCTGATTGAGCGTTAAAGGTTGAGCGTTCGGCGTTTGCTTCACCGGATCTATCCTTTCAATTGAGTCAGTTGGTCCACGTTGGTGGTGCGATAATGACGGTAAACCGAGATCACGATGGCGAGACCAACCGCCGCTTCGGCGGCGGCGATGGCGATGGCGAAAATCGCGACCATCACGCCGGTGAGTTTTACCGAGGGCGGCGCGAATCGCCAGAAGGCGATGAAATTCAAAATGGCGGCGGCCAACATCAGTTCGATGCCGATCAAAATGAAAATCGCGTGACGCCGGCTTAGCGCGGCCAGAAGGCCGATCGAAAAAAGGGCAGCGGAGATCAAAAGGATCAGTTGGAGAGTAGAGGTCATCGTTTTTGCTCCGCGACCAACACCAGTGCACCGATCAGAGCGGCGGTGAGAAGAACGCCAACGCATTGCAACGGCCAGATGTAACTGGTCATGAGCGCGTCACCGATTTGCTTCACGGTCAGGCTCGAAAGTTGTGGCGCAGCCGCATTGAGCTGGGGGTCTTAACAATAGAAAGCCCGAGTCCGATAAAAACCGCCAAAGCGACGACCAAGCCGATCCAGTTTATGCCACGATCCGTTTCCGGATCACGTCGCGTGAGTAAAATGGTAAAGACGATCAAGACTGCGACGGCGCCGACGTAGACAAAAACCAAAACGAGCCCGACAAATTCTGCTCCGAGCAAAAAGAAGAGCGCGGCGAGTCCGACGAACGTGGCCGCAAACATCAACGCGGCCCGCATCAATTTCGGCAGAGTCGCCGCCGCCAGCGCGGCGCTCAAAGTGAAAATGGCAATGATCGCCAGCGCAACGGTGTTCATTTTGGAAATGGCAGGGCAGGGGCATCGCCTGCCGAACTGAACGAAGCGGCCAGCGGAGCGCTTGCCCTGCCACCGTCTGCGATCATTCGCGGCATATTCATTCGGCAAAACGATAAGTGCGGGTCGCGAATTTTCGTTTCGTGTCCAGAATAAGAGATAACGCCACGTAGACCATGACGAGCAGCGCTGACGACCAGAGCCACGCCTGCCATTGACGGCCGGTGTAATGCCACACCGCCGCGGCGACAATGCAGGTGAACGACATCGGTAACATGAATTTCCAGGCGAGATTCATGATTTGATCGATGCGCGTTCGCGGCAAAGTGCCTCGAACCCAAATGTAAACGAACAGCAAGACCGACAGCTTGGCGAAAAACCAAAGATACGACGGAACAATATCGAGAAACCGGAATGGAGATTGCCAGCCTCCGAGAAATAACGTCACGCCGAGCCCGCTGATCGCGAACATTCCGATGTATTCGGCCAAAAAAAATGTGGCGTATTTGAACCCGGAATATTCGGTCATATGGCCGGCCACGATTTCCGATTCGCCTTCCGGCACATCAAATGGGGTCCGGTTGGATTCCACCAGGCCGGAGACGAAAAATAAAATGAACCCGAATGCTCCCCACGGCGTGACCACGAACCAGTAACCGTCCTGCGCGGCCACAATTTGATCGGCCGAAAGTGAGCCGACAATCATCACGACCGGAAGGACGGTGACAATCAGAGGCAATTCATAACTGAACATCTCGGCAATCGCGCGCATGGCGCCAAGCATCGAAAATTTGTTGTTACTGCCCCAGCCGGCCATAAAAACGGCAAGCTCAGTGGTTGATCCGACCGCGAAGAAAAAGAGAATGCCGCCGTCGATTGAAAGTGGCGTCATGTTACGGCCGTAAGGAATGACTGCGAGGGCAAGAATGGCCGCGGCCGCAATCAGGATCGGCGCAGAAAAATGAATGACCTTATCCGCGCGGATCGGAACGACGTCTTCTTTAATCAGCATTTTGATGCCGTCGGCCAGCGGTTGGAGCAGGCCAAAAGGTCCGACCCGATTTGGGCCGTAACGATTTTGTATGCGCCCGAGGATCTTCCGTTCCAAAACCGACATGGCGGCGAACAGCGTAAGAAAGACCGCCAGCAATGCGCCTATATTAATAAGAGAGGAAACGATCGAAATGGCCCAGGCTGGCCAGTGGGCTATAAAGGAAACGAGCCACTCCTTCGCGTGCACGAAAATTTGGTCGACTGAATCAGCCATTTTGGTCGCCACCGATTAGCACAGATGAAACACAGATGAAAGAGTAGTATTATTTCCGATTATCGGTGTAAATCTGTGTCGATCTGTGGCTGAATTGTCGATCTAATTCATGGCTCCGAATCCCTATCTGTTCATCGTCATTTTCGCAGGGGTCGCCTTGATCTTCCCCCTGCTGCCGCTCGGGTTGGCCTGGCTTTGGCGAAGGTTCTTTCAACCGCCTAAACCGGGCCCGGAAAAAAATGCCATCTATGAATGCGGTATGGAATCGATCGGCGAGGCGCAGATTCAGTTCCAATCGCAATACTATCTGTATGCGATCATCTTCCTGATCTTCGATGTCGAGGCTGTGTTTCTGGTTCCGTTTGCGGTCGCGTTCAGTGGGCTGCCCGTCGGCGCATTCGTCGCCATTCTCATTTTTCTGTTCCTGCTCCTGGAAGGATTGGTTTGGGCGTGGGGGAAAGGATGTTTAGACTGGACTTGAAGGAGTTGAGGAGTTGAGGAGTTGAGATGGTTGAGAGGTTGAGGAGAAAGAATGACTGCACAAATCGACGAGGGATTGAGAAGCGAATTGCAACGGCAGGGCGTGTGGGTGACGTCGATGCAGGAGTTATATAACTGGGGCCGGAAAAACTCCATCTGGCCACTCCAATTCGGTCTGGCCTGTTGCGCGATCGAGATGATTGCCACCGCTGCGTCGCGCTACGACATCGCGCGATTTGGCGGAGAAGTCTTTCGGCCCTCGCCGCGACAGGCGGATTTGATGATCGTTGCCGGAACGGTGACCAAAAAAATGGCGCCACAGATTGTGCGCCTCTACAATCAAATGCCGGACCCAAAATATGTGATCGCGATGGGCGCGTGCGCCATTTCCGGCGGTCCCTTCAAGCAGGGTTACAACGTGCTGAAGGGAATCGATCGTTACATTCCGGTGGATGTTTACATTCCTGGCTGTCCCCCGCGACCGGAAGCTTTGCTGCACGCGTTCATGGAATTACAACGCAAGATCGAGGATCAAAAACTGAGCGGCCCGAAGAAAGCGGATTTTCTCAAACCGGAACAGCCGAGCGAATTTCCGGTGCCCTCGTTTGGGGAGCACGACCTGATCCCGCCGGCGAACGTCGGCCTGTTTCAACCGCCTCCGGTGGAGCGGGAGAGTTGAAAAGGTGACATGAGTTACAAGGTGACACGAGTTACAAGGTTACATGAGTTACAAAGTGAATGAGTTACAAGGTTACAAGGACAGGTGATTCGGCCGAGAAATTTCAAACCTTCGAAGACCTTCACGTTTACAAGGCTGCACGAGAGTTTCGCAAAGGAATGGACCAGGTCACTCGGCGATTACCTGACTTTGAGAAATACGATTTAGGAAGCCAAATTCGTCGCGCTGCGGGGTCGCTAACGAACAATATCGCTGAAGGTCATGAGCGTTTCCACTATCCGGATCAGATTCGCTTTTTCCTTCATTCGCGAGGATCCTTGGAAGAGTTGGTGGACGATCTCAACGTTTGTTTAGATGAAAGCTATATCTCGAACGATGAGACAGGGAAGTTTAAGGAGCAGGCCAGCCAAGTTTTGCGGTTGATAAACGGTTATCTGCGCTATTTACGCACGCGCTCGTCCGAGGTTCGCGAATCCGATGACAAAGAATCTGAGTTGATCGAGCAACTCGATGATCTTCTGGCGTTGTAATCATGTAACATTTGTAACTTGCCCGTGGAACCACTCGAACAAATTAAGAGCCGCATCGAGGCGGCAGTGCCCGGCGCGAAAATTGAAATCGTGCCGAACGGCAGCCCATCGGAGCAGAATTCATTACTCGTCAACCACACGCACGCGCTCGAGATCGCGAAATTTTTGAGAGACGATTCCGAATTGCGTCTCGATCTTTGTTCGAACGTGACCGGAGTGGATTGGCTCGATCGGACGGTCAAGAAGACGGTGAAAGTGAAGCAAACTGCCGAGGGCGTGGAAAAAGAAGTCGATCAAACCACCGAAGAAAAGATCCCCGGGTATCTCGAGGCTGTTTATCACCTCTTTTCGGTCGAGAAGAAACATGGGCCGGCGATCGTTCGCATGCGAACAACGGATCGTGCCGCCGGCACGAGGCTGCCTTCGTTCACGCCGGTCTGGCGAAGCGCAGAATTTCAGGAACGCGAAATTTTCGATCTCTACGGAATTCGTTTCGATGATCATCCGGACATGCGGCGAATTTTGATGTGGGACGAATTTAAAGATCATCCGATGCGAAAAGATTACACGCAGCCGGATGACTTTGAATGGGAACCAACAGCGCACGACGAGGTGTTGGAAAGGGCGAAAAAGCATTACCCGGCCAGACCGGCAGAAGATGGCGCGGAGAAAATCACGGCTGATCAAAAGCCGTGACATCCGCAGTGATGAGTCTTGACTTAAAAGAACCTGAGCAGGCGCTGCCGCCGCGAATGAGCTCGCGACTTGAAGGCGAATTGCTCGAAGTATCGATGGGCCCGCAGCATCCGTCGACGCACGGTGTCTTCCGGATGAACGTCGCGCTCGAAGGCGAGATTGTTCGGAAACTGAAGCCGGTTTTCGGTTACCTACATCGGAATCACGAACAAATCGGTGAAGCAACCAGTTACCTCGGTTCAATGCCTTATACCGACCGCCTCGATTATTTTTGCTCAATGACGAACAACTGGGCTTACGCGCTCAGCGTGGAGAAGCTCGCCGGGATCGAAGTTCCGGAGCGCGCGGAATACCTGCGTGTGATTCTGGCGGAATTGACGCGATTGCAAAATCACGCGTCCTTGCTCGGGTTTCTTTTGAGTGACATGGGCGCATGGGGAACACCTTTGATGTACGCGTTTCGTGAGCGAGAGAAAATCCTCGATCTGTTTGAGTCGTTGTCCGGTTCCCGAATGATGTGCGACTACATGCGATTCGGCGGGTGCCGGGTCGATCCGAGTGCGGAATGGATGGGACAGGCGAGAAAGCTGGTCGAACGATTCCCGAAATTTATCGACGAAATGGAAGACCTGGTCGTCGGAAATGAGATCGTCATCGCGCGAACGCAAAACGTCGGAAAACTTTCACCAGCCTTGGCGGTCAGCGCGGGAATTACCGGTCCCATGTTGCGCGCTTGCGGCGTAAACTACGACATCCGGAAGGTGGACGGTTACGGATTTTATCCGCGATTTAAGTTTCGCGTTCCGCTCGGAGATCACGGTGACACTTACGATCGTTTGATGATGCGCGCTTTGGAAATGCGGGAAAGCCTCGGGATTCTTAAACAGGCCTTCGATCAAGTTCCGGCGGGTCCGATCATGAATCCAAAAGTCAAACTTCGTGCGTTCCGTCCGCCGATTGGTGAAGCCTATGGCCGGATTGAAGCCCCGAAAGGCGAGCTCGGATTTTATTTAATCAGTGACGGAAGCGGAAACCCCTACCGGTATCGAGTTCGTCCGCCCAGCTTCATTAACTTAACCGTGCTGGAAGATCTTTGCCTTGGTCACACGGTGGCCGACGTGATGGTGATCCTGGGCAGCATCGATATCGTGATGGGCGAGGTGGACCGCTGATCGGAAGGTTACAAGGTTAAAAGAGTTACAACGTTGCGGGGTTAAACAGACAGCACCCTTGTAGCAATATAACCATGTAAGTTTTTAGCTATTTCAGCCACCCGCCGACAGCCTGGATCGGTTCCACTCGGTTCCTTACCGTCACCCATGCGGCAATTGCGCCGACGCGCGAATTCGCCGGCAACGCGATTTTGGCTTTGCCATCAGGCATTGGTTGGCTTTGCAGCGACAGTACGACAAAATCCTGCCTCAAATTGCGACCGTTGTTTTCACCGGCGGTCACTTTGTTGGTCAGATCAAAGCCAAGTTGGGCGATATTGAACTGGAAGTTTTTCATTTCGGCGTTTGCCGGAGTGAATTGCGCTGAACCTTCACCGTTCACGAGGTCGATCCGAAGGACGCCGGTCTTTTGATTTGCTGTCGCCGGGATTTTCGGGTCGCGCCATTCGCGCCCATCGAGAACAAAGCCCGGAGTGTAAACGCTCCCGCTTTTCCAGGCATTCGAATATGAATATTGGCGGTCAGTCCATTCTTTTGCCGCCAATGGATCGCGCCAGCCGAGCCGGTCCCAATAGTCGACATGAAACCCGAGCGGCACGAAATTCTTCCAAAGGCCCGGTTCGGATTTTAATTTCGACATCCATGCTTCGGCAGGGGGCAACTGCTACAGCCCTGCGAAGTGAAGAGTTCGATGAGGTGTGTTTGTGGTGGACCGCTTCGAAAAATCTGTTCCTGTGAGTGAACCGATAGGACGGAGCACAGAATTAAAAGAATGGCGGCAAATCGCATTTGGCCAAGATTTCTCTGTGAAATATGCCGCTGTTTCGTCACATTGAAATGATGTTTGGCGTGGGCATAGCGAAGGGGATGGCGGTGACGCTGCGCAATTTCGTCGGCAGTTATTTCGAAAAGGACCGCCTGATTACGGTGCAATATCCGGAAGAGCGAAGCCCGCTTTCCGAAAACTACCGGAACTTTCCGTTCCTGGTCTATGACGGGAATGACCCTGAGGCGGGTTTGAGATGTGTGGCCTGCCAGATTTGCGAGAAAGAGTGCCCGCCGCAGTGCATCTATATTATTAAGAGCAAAGACAAGAAGCCGGATTACATGGCCAAGCCGCAGTTTTACCCGGCCGTGTTTGATATCGACATTTCGGTCTGCATGAGCTGTCAGATTTGCGTGGAAGTCTGTCCGTTCGAGGCAATCAAGATGGATAAAGACTTCGAGCTGAGTAAACGCGAACGATTCGATGCCTTGTTGATGCGCAAGGAAGACTTGTCGAAATCGAACGAATATTATCGGCAAATCCATCCCATTGAAGCGGCCGCGGTGGACAAGAATCTCGCGGAAGCGGTAGCAGCGGCTGAGGCGAAGAAGAAAGCAGCAGCCAAAGCGGCGGCGGCCAAAGTAGTAGCACCGCAACCTGCGCCGGCTCAACCGAACGAGTCGACTGCCACAACGCCCGAATCAACTTCCGCGACGGGTTCGAAGCCACCGGAAACAACCAACGGTTGATAACTTGAAAAGCGCGGACGACCCAGAGGCCGTCCCCCAATTACGCACGACGCAGCGTGATGTGAACGATTTCGGCTGGCGCGTTGACGCGAAGCGGGAACCAATTTCCGACACCGTTGGAGACAATCATCTTGCTCGAGTTGCGTTCATACAGTCCCGACCAGTAGCGAAAAAGCGCGGGCCCGAATCCCTGTTGCTCGTTCAGCATGAGTTGGCCGCCATGGGTGTGGCCCGACAAGACCAGCGGGATTCCGCCATCGGCTGCGGCATCGAACGCATGCGGATGGTGAGCGAGCAGAATTGGAAAGGCGTTCGGATCGCGTTGCAGAAGTAATCTTTCCACCGCCGTCGCGATCGCCGCATCGCGATCGGGTCCGTGAACTCTGGTCCAACTGAGTCCGAGCAACTGAACGGGATGGCCGCGAATGTCGAGAGTGATTGATTGATCGAGCAGGAAAGGTATTCCTGACGCACGGACCCGACGTTCGAACTCTCGCGGGTTTTCGATCAAATCATGGTTGCCTTCGATTGTGACGAGGCCAAAGCGGGATTGCATTTGGCGCACCAAGTTCAGTCCGGTATCGAGGTCGGCCAAAGCATCGTTAATCAGGTCTCCGGTCAACAGCACCAAATCGGCTTGCAGCTCGTTGACGGTGCTCACCATTTTTTTCAGAACACCGTCATTCGTAAACCGGCCAACGTGAATGTCGCTGACGTGAGCGATGGTCAGGCCATCGAGTTCGCTCGGCAGTGTCGGGACCGAAAGGACGAATCGGCGAACGCGGAATCGATTCAGTTGAGACATCGCGACACCGGCCAGGGTCAAAGTGAATACTGGCGGCAGAATTGCCGCGCCCAATCGGAGAAACTCGCGGCGATTCCAAGACGAAGGATCGCTCATGGCGACGGGAGGCTTGTTCGATTGGCGCGAGAAGATTTTATGACCGATAAAAAACGGAACCGCGACGACCGCGATGAGCGTGAGAAGCCCGAGACCGATAAAGTGCCAAATGAAGATCGTCGAAACCGCAAATTTGGGAACCAAGCGGTCCCAGCCGGTCCGGGACATGCGCGCCGCGATGATTGCGACTAATCCGACGATCATCGCGAGCATAAAGATCGCGATGACAATTCGTCCGTAATGATTCGTTAGGCGAGCGAGAAGGATCCACCAGATCAGATCCAGCGAAACCATCACCCCGATGATGGTAAAGATGAAACCCATTGAGCAATTTACCCGGCTTTAGCCGAGTAACAGTTGAGAAGTTGAGGTGCTGAAGGGTTGAGGCGCGGCGGCAGTGCGCCGTGCGCAACAGCGTCAGCGGAATCGAATTTGCTCTCTAGTCCGTTCTCAGCGCGGTGACGGGATTGATCTTCAGCGCTCGTCGGGCCGGGAAATAGCAGGCTGCGAACGCAGCAAAGGCCAGCAACGATGTGACGCCAATGAAAATTACCGGATCGCTCGGGTTCACGCCATAAAGCAACGATCCGGCAAGTCGGGTCGACCCAAACGCGGCGAATAATCCGAAACCGAGGCCGATAAAGGCGAGCAGCATTCCCTGGCGCAACACGAGTTGAACGACCTGGCCAGTTTGCGCGCCGAGGGCCATCCGGATCCCAAGCTCGCGAGTCCGCTGGCCGACCGAATAGGCCATCACGCCGTAAACGCCCATTGAAGCCAGAATAAACGCGAGCAAGCCGAGCGCGCCTAACAACATCGCTCCCATCCACGATGGCCACAGCGCAATGGCCATGTGGTCGCGAATCGTTTTTTCGTATGTAATCGGGATGTGAACATCCGCATTGCGCACGATGCGACGAATCTCAGGCAGCATCGCGCCCGGGAGAACCATTGGTGTGGACGAAAAGTGTGATCCCCTGATCGTTGAGTTCCTTTAACGGCCAGTAAACCATCGGAATCAGGAACTTCGCCGAGCGTCACAGCCTTGGAGTTTCGCGCGATCCCAATGACCTCGACCGGGTCCTTGTTGACCATGAATCGAAATCGTCGTCCCAATGCGTCTTCGTTAGGCCAAAATTCCTTGGCCATCGTCTCGTCAATGATGGCAACGGGCGCGGCGTTCTTTTCCGCGTCCTGGTCGGTAAAATTCCGGCCGCGTAACAGTTGGATCCCCATGGTTTGGAAATAACCGGACGTGATCGGACTGTAATTGGCGAATTTGCGATTGTGTTCGTCGTTGGCATCGCGACCATCGATCACGATCGTGCGGCCTTCTCCGCCAAAGAGCGGGACGAAGTTGTTTACATCCGCTCCCGCTACGCGCGGATCGTGCCGGAGCTGATCGCTGATGGCATGAACAATCTGCAAAGCGCGATCGCTGTCGTAACCGGCCAGCACCGGGTTGATACTGACGATGTCGAGATTCTGGGTTCGAAATCCAGGATCAATCGCCTGGGCCTTGTAAAACGATTTCAGGAACAAACCGGAGGCGATGAGAAGAAGAAGTGAGATGGCAATTTGTGCGACCACGAGCATGCTACGAAGATTAAGCCGCGTGACTGCGCCGCCCGCGGTGGAAGCACGTTCGCGCAGACCTTGCGTCAGGTTCCATCGTGCCATTTGCAGGGCCGGTGCCAATCCGAAGACGATGCCGCTTAAAACCGCGATGGCTAAAGAGAATGTGAGCACCCTCCAATCGGGCTCCGGGTTCAGTTCAATCGGAAACGGCGTTGGCGGAAGAAGCGCGATCAGCACATTGCCTAAACAGTAGGCGAGCATCACGCCGCCAATTCCACCGAGCACACCCAGCAGAACGCTTTCGGTCAGCAATTGGCGGACGATTCGTCCCCGGCCGGCGCCGAGCGCGAGACGGACAGCCATCTCGCGCTGTCGAGCAGTCGATCGCGCGAGCAACAAGTTGGCGACGTTGGCGCACGCGATGAGAAGAATGCTGGCCGACGCGACCAGCAACAGCAGCGAAACATTACGGGCAAGGTTTTCATTGGTCGGGCCGCCCAATCCCTGCGACTTGGCGGCCTCCAATGACAAGACCGCGATGGAGCGTTCCTTATTTACATCCGGATACGCTTGCTCAAGCTGTTTTGCGATCGTGCGCATTTGCGCCTGGGCTTCCGAAATTGTAACCCCCGGCTTTAACCGTCCCATAACGTTCATGAGCAGGGCGCGTCGGGACTCGAACCAAAAATCTCCGCCGGGCCGGATCCATTGATGCATGGAGACCGGCGCCCACAGATCGGGCGCAAAGCCGACGTCCACTCCGGTAAATGCCGCCGGCGCTACACCAATGACGGTGAAAGAGTGTCCGTTTAGAGTCACCTCGCTGCCGATCACCCCACGATCCGCTCCCAATTTTTGCCAGAATTTGTAGCCGAGAACGACTACCGGATGGCCATTGGGTGTGGAATCCTCCTCCGGTAAAAATGTGCGACCGAGCGACGGCTTGACCTGCAAGAGATCGAAATAGTTGCCGGTGGCGAGCAGAGCGCCCACGTTCAGTGTGTCATTGCCGCGGGTCATTCCCACGCCGGCGAAGGTGTAGGCAGACATTGCCCTGAAGGCAGTGTTCTGTTTTTCGAAGTCCTGAAAATTGGGGACGGAAATCGATTGATTGCCGGGAATGTGATTGTCGGTGGTGAACAGCTTCACCACTTCCTCCGAATGGCCGACCGGCAACGGACGCAGGACCAGACTGTTGATGATTCCAAAAACAGTGGTGTTCGCGCCAATGCCGAGGACAAGGGCAAGGAAGGCGACAATTGAAAAAGCCGGATACTTGATCAGCATCCGGATGGCAAAACGAAGATCGTTAATCATAAATTTCTCCGTCGGATGATTAAAGAGAGCTCGTGACGTAATGACGGACTTTTATCGGTAAAATGGGGCATTGCCGCCGCCGGCAGGGTTACTCGGAACGTAATGCTTGAATTGGATCGACGAGACTCGCTCGGCGCGCAGGAAACAAACAGGCGAGGAGCGCGGCGAACCCAAGAATCATCATGGTCCCGATGAGGAGTAACGGATTATGCCCCGATGTTTGATAGAGCTGCGACGCGATCAGGCGACCTACCGCTAAGGCCGCCGCCATTCCGACCAGCAATCCGATAATCACCGGACGCATGCCCTGATTTACCACCAAACGCAGGACGTCCATCGTTTGCGCGCCGAGGGCCATGCGTACGCCAATTTCTCCGGTCCGTTGTTCGACGGTATAAGCGACGGCACCATATATCCCGACCGTTGCCAGCAATAAGGCGACGCCGGCGAACACACCTAACAACACCATCATCAGTTTCGCCTGCCCGAGTGCCTGACGCCATGATTTGCTCGACCGGTTGGGGAAGGATGAGAGCAAGCCCCGGATCGATCATATGCAACGCGCTTTGAACGGATCGAGTGACCGTGTCGGGTGGCAAAGCGCTGCGGACGGTGATCGAGAGGAAAGGGAAATTCTCCTGAGCAAAAGGCCGATAAAATTCCATCTCGTTATGCTGATTCAATTGCACGGAACGAACGTCGCCAACGACACCCACCACTTCCACCGGCACGCTACTGCTGGTGACCAGCAAGGTTTTGCCTACTGGATTTTCGTCTCCGAAAACAGTTTTGGCGCCGGATTTACTGATGATGACGACATTGGGGTGGTCCATCACGTCCTGCTCGTTGAAATCGCGCCCGGCGATGACAGGAATCCCGAGCGTGCGAAACCATCCCGGGGCAACGTCGTTCGACGGCGCGCCTTTGCGTTCCGCGACCGGGTGGGACATTGCCTTCGGAACGCGCATACAAGGTGGCACCGAATCCGCCGGCCAGCGGAAACCCGCTGCTAATGGTCGCATCCTGCACCCCGGGTAATGTCCGGATTTGATTAACCAATTGTTCGGCAAAATGCTGGCGGGTCGGCATGTCCGCATACTGAGCCTGCGGCAAGACGGTAACGCCCGTCCAAAGATTGCTTGTTTTGAAGCCGGGATCCTGCTGACTTAACCGGACGAAACTGGCAATCAGCAAAGATGCGCCGGCCAGTAGAGTGACCGAGAGCGCAACTTGCGCGCCCACCAAAATTTTCCGGAACCGCTGCTGACGAACACTGCCGGCAGTTCCACGACCTCCTTCTTTCAGCGACTCGACGAGATCCGCCCGGGATGATTGCAGAGCCGGATACAGGCCCATGAGCAAGCCGGTCAGCAGTGAGAGCCCGAGCGTAAAGCCAAGCACCGGTATCGAAAGCGAACTGACTGCGTCAGGTTCAACCGGAAGGAAATTTGCCGCCAGCTTCGGAACGAGCGGAACCACCAACCAGGCCAGAATCGAACCGGCCACTCCGGCGATTAAACTGATCAGCAAACTTTCGAATACGAAAAGCCGGACCACGCTCGCGCGCGATGCGCCGAGGGCCATACGCAAAGAAATTTCGCGACGACGACCGGTAAACCTGACCAATAGCAGGTTGGCGACGTTACTGCAGGCGATCAGCAAAACGAAAGTGACGGCGGCGAGCAGTGTGATAAAGCCGGGTTGCAAATTTTCCGTGACATCTTCCGGCAATGTTTTGACCACGGTACCGGCCTTGGCATCGATCTTTTCCGGATATTGTGAACGATAAGTATTCTCGAGCGTTTGAAGCGCACTTTTTGCCTGCTCGATCGAGACGCCTGGCTTCAGTCGACCAACCGCGCGCAAAAACGCCGTGCCGCGCATCATCCTTTCATAACTAAAACCGGGAATCACGAACGGCTTGGTGGTCCAGATGTCGACGTTCGGTCCGGTCCATGAAACCGGAAGTGTCGCGATGACACCGACGATCGTGTGACTGACGCCATCGAGAGTCAGCCCACGTCCGATCACGTTGGGGTCTCCGCCGAACTTCGATTTCCAAAAGCGATCGGTTATCACTGCGACATCGGCGCCTTCCTGTTCGTTAGGCAAAAACGTGCGGCCGCGAATGGTTTTCACGCCGAGCACATCAAAATAATTGGAAGTCGCTTTGAAGATCGGGACCTGGAATGGTTCGCCGATGCCGGTGACGGTGGCGGCCAGCCCGTTCTCGGCGGCAAATCCATCGAAAATAGTTTGGCCGTCGCGAAAATGCATGAAGCGCGGGGCGGAAAGCGGGAAATCCACCTTTTGATCCTGAAACTTGCAAAAGACATGAAGCACTTGAGTCGGCTCGCGGAACGGCAATCCGCGCAGAAAGAGTTCGTTGACCAAACTAAAAATGGCAGTGTTGAGGCCGATGCCGAGAGCCAGAGTCGCGACGGCGAGCAAGGTAAACGCCGGCGACTTGAGGAGTTGACGATAGGTAAAGGGGAGGTCGGTGGTCATAACTTGTTACTTGGAAGGTGAAGAATGCATTTGGAGACGACTCACTCGTAGCGCAGCGCGACAATCGGATCGACCTGGGTCGCGCGCCGGGCCGGAACGAAACAGGAAATAGCCGCGACCACCGTGAGCAGTCCGGAGACGGAAAAATAAATCGTGGGATCGAGCGCGTTGACCTTGAACAGAATATTTTGCAAAGCGGCGGCCACGAGAACTCCTAAAAGAAGCGCGGCTCCGCCGGCACCCAGGATGAGCCCTACCACTAATTGCCAGGCACCCTGTTTCATGACCATTCGAAAAATTCGCGCTGCGTCAGCGCCGAGTGCGATGCGAATGCCGAATTCCTGCGTCCGCTGGTTGACCGAGAAACTCATCACGCCGTAAAGACCAACCGCGGAAAGAATGAAGGCAATGACTCCGAAGACCGCGAACAGCGTGGCGATGATGCGGGGCGCGCCCAGAATTTCGGTGTGCAGACGAGCCGGCGTCCCGCCGAAATACGTCGGCAAGTTGGAATCGAGCTCAGACAATGCTTTGCTCAAAACCGGCCCGAGCGTATCCGCGCGCTGACCCGCTCTCGGTTTGACGATAATCGTGCAAAATTGAGTCAGGGTATCGGCGCCGAGAATTGGAACGTAAAATCCGGCGTTGTCCGTTTGTTGATTGAACGGACCTTGCATCAGCGTTTCGGGGACGACACCGACAATGGTTCGCCATCCCTGAGGCTGGCCGGGATTGTAGACGCGAATCCGGCGGCCGATTGGACTGTCATGTCCGAAATATCGCTGGGCGAAAGTTCGATTCACGATCGCGACCGGTTGTTTCGAGTCCATGTCGTCGACGGTGAAGTCGCGACCTTCGAGAATTTTAAGGCCGAGCGCGCTGAAGTAATTGTCGGATATGGCTTCGAAATTACCGCGCGGCCGATCGCGGTCGGTCACGTAGGTTTGTCCATCTACTTCGTACTGACCGAATGGGGCGAAGGTCATGCGAAAGCGATCCGTCAACGCGGCGCCATCAAACATCGGATTCGCGCGCAATGCGCGAACGGTCTGCAGGAAAAACGCGCGCCTTGCGTCCTGAGTGGGATAAGCGCCTTCCATCAACGCCATCCGCGCGGAATAAATTCCGTTCTCGTTGTAACCGTAATTCAGGGTGATCTGATTGCGGATCGATTTAATCTCGAGCGTGGCGGCAATGAGAAGAGCGGCAGTCAACGCAATCTGTCCGATGACTAACACCCGCGTGACCACGTTGACCAGACGGCTGCTGTTGCCACGACCGCCTTCCTTCATGATTTCGGCCGCGCTACCTCGCGAACTGATTAGCGCCGGAATGAGTCCGGAAGCGAGAGTGGCGACCACAGTCACACCGACCGTAAACAGAAGAACGGGTGCGTCGATTTTGAATTGAATCCAATACGGAAGCGGAAACGGGAGTGCGTTGCTCGCCCGGATCAGGGCATCGACAGCCCAATAGGCAATCATGATACCGACCATCGCCCCAAAAACAGCAACGACGAGACTTTCGGTCAGCATTTGCCTAACGAGTCTCCGACGCGTCGCGCCCAGGGCGCCGCGTATCGCCAGTTCCTTGGCTCGCAATGCCACCCGTCCAAACTGCATGTTCATCACGTTCACGCATGCGATGAAGAGAACGAGGATCACCGCCGCCAACATCGCCCATGCTTGCTGGCGCAATTGCGGGCCGGTCAGCGCATTCATCAGCGGCTGAACATTGGCGGAAACCAGGGTGCTGTTCGTTTTTGGATTTTCCCGGGCCAGGCGGCGGGCCAGTCCGACAAATTCCGCGTTGGCCTGATCGATACTGACACCGGTCTTGAGCCGGCCCATCACCGCCGGCGCGGAATTATTCGCCCCGAAAACCGGAGCGCCACGCGGCGTGGGTGGATATTCGTTGTAAAGGGTCACCCACAATTCTTCGGAAATCGGAAATTTGAAATTTGCCGGCATGACTCCAATCACCGTGGCCGCCTTGCCATTGATTCGAACATTTTGTCCAACGACGTTGCGATCACCACTGAAGTCGCGCTGCCACACGTCGTAGCCGAGGATGACGACCTTTTCCGCGCCGGGCTTATTGTCCCCGGCAGTGAAATCGCGTCCCATGATTGGCGTCACGCCGATGATTTTGAAAAAGTCCTCGGTCACATATCCGCCTGTGTAACGCTGCGGATTGTCGTGGTAGGTCATGTTGACGGTGGAGCCCGATAGATAACCGGCCATCTGTGAGAATGATTGCTGGGCGTTACGCAAATCTTCGTAATCCTGGGCCGACGGGATATTTCCAAATCCGAAGTTATTGTTCGCCGCGCTCGCTTGCGGATCGATCAAACCGACGCTCATGAGTTGTTCGGGATGGGGGAAAGAAAATCCGCGCAGGGCGACCGCATTGACCACGCTGAATTGGGTCGCAGCGCCGCCGATTCCGAGGCCGAGAACGAGGATGGCAAGAAAGCAAAATGATTTGTCTTTGAAAAGCACGCGCAAACCGACGCGAATGTCCTGACTAAATGATTCCAATATCATAGGGAGTTCCTTTTTGGTTGTTCACTGAGCCGAGGGTGACGAGATAAAAAAATCCGACCTCGCCGTGAGCCGGCACGCAGAATCGAGATGGTCGGGCATAAGTTTTTACACGATCCAACCGTCGCGCAGTTGGATGGTCCGATTGCCGTAGGAAGCGTTCTTTTCCGAGTGCGTGACCTGGATAATGGTCGTCCCTCCGCTGTTCAGTTTCTTGAACAGGTTCATGATCTCTTCGCCTTGAGTGGAGTGAAGATTTCCGGTCGGCTCGTCGGCCAGAAGAATCTTTGGATTCGAAATAATCGCCCGGGCGACGCCGACCAATTGCTGTTGGCCGCCGGACAACTGGCTCGGATATAAATCTTTTTTTCCGACAATTTGAAATCGATCGAGCGCATCCGCCACCAGCGCGGCTCGTTCGGTCTTGTTGACCTTGCGGTAGGAAAGCGGGATTTCGAGGTTTTCGTAAACCGTCAGGTCGTCGAGCAGGTGATATTGCTGAAAGACAAAACCGATCTGTTCGTTTCGCAAAGCAGCTCGTTCCTTGGCTTTCAGGTGATGAACCGCGACACCGCCAAGGAAATATTCGCCGGACCAGCCGTGGTCGTGCATGCCCAGGATATGCAGCAGGGAAGATTTGCCGGCGCCGGATGGGCCCATGATGGAGACAAATTCGCCTTCCTCGATATCGAGATTGATATCGCGCAGGACATAAAAAAATCTTGCTTTGGCGAGGGGATACGAGCGTTCGATGTGACGGAGCGTGATCATAGATTTTAAGCGTTGTGGCTGAGTGCGATCATGGGATCGGCCCGAGTGGCGCGGACGGCGGGCAAATAGCTGGCGAGAAAGGAGACCAAGGCGAGTCCGACGGTAACGAAGACAAATATCGCCAGATCAAATGTGCCGACCTGATAGAGCAGCCCGGAAAGCACGCGGGTCGACAGTAGCGTTAGAATCAGGCCGGCGGCGGTGCCAATCGCGACCAGTTTACCGGCGTGGCCAACCACCAATCTCAAAACGTCGCGCCGCTGGGCGCCGAGGGCCATCCGGACGCCAATCTCATGGGTCCGTTGCACGACGAGATAAGACATCACGCCGTAAACTCCCACCGCAGCAAGAAGCAATGCGCTGGCCGCGAAAATGCCTAACAAAACGACAGCGAAACGTCGCGGCGCCACCGAATCGGAAACTACCTCATCCAGTGTTCGCACGTGCGCGATCGGTTCATCCGGATCAATCGACTGGATTTCCCGGCGAACGGCCGATGCCAGCGAGCGCGGATCCTGTTTGCTTCGAACAGCCAGAACCATGGTGCGCTCAACATTCTGAGTGTGTGGGACGTAATATTCCGGCTGCGGATCGGCATCGAGACTGTGATGGCGAATACTTTCTACGATACCGACGATAGTGACCCAGGCCGGATGATGCCGCGGATCGCCAAAGGTGATTCGCTTTCCGAGCGCATCGCCTTTTGGGAAATACTTTTGCGCGAGCGCGCGGTTAATGATGACGACTTTCGGCGAATCGGCCGTGTCGCCGTCGTTGAAAAACCGTCCCTGCAAAAGCGAGGTTTGCAAAACCCGAAAATAATCCGGAGTGATCGCACGGATCTCTTCATCCGGACCCGGGCCGCGTTCGTTCTCGCGTCCCTCGATGGTAAATGACGAATCGCTGTTACTCCCACTGAGCGGCAGAGCGGTGGTGCCGCCGCTCGCTTCCACTCCCGGTAAGGCGGAAATCCGGCGATTCGCTTCGGCGAAAAACCGGCTCGCCGTTTCCGTGCCGAGATAGGCGGGACCCGGCGACGGATATTTCACCTCCGGCAACGAAATCTCCATCGTCAAAACGTCGTGCGGGTTGAATCCGGGATTCGCGTTTTGAACTCGGACATAGCTTTTGATGAGCAGGCCGGCACAGGCCAGAAGCACGAGCGCCAGCGCGATTTCGCTGACGACCAAACCATTCCTAACTTGGTTGTGACGACTGGACGTCGAACTTCGTCCGCCTTCCTTCAACGCTTCGGTTAACTCGGGTTTGGCGGTGGCCAGGCCCGGAAGCAATCCAAAAACGATCCCGGTTCCAACGGCGACGACGAACATGATGCTCAGCACAGTCCAATCGACATTGACCTCAGCGAGCCGCGGAACGGTCCGGGCGCCGTTTCGCTTCAAAAGTTCGATTGCCCAATCGGAAACAAATACGCCGACGGCGCCGCCTAAGACTGAGAGCAGGACGCTTTCACTCAAAGTTTGGCGCAACAGCCGCCACCGACCGGCGCCGAGTGCGACCCGAATGGCGAGTTCCCGCTCTCGTGCGCTGGCCCGCGCCAGCAACATGGTTGCGAGATTGGCGCACGCGATCAGTAAAACAAACGCGACTGCGGCGAGCAGAATTCCAAGGCCGGCCCGCATTCCGCCAATCACCTGATCCTGCAATGGATAAATCCTTGCCCCGAAACCTCCCATGTTCGGGTAGTAATCGGGATAACGTTGACGCCAATTTGCAATCACCAGGTCCAGTTCAGCCTGAGCCTGCTGAAGACTCGCGTTGTCCTTTAATCGCGCGATGATTCCGTAGCTCCGGTTCCCGCGATTTTTGAGCTCGCTTTGATCAAACGCGACCGGTTTCCAAATATCGACGCGTTCGGCGAAGGTATTGCCCTGAACTCCGTAAAGCGGAATGGGAAATTCAAAATTCGGCGGCATGATCCCGATTACGGTGCAGCTTTTTCCATCCAGCAGCAGTGGACGGCCGATCAGGCCTGGATCCGAGTTAAACCGTCGTTTCCAAAGTCGTTCGCTGATTACGACGAGATCGTCGTGGCCTTCCCCTTGTTCCTCTCGGGCGAATGTTCGTCCGATGATGGGCTCGACGCCAAGGAGCGAGAATAGACTCGGCGAAACCACTTCGCCGGAAACTCGTTCCGGCCTGTTGTCGCCTCCGAGATTGAAGTTTCGATGATCGAAGGCGGCGATCTGGGCGCAGCTTTGAAATTCTTTTTCGAGATCGAGGAATTCCGGAGGAGACGACGGAATCCGGTCCAATCCTTGGGCTTTAAACTGTTCCCAAACCAGAACGAGCTGGGATGGAGTCTGATAGGGCAGTGGCCTAACGATCAATGCATTAATAAGACTAACGACGGCACTATTCGCCCCCATGGCTAAGGCCAGAGTCCCGATTGCGATCAGGCAAAACGCCGGGGTTTTTAGCAAGGTGCGAAACGCGATTTTAAAGTCGTGCCACATTTCGGTCACTCGTAGCGAAGCGCTTCGACTGGATCCAGACGCATGGCGCTGCGTGCCGGCAGATAGCAGGCGAGCAGCCCGACGATGAACAGGACAATCGAGACCACTGAGAAACTGAGCGGATCGTGCGGCGAGATCCCATCCAGGTTGCTGGACAGAATCTTCATCAAAAAGTAAGCGCCGACGAACCCGATCACGAGGCCGGAAAGAATCAGGCGCACGCCCTGGCCGGTTACGAGACGGAACACATCCGCAGCCTGAGCGCCCAGCGCGATTCGAACGCCGATCTCCTGGGTGCGTTGTCGCACCGAGTAAGACATCACGCCATACAATCCAAGCGACGCGAGAAACAACGCGAGTCCGGCGAAAACCGTAAACAGAGTCCAAAAGAAACGCCGTTCCCAGAACGAACGGACGATCACGTCGTCCATCGTCAGGACACGATAGATCGGCAGATTTTTATCGACTGAGAACACCGTGGCGCGCGCGAGATTCTCAAAATGTTTCGGCGACGATTTGGTCCGCATGACCACGGACATGAAGTTCTCCGAAACCTGCGCGTGGCAGAAATACGCCGTGGCGAACCTGCGTTTATTTACCAACCTGTCGTAGGTCACATGTTTGGTGATTCCGACGATGGTGGCCCATTTATGCGGCTGGCCGGGTTTATCGAGCGTGCGCAATTGCTGGCCAATCGGATCGACATTCGGAAACCATGCCCGCGCCGCGTCTTCATCGATCAAAGCGACGCGCTGAGAGTCCGCGTTGTCGGCGGGAGTGAAGTCGCGGCCCCGCAGCAACGGAATTCGCGCCGCGTGCAAATATCCCGGCGTCATGACGACATGGAATGACAAACGCCAGTCTTGAAGATGTTTCGGCTCCGGATCTGTCTGAAGAGTGAGTGCGTCGATACCGATGTCGCCGCTCGCCGGGAGGGAGCTGGTGGCACCGGCCGATTCGACACCGGCAATGGCATTGAGCTTTGGAATCAATTGTTTGAAAAATCGGTCCGCGGCATTCTCGTCGTCCGCGTATTGCGATTTTGGCAAGCCGACGCGGAAGGTGAGCAGATTGGATGGATCCATTCCAATTTGCGTGTGCTGCAATTTCATGAATGTGCGCAAGGTCAAACCGGCGCCGACCAACAACACCAGTGCGATGGCCACTTCGGCAATGACCAGCGCGCTGCGAGCGCGTTGCGCTCGTGCCCCACTTGTTCCGGCTCGTCCGCCTTCTTTGAGGACTCCACTCAAATGTGGACGCGACGCATGAAATGACGGGAAAATTCCGAAGAGCAAACTCGAGAGAATGCCCAGGCTCAGCGCAAAGGCCAGGACACGCCAATCCAAATCGAAAGCAATCCAGAATGGAACATCGACCGGGATCGCTTTGACCATGAGATCGACGCCCCAAACGGCAAAGAGCAAACCCAGCGCGCTCCCACAAAGTCCGAGCAACAATGCTTCCGTGAGCAACTGACGAATGATTGCTCCGCGACCCGCACCGAGCGCGAGCCGAATACCGATTTCCTTGGTGCGCGTGGCTCCCCGGGCGAGTAGCAAATTCGCCACATTCGCGCACGCAATCAGGTGAACGAAGAGCACTGCGCCCATCAAAAGCAGGGTGAGTGTCTTGCTGTCCTTCACCATTTCTTCGCGCATCGGTAGCAACCGCGCGTGACATCCGGTGTTGGTGTCCGGATGATCTTTGGCCAGACTGGCTGAAATGTTTTCGAGTTCGGCGCGCGCCTGCGCCATGGACACGCCGGCGCGCAATTTGCCGAACCCGCCAAGGTTATGATCCGAGCGGCGATAATGCTCCTGGTCCAGCTGAAGTGGCGTCCAGATGTCGGAAATCTCAGGGAAACGCCAGCCGGCCGGCATCACCCCGACGATTGCAGTTTGTTTGCCATTCAATCGAACGGTCTTCCCGATGATACTGCGGTCACCTCCGAAATGCTTTTGCCAGACGTCGTAACCAATCAATGCGACCGGTGGCGCGTTGAGTTCATCTTCTTCGGGGCGAAATTGCCGGCCGAGAATTGGCCGTACGCCTAACGACGCCAGCCCATCCGCCGAGATGGAAGCCCCGAGATAACGTTCCGCTTTTTCAGTGCCGGAAATGATCATCGTGGCCTCTTCGTAGGCGCCGATGGTTTCGAACCTGGTGGCCTGCTTTTTCCAGTCGAGATAATCCGGATAAGACATTCCGGCATCCTGCTGCGGAAGTTTGTCGTACCATTCCGAGAGGTAAACGATCCGGTCCTGGTTCGTTATGAAGGGAAGTGGCCGCAGCAAGACCGCATTGACCGCGGTGAAGGTGGTGGTCGATGCGCCAATGCCAAGGGCCAGGGCAAGGACGGCCACGAAGGTGAACCCCGGACTCTTGGCCAACGTGCGCGCCGCGAATCGGAGTTGTCCGAGCATACCATCTACTCGTTAGGCAGCGATCCGGTCTTCGACCACCCGGCCGTCGAAGAGATGCACGGTGCGATCGGCGCTTTGGGCAAAACGTTCGTCGTGCGTGACCATGCAAATCGTGGCGCCGCCCTGGTGAAGTTCTTTCAGCAATTCCATGACCGCTTCGCCATTACGCGAATCGAGGTTGCCCGTGGGCTCGTCGGCCAGAAGAATGGCCGGTTTGCCGGCCAGTGCGCGGGCCACGGCCACACGTTGTTGCTGACCGCCGGACAGCTGACTGGGCAAATGCTTTGCCCGATGGCCCATCCCGACCCGCTCCAGCGCTTCCGTCACGAAACGTTTGCGTTCGCCGGCACTCATCCCGCGATAAGTCAGCGGAAGCTCGACGTTCTCGTAAACAGTCAAATCACCGATCAGATTGAAACTTTGAAATATGAATCCGATCTCGCGGTTGCGAATTCGGGCCCGTTCCGGAAATGAAAGATTCGCGACTTCGCCGCCTTTAAGCGAATAGCTGCCGCCCGACGGCGTATCGAGCAGGCCAAGGATCGAGAGCAAGGTGGATTTCCCGCAACCGGATGGGCCGGCAATGGAAACATATTCGCCGGGGCGAATATCGAGGTGAATACCGGAAAGGGCGTGGGTCTCGACTTCGTCGGTCAGGAAAACTTTCGTGACGCCTTCGAGATGGATGAGAGGTGAGGATCCGTTGTTCATGTTGGTTCGGTGGTGCTGATTGAGTTCTGGCTGGATTCTTAGTTGAGCTTGATTCGATCGTGGGAATCCCACGCGCTGGTGTCGGATAAAATGACCTGATCGCCCGGTTGCAGACCGCTGAGAATTTCGATCGTGTTGACGGAACTTTTTCCGAGCTTCACCGGCGTGCGAACGGCATCGCTGCTGCCACTGACCAGCTTGAAGATTCCGACCGTGTTGTTTTCCTGGCCAAATGCCGGACGTCCGACATAAATTACGTCGCTCAGGCGCTCGAGTTCAATCGTGCCGTCGACGCTGAGATCAGGCCGTGCGCCTTTGGGCAGCTCTCCATCAATCGCGACATCGACCGTGACCGTTCCCTGTTCTACAGCTGGATCGACTCGGATCACATGTCCGTTGACGACGCCGTTGCGCGTGTCGATCTCCGCCTTCTGATCGATTTGAATATCTTTGGCCTGCGTCTCAGCGATTTTGATTTGTGCCTTCAACTTGGTTGGATCGGCAACGCGCGCGAGATTGTCGCCGACCTTGACGCGCTGACCGATTTGCACGGGAAGTTGTTGCAATACCCCGGACATTCCGGCTTTCACATGCAAAGCGGCAACCTGGTCCTCTTTTAACTTGGCCAATTGTTTCGCCTGATCGACCGCGGCCTGTTTGGAAGCGAGCTGAGGCTCGATGGAATCGCGAGAAAATGTCAGGCGTTTGGTTTCGATCTCATCACTTTTCTGACATTCGTCTTCCTTCAGCTTCGACGTTTTATAAACGAGCTCGGCGACCAAGCCATTTTTCGCCAGTTGGTCGTTTGTCTGCCGTTCCATCTTCGCCTGTTCATAGGCAGAATGCGCTGCGGTAGTTTTCGATTCCTGGTCAAGCAATTCGCGCTGCAACGTCGCCTTCTCGGAAGTCAGATCCGCCTCGGCAGCCTTCGCTTTTGACACGGCGTCCTGTGCGCTTTGTTCCAGCTCAGGGCTGGTCAATTCCAAGATGACGTCGTTAGGCTCCACTTTTGTTCCCGGCCAGATCAGAATTTTTTCCACACTTGCTTCGGTGGTCGCCGGGATCCAACGGATGTCTTCAGGAGTTAACGTTCCAAGACCGCGCACCTGTCGAATCATGGGTCCGCGCTTGACGGTGTCGATCCAGACAGTGGAGCGATCGACCGTCGGCACGGCTGGCTTGAGCCGCGAAAGCCCAAACGTCGCGACGATGACGCCAAGAACGATCGCGCCAATCGTCATTATCCGCTTTTTCTTCTTTTTCCTGGCCACGTCGGGACGCGGAACATCCATGGAGGAGAGGCTGGACGTGAAACCGGTGGGTCGCACGATGTTTTCGGAAGCTTTTCGTTCGGGGTTGCTCATTGGTTCAACGAATTGCCGTTAGATTGTCGCGATCGCGCGAAAGAACATGGCCATTGCGCGCCCGCAATCGATCAGTGCCGGTATCGTTGTCACGGCCACCGCCGCGAAGATCACTGCTTCGGCGATAAAATTTCGCCGGGCTTCCACGTTGAAATAATCTCGGCTGATCAAATCAAAGGTTGGGGCTGGAGTGCGCGCGCATGAGGGCTTGAACTCCTGCAGGGTGGCGGACTGATAGTGCGTAGTCGGTTACCGGAAATCGGCGTCGGCTATTCTGAACGGAGAGAGAAAGAGGCTTCATATATATATAAGAGGGGCTGGTTATCGTTGGATGCGTTACGTTGTATAAATGGATTCAATTTTGTCGCGCCCCCCTATTGCAATGTGCGTGCCACGCAATTTTTGCGAGCTATAACTATCTCACAATCAGACACTAGCAATTTAATGCTCACGCTTGGGAGCGGTCAAAACGCGCCGGTTGTGGGACGGTTTTGTCCCGAATTCGGGACGGCAATCAGGCCGGCAGCTTGAGTCGGGCTTCCGCTCCGACGCGATCACTCCGATTCGTCACGGTGAGCGAACCGCCATGGGCTTCGGCGATCTGCCGGCTCAAGGCCAAACCAATGCCCGATCCTTCCGGCTTTGTGGTGAAGAACGGGACGAACAGATTTCCCGGATTCATGATTCCATGACCTTCGTCTTCGATGAAGACTTCCACGCAATCTCCGTTTGTCTGCCAGCCCATCGAGACTCCGCCTCCGGTTTCGAGCGATGCATCGACCGCGTTGTGAATGAGATTGATCAACGCCTGCTCGATTTGCGCGGCGTCGGCGCTGATGGTCGCCTGTGGTCCGGGCCGAACGTTCACCCGCAGTCGTGGTTCTAAATTAACGACACGTCCAACAAGCTCACCGAGATCGACAGGTTCTTTTTGTGGGGGAGGCAGGCGAGCCAGGCGCGCGTAGGCCTGCATAAAGCGACCGAGCGCATCCGCTCGTGAGGCAATCGACTTCAAGCCGCTTCGCGCGTCATCCTGCCAATCGGAAGGAGGCGGTTGTCGCTGCAACAAATGTTCCAAACTCGCCGCGATGGATTTGATGGGCGCGAGCGAATTGTTCATTTCGTGACCGAGCACGCGAACGAGTCGTTGCCAGGCGTGACGTTCTTCTTCGCGAAGAGTGCGACTGAGATCTGTCAGGACAAGAAGTTCGTGCGGCAACCCGCGCTCGCGGAAAGTGCTGCGGCGAACGCCCCAACGCCCGGAGCCGCCGGGAAAATTCAACGTCAACGGCGCGTCTTCATTGGAGTCCAGGCAGACGGCCAGGCCCAGTTGATCCGCGCTTCGGCCTAAAAGTTTGTCGATCGGCTGACCAAGCAGGTTTTCTCCGGCCCGATTCAACAAACGCAAGCGCCGATCGGGATCGAAAGTAAAAACCGCGACATCGATCTCGGCCATGATGGTGCGGAGGAGAGCGGTTGCTTCAAACGCGCCAAGGCGTTGCACGCGCAATGTTTCGCCTAACAAATTAATCTCGAGAAGCGCTTCTCCTAAGGCATCATCTTCCCGCGCGCCGCGGGCGCGGATTGAATAATCGCCCTCGCGTAACGCCGCGAGCAGGTTCGTCATTGTCTGCAAAGGCCGAACGAGATGTTCGCGCGCGCTGGCAATGAAACCGGTGAAGCAACCGACGATGAGAAGCGAGAACGTCCATTGCACTTTCGCGCTGTAGTCTCCGATCCATAAAAGAATGAGCGCGGTCAATGCGGCCGGTGCCGCGGCGGCCAAGGCAAACCAGGTCAGTCGATTCTCGAAGGAGAGACGGCGTCGCTCTTTCTGCCTCGATTTCATCGAGACGAAGATTCAAAACAATTATCAGAGGTCATACTGTTGGAGTCGCCGATAAAATGCGCTCCGGCTCAATCCCAGCGCTTCGGCCGCTTTCCGTGCGTTGCCATCGTTTCGGGCGAGCGCCTTTTTGATCAAGAAGGCTTCCACATCTTCGAGGCTCATGTCTTCCAAACTTCGCGAGTCACTGGAACCGCTTGTTAGGCCAAGATCGCTCGGGCGAATCTGTGGGCTGCGTGTCATCAAAACGGCACGCTCAATCACGTGATCGAGTTCCCGCACATTTCCGGGAAATGCATGTTGCATCAATCTTTCGCGCGCTGCTTCGTCGAACCCGCCAATTTGCTTGCGATAGCGTTGAGCATGTTGTCCAAGAAAATGCGTGGCCAGCGACATGATGTCATCTCGGCGATCGCGCAACGGCGGCAATGCGATCTCGATCGTGTTCAATCGAAAGAGCAGGTCCTGTCGAAACCGTCCGGACGCAACTTCGTCATGGAGATTCGCGTTGGTCGCAGAAATGATGCGAACATTCGCGCGCAACGTCTTGGACGAGCCAACTCGCTCAAATTCGCCGGTCTCGATCACGCGCAGCAGCTTGGCTTGCTGATTCAATGGAATGTTCGCGATTTCATCCATGAAAAGAGTGCTCTCGTCGGCCAACTCGAATCGTCCCGCGCGGTCTGTTTTCGCATCGGTGAACGCGCCTTTAACGTGACCGAAGAGTTCGCTTTCGAAAAGCGTCTCGGACAATCCACCCATGTTGACCGTGATCATCGATTTGCTCGCGCGTGACGACAGGGAATGCAGCGCCTGCGCCACCAGCCCCTTGCCGGTACCGTTTTCGCCAGTGATCAGGACGTTGGCGTCGGAAGGTGCCACTTGCCGGATCATTTCGATGACCGGACGCATGGCCGGCGATTCGGCGATCAAATTGGGAGCGCTCCCGCGCAACAGCTGATTTTCGGCTTCCAATTTCCGGCCGCGCCGGAGAGCGCTGGCCAGTTCAAGCTGTGTCCGGACGATCGCCAGGAGCCGCTCGTTATCCCACGGTTTGGGCACGAAATCGCGCGCGCCAAGCTTCATTGCTTCAACCGCGAGGTCGATCGTCGCCCAGGCGGTCATCACGACGATGGGCAACATCGGGTCGATCGCCTGAATTTTTGGAATGACTTCCAGTCCTTCGCGTCCCGACGTGGTATCGCGAGTGTAATTCAGGTCCATCATCAGCAACGCGTAATCTTTTTTTTCCAGCGCATGGAATACGGCGGAAAGCGATGTGACTGCGTCCGTCTGGTAACCCTCGCTCTTGAGTAAGATGCGAAGGGCTTCCAGCACGTCTCGCTGGTCGTCGGCGATCAGGATTCTGGCCACGGCTACTCTCAACCGTGTTTCGGGCACGGTGTCAATTGGTCACGTCTCGAAATCGGACAGCTCACAGGCCAGGCTCACTCTCCGCGCAAGGCATGCACCGGATCGACCTGGGAAGCCCGGAAAGCCGGATACCAACATGCGACGAACCCAACCGCGCATAGAAAAATCGTCACCATCGATATGGTTTGGATGTCGGTTGCCCCGACGCCGAAGAGAAGGCTCTGGAGCAAGCGCGCAAAAACAAAGATACCGACTAATCCGAAGGCAACTCCGACGAGGACGAGTTGCATTCCCTGCCGAACGACCAAGCGAAGGACGTCAGCGCGTTGCGCGCCGAGGGCCAGACGAATTCCGATTTCCTGTGTTCGCTGACTAACCGAATAACTCATGGCTCCGAAAACGCCGGCCGCGGCGAGGAGCAGCGCGATGACCGCGAACAACCCGACCAGCATCGCGTTCAATCGCGGTTGGGCGATGGATTTGGACGTATAATCCGCCAAGGTTCGGACTCGATAGACCGGAACATCCTTATCGATATTTTTCACCGCATTGCGCACCGCAGCCGCGACCGATTCCGGATCGACCTGAGAGCGGATAAAAAGCGACATCGATGGAACCGCGAACTGTTGATGGGGCATGTATATCTGCGGTTTCGGAGGCTGGCGCAGACTCACCAAGTGCATGTCCGCGACGACCCCGACAATTTCGCGGACTGGCGGCTTTCCGGAATCCATGGATCCATCCGGAACGATGCGTTTGCCAACCGGATCTTCACCGGGAAAAAATTGTTTGGCGAAGCTCTCCGAAATAATTGCAACTGGCTGCGCATTGCGCTCGTCGCGATCCGTAAATGCCCGGCCTCGCGTGATGGAGGCATGCACTGCTTGAAAGAAATCGGGCGTCACGACATTCACTTGCGCAATAGGTTGCTGACCCGCTGGGACCGGACGTTCCTCGATGTTGAAATCGAAACCAATCTCGCTTCCGCTTAACGGAATCCACCACGCCGCGGCGGCCGATTGCACGCCGGGCAAATTCGAAACACCGCTCAAGAGTTTTTTGAAAAATCCGGCGGCTTGCTCAGGTTTCCCGTAGTTGGTTTCGGGAAGGGCGATTCGGGCGGTGATGACATTTGCCGGGTCAAAGCCGGCGGGGACTCGTTGGAGCCGGACAAAACTTTCGATCAGCAATCCCGCGCTGGCGAGTAAAACAAGGGCCAGCACAATCTCGACGACGACCAGCGTTGCCCGAGTGCGCCGTCCAGTCGTGCCTTCGCTCGAACCGCGCGTTGCTTCGTTGAGCGACATCGACAGGTTCGGATGAGACGCCCGCCAGGCCGGGAGCAAGCCGGCGATCACGCCGACTCCAAGACTCACGAAAGCAGTGAACGCGAGAACACGCGGATCCGGCGAAATTTCTTCCATGCGCGGAATGCTTGGCAAAAAAGTTCTGAGCAAGTCGAGTCCCCAGATGGCGACGAATAATCCACCGATGCCGCCGCACGCCCCGAGCAAAATGCTTTCGACGAGCAATTGTTTGATGATATGCCAGCGGTGGGCGCCGAGGGCGGCGCGGATACTGATCTCGCGAACACGCGACGAGGAACGCGCCAGCAACAGGTTTGCCACGTTGACGCAAGCAATCAGCAAGACGCATCCGGCCATCGCGCACAACATCAACAAAGCGGAATGTGTGCTGCCAATCATGGCATGGATCTGGGGAATCACCTTCGCGGCAACATTCAGTTTGGTGTCAGGATATTGCCGTCGCCAGTTCGCTGTGATCGTGTCGACGTTTGCCTGCGCCTGCTTGATGGATACGCCGGATTTCAGGCGAGCGATGCAGGAGAAAAAATCATTGTCGCGCTGTGCGGTCATCGGCGGTGAGCCATCTTTCGACTCGTGCAACAGCGACGTCGTAATCCAAAGCTCCGGCGCGGTAGAATTAATGGGAAACTGGAAGCGCGGGGGCATCACGCCGACGACCTGAAATAACTGACCGTCGAGGGTGATATTCTTGCCAATGATCGCCCGGTCCGCGCCGAATTGGCGTTGCCACAGGCCGTGACTCAAAATGACGACGTGATTCCCCGGTTCATCTTCGTTAGGCCGGAAATTGCGTCCCAGGACGGGTTGGATCCCAAGAAGTGGAAACAAGTCCGGGGTCACCGATTCGCTTTGGACGTGCGTCGCCTGGTCTCCGTTCGTCAATGTCCCGACGCTTTGACTCGTGTAAATGGCAACACGTTCGAAAACGCGGGCATCATTTCGGCAATCGACGTAATCCAGATAGGAAATGGAATTGATCTCCGTTCCCGGATCGGTTTTCTCGCGCATATCGTATTCGCCGAGAGCGACCAGGTTCTGCGGTTCGTGAAAGGGCAGCGGCCGCAGCAACACGGCATTAAGGACGCTAAACACTGCGCTGTTGGCGCCGATTCCAAGCGCGAAGGTGAGAATGACAATTGCGCTGAAAACCGGCTGTTTCAGAATCGCACGAAACGAATAACGAATGTCGCGCATCTCTATTCGCTCCGTAAGGCAACGATCGGATCGACTCGGGTGGCGCGGCGTGCCGGCAGGCAGCAGGCGACCAATGCCGCTGACAAAAGGGAAATCACCGCTGTCAGGACTGCGCCGGCGTCGACCGCTCCCACGTTGTAAAGTAGCGACATCAATCCTCGTCCTACCGCGATCGCTCCAATTAGTCCAAGCACGATTCCAACAACCATCAGGGACATGCCATGAGTGAGCACCAGTCGAAAAATATTCGCGCGCGCCGCGCCGAGCGCCATTCGAATGCCCAGTTCCCGCGTCCGTTGGGTGACCGTGAGGGCCATTACCCCGTAGAGGCCCACCGTCGCCAGGACCAGGGCGAGAACAGCGAACGTGCCTAACAACACCATGGTCAGTCGCCGGGTGGCCAGGCTCGAACCAATATTTTGGGTCATGGTCGAGACCACACCGATCGGCTGGTCCGGATCAAGTGCCTGGACCTCGCGTTTTACCGCCGTCACTAACGGCGTGATATCACGCAGGTTCGTTCGAATGTGCAGATTATTCTCGCCTTGCCCATCTTGCGACGCGCAAAGGTATTCTTCCACCATGTGAAACTTCTCGGAGTTATCTTCTCCGGGCGCTTCATTCCGCGTTCGCGGCACAATGCCGACAATGGTCATGGGCGGTGCATTTTTGTCCATCGATTCGTTGTCATCGATGTGCTGCCCGATCGGATCTTTTCCGCCGAAATATTTCTGCGCAAACGAGTCGTCGATCACTATTGAACGCGAATGTCCCTTTTCTCCTGGCAAATCTTCCGGACCAAAGGTCCGGCCACGCAAAATGGGCATCCCCATCACTCGAAAATAATCGGGCGAGACCGAGCTCACTTCGACCGAAGGACTCTGTCCCGGCGGATAAGGCGGAGTGCCGGTCACATGAAAACCGCTGTCCCATTCATTATCGTCGAACGGACTGTTGGCGCTGATCGCCGCCGCTTCGACTCCGGGAAGCTGTTGCAAACGTTCGAGCAATTGCGTCCAAAACGCGGTTTTTTGTTCTTCTTGTTTGTACTTCGCTTCGGGAAGCGAGATCAGAAAATTGACGATCCCATTCGGCTCGAAACCGAGCGGCGCGTTTTGCGCGTGCCAAAAACTCTTCAGCGTTAGCCCCGCGCCGGCGAGTAAAACGATCGCGAGCGCGACCTGGGTGACGACCAACCCGGACCGCATCCGCTGCCGCGCCGCGCCGTCGCTCGATCCGCGACTGCCGGTTTCATGTAAGGCCAGCGAAAGCGAAGCGTCATGGGAGATTCTCCATGCCGGCCAAAGTCCCACGACGATTCCGGCGATCGTTGCCGTGACCGCGGTAAAAATCAGCACTGTGATGTCGACTTTGGCTTCCTGGAATCGGGAAACGGTCGGCGGTGTCAGCGCCACGATTGCATCCATGCTCCAAATGGTCAGGAACATTCCGGCTGCCGCTCCGACGATCGCCAGCAGCGTAGTTTCAATCAGGAGCTGACGCGCGATCGCCCAACGACTCGCACCGAGCGCGACCCGCACCGCCATTTCTTTCGTTCGGGCCAGGGCACGGGCCAACTGTAAGTTCGCGACATTGGCACAGGCGATAAGAAGCACGCAACCGACCGCTGCCAGCAACAGGTTCAGGCTGGCGCGATAACTCCCAACGGTTGATTCGAATAAAGTTCGCAGGGCAACTCGGCGGCCGGTGTTCGATTCCGGATACTTTTTCTCCAGCTCAATCGCAATTGCATCGAGATCGGTTTGCGCTTGGGCCTGTGTCACACCCGGTTTGAGTCGACCGAGTCCCCAGAAACCCTGATGGTTGTCCCGACTGAGTATACCAGGATCGTTTGCGATTTCCGCGAGCGGCAAAATGACGTCGGGATTACGACCGAACTGCATTTCCACGGGGAAAACACCGACGATCTGTCGCTGCAACCCATCAATCATTGCACTTTGACCGATCGCTGACGGCGAACCGGCAAAACGTTTGCGCCACAGACCTTCGCTAATCAGTGCGACATTCGGCGAGCCAGGCTTGTTCTCAGCCTCAACCAAATCGCGTCCCCGGATTGGTTTGAGACCGAGAATGGAAAGAAAATTTGCACTGGCCCGGAGGCCGCGGACACGTTCCGGCGCCCAATTCCCGGAAATAGGCGAAATATTGAATCCTTCCCGCCTAACGAGTGCAATATCGTTGAAACTTCGCTGCCCCGTCCGCCAATCGAGCCAGTTCATGTAGCCGAGGGCGCCGCGCTCGAACAATCGCGAACGCTCGCGCAAGACGATCAGCTTGTCGGCATCGGGGTAGGGCAGCGGCCGCAACAACACCGCGTTGACGATGCTGAATATCGCGGTGTTAGCTCCGATGCCGAGCGCCAGCGTTAAAATCGCAATCGCGGTAAACGCCGGCTGCTTCAGCAGCATGCGAAATGCGTAGCGCAGTTCGTCCATCTCTATCCCAAACTATGAATAGAGCCTAACGAGACTCAACTTCCAGTCACCGCCGTCTGATCCTCAACCTGGCACAGAGGGCAAGGTTCGGTTGCGGGAGCGGATACCTGGACCGGTGTCTGGGCGAACTGCCAGATTCCGACGAGCACGCTGAGGATAAAGATCGCATACAGCACCGTTTCGAGGATGGTGCGGCTCTTTTCTTCGGAGCGGACTAACAATGCATAGGTTGATTCGAATTTTGGTTTCATCAGTTTGGTTTGGGTTCGATTTCCCTAATGCAACCGGCATGCCATCGGAAAAATTCAACACGTAACTCATTGCTGTTCAGCGGATTAAAATGACTGTAAAGAAATCGGCAAGAGAAAATCGTTTCGGGAGTGGGAACTTGTCGTTCCGATTTTGGGACGAGGATGGACCTTGAGTTTTTGCGCTCGCGGGCATTTTGGACTGCGGGGCTCGCTGCAGCTCAAATTGTTTGGAGGACGTGATTGGCGATGGCTTCATCAGCAGCGCCGATATTGGGTTCGTGAAATCCAAATCCGGTCCCGGTCTGCCCGGAGAGAGAAATTGCTTCACCGAACGGGCTTGCCGTTCTCGTGCGATTCATAAATGATGGATGGTTCAACGTTGCGCGATCCGCAGCGCTGTTTCGGCGGACATGAGCTACCAATTGCGCTGGCAAGAAACTCCCGGAGAGGGATTGCAACGAATTTGCCGAAAGCAAATCGAGCTGGCTCTTGCCGTTGCCAATGGTGCCAGAGAAGCGAAAGACACGCCGGTTCACGATACCCGGCGACATTTAAAGAAAGCGCGGGCCATTCTCCGGTTGGTGCGAAAGGAGATCGGCCGCGCCCTGTTCAAAAAGCAGGATCACGCTCTGCGTGATGTCGGCCGCCTGATCTCCGAAATTCGCGACGCGGAAGTGCGCCTGCGAACCGTTCGTCAGCTGCAGGGCGTGACCGGCCACCAACGGCGGAAAAGCTTCCATCAGTTGGAGCAAATGTTCGTGTTGGAACTGGAAAATTTTGTCGCGGCGTTTGCCGAATGGCAGGGGCAAGCCATTCCGATCTTGGAAGAGGTGCGCGATGGGATCAATTGCTGGCCGGTCGACCAGTTCGGTTTCAAGCAGCTGCGTTGTGCGGTGCAATCGACCTACAAGAAAGGCCGTAAAGCGCTGGCCGAAGCGAAGCGGGCGCAGACGGCGGAATGTTTTCATGTTTTTCGAAAGCACACCAAGCAACTCGGCTGTCAATTGCGCGTCTTGCGACCAGCAAAACCGGTGGTGTTGGAAAATCTAAATAGTGACCTGAAATCTTTGGGCGATTTACTTGGCCGGGCCCACGACCTGAGTTTTCTTGCGCATCGGCTGCGACATGGACCCGATCCAGTCGAGTGGCAGCGTGATACGCGAGAGCTGCTCGCCGTGATTGAAGCGAGTCAATCCGATCTCCAGCGTGGCGCAGCCGATTTGGCCGAACGCTTTTATGCGCAACGTTCGCGGAATTTTGGAACACAAATTGACGACTGGCTCACGGAATGGGCAAACGCAAAACATTCATCCGTGGCGGATGCATTGGTGGATTCCAGTTTGGCTGCCCCGCGTCCGCGAAAATCAACTGCGCAACGCGCAGTCGTTAAAACCGATTGATACTATTCGGAAAGACGACGGCGGTATATCGATAACAGTTCCCCGAAACCGAGGTGAGAACGACGTGGCGCCGGACGCCAGTCGATCAAAAATTGATTAAGGCAGATCGTATCGAACGTTGACGTAACCCATCTGCATGTGCGCGTCACTTGGAGTGCCCGGGGTCACGAACCACGGCTCGCGCTCTAAGTAGGAATACTGGAGCATGAGTTTCAGATCGCCGTACCTTTGGCTGTTCCACAGCACCTGGGTCAAACCAAGCGTGTATTCCTGGATTCGCTTGTTATTGGTGGTGGAAGAACCAGGGAATCCGTATCCAACAAATCCACCCGCCGGGAGCTGCGAAAATTGATTGTCGATGTAAGCCTGTCCGTAATACCCGTAAAGTTTTGTTGGCTTGAACACGTCCCATTCAAATCCGGCAATTCCAGCAAACGATTCGACCGGGCTGATGTGATAACGGCCGCTCGCGTCCGGCGCAGTGACAATAAAATCGGGCGCCACTCCGGTCGAGATCTCGCGGCCTCCTCCGTTACTGGCATAAAAGTTTTCGATCAATTGCAAATGGGGTAGCACGCCAATGCTCATATTGAAGGATCCTCCATAACCGAGCGCTTCCGCGTTCGAGCTGATTACCCCAGGCACAAAAGTGTTTACTCTAAACTCCTTGAGCAACCCGGCAGCCTCGGCGTGCAATGGAAGGCCAGCGATTTTCGTGTCGAACGCGACTTTGCCAATCCAATCGGGCATCACGTTGGAACTCGCAGTCCCATTGGAGCCGTTGTCGAACTGAGTCGGATCCTGGGTGGGAGAGCTACCGGTGAATGCTGCGGGCAGCTTCACCGCCGGACCGACGTACTGGTCCGGATTTTCCCCGGAGATACCAAATGTCCACTGATCGTTCAAATGATAGAGGATTCGAAACTGAGGAGTTCTTTCCCAGACCAAGCCTACCTGATAGTTGACATCGACATTCTGGCTGAAGAAGACGTCGCTCGGGAAAGGGGAGATCCCTTTACGGTTCGGAGTCAGCATGCTCCAATCCTGGCCGGCGAGAAACTCCCATGGCCCGTGCTGAACATCGACAAAATAAACTCGCATACGCATCGTGTCCGAGTTGCTGGCCACATTAATGTTGGTCGGCTGGTTGCCCAAAAAATCGGTCTCGAAATAACCCGTGACTTTCGTGTCCATAATCTCGGTATCCATGCGAAGACCGAGACGGGAGTTCTTTGCGCTAAATCGTTCTTCGGACAACTGCGCAGCCGCGGTATTGCTATACGGAAAGCTGGCAAAAGCGGTGCCGATATCTCCGCCGTTCCGGGTCGAGCGAGTCACCGAAGTGAAATCCATGAATCCCAGAGGCGTGATCGTAACCGGACCGATTTGAATCCCAAACGCCGACGTATCGGGCGTCGCCCTAACGAATCCGTTGTCGGTCAAGTCCATGGCCGAGACTGGATTTTTGGATTCGCGTACAGTGAGCGAACGGGGGGGCGAGGTGACTCCATTGGCGGCAGCAACCGCCGGCTGGGCCGGGTGAGTCGCAGGTGCAGCCGGTGCTGTGGACGGCGATAAATGTTGCTGTAAGGCCGAGACCTGTTGCTTCAAATTCTTATTTTCCTGCTTCATGTCCCGGTTTTCGCGTTGCAGCGCGGCCACAGCTTCCTCGAGCTTCTTTAATCGGTCGTCATCACTGGTATCCGCGCTTCGCGCGTTAATCGACGATGCGGCCATAATCATAGAAACCAGCAAACAGATCAGCCGTCGGCTGGACTTAAGAGTAGAAATATCGCGGCAGGAAATCATGTTCGCGAGACTGGTTGAGCAAGGTGACAGAGACAAGGCGATTCCGTAACAGTTCTGTGACATTCCCTGTCGGACTGAACCCGACTAGGTCGCTAATGAAATGTTATAAAACTTTCTTCAGTTGGAAGGAGCGATCGGTTACCGCAGCACCATGTCGAACAGTTAATATTAACTGCGCACCGTCCTGCGTTTTTAAGGCGCGGCGAATATCCCACATGCTCAGAGACTTCGTTGGGTTACGATCGACCGCTTCCACCACATCTCCGGCTGTGATCCCGGCGGACGCCGCCGGACTATTTTCGTCGACCGCGTACACCATTGTCCGATTTGCCAAACGAATGAGGTGAAGGCCGCTCATGTCGAAGGTCTCCGTTTCGCCAAATCTCAACCCCGGCTGCAGAACCAGTTCTCCTTCTTTGAAATCCAAAGTCACCGCATGCTGGCGAAAAAAGCGAAGTCCAATGGTCGAGGGAGCGGCCGGATTCCGAAGGGCGGTGGCAATGAATCCACGATAATGATATGGACCAACCGACACGTCGTTAATCCGGACAGCCATGCATCTGATCGGATCTCCAGAAACCGGAGCCGCCAGAATGGTGTGAACATCCCTGGCTCGATGCGATCGGATCACGCGTCGCCAATCTTCGGCATTCAAACTGATGGAGCCGTTGTCGCCGGTGTCGATCATCAAAGTCAGTGGCGTTCCTTCAACGCGGGCATTGATGGCGAAGTTTCCGTTCCCGACCGGTTCGAGATCGAGTGTTTGATTTCCCGGTGCCGCATTCTCCTCCACGCGGTCGATCGCAAATATGTGCCGGTCAAAATTGATCGACACAACGTGTCGCTGAAGAAAGTCCGCGCCGAGAATCCCGTCGCATTCTGAACCACTGACGGCGTTGACTCGCGAAAGATCCATCGCCGCGATCCGTTCAATTTGTGCGCCAATGTTTCCGAGGAGGATTCGCGGCGCGCGATACAGCTCCAAAGTGTCAATCCCTGCAATCGAACTGACTCGCGCTTCCGCGACCGGGTCGGTCAATTCCGATCGATAGATGCTTTGATCCAAGGCCGATGCCGTGCAGCCGGTGTCGAACACCAGATAAGATAATTTGCGATCGATCTCGGCTGGGACCCGAATGGTGGACCCATCGTAGAGTAGCGGCAGATCCGCGGCGGACAGAGCCGACACCAGCAACGCAAAACAAACAATCGATCCGAATATTTCGCCATCCCTAACGCAACGTCGATGGCGACTCATCGCACGTGTGGATTCGGTTTCACGAACCGTAACGAACCGGTATCGAACTGAAGCGCCGCTTTGCTAATCTCGTATTCGTATCGCGCGGTCGCTTCGTCGATCGCGGCCTGAGTTTTTACCAACTCCGCCTGACTCAACTCGACAAACGATGCCACTCCTGCCTGATACCGTGAATTTGCCAGATCGAGGGCCTGTGACGCGGCTTTCAAAAGTGATTCGGTCACCGGGATTTTGCGTTTCGCCTGACCTACCGCCAACCAGCCAATATTTACTTCGCGCGTAACCTGGTCCTTTAAATCTTCCAACGCTTTGCGGGCGACGTCTGTTCGAAACTCCATCTCGCGAGCGCGCGCGGAGAGACGTCCGCCGGTCATCAGCGGCAGTTCGACATCAAATCCGGCAGCCGCATACGTCTCCCGGACTTGCGGATCTCCTAGCGGAGTTCGGCCGACGCTGCCGAGTAAATTCACCCGCGGAAGTCTGGCTCGTTGTTCGGCGGTAGCCGCCTTGCTCGCGGCGATCACCTGATCTCGCAAGGCGATCAGATCCGGGCGTGTTTCAAAAGTCTGGCCTAACAAACCACTGAGAGTCTGGTCGCGCAGGTCCGGCACCGTGGCGTCGGCGAGAATGAATTTATGAGGTTGTTCGTATCCGAGGGCGGCAGAGAGATCGGCGAAAGCAGTTTCCAATCTGGTCTGAGCATCGAGCAAAAGAAGGTTGGCCTGCTCGAGGTTCACTTCGGCAAAACTGGCATCCAATTCGGACCGCAGCTGCGCTTGAGCCAAAGCTGAGATTTGATCGGCGATCGCCTGCCGCGCATTCACAGTATCTTTGGCCACGCGGGCCAGGGCCCCTGCTTCGAGGGCGCGAAAATACGCCTGATCCACAATTAACAGAACCTGCGCCCGAATGAGATCGATTTCTTGCCCTTGAGATAGAGCGGAGAAATGCGACGCGGCCACCAGATTCGCCGTCCGTCCGAAATCGGTGATCAGCTGACTAAAATTAACGCCGTCCGATTCGCGGCTGAGCACTGTTGGATCGTTCAGTCCGCCAACTGCTCCAAGGCGGGTCGAGACCGGTCGTGACGCGGGGTTTACATTTGTGATCGGGCTGCCGCCAAAGATATTGCTGATATCGTCGCCGGTCCCGACCGCCGCGACACTTCCGACTGCCTGTGGAAATAGACCGGCTCGAACTTCTTTTACCACTTCTTTCGCCGCCTCGGTCCGAAAGTATTCCCGTGCGATTGCCGGTGCGTGCCGCAAGGCAATGGATTCGGCGGTCGGTAAATCGAGACGCTCGACCGGCTCGTTCTGCGCTCGCGCGGATGACGGTGCCAGACAGAAGATCAAAACGAAAACGGCCAGGCCGGCGGATATTACCGGTGTCCCCGGCATGGTGGACCGGTGTGGATCGGCGCTCTGCGGTTGTTCAAGGCGTTTGCGATAGACTAAATAAAAAGCGGCCGGAACGATAAATAGAGTCAACAAAAGCGAGCTCAATAATCCGCCAATAATGGCGCGAGCCAGCGGCGCGTAAGCCTCACTTCCGGTACCCAGTTTCAAAGCCATCGGGACCAGTCCGATAATGGTGGCGAGCGAGGTCATCAGAATAGGTCGGAGTCGGACCCGCGTTGCCGTTTGCACCGCCTGGCGCAGCGGTACGCCGTCTTCCAAAAGTCGATGCGTGAATTCGACCAGCAGGATGCTGTTGGAAACAACGATCCCTGCCATCATTACTACGCCCATGAGCGACATGATGTTCAGGGTGGTTCCCGTGAAGATCAGGATCAGCAGAACGCCGCTGAGTCCGGGTGGAATCGCCAGCAGAATTAGCAGCGGATCAACGAACGACTTAAACTGCGCCACCAGGATCAGATAGACGAGTATCACCGCCAAAATGAGACCGAGACCAAACGAGGCAAATGATGAATGCATCGCCTGCACCGATCCGCGAATGTGGACACGAACGCCTTCCGGCAGGCTGGTTTGCGCGATAATCCGGTCTACCCCGGAGGAAACACGGCCAAGTTCTTCCGTCCGCGGCGCGACATAAATATCAATCACTCGCTGCAGTTGATAATGGTCCACTTCCGTTGGCGCTTGCACCGGAACCAATTTGGTCACCGCATCTAAACGAGTCGGCTCTTTCCGGTTCGTCCCGCGCAACGGAATTGCGCGAAGATCGTTGAGGCTCTTCACCGCATCCTCCGGGTACTGGACAGTGAGGAAATAATCGTTGCCGGTGCGCGGATCGACCCAGTAACTCGGCGCAATCATCTGATTTGAGGTCAGGGCCGTGATGACATTGCTGACGACCTCCTTTTCGCTCAACCCGAGCTCACTCGTTCGTTCCCGATCAATCGCCAGTTTGAAGGCCGGGGCATCGATGTCCTGAGGAATCAGCACATCATCGACACCCGAAAGTCCGCGCACGCGCGCGGCAATTTCTGAGGCGGTACTGTACGTCGCCTTCAGGGTCGATCCGCTCACTTGAATATCAAGCGGGGCGGGCAAGCCGAGGTTTAAAACCGCATCGACCAATCCGCCGGACTGAAAATAACTGCTCAGCTCCGGCGCGTCGGTTCGCAAGGCGCGCCGCACTCGAGCCATGTATTCGTAGCTGCCGATCTGATGATCGTCGGTCAGACTGACCTGCACGAAGGCGGTGTGAGAAGCTGAATTGCTCGTGTAAATCGAAGAGAAACCCGGCGTCGCGCCGATGTTGGCGGTGATTAACCGCAGGTCACGCGGTGTAATGGTCTTGCGAACGATCGCTTCGACCTTCGCGACTTCGCGTTCAGTGGCCTCGAGCCGGGTTCCGGTTGCCGCTTTTAAATTAATGACGAACTGGCCCGGATCGGTTCGCGGGAAATAAGCAACCCCAAGCGCAGGCGCGAGAAACATGCTCAAAAGAAAAATCCCGCTTACGGTCAACACGGTGGTGACTGGACGGACCAACGTTCTGGCTTGAACCGCTTCGAATCGGTCCAGAAACGCGTGAAACCTTAGGTTGAACCAAAGATTGAACCGTTGCATGCGCGATGGCGGACGCGCTCCACCGGTATTTCGATCGAGGGTCGCTCCCGTCTGTGTTTCGTGCGGGCGAATCAGCTTCGCGCAAAACAGCGGAACGACGGTCATGGCCACGACATAGGAGGCAAAGAGCGAGAGCACGACCGCCAGGGCCAGGGCGGTGAAAAGAAAACGGCTGACCCCGTACAAGAATATTACGGGAAAAAATACCACTGCGGTGGTCAGGGTGGCGGCCAAAACCGGCAGCGCAACTTCGCGACCACCCTTCTCCGCCGCAATCGCAGGCTGTTCCCCATTTTCAAGATGACGGAAAATGTTTTCCAACACGACGACGGAGTTGTCGATCAAGCGTGAAAAGGCCAAGGCGAGCCCGCCAAGAATCATCGCATTGACGGAATTATTTCCGAAGGAAAGCCCGATAAACGTCGCCAGGGCCGATAACGGAATGGAGAGAAAGACCGCAACCGTCGCGCGAAAATTTCCGAGAAACACCAGGATCATCAGTCCGGTCAAAAGCAAACCGATCGCGCCTTCGTGCAACAGGTTCTCAATCGCGCTTTTCACAAACACGGATTGGTCGAACACGACCTTTGCCACCAAAGATTTTGGAACATCAACCAGTCCGGCTATGGCCGACTTGATTCCGTTCACCACGCTAATGGTATTTGCGTCGCCACCCTGCTTTAGAACTGGCAGATAAACGGAGCGCTGTCCGTCCACGCGAACAATACTGGTTTGGATTTGCGCCGCATCGGCCGCCTTGCCTACGTCCCCGACCAGGACGGAGGAATCTCCGACAGTCTTCAAAGGCAGCGAATTGATTTGATCAACAGTGTTGAGCTGACTGTTGGTGTAGAGGTTGTAATCGAACGGCCCGATTTTTACGTCGCCGGCGGGCAGAATGAGATTGGATTCATTCACTGTTCTCACCACATCCATTACGCTGAGCTGATGCGCTTCGAGCTTCAACGGATCGACGTAAACCATGATTTGCCGGTAACGACCTCCAAACGGCTGTGGCACCGATGCTCCCGGGACATTCGCCACTTGATTGCGAACAGTATACTGGCCGAGATCGCGCAACTGCGTCTCATTCATTCCTTCGCCTTTCAAAGTGATTAAACAGACGGGCAGGCTGGACGCGTCAAACTTGAGGACAACCGGTGGCAATGTCCCCGGCGGTAACCGACGAAGATTGGCCATCGCGAGATTGGAAATGGTGGTCACGGCGGAATCGGCATCGGTCCCCGGCTGAAAATAAACTTTGATCAGGCTGACGCCGGGTAACGAACGGGATTCGATATGCTCGATGCCACTGCCGAGCGTGAAAAAGCGTTCGAATCGTCCGGTGATGTCGTTCTCAATCTGCTCCGGCGGCATCCCGGAAAAAAATGTCGCCACGACCACCACTGGAATCTTGATTGAAGGAAAAAGGTCGACCGGCATTCGCGCCAGGCTGGTAATGCCGACAACGCACACCATCAGGCAGGCGACGATGATGAAATAGGGAAAGCGCAGCGAAAATCGTGACATGTCTCTCAGGACAACTGCCGCAGAAGGGCGCGTAATCCGTCTCGTGAAAATTTGTCGGATTGGCAGTAGTGGATGATTTCCTTTTCCTGTCCGCTTAGTCGCGACGCGATCTCAATAATTTGTCGCGCGCTGCCTGGTGGAACCTTGACCAGTCCATGCCGGTCGCCATGCAGGAGATCGCCCGGCGCAATGAGGAGTCCGCCAACTTCGACCGACGGGTCCACCCTGGCCACATGCGCGTAGGCATGCGAGACCGATATGCTGCCCGAAAAAAGCTGAAATCCGAGCCGCTCAACTCCGTTCAAATCTCGAACCGCTCCGTTGGTCACGGCCGCCACGCAACCCATGGCCTGAAAAATGGCGGCGTGCGTTTCGCCAACGAACGCAGCCATGCCTACCCGGCGATCAGCGTCTTCGATCACCAGAATGTATGGTTGTGGAAATTCGGACAGCGCATCCCACCAATCGGTACCTTCGAGGTAGGTTCCCCCCTCCATCGGTGGATTCGATCCATGGAGGCGCAGGGTTACGGCATGTCCGACCACCGGCGCAAACTGCGGAAATCGGCAATGAATGGACGCGTTCGTAAATCCGACGTTGCGCAAGCGCCCGTCCAACAATTCAATCGCATTAGCCACCGCGCAGGTGCTGAGCGACTGCAAGGCCGCCAAGATTTCGGACGCGAGCGGCTCGAGTTTCATTCTATTCCGCGGCCGCGAGCTCGATCATTTTCGGCGCGACTTTATCTCCGCCGCGAAGGCCGGCGCGGCTTCCAACCACCACCATGTCGCCGGGCGAAACTCCTTTCAGAATTTCGTATCGCGTCGGCGTCTCTAACCCGAGCGTGACCGGACGCGCTTGAACAACGCCTTTCTGATCGACCACCAACACCAGCGGCTTCCCAGTGACCGAGACCGCTTCCACGGGAACTGAGACAGCGTTGTCATGTTGTTCGACGACAACAACGGCTTCGGCATACATCCCCGGTTTGTAACGCCCATCACGATTGTCGATGTCCGCTTCCGTTCTCATCGTGCGAGTCTCTCGATCGACCTTGTCCGAAAAACGGGAGACGGTGGCCTCGAACGTTTCGTTAAGGGAGGTCACGGCGACGCGAACCTTTTGACCCACCTTCATCCGCGCGACGGCTGATTCCGGAACCGGAAAGACCAGGCGCAACCGTGATTCCTCTTCAATGTCAACAACCGGAGCCGTCTGCGAGCTGGAAGTTCCGGCCTGAATCAAAGCGCCAGGGTCTGCGTACCGATGCGTCACGATGGCATCGAATGGAGCAATAATATTGCTGTAATTGAACAGAGCCTGCGTCTTCTCCAGTTCGGCTTGGGCTTCCTCGACATGGCGTTTGGCCGCGGCCAAAGCGCCGGCAGCATTGTCATCCTTTGCTTTCGCATCATCGACTTCCTGCTGAGCCACCAGCTTTGGGTGTTGCTGAGCGACTGTCAGCAGCCGGGTGCCAGCAACGTGCGTCTGGTTGTAGTTCGCCTGTGCTCGAGCCACTTCGTCCTCACTTGCCCCCAGCGCTGCTTTGTCTTTTTGCAGATCGTTTTTTAATTCCGGCGTGTCCAACACGGCCAGGACCTGTCCTTCTTTCACGCGGTCTCCCACATCGACTGAAATCGATTGCACGTAACCGGACACTTTTGCGTGAAGCGAGACCTGCTGATACGGCTGAAATTCTGCCGCCAATTTAATTGTCTGGACGAGGTTCTCCCGATCCACTTTGGCCACCGCCACCGGCCTGGACGAATTTTTCGCGGGTTTCATTCCCGCGCGGTGAATCGCCAGCGCAATGGCGGCTAAGATGATAGTGACCGCGACAATGCCGGCCGTTTTCTTTCGGCCTTGGATCCAGCGATTCCGCTGACGAGGCGGCGCGGTTACCGGCAGAACCTGCTCAGAAACATCTAATTGATCGGGGCCGTGCACGGTTTACGAATTCGCGGTTGGAAGACTGACTGTGACGTGGCAGCCGCCCCCGTTCCGATTGCTTAACGAAACCTTTCCGCCGTGAGCCGAAGCGATGGATCGCACGATCGCCAGTCCCAGACCGGCGCCTTCAATGTCCCGGGAATGGACTTCATCGGCGCGGTAGAAACGTTCAAATACGTAGGGCAAACCTGATTCGGGGACGCCCGGCCCCGTGTCTTTTACTTCGATAAAGGCAGTCCCATTAATTGAACCGACTGCCAATTTCACCTCGCCGCCCTCCGGCGTGTATTTGATGGCATTGTCGAGAAGATTGACAATAACCTGCTTTAATCGGGTGCGATCGCCTTCCACGTCGACAGCTCCATCGGTTAGGCAACAAAGCGATATTTTCTTTTCTTCCGCCAGCAGTGACATCTGATCGATCGTTGTTTCGGCCAGCTGATTGAGATTTACTCGGACGCGCTCGGTCTGCGCTTCGCCGGCGTCCATTCTTGATAGGGCAAACAATCGCTGAACAATCGTAACCAGCCGCTCGACTTCTTCCTGCAAACTGCCGAGCGCCGCTCGGACCTGCTCGTCAACATTCGCGCGCGCGATCAGCTCTTCCAGTTCGCCACGAACAATAGTCAGCGGTGTGCGCAGTTCGTGGGACGCATCGGCCGTGAAACGGCTGACATTTTCGAAAGATTCCTGCAGCCGGGCAATCATTTGGTTGAGCACCAGCGATAGATCGGCAATCTCATCGCCGGTCTCGGGAACGGGGACGCGCCTTCGCAAATCGTGAAAAGTAATTTCGCGAGCGGCATCGGTGATATCCCGAACCGGCAAGAGCGCCCGGTTAACCAGGATCCAACCGCCGACAACGGTGAGAGACATAATGGTGAGCAATCCGGCCGCCAGAGTCCGAAGCAGCGCGTTCATGACCCGGCCTGCGTCGGCTAATGATGTGCCAACTTCCACCAGGTAACTACCCCGCTCATCCGAATAAGGGACGGCCGCGATCAGCATTTTGGTTTCGTTGTGCAACGATTGTTCACGCCACTTGGACTGGATCGTTTTTGCCGGTGGATAAGGCACATTGGCCGGCGTGAAGCTCCGGTCGGCCGGAATTCGCGACGAATAAAGAACAGAACCATCTCCTCGAGTGATTCGGATAAATCGATCGTTCGATTCCGGCGCGTAACGCGTTTCAATCTCTCCGGCAATGTAGGCTTCATCGCCGGGGTTGTGGCGAAGCAACGTCGCGACAATCTGCTCGGCCCGATGTTTCATCGATGTCCCGATGACATCGATGACGTAGCTGCGCACACTCCAGTAAGCGAACGCGCCAAATCCGAGCACAACCAAAAGCAAAAGGGCCGTAAAACGGCTAATCAGGCGGAAACGAATCGATCGGAAGTTCATTGTTTGTCCGGGTCCCGAAGCGTGTAACCCACCGACCGAACGGTATGGATTAACTTAGTGGCGAAGGGCTCGTCCATTTTTGCCCGCAACTGACGCACATAAACATCCACGATGTTGGTCAGCCCTTCGAAGCTCTGATCCCACACGTGCTCAACAATCATTGTCCGGGAAAGCACTCGCCCCGCATTCACCGCGAGATATTCCAAAAGAGCATATTCTTTTGATGTCAGTTTGATGTTGGCGCCGTCCCTTCGAACTTGATGCGAAATCCGGTCAATCTCGAGGCCGCCGATTCGCAAAACATTGGACCGGTTGACCATTCCCCGGCGCAATAGCGCTTTGATGCGAACGAGCAATTCAGCAAACGCAAAGGGCTTCGTCAGGTAATCGTCCGCGCCCGCTTCAAAATTCGCGACCTTGTCGGTCACCGCGTCGCGAGCGGTCAGAACAACAACCGGAACGTGCGGATTTTTTTTGCGAAGTTCCCGAATGACCTCGCTTCCGCTGAGTTCAGGAAGCATTAAATCAACAATCACCAAGTCGTAGGGATTCAGCAGCGCCAATTGCAACCCCGTCCTCCCATCGCGCGCGGTATCGATAGCAAAGTGTTCCGCCTTCAACCCGACCCGAATGAATCGCGCAACCTTTTCTTCGTCCTCAACAAGTAAGATGCGCATTTCTGTTAGACCAGCTTCGGGCTGATTGCGCCGAAACAAAAGGTCGACCCCATTGCCGGATTTGGCCGCACATCTCGTCCTTGAAATGAACACGCACTTATTTTCGAAACCGGTTATCGGTTCGCGACTTTATGATTGGGACCGCGACGGTCACCCTCGAGGTTTACCACCGTGGTCTTTCCATCCGCGATAATGACCGGGACCCGGACGATGCCTTGGTTCTCCGACTGAGCCTCGACCAGGTAACGACCAGGCCGCAGGGGGATCTTTTCCGGGGCCTCGTCTCCTTTGATGATACTGTTGCGGACATTCCTCAAAAAAGCGCCGCCCGGCGCATAGAGTTTGTAATCGGTGTGGGTGTAATACATCACGTCGCCGTCGTCTGAAGCTTCGGTTGCGCTGTAAACAACGAGATAACCGAGATGGGGTTCCTCCGCTGGGCCTGCGACAGGCAGGACCGGCATCGGTTCAGCCCAGCCGAGGCAGGCACCGGCGAAGAAAAGCGGAATGAGGAGTCCGATTAATTCCGGCCTAACGGGTCGACGGTTTCTCTTTTTCATCTCCGGATTAGACCCGGACAACATTTGAGGCCGATAAAAAGAAAATTAAAAATTCCTCACAAAAAGATGCCAGAACCTGGTCGTTTTCGCGCGCCTAGGTTCAGACGAATGCGAGGAGACTAACGAGGACGCCGTGCGACGACGCGAAGCGTGATGGGCGCGGGCATTCCGGCCGGTGGCGGTTCCGGCAGCTGCAAGCCAGGCAGAAATAAGGTCTGCAGCAAACCGAAAAACAAGAAAGCACCGGCAGGACCGTGAACATCCGCGTTTGGAGAGATGCAACTGGCCGGGTTAGTCGTGGACAAATTGGGCCACTTCCACCGGTGCTTCGTCGCCTGATAACGCGTTACGCGACGAATAAATGTGTTTAACTCGCCGGGAAGCCGATTCCTCCGGTCGTGTCGCCACAAATCGACAACGGCCGTCATGTGGGACGGAAGGCGCCAAGGTCGTCATGCTGCCCCTCTCTCTCTATATATAAGAGTGAATGGTGGACTCGGGGGTTGTGACCGCGACATGGTTCGGCTTTTTGCTACCAGGGGCCGACTCACGTCGATTGAAAAGGCCACCCACCAACATCCTGATCGAACCCCCTGATTAGCCATCGGAGTGGGCCAGGTTGAGTTCGAGAATGCGAGCGACTTCGTGAATCGCCTCCGGGTTGTATTGGGCATTGTGGCCCGAAGGAACGATCAGCTCCGATCGTGCGCCTTCAAGATGCGAACTCCAGTAAGGAACGATACCGTCGGAACTGTTTGGGGTATCACCACGGCCGCGGTCTCCCATGATGGAGTGATAAGGAATGCCCGGGGTCATCGAAAGCTTGTCGACCGCAAGAACAAATCGATCGTTAGGCTCGAGGGTATCGACGCTGTTCGGCATGCGTTTCAAGGATCGAGCCGCCGGATCGGCCACCAGAAGCGATTTGGTCGAAGCGTAAATCGAGGCGAATTGTTTTGGCGTGCGAACGAGCGCCGCGCCGATCCGGCCAATCCAGCCGGTGGCGAACTGACTCCCACGATGCGGAGTCGAAATAAATATGGCGCGTTCCACTTCCGGCCGGTGGTTAAACACGAGCACCTCTTCCAGTTCCTTACGCGTCTTGCTCGCCAGCGGCGTTTTTGCGGGCGACGTCGAAAAATATGCGTGCCAGATCTTGTCGCCGGTATCGGTAATCATAAGCCGGCAAATCATTCCGCCCATGCTGTGGCCAATGAGCACGACACGTTTGTGATTTGGAAACGCACGCTGAATCGCATCGAGATCGCGGCGTAAAAGCATGGCCGAATACGGATACGGATAGCCGCTCGGATAACTATAAAACCAAAATTGATAATGCTCGCGGATCCACGGATCGTGGTGGAGCGAGTCGACCATCGGAGCCCAGCTCGCGCCGGTCTCTTGCAATCCGTGAACAAAAATCACCGGTGTGCGGGCCGGATCGAATTGCTGCGTGAGCGTCAATCCTGTCGTGTCGGCGTACTTTTGCGGGTTTATGACTCGGGCGAAGCCAAGTCGTTCCGGTCGCTCGTGGGCAATCAGCATCGCTGTCGGCGCGCTGAAATCGTTCGCCAGCGGAAACGTTCGTTTGCCCAGCGTGACGCGCTCCGCTTTCGTCGGATCGATTAGCTTCAACTGGGCTCGTTGATCCGAGAACTGAATGACTGCGGTGACCGGCGCATAGATACGGCGAAGCTCGAATTGCTGGCGAAACCGCGGGTTTTCAGTCCGACCTACCGCCACGAAAGGCGCGCCGATTCCACTGACGGGCGCGCGGGTTTTGAAAAACTTTCCCCCGATCTGCAAGCTGTCGGTGGAAAATAGATCGTACCGTTCGGGATCGTGCTCCGCATCCATGGGCTTGGGACTGACCAGACTGAAATTAGTCTCATGACCCCCAATGCTGACGGGCCGCCGCCAAGGCTGAATCTTCGCCCGCTCAACATTTTCCACCGCCCGGGCAACTGAAAAATTGTAGATGCTTGCCGCCGGAAGGTTTTCTGGCTGTCGGTCCAAAACCCGCAGAGACAGCTTGGCTGCGATAAGGTCCTCGCCTAACGACAGCAATGGCTTTTCTTCTTCCGCTGCGAGTAAATGCTGTCTGGCCAAGGTCAGCTCGTTTTCACCGGCGACGACCGTGGGGATGCGCGGCTTCATTGCCGTCACCGAGGCGAGACCCGCGCACCCGAAGCAATAGAACGCAACCGGAATCAGAGCGAAAGTCGTCCAGAGAAGGGACTTTCCGACGGATTTGGCTGGTCCTCGATTCATCGCCTCATCCCGTGAGGGAACCGGTTAGAGAAAACTTTTGGCGCAGTCGGATTTGATCATTGCAAATTCAACACGTAGCGCTCGACGGCAGTGGCAAAGCCCTCTTCCTCCGATGAGGTCGTAGTGTATGTGGCCGCCGATTTTACCTCGTCGCTAGCCTGTCCCATGGCGATGCTCATTCCGCTTTTTTGGAACATTGCCACGTCGTTAGGCATATCACCAATGGTGGCGATCTGGTTCGTCGGAATTCCGAGCATCTCGGATAAACGAGAGACCACGTATCCCTTATTGGCCTCCGGATGGGTGACATCGAGGTAATACGGTTGCGAACGTGCGGCGGAGACTAACGTCTCGCGCTGGGGATTGGATTGTTTGGTCCGGACTTTGGCGGCGAACTGCTCCTGGAGCGCGGTCTCGCATTCGCACACCGCCTTGAGGTCGTCGCTGACGCCGACCAGCTTGGCCACGTCATTCGTCAGACCATCGAAATTTGGAACGACGGTAGGTGGGAATTTCACCGTCCATTCTTCTCGATCGACGTGCGGGCCGTGACGCTCGCGCACGAACCAGTCCGTGCCACGGTAAATCCAGGTATCCAGCTGGCAGGCCCGCATCGTTTTCATCGCCGGTTCGATGACACCAGCGTGCAAAACGCGTTGCTCGATGACCGACAAGTCCGGCTTGATGAACATTCCGCCATTGAACGCGGCAATGGGCGTGGTCAAACCGAGCGGCTCAATCAACATCTGCATGCCCCGCGGTGGCCGTCCGCTGGTAATGGCAAATTCGATCCCGGCGGTGCGCAGCCGGCCAACCGCGCGACGTGCTCGATCGGTCAGCACCTTGTCATGCGTGACCAGCGTGCCATCGACGTCGGCAAGGAGAAGGCGAAGTGCGGCTCGCGGTTCGGATGGCGCGCTCCCCGACTCTGTGTTGTCCCAATTCACTGAACCGTGGGCTGCTTTTTCTCCAGGTGACCACCAAAGCCAAAGCGCATGGCCGAGAGCACTCGATCGGCGTAATCCGCTTCGCCACGCGAGGAAAAACGTTCGTACAAAGCGGCGGTCAGCGAAGGAACCGGCACACCTTCATCGATCGCCGCTTTGATTGTCCACCGGCCTTCGCCGGAATCGGAAACCCGGCCGGCGAAGGTTGCGAGTTTTGGATCTGTGGTCAACGCGGACGCGGTGAGGTCAAGTAGCCATGAAGCGATTACGCTGCCGCGTCGCCATAGTTCGGAAATGTTGGCGATGTCGAAGTCGTATTGGTAATGCTCCGGATTGCGCAACGGCGTCGTCTCGGCATCGGCTTCGCTCTGCCGTTTTCCCGCATTCGCGGATTTCAAAACAGCCAACCCTTCTGCGTAGGCGGCCATCAGTCCGTACTCAATTCCATTATGGACCATCTTGACGAAGTGCCCGGCGCCGTTCGGGCCGCAATGGAGATAACCTTGTTCGGCGGTGCCACCGAGTTTTTCGCGGCCCGGGGTGCGCGGCACATCACCGAGACCGGGCGCGAGTGCGGTAAAAATAGGATCCAGCCGCGCGACGATCTCGTTTTCGCCGCCGATCATCATGCAATATCCACGTTCGAGGCCCCAAATACCGCCGCTCGTTCCCACGTCGATGTAATGCAGGCCTAACGAACGCAGCCCTTTGGCGCGCTCGATGTCATCTACGTAATAGGAATTGCCCCCGTCGATAATGGTATCGCCAGGTTCGAGCAGCGGTGAAAGTTGACCGATGGTCTCATCGACCACTGCCGCTGGCACCATGAGCCAGATATGTCTCGGTCGTTCCAGTTTGGCCACCAAATCCGTGAGCGATGCCGCTCCAATCGCGTTCGCTTTCGCGAGGCCGTTGACCGCGTCAGCGGAGCGGTCGAAGACCACACACTGTTGTCCGCTTTTCAATAGCCGGCGGACCATGTTTGCACCCATTCTGCCTAATCCGATCATCCCAAGCTGCATCGAGCTTTGTTCTTTCATATTTGTTCTCCGATTACATTGCGGGCTATTCCTTCACCGTCGACGCATCAAAGATGCTCTGCACGGAGGCATTCAGCATCGCATTGAATTCCGAGTCGGACTGTTGAACCAGCAATCCTTCAAGTAACGCTCGGGAAAAGCTTGCCACAACGCCATCGTTCCGGCGCAACCGGTCGTTGGCTTCCGCCCGCGAGTAACCCCCCGATAATGCAAGCACTCTGATTACTTTCGGATGCCTGACAAAATCGGAGTAGAAATCGTCTTTGTCCGGCAGCGTCAGCTTGAGAAATATTGTTTGCGCAGCTGGTAACCGATTCAGTCGTTCGGATATCGCTGATTTGAGCAACTCCTCGGCTTCCGCTTTGTCCGGACAATGAATATCGATCTCAGGTTCGAGGATCGGGACGAGACCGGCGGCAAAGATCTGCGCACCGGCTTCGAACTGTTGATCGACGATTTCTTTAATCCCGGTGGCATTAGCCTGTTTGATGAACGAACGCATCTTCGTTCCAAAAATCCGATTCGTATTTGCCTTATCGAGCAACGCGCCCAGCTCCGGCATCGGTTTCATCAAGCGCACTCCGTTTTTTTCGTCGGCCAGACCTTTGTCCACTTTCAAAATTGGGACGATCTGTTTGACGTTCCAAAGATAATCCGCCGTCGGTTGTCCCTGGATGTCCCTGTCCATGGTGTTCTCAAAAAGAATGGCGGCAAGGATTCGGTTTCCGTCGAAGCTGGGGCTGCTGATGATGCGGGTCCGCATCTGATGCACAATCGCGAACATTTCATCGTCGTTGGCCCACGTTCCTTCCTGGATTCCGTATTCGGCCAAAGATTTGGGCGTACTCCCACCGCTTTGGTCGAGCGCCGCGACAAACCCCGGCTGCGCTCTCATTTTCTGTAACTGTTGTTCCTTCGGATTATGACCGCTCATGACGATCCTTTCTGTTTTCGATAACGACGGATCAGATTGTTGGTTGAACTATCGTGTTTGAGGTCCGGCGCCGTCGCCGCCTCCAATTCTGGAATAATTCGCTGGGCCAGGGCTTTACCAAGTTCGACACCCCATTGGTCGAATGAATTGATGTTCCAGATGGTCCCCTGGGTAAATACACTGTGCTCGTAAAGCGCCACGAGTTTTCCCAACATCTCCGGAGTTAGGCGATCGGCGAGGATGACATTCGAGGGCCGGTTCCCTTCAAATACGCGGTGCGGCACCAGCCATGATGGAGTCCCTTCCGCTTTGACCTGTTCCGGCGTTTTGCCGAAGGCGAGTGCTTCCGCCTGCGCAAATACATTCGCCAGCAACATGTCATGATGACGGCCAAGCGGAGTAAGCGTGTGAATAAATGCGATGAAGTCGGATGGAATCAGTCGTGTGCCCTGGTGAATCAGCTGGTAGAATGAGTGCTGCCCGTTCGTTCCGGGCTCGCCCCAAAAAATTGGACCGGTGTCATAGGTGACTTGTTTTCCGTCGAGAGTCACGTGCTTGCCGTTACTTTCCATGGTGAGCTGCTGGAGGTAGGCGGGAAATCGCTTCAGGTATTGTTCGTAAGGCAACACGGCGACAGTTTGAGCATAAAAAAAATCGGTGTACCAGACCGTCATCAGACCAAGAAGGACAGGCAGGTTTTGCTGGAAGGGCGCGGTGCGAAAGTGTTCATCCATCTCGTGAAAACCATTGAGCATGGATCGAAATTGCTCCGGCCCAATCGCGATCATGGTGGATAAGCCGATGGCCGAATCCATGGAATAGCGGCCACCGACCCAATCCCAAAAGCCGAACATGTTGGCGGTGTCTATGCCAAAGGCGGAAACCTTCTCCGCGTTGGTCGAGACGGCGACAAAGTGTTTGGCGACGGCGGACTTCTCTCCTCCAAGTCCGCGCAATAACCATTCCCGCGCGGTTTCAGCGTTGGTCATGGTTTCGAGAGTCGTGAATGTCTTCGAAGAAACGATGAACAGGGTTTCGGAAGGATCGAGATCGCGAGTCGCTTCGACAAAATCGGTGCCGTCGATGTTGGAGACGAAGCGAAAAGTCAGCGCGCGATCGGAATAATGCTTGAGCGCTTCGTAAGCCATCACCGGCCCAAGATCGGAGCCGCCGATTCCGATGTTCACGATGTTTTTGATTCGTTTGCCAGTGTGGCCTAACCACTGCCCATTCCGGATGCTGTTGCTGAAGGAGCCCATCCGATCGAGGACGGCGTGCACTTCCGGAATGACGTTCTTACCGTCGACGAGAAATGTGGCCTCTCTCGGAGCACGCAACGCCACGTGAAGAACCGCCCGCTTTTCCGTGACATTGATTTTGTCGCCACGAAACATGGCGTCGATCCGTTCCCGGAGGAGCGATTCTTCCGCTAACTGCAGAAGCAATTTCAGAGTCGTGTCAACCATTCGATTCTTCGAGTAATCTAAGAAGATGCCCGCTGCCTCGGCGGTGAATCTTTCTCCGCGCGCCGCATCCTTGGCGAAAAGTTCCCGCAAGTGCAGGCGCTTAACTTCCTTGTGATGTTGGCCGAGTGATTTCCAGGCGGCCAGGCGAGTCAGTGATTTCCTTTTTGTTTTCATTTCGTTAGATCATTTTCGCTTACGCGATCGAGACGGTGAACGCCGGCGGTATCGGCCACGAAGACCACGTCCGCCAAGCCAATAAAAAGGCCGCTTTCAACAACTCCGACGATTTGTTTGATTTGTTTCTCCAAATCTTTGGGGTCGCGGATCGATCTGAAACGGCAATCCAAAATAGCATTACCGCTGTCAGTCACGAACGGCTCGCCCGTTTCCGAAAGACGAAGCCGCGCGGTTGCGCCAAGCGACTCCAGGCGTGCGTGGGTTGTTTCGATTCCAAATGTCAACGACTTCGACCGGAACCGGTGCGCGCTCGCCCAATCGATCGACCAGCTTGCTCCCGTCCACGATAATCACGCGGCGCCTGCTCGCCGCCGCCACGATCTTTTCGCGCAACAACGCTCCGCCGAGTCCCTTGATCAGATTCAGGGTCTTCCGTTCCACCTCGTCGGCGCCGTCGATGGTTAAATCGATTTCCGGATGATCACGAAACGAGGTCAGTGGAATGCCCGCTTTCGTTGCTTGCGCGGCAGTGCGCTCGGACGTGGCGATGCCAATGAAACGCGGTCCTTGAGCGTGATGCCGGGCCAGCGCCTCGATCGCAAACGCGGCGGTTGAACCCGTCCCGAGTCCGACCACCATGCCATCCTCGACAAGCTCGACCGCTGCATTCGCGGCGGCGCGCTTCATCGCATTTTGATCGACGCCGGCTGCGACGGTCAGGGGTTTTTGTTCCGTCATGACTCGATGCGATCCCGTATAATTAGCCTAACGATCTCCAGGCTTGACCATCGCGGGCCAACAATTGGTCGGCTTCAGCCGGACCGTCTGTGCCTGCCTTGTAATTCGGAAAATTCTGAGGCGGAGTGTTGGCCCAGGCATCGAGGATTGGTTGGACCACCTGCCAGCCCGCCTCGATGTTGTCCGCGCGCTGGAACAAAGTTGCGTCGCCGATCATGCAATCATAGAGCAGCGTCTCGTAGCCGGTATCGGGCGCGGTCTTAAAATAATCTTTGTAGGAAAACTTCATGCTGACATTACTTAGCTTCACCGTCGGCCCGGGACGTTTGGCCGCAAACTCAAGATCAATACCTTCATTCGGCTGAATACGCAGAATCATCCAGTTGGGATGCATTCCCTTCACGTTGGTGCCGCGGAAAACTGAATAAGGCGCCTGATGAAAATGGATGGCAATCTCGGTTACTCGCCGCTTCAAATATTTGCCGGTCCGGATATAAAATGGAACTCCAGCCCAGCGCCAGTTGTCTATTTCCAATTTGCAGGCGAGGTACGTTTCAACGTTTGAATCTGGAGCCACGTCCGGTTCCTGCCGATAAGCCTTCACCGGCTTCCCGAGCACGGTACCCGCGTCATACTGTCCACGCACGGCATCGCTCAGCGCTCTCTTTGAATCCAACGGACGCACCGATTCGATCACCTCCGCTTTTTTTGTCCGGACAGCTTCGGCCTCGAACGAAACCGGCGGCTCCATCGCCGTCATCGAAAGTAATTGAAACATGTGGTTAGGGACCATGTCGCGCAACGCGCCCGGTTTTTTCATAAAACTTTCCGCGACGCTCCACTCCGACCGTTTCCGCCGCGGTGATCTGCACATGCTCGATGTGTTGGCGATTCCATATCGGCTCGAATAAACCGTTGGCGAAGCGAAGGGCCATAATGTTCTGGACTGTTTCTTTCCCGAGAAAATGGTCGATGCGGTAAATCTGGTGTTCCGATACATGGGTCAGGATTTCACCGTTGAGCGCTTTGGCCGAAGCCAGATCATGGCCGAAAGGCTTTTCGATGACGACGCGCCGCCACTTGTCATCGCTTTCGGTCATCAAGCCGGCCGTGGCCAGTCCGGCAACCGCGCTACTGAAGAACCGGTCCGGGATTGCCAGATAAAATAGATAGTTGCCGTTTGTGCCCGCGGTCTTGTCGAGTTCGGCGAGATGCGGCCCGAGACGGCGGTAAGTTTCGGGATCTCCCAGGTCGCCCTGCACATAACTCATCCGATCGGTCAGCCATTGCCAGGCGGTCATGTCGAGATGGTCGATCTCAAATTCTCCGACCTGGCCGATAAAATCCTGCATCGTTTCGGTGAGACCTTTGCGCCATTCCTCATCTGTTTTGGCGGCGACGTCGACACCGACCACCTGAAAATTTGGCGAGAGGCGTTTGGCTGTGACCAGGTCATATAGCGCCGGAACGACGAGACGTTTCGTCAAGTCGCCACCTGCGCCGAAAATGACCATCGCGCACGGCGGCGCGATTGGTGCGTCCTCTTCCCCGATTGCTGTCATGGTAGTTTCTCCGCTGTTAAGGATTACTCCCCGCGCAAATTCCCGCTCCGAATTGTAATTAAGCCCGTCACAGACTGATTAGCAGAATGATCGGCGTAATCGTTAAAGCAAACCAGGGAATTACGAAAACCTCGACCCGAATGTGACGGCCGGCCGCAACCGCTAGGAGCTCACGCTACTCGCCGTGTTCGAGCAAACGACTACGGTCTTGCAGTTCGCCTCACCGGCCGGCGTCGGTGCGCGCTTCCTTCGACGCGCAGAATCTCCTTTAGCGTTTTCACGTTCTCCCGGAGATAGACCAGGTCGGAGTGAAACATGGCAACTCCTCTCCTCAATCGCGCAGTCTCGCGCGCGAACTTCGGCGATCGAAGCAATCGGTCGAGCGACTTTACGTGATCCAGCAGCGGTTCGATGCGCAGCTTGGTCCAGTTGGTGGTTGAAGTGACACTCGAGAACTCCTTCTTCAATTCCTCAAGCGCACGTTTCATCTTGGGAATGTCTTCTTTGTAACTTCTATCCATAAATTCTCGCGTGACTGGACCTTGATTGCAGTGCCGATTAACGTCGCCAACGAAGGGGAACCAGTTGGGAGCTGAGTTAGATAACGACATTGCGATCAAGGCGTATCGCGAAGGAAAGCTTCCCTTTCCGGACGGCGCAACAATTGCCGCCATTCATTGGAACGAAGTGTCCTCGGACGACAACAATAAAGTCTTGCCCGATGGTTTTCCGGGCGCGCAAATTCGATCGTTCATTCCATCATCGGGCGTGAACGTGCAGTTCATGGTAAAAGACTCAAAAAAGTACGCCGCCACGGGGGATGGGGTTTCGGTGATTTTAGCAATGGGAGACCCGGAAACGAAAAGTTAATTCAAACTTGCTTCGCCTGCCACCTGCCGGCTAAAGATCGCGACTTCGTCTTTACCAAGTACGCGCCTTAACCGCGTTCGGAACAATTCCTCCAATCCGGGTCGCGGGAAAATGTTCTTGGAAATTTTCCGCGCATCGTGCGCTCGTTTCGTGATTCATTTCGAAAGCGGGCATATTTAAGAAAGGGAATCATATGGGAAAAATATCTTCAGCTATTCTGGTCGGCTGTTTTTTGGCACTGACTTATCGTTCCGCGTAAACAGGCACGACCGGTTCCGGACAACCTGGAAACACAAATCCACAAACAGGCACGGCAGCGGGAAGAAATCCCGCCGGCGTGCAACCGGCGTCGACCCCGGTTGGGCAACTGCCGGGCTCCAGCCCGTTGCCGTCCACACCGATTACAAATAGTACGCCAATTCCGGGCTCTACGATTAGCCCCTCCCCGAGTCCAAGCCCGACTCCGACCAGCAGCCCGCATTGAGGCTGAGTGTTGTCGGATTTTGTAGGTTCCAGAACTAGCCGGTTTGGGTCCAACGTTGGATTTGACGCCCGTCATGTTTTGTCACGCTCCAAAGGCGCAAATCTCGCCGGTTAATAGATTGAGGCTAACGCACCTTTCCGTGCGATTATGTTTCTGTGATACCTGCATTGCGTCCGACCGCTCTTCGCGCTGTTATTTTCGACATCGATGGCACCTTGGTCGATTCCAACGAGTTCCACGTCGAATGTTGGGATCGGGCTTTCGGCCACTTCGGCAAACAATTTCCGGTAGAAGCATTGCGCGCCCAAGTCGGCAAAGGCTCCGATCAGTATCTGCCGGAATTTTTAATGCGTGACGAGATCCGTCAATTCGGTAAACAACTCGACCGCTATCGCGCCGAGATATTTCGGAAAGAATACCTGCCGCGCGTCAAACCGTTCCCGAAGGTGCGCGAGCTCTTTCAGCGGATCTCCGAGGATGGCAAAAAAATCGCGCTGGCCAGTTCCGGCAAGAAAGATGACACCGAGTATTTTATCGAGCTACTTCACATTAATGATCTAATCGAATCATACACTTCCGGTGACGATGCGGACTCTTCGAAACCTGCTCCGGACATCTTCAGCGCCAGTCTAAGAAAACTTAATCTCGCTGCCGACGATGCTATCGCGGTTGGCGACACTCGGTTCGACGTTGAAGCCGCCGCGAAAATCGGCCTGCGCACAATCGCCTTCACTTGCGGCGGAACATCAGCCGACCCCCTTCGCGCCACTGGCGCCGCTGCCATTTACCGCGATCCCGCCGATTTTCTTCAAAACTATGATGACGTGATCGCCATCTTTTGCCAGACACCTGAGTCGAGTTTACAGGATGCGGTTCGCCTAAATTCTTGATCCGAGTTGAAGGTCATTTGACTAAACGGCCGCGCTACCGCGAATTTTTGCCAAAAATCGCGCAACGAATTTCCCAAAGCTCGAACCGCCTCCCACCATCGATTCTAGATAGGGTACTCGCCCAAGTTGAACTCAAGGCCATTTCGCCCTCTCAAGTATCTCTTACGAATTTCGAGGTTCATCCCGACGTGTCTCGGGCCCTACATACCCTATCTGCTCGCGTCTGCGAGATAATCCAGCGAGCCCAAAGAGGCCGAGCAATCCGAGTAAACCCCACGGTGTGTGATGGTGATACTCGGTTGTTGTCGGTCGTCCTTCGTCGGTGTCGTTGACACGCGGTGTGGCCGAGGGAACTGACGAGGTGGTTGTTTGAGTGGTTTGAGTCGTATCTGCCGCGGTGGTTGCTGCGGTAGCCATGGGGGTCATCGCATCTGCCGGAGAAACGGTGGCGTCCGGCGTGCTAGCCGCGGCCGGAGACTCTTGGGCAGACAACTTGAATGGCAAAATCACCAGTCCGCAGGCGCAAGCGATTGTTAGGATCTGTAGAATTGTGGGTCTTTTCATTTTCTTCTAATTCGAATCTCATCACTATCAGGGCTGTGAGAATAGTAGGATTTGATTAAAAAGATGGGGCGATCCTATTCCCGGCACTTCTCTTGACGCCAAGCAGCTGACCGGGTTCAATCCGCAGTTGGCGTGAGCAGCGGTCCATTGCGAAGGCACAAACCGGATACTCGCCGATTGCGAGAGTCATGCGCCGGATTAAACTGCGTCAACCTTCTGTAACTGAACGAGGCCAGGGTGGCGAAATTGGCAGACGCGCCAGACTTAGGATCTGGTTCCGCAAGGATTAGGGGTTCGAGTCCCCTCCCTGGCAGATGTGTTCATTTTCAAACGCCTCTTTACGGAATAATTGAATCAATCGCAGTATCCCCAAATAGCGGATCTGAGCTTTTCCTTGTCCGAACGGCTTTACACCCTGCGAACCTGTTTCATGCGATCAAGCGAATGTTGCCGATTAGCACGACCGAGCGACTGATGCGCAATGTCTAAACGTTCTGTCTCAGCCATTAGGAGCATAGAGGAACGGCGCACGTTGCGGGAACAGCGCAGAGTCAAACAACGGCTGGCGAATATCGGTCGAGCCGCCCAGATGCATAGGGCGCGTCTAGTTTACGATGAGAAAAAAAACTCTACTTTGGATTCGAAGCCCGGGGGAGTCATCCCGCAGTTCAACGTGGGTTGTTCGGGGTGGTTCTACTGGCACTGGCGGGGCGGATTCTATTCACCAGACTTGCCCACCAAGAATTGGTTTGCGCATTATGCCAAGCACTTCAAGACGGTGGAGTTAAATGCACCGTTTTACTCGTGGCCCACAACTGCGACTGTTTACAGCTGGCTGCGGCAGGCGGGGCGTCGAAAGTTTATTTACACAGTCAAAGTTTCGGAACTTATCACACACGTCAAACGTTTTACTCGCACCCAAACGCTCATCCGCGACTTTGGGCATATTGCCGACCTGTTGGGACCAAGGATGGGATGTTTCCTGTTTCAGCTCCCACCCAGTTTTTCTTTCAGCCGCGCACGCTTGGACCGCATCCTCAAGCAGCTTGATGCGAACCGTCGGAATGTCGTTGAATTCCGCCATGCTAGCTGGTGGCGGGAAGAAGTTTTCAACGCCTTTCGGAATCTAAACATTGTTTTCTGCTCCTGCAGTGGCCCGGGACTGCCGGACGGATTGATCAAGACCGCGGATGAAGTGTACGTTCGTTTTCACGGGATTATACGCTGGTATCGTCATGACTATACTGACGGCGAACTGGGGGGATGGGCCACTCGGATACGCGAAAGCAACGCTACGCGGGCATGGGCGTATTTTAATAACGATCGCGACGGATATGCGATCAAGAACGCGCGCACATTCCTCCGTCAACTCGAAGTCTAATCGAACTCAAGGGTTTATGCTTATTGACGTGGACGGCGCGCTTCGATTGAATTAAATCGGTTGAATCTTCCGCGGGAACGAAGATGCGGCTACAAGCGTTTGGGTTGTCGGTTCGGCGGTTGTGAAGGTGCTAATCCGGGTGACCCATAATGGAGGCGATCTGTCCTTTTGACGTTACGCCGAAGCCGAGGTCGAGCACGGTGTTGCCCATCCTGGTGCGGTAGGAGCAATATTGCACCGCGCCCTATGGATCGCTGACGCTCGCATTTTCACAGGAAAGAAACTCGAGGCTGCTCATTGCTGCGATTAACTGCTTCGTTTCGGACCGCAAGTCAGGCGCAAGAGAGGCATTCATGCTCTGCGTGATGAGCGGTGAAGTCGAAACCCCAGAGGCTATATCTTTTAGTGCTTGGTGAAACTTCTTCGTCCGCGGGGGATCGGGATCGGATTGGGGCCGTAAGGCGGAGAGCTGCTGAATCTCGGGTGCGAAGAAATGCGCGATTTCGTTTGCTGAAAAGCTGTCTATCCAGGTCGAACACTCCAGATTGGTGAAAAAGATCACGGAGAGGTCGTCGTCAGGATACACCGGGTAGTCTGCGCCAGCCTGTCCTCCTTTGAACGCGGCGCTGCCCCCGCTCATATGTAATCCTATTGAAACCGATCCCCGAAACTGAAGGATAGCCGCAAAGAAGCTTTCCGCGAAGAGCGTGAGCGCATTGTGGAGTAATGCAAAGCCGCCGCGCCACGCCGCTGGCGTTTTTGGTAGATACTTTGCGATCGGATCCTCGAGCTGCAGCTTTCCTTGCTCCTGCAGCTGCATCACCCCGACGGCGGTGAAAAGTTTCATGAGAGAATCCAGCCAAAACGGCGACATACGCGTGTCGGGCTGGTTCCATTCGAGATTAGCCGATCCATAGACCGCCGCCTTCTCCACTTCGCCTTTGTGAATAACAGCGAGAGCCACACCTTGCCCCCCGTTTTCTGCATGAAATCACGCACCCACTCATCGGCCGGATCAGCATGCAGCAAGAGACCCGAATGGCTCAGGACTAGAGTCCCTTACGACCAAAAGAGCTTCGTCGCGCTACTGTGCCTCCTGAACTACTTGATGCAAAGACGAAACGGAAACAAGTCCCGACTTTTGAACGTTCATACCAACAGAGGCCTTCACCGTGCGTGCGAGTCGACCGCGGCGACGGAGACGAGAAGAGAAAGAAGCGATCGCTTGGATAATTCGGTCCGACGTTACTGCCTGAACGCGGAGCACGAGAGATGTGACAATTCAGGCTGGACACACATGCTTTACAATCCCCCGGATAATGTTCACAAAGGAGCGGTTCGATGAAGCCGATCCACCTGGACCTCATTGATGTCGCAATCCTGGTCATTTATTTTGCGTTCGTTCTGGGCTCGGTCGTGTATCCGCCGGAGACGTCGATTCCATAATCTTCGAGCGTATTGCGTAGCCCAAACCAGTCACCCGTCGCATTGTTCTCGAAATTAAACTTCGGCTGTTTCGGCTCGTTCGATTCCGGGCAATCCGGGCAAGTCGCGAGGATGGGACAGGTCAGGCCGAGCCACGCCAGCACGGGCAATCCCAGAGCGAGCGATGTTTTCATGATTCGAAAATGACGCGTTCGATATGCGAATAGATGTTAAATGACGGCGGCCGGAGAAAAGCAATCATTGTCTGATTGGCCTGCCGGGCGAATTCGACCGCCATGGTGGAAGGCGCCGAGACAGCGGCGATGATCGGGATTCCGCCCGCGAGTGCTTTCTGCACGATCTCGAATGAGGCCCGCCCGCTAACGAACAGGAGATGTTTATCCAACGGCAATTGATCGTCGAGAAACGCACGCCCGATCGCTTTATCGACCGCGTTATGGCGGCCAATATCTTCCCGGACAACCAATGGAGCGCCGTTCATATCAAAGATTCCGGCTGCATGAATCCCGCCCGTGCGAGCGAAATCCCTTTGCTGGTCGCGCAATCGAGCTGGAAGCATGAGCAATGTTTTGCTGTCGATCCGAATATCGTTAGGCCGGATGGGCGAAAAGCTTTGCCGGATGGCTTCAACACTGGTTTTGCCGCAGAGACCGCAACTGCTCGAGATCGTGCCGAAGCGCTGGGCAGCGGCCGGTTTGAATTTAACCTCCGGAGCGAGGGTCGCTTTGACACGATTTCCATCTGCCGAGACCTGACGGAGATCGGCGCGTTTTCGAATAATGGCTTCCGACAACAGAAATCCGGCGGCGAGTTCTTCGTCATTTCCCGGGGTCCGCATTGTCGTTGCCAGAACTTTGCCATTCGCTTCAATTTCGAGTGGTTCTTCAACGGTCAGTTCGTCGGGTTGATACTCCCACTGGCCATCTGCGCGATGGCGGATGATCTTTTCGGAGCCGACGCCGCTTTCCTTCATCTGAAACATGAACGATGTTACGTTCGATCGAGCCAGTGCAAATCTGTCATCTTTTTATATCACCGGGACATAATTTTTTCGGCCACTTTGGTCAGGAGCCGGGAACGCATCCGGCGCTGGAAGTGCCGATGATCGAATGTATCGCCGGACGCGGAATACGGGGAGATCGCTTTTTCGATCACAAGCAGGATTATAAAGGTCAAATCACGTTTTTCTCGCTCGAGGTTTTCGACAAACTATGCGCTGCGCTGGCCATTGAAGGTTGTTCGCCATCCGCCGTTCGGCGCAATGTTTTCACGCGTGATGTCGACCTCAATCAGTGGATCGGGCAGGATTTTGAAATTCAGGGCGTCCGATTTCATGGGATACAGGAATGTGCGCCTTGTCACTGGTTAAATGGCGCGGTCAAAGCGGGTACCGAACAATTTCTAAAAGGAAACGGCGGGTTACGGGCGAAGATTTTGACCGATGGAGTATTGCGGTCGGTCGGTGTGACCGCACAGTCTCGGTAACTCCTATCATCTCGAACGAGTCGAAAGATTTCTTATCAAACCCGCGGTCCGCGACTGCGGCGACAACTGCAGAACTCAGCGAAGTTAGCGAGGTCGCTAAGCGACGGCTACAATACGTGCCACTTCGCCTTGCCTGTTCCGCGATCGATTTCCCATAACCGCAAACCGCCAAGAAAGGCATTTTCGTTTCGTCCACGCTGAACGCCGGCCGGCAATCGCTTTAATCGGTGAACCAGGCCGCCGCCGAGCATCACGTAATCGGCGATGAAAGACTTCTTCAGTTGATGCACGGCGAAAAACACTTCCGTTTTCCATCTTTTTTCGCCGAGCCGTTTGATTCCGGGAATCCCGAGGAACTTTTCGATGATCAGCTCATCGCGGTATGGCAGGTCACCCAATTCCAGTGGCATCACTGTTTTCTCCCAGACCAGCGCCGAACCGAGGCCCGTACCCAGCCCGAGAAACAGCATCCGTCGCCCCTGGTAGCTTCCGAGCGCCTGCATGGCGGCGTCATTGATCACGTGGACCGGTTTTTTCAACGCTTTTTTGAAATCGAAACCGGCCCACCCTTTCCCGAGATGTTTTGGATCTCGCGTAATGTTGCCGCGACGAATCGGGGCCGGAAAACCAATGCTGATCTGTTTAAAATTCCAGCCGGCCGTGGTCGTTTTCAGCCGTTTCACAAATTGCTTAGGCGTCATCTTGGGACCGGAATCGAATCGCCGTTCCTGACAGCCGGCCATCATCAGCTTGACGTGAGTTCCGCCAATGTCGACGACAAGCGTTCTGTTCTTCATCGCCCGCCGGCTTGCTTTTCGCTATTCGCCGATACCAATGGTGCGGGCGAATCGTTGCAGGAGGCCTTTGCTTTCCGGAGTGGCGGCAGTCGCGGGCGACCAGCATTCGACAATGCCTAGACTAACGAATCGGAAAAGTGTCGCGCGCGCGAAATTAAAATCCTGCCGGAGATTTTTCGCGATCTGCTGGAGAGAGCGAGCACCGTTGAACTGCGATCCGAATTGGGCTTCCGCAACAGTGAGACGCAACCGCTGGATACGGTCGTAGCCGTCGCTGGTATAAGCCGGGATCGAGGCGCCGTCGTAGTTGGCGCGATTGCCGAGATCATTCGCTTGGATCAACCGGAGCGTCGCCAGCGCCCACTGGTCGACATCGGGTTCAGCCGGAACATTGCTCGCGTAGCTGGGAAGAGTTTCCTGGCGAAAACTGAAACGGATACGCGGCATCGCCCAGAGCAGGGAAAACAATTTTTGGCCATGATGCTGGACGAGCTGAGCCGCTGGTTCCTGCAAGATCAGATTTTCATTCGAGAGAGTAATGAACAATGGACAACCGGTTTGGCGTTGCACTTCCCGGGCCGAGGCAATCCGCTCGGGATCGACATTGGCTAACGTGACCGGCGCTTCCGGACAATACAACTCCGGATCGTTCGTCGTCGCCAGAACTACCTGTCCATTCTGGACCAAGAGATCAACCGGTTCGCGATTCCAGAACGACCGGAGCGACCCGGTTAGTTTCTGCTCACCGATGGTTTGCAGCGCGCGGTGGAGAGAGAAAAATCGAGTGTCGCCGGAGAAGAAAAGGCCACCGGTGACGGCTTCGTCCGGCAGATTTTGCTCATCCGCAGGAACAACATTTGGCGACGGGTGAAATGCCGGCTCGACCCCAGCCGGCGCCATTTCCGTGGCGGACGAAGATACGGGTGTCCACCACGCCTCATCGACTGGCGGCTCCGCCGGGGCCGGTTCGGCAGATGTTGTCTCCGCCGTTAATGGCTCGGCCATCGCTGATTGATCTGGTTCAGTCGCCGTGGGTTGCTCGACAAATGGCTCGGCCACCGCTGATTGAGCTGGTTCAGCCCCCATGGGCTGCTCGACAAATGGCTCGGGCGGGGGGAACTGCGGCTCCGCGGATGGCGGATTTTGCGATTCGGCTGGCTCCGGTTGCTCCGGCGATGTTGGCATATGACTCTCCACAGTTTGAATAAGCAAATCCGATGTAAAGGGTTTATTCAAGAACCCAATCACATTCGGGTTAGCACTCTGCTCCGGCCGTAGATCGGCGACAATGCCCGACATGTAAACAACTCGAATTCCCGCCGTCTTCGGATTTTCCATCAACTTACGACAAACCTCGTCACCTTTCATGTCCGGCAGAATAAAATCCAGCAGCAATAGGTCGGGCGGATTGTTTTCGGCGACGCGCAGACATTCTTCACCGCTCGCGGCCGTGGCGACATCGAATTTTGCGTCAATCAGGACTTCTTGAACGAAGCTCAGGAGCATCAGGCTGTCGTCCGTGACTAACACTTTTCGTGTCTTCTGGCGTCCTTGTTGCCGTGCGCGCTCGGGAGCGGCCCCGCGCTCGTCCATTTTCCTGGTTCCTTCCATCAGCAAAACCTGCCAGTCGGAATTGATCGTGTGCGGCGTGGGGCCGTTCTGGGCAATTTCCGAAATGGTTCCACCTTTCCAGTTCAGGATTTCGTTGAACGCGGCCAATCCTTCGCGCCCCGGCGCGGTGGCATGGCGAACCTGCCCGTTCTCGAAAAATACCCGGGCTTTTTCGCCGCGCGGACCAGTGAACTCCACCGCGGCGGTCGAGCCACTCAGACATTTTATCTGAATGATGTCCGCCACATGCAGATCGCGCAGGCTGCCCTGGAACTTTTCCTGGTCGGGATCGCTCGCGGGCTCGAATAAATTTTTCACCAGCTCAACAAAATCGGTCTGCGGGAATGGCTTCTCGAGAAAGTGGATTGCCCCAAGCCCGGAAGCCTGTTCGCGTTCGACTGGCAAATGCGCTCCCGTCAGAACAATCGCGCGCGCATCCGGATGGCTGGTGCGGAGATCGAACAAAAAATCCTGGATCGGATCCGGGCTGGAGTCGACGTCGAGGACGAAGAGATCCGGTTTGACGCCGACGACGAGCTGTTGTGCTTCCGGCAAACTTCGGGATATCTCAATCAAAGCATTGGGCGCCGCTTCCTGCAGCGCCTTGGCCAGCGAACCAGCCAGTTGCTCGTCCGGCTCAAGAACCAGAATTCGTTTCTTCGGTTTTTTCGACGATTTCATGATGAATTCGGGTTTCGGTCGAGGGTCCGAGCCGGACTGGCGGTCTGCCCGTCTATTCGCCCCTTACGAATGCCCCCATCTGGGCAAATGCCAAGAAGTTTCTGCTCGACGCGATCAAGACCGCGGGCGGCCTTTCGCTCGCGATTTGGCGGCCCTGGTCAGTTAGGGAATCAACGCGCGAGCCGTTCTGCCAGTTCTCGTCGGCTGATCTTACCGCGCTCCGTCGCCGGAATTTCGCTCACCAAAAAGATGCGTTTCGGCACCTGCCATGAGCTTAGACCCTTACGCGCAAAATCGAGCACATCGTTTTCCGTCAGATCCGAGACAACGCACGCGGCGACTTCCTCATTGCGTCGCGGCGACTTTAGCCCAAACACCACGACGTCACGAACACCGGGGCAACGCCTGAGATGGGCCTCAATCTCAGCCGGGTTTACCTTTTTCCCGGCGACGTTGATCAGTTCCGATATTCGGCCGACGATTTTGAATCCGTTGCCGGCCCGCTCGACAAGATCATCGGGAATGAAAGTGCCCTCGGCCAGTTTGCCTGGGTCGGACTCGGGAAAATATCCGTCCCCAACGGCAGCACTTCGTACTCGTATCCGCTTTGAGTTCGTTGTCTCCGAACCAAATAAGGTGAGATCAACGCCGTTCATTGGCGGGCCGACCCAGCCATCCGTGTCAGTCGTTCCATCCCGGTCGTAGCAAATTCCGCCGCATTCGGAAGCGCCGTAGAACGAATGTATTGGCAGCTGAAATTTCGCGCGGAAGTTTCTTGCAATCATCGGCGAGAGCGGCGCTCCGGCCGAAACGCAAAGCCGCAGACATGGCAGAGCGGGTGGATTTTCGATTTCGCAAAAAGCCTGGTAAAAAACGGGCATTGCCGGCAAGACGGTTGCGCCAGTGCGAGACAGGTGCTCCAAGACAGCCCGAGGCGTGCGATCGTTGCTCGCGACCATCGCCACTCCGCGCGCGATCAGAGGCGTGAGCAAATTGCTAAAACCGTAGGAGTGGGAAATCGGAATCACTCCAAAATTTAGGTCGGCGCCGGACATTCCCATCGTGTTGCAGATTTGCTCGCAATCGGCCAACAACTGCTCGCTGCGAAATCGAATGGCACGCGGTTCTGCAGTGGTGCCGGAAGTGAGCTTGAGCAAAGAAGGCGAACGTCCCTCCCATTTGGTGGCGGGAGGCGATATCTCGGTCGGAATCACCCGCAGATGGTCACCGGCGAACGTGATGATGGCCGCCACAGCGCAGACTTTTGTGGCTGCGTCACGCCGCTCATTCGTCATGGATTCGTCCAGCGGGACCACGACCAGGGCCCGTCGCAAACAAGCGAGGAAAACAGCGGGCCAATCCGCGTGGTTTCCGATTTGAACCGCAATCACGCTTCCGCTCGGAAACTCGAGGATTCGTTCCAAATCACGCGCCTTCAGATTGATATCGCCGAAGGTGCGGAGGGTTTCCCCCGTGGGAGCGACGATGGCCCGTTGCCCGGCCCGTCCGCGGAGGGTTCTCTCCCATGCCTGGAGTAGCGTGTCGGACGATTTCATCTCTTGCGCAAGCGTCGGAATCTGCTTAGATTCGCGCTCCTTTTTGAAGATGAAAACGGGTATTCATCCTGAGTATAAAGAAACTGAGATGGTCTGCGCCTGTGGCACGGTTTACCACACGCGTTCGACGCGTCCGGATATTAGAATCGGCATCTGTGCCGCTTGTCATCCGTTTTTCACCGGTGAGCAAAAATTCGTCGATACCGCCGGCCGGGTTGAGAAGTTCGCCCGGCGCTACGGCAGCACCAAAGCTGTGCGCCTCGGCAAGAATTCTTAGATTCGTCTTTTAAACGAGGTCGCTGACCTCGGCCTGATCCCGAAATGCTTTCGGGACCGCTACCATGGACTTTAATCTTCTCATTCAAAACAAGCGGGAGCGGTTTAGTGAACTCGAGCGCGAAATCTCCGACCCGGCCTTATTTGAGAATCGAAAACGGGCGGGCGAGGTGATGCGTGAACATTCCGGCATCAAGCACCTGCTTGGAAAATGGGAACAACTCGAAGCCGCCCGGAAACAGTTGGACGATACCCGTGAGCTCGCCGCCTCGCGCGATGTCGAAATTGCCGCCATGGCAGACGATGAGATTCCGGGATTGGAAAAGCAAACGGCCGATCTCGAGCAGGAGGTTGAAATCGCCTTGCTGCCTCCGGACGAAAATCAAGACCGCGATGCGATCGTCGAAATTCGGGCCGGCACCGGCGGAAGCGAAGCCGCAATTTTCGCTGCTGATCTATATAGAATGTATAACCGCTACGCCGAAGCCTCCGGATTGAAGGTCGAGGGCCTCGAATCGAGCCCTTCCGAACTCGGGGGGCTGAAGGAAGCCATTTTCAAAGTCACGGGCGAGTCGGTGTTTCGGAAATTGCGGTACGAAAGCGGTGTTCATCGCGTGCAACGGGTTCCGGCAACCGAAGCTCAGGGTCGGATTCACACGTCGACCGCTACGGTGGCTGTTTTGCCGGAAGCGGAAGATGTGGATCTCGAAATCAAACCGGAAGATCTGCGGATTGAAGTTTCGCGGGCCGGTGGCCCCGGGGGGCAGGGTGTGAACACCACAGACTCGGCCGTGCAGGTCTTGCACATTCCGACCGGTACCATCGTGCGTTGCCAGGACGGCCGTAGCCAGATCAAGAATAAGGAACGAGCGATATCGATTTTGAGAGCGCGATTGCTGGAACGGAAGCAGCGCGAAGAAGAAGAAAAATACAGTGCGCAGCGTCGAGGCCAGATCGGTACCGGCGGACGTGAAGAGAAGATTCGGACCTATAATTTTCCGCAGAATCGCGTGACCGATCATCGGATCGGACTCACTTTATACAATCTTGATCGTGTGATGGATGGCGATCTCAACGAACTGATCGCCGCACTGCAGTCAGCCGATTTAGCCGAGCGGCTGAAGGAATCGACCTTATCAGCTTAAAAGACGAAGTCTTTCTGCGCGCGGCGATTGACGAGGCCATTCGGGGAATTGGCGAAGGCGGGATCCCCATCGGATCGGTCCTGGTCTATGACGGACAAATCATCGGCCGGGGCCGTAACCAACGCGTGCAAAAAGGCAGCGTGATTCATCACGGTGAAATGAATTGTCTGGAAAATACCGGCCGGCAAAAGGCGGAGGTTTATCGCGCGAGCACGATTTACACGACGCTGTCCCCGTGCCCGATGTGCAGCGGTGCGATCTTGCTTTATCAAATTCCGCGGGTCGTGATTGGCGAGAACACCACTTATCGAGGAGCGGAAGATTTGCTGCGTGAAAACAGCGTGGTGGTGGACGTTTTAAACGATCACGAATGCATCGAGATGATGCGTAAATTTACCGCGAACCAACCGCAACTTTGGAATGAAGACATCGGCCTCTGATTTCATGACCGTTCTCCAGATTCTTCAGGCCAGCGCCGGGTTCTTGAACAAGCGCGACATTGAAAACCCGCGGCTGAACGCGGAACATTTGCTTGCGCACGTCCTTGGCCGGAGCCGGATGGAACTTTATCTCGAATTCGAGCGCAAACTCGTCGAGTCCGAGCTCAACCCGCTTCGCGACTTGCTTCGGCGACGCGGCGAAGGCGAGCCTCTTCAGCATTTGTTAGGCACAGTGGAATTTTGCGAACAGCTTTTCAAGACGGATCAGCGCGCGCTGGTCCCGCGCCCGGAAACGGAGGAGCTGGTGGAACTGCTCGAATCCGAAATCAAAGATCCGAAATCCAAAATTCTGGATGTTGGCACCGGGTCCGGTGTGATCGCGTTATCACTGGCCAAGAAGTTCCCAGAAGCGCTGGTCGTTGCCATTGATATCTCCAACGATGCTCTCGCTCTGGCGCGCGAAAATATGGCTGCGCTGGGCTTGTCCGGCCGGGTCGAGTTTGTCCGAGGCGATCTGCTTGAAAAAATTTCTGAAAGATTCGACCTGATCGTGGCGAATCTTCCGTACGTTTCCATGCAAGATCGACCAACCCTTTCCCGCGAGGTTTTGCGCGACCCGGAAATCGCGGTTTTTGGCGGCCACGCCGGTGACGAGATAATCCGGCGTTTGATCGATGAGGCACCGCCGCATCTCGCATCGGGCGGGCTGCTGGCCCTCGAAATCGGGCTGGGGCAGGCTGAACAGCTACAAGACGCCCTTCGGCAGAAGAATTATCAGGACATTCAACTGAAAAAGGATTATGCAGGTATCCCTCGTTTTCTCCTAGCCCGGTATGGATAAGATTCGCATACATGGCGGTCGTTCGCTGACTGGTTCGATCAAAGTCAGCGGCTCGAAAAATTCGGCGTTGCCGATTCTGGCGGCGACTCTTTTGACCCGCGAACCCTGCCTCCTTCGGCGTGTGCCGGATCTGAGCGATACAAATTTCATGCTCCAAATCCTGACTCATCTCGGAGCGCAGGTGGAACGGGCCAGTGGCACGGTCAACGTGACGGCGGAGAAGGTAAATTCGATCGCGCCCTACGAAGTCGTTCGTAAAATGCGCGCCTCGGTTTGCGTGATCGGGCCGTTACTCGGTCGATGCAAGGAAGCGACGGTATCGCTGCCGGGCGGGTGTGTGATCGGCGACCGGCCAATTGATCTTCATTTAAAAGGATTCGAAGCGCTCGGCGCAGCCGTTCGTGTGGAAGCCGGCAATGTGAAAGTTTTTGCGCCGCGGCTGCACGGCGCCGTGATCAATCTTCTTGGTAAATTTGGGCCGACCGTTCTCGGGACCGACAACATCATGATGGCCGCAGTCTTGGCTGAAGGCACGACCGTCATCGAAAATGCTGCGCAGGAACCGGAGGTGGTCGATCTCGCGACCTTCTTGAATAAGATGGGCGCAAAAATCGAAGGCGCCGGGACGCGGAGAATGATCATTGAAGGCGTGAAAGAACTGCACGGCGCGGAGCACGAGATTATCCCGGATCGAATAGAAGCGGGCACGTTTTTGGTCGCGGGCGCAATTTGCGGTCGCGGGGTGACGATCAAACGAGCCGAACCGGCACATCTTCAGTCTCTCAGTGATGCGTTGATGAATTGCGGCTATCGGGTCTCGAGCACCAAGGACTCGATTTCAATTTCACCCAATGGCGCGACCAAGCCGCTGGAGATCACGACACAACCTTATCCGGGTTTCCCGACGGATATGCAGGCGCAAATGTGCGCGTTACTTTCGACTACCGCCGGCACGAGTATGATTACGGAAGATATTTTTCCCCAGCGTTACATGCACGTCGCTGAATTGAAGCGCATGGGAGCTCGGGTGGATCTCGAAGGCGCAACGGCGGTGATTCGCGGAGTGGACCGTTTGCTCGGTGCGCCCGTTATGGCGAGCGATTTACGGGCGAGTGCTGCTCTGGTGCTTGCCGGATTGAAGGCGGAAGGGATTACCGAAGTGAGTCGTGTTTATCACATCGATCGCGGATACGAGCATCTTGACGAAAAGTTGAGCGAACTCGGCGCGCACATTGAGCGCGTCCAATCTCAATAGCATGAACAACGAACCTCCTCTTGCTCCATCAACTTCATCGGAAACGAAGACGTGGATCGTCCTTTGTCACGCGAGTGCGTTGCTGGGATTGTTTCTTCATTTTTTCGGCCATCTGCTTGGTCCGCTGATTGTCTGGCTGCTCAAACGCGGCGATTCGCCGGAGATCGACGCGCACGGCAAGGAATCTCTCAATTTTCAGATCTCAATGCTGATTTACGATATCGTGGCCGGCATTCTCTGCCTGGTGCTGATCGGAATTCCCATCTTGATCGCTCTTTGGATTCTCAACACCGTTTTCGTTATTATTGCATCGGTGCAGGCGAGCGAAGGTAAGCTTTATCGGTATCCGTTTACGATCCGGTTCCTGAATTAATTGGCGAATTGACGGAGATCGTCATTTGCGCGCTCGAGTTTTGCTATTTTTTCTGCGCCAGCTTTCGTAACGTCGCAAGATTCTCCACATCCTCCGACAATTCCTTGCCTTTTGGGGTTTCGAGTACCTTCGGAATTTTTCGGAAACGCGGCTCTCGCATGATGTAACGAAACGCGTCGAGACCAATTTCCCCTTTTCCGATGTGTTCATGGCGATCAACGCGCGAACCCAGTGGCGTTTTCGAGTCATTGATATGAATCGCTACGAGCCGGTCGTAACCAATCACGCGGTCAAACTCGCCAAATGTTTTTGCCGCGCCGGGTTTGGTTCCAATATCGTAGCCGGCGGCGAACAAATGCGCGGTGTCGACGCAGACACAGACCCGTTCCGGTTCGCGAACATTTTCAATGATATGCGCGAGGTGCTCGAATCGATGCCCGAGACACGATCCCTGCCCGGCAGTTGTTTCCAGTGCCAGACGCGTTTTTACCTTGGGAATGACTTTAAAGACCGCGTTGATCGAATCGATGATCCTCGTTAGGCCGATCTCTTCGCCGGCTCCCAAATGCGCACCGGGATGCATGACCAGGAACGGAAGTTCGAATTGATCTGCCCGGATGAGTTCTTCCGCCAGCGCGCGCATCGAATTTTCGTGAAATTTCGGATTGGTGGCCGCCAGGTTGATCAGATAATTGGCGTGAGCGAAAATTGACCGGAGCTCGCTCCGCTGGGGATGTTCGAGGAAGGCGCGAATTTCTCCCGCGCTCAACGGCCGCGCGAACCACTGCATGTTGTTCTTGACGAAAATTTGCGCTGCCGTGCAATGGATGGAGCAAGCCCGTGCAATCGCCTGGTGCGCGCCCCCGGCGATCGACATGTGTGCCCCGATCAGAATTTCGGATTTGGAATCTCGGATTGCGGACTTAGGCCCGGCGTTCGTCCGCCGTTTTTTTGTCCTTCCGGGCGAAGTCGAGGAATCTCTGATAGCGATGCCGGGGTTCAGGCGGAACGGATTTCCGCCCTAAGTGATCTTGGACAAATAATACGGGAGCATGTCGCGCCAGTAATTCCAATCATGCCCGCGCCACTTTCCGTCATCGAGCCAATGCTGGATGCCTTTGGAATTTAAAATTTCCGAAAGTCGATACGATTCGTGGCGAGTGTTGTCCCATTCGCCCGTGCCCAGAATGATATTCAGATGGTTGTATTTCCATGGGTCCGTTGTGTTGGGCAGATACTCGTAGGGACTGTTGAAATAGACGTTGTCGTCGTGATAGCCGTCGAAAAAAGAGCTGATGTCGAAGGATCCGCTCAGGCTGATCAGATGGCTGACCACATCCGGGTGGCGAAACGCGATGTTGGCGGCGTGGTAGGCGCCGAGGCTGGCGCCCCCGACCGCGACCCGATGGCAATTGCCTTCCCGGCGGGCGAAATCAAACACGTCGTTCAGGATCACGTTTTCATAAGCGATATGCGTTTTGATTCGATCAGCCGGATGAATCGATTTGTTGTAAAAGCTCTCCAGATCGATCGCATCCACGCAATAAACGGTCACTTTCCCGTTATCGACGAACCAGGCAATCGAATCGACCAATCCGAAATCCTTGTTTTGATAAAAGCGGCCAAAAGAGGTCGGATAGAGAATGAGCGGCAGGCCGCCGCCATTTCCGAAGGCGAGCATTTCGAAATCGCGGCTCAGCCACGGAGTATGCCATTTAATGTGACGCTCATTCATTGGCCGGGATCAAACTCATAGGGTCACAAACTAGACAGGATTAAAAAGATTAACAGGATTTATCCGACAACTGAATCAGCCAAACGAGTTGTAGCCAATCCTCCATAATCCTGTAAATCCTCTGTTTCTTTTGACATGGCCGACCACACACTCACGGGAAATATTCGAGAACATCGCGGGTTCAAATCAAAGATTTTCGGCAACCGCCGGGACGTTTGGGTTTATCTGCCGCGCGGTTATCGCCGCTTATCGCGCCGTCGTTATCCCGTTTTGTATTTGCAGGACGGCCAGAACGTTTTTGACGCAGCCACTTCGTTTTCGCAGGTCGAGTGGGGTGTCGATGAAACTGCGCAACGATTGATTCGCGATCGCTTGATCGAGCCAGTGATCATCGTGGCGATTGCCAATACCGGTGAAGAACGAATCCATGAATACACTCCGACTCGCGGCGTGATTGACGGCGATGCGAAACGAAAGAGACGGAGCAAAGGCCTGGCGCGCAAATACGGAGAATTTCTAATCCGCGAATTAAAGCCGTACATCGATGGCCAGTATCATACAAAACGGGAAGCGGAATATACCGGACTCGGCGGCTCTTCGTTAGGCGGATTGTTGTCACTTTCTCTCGGGCTGTGGTTTCCGCAGGTGTTTACGCGGCTGATGATTATGTCGCCGTCCGTGTGGTGGGACGATCAGGTGATCGTGAAGATGGTGGAAAAACTCGATGATCCACTGCCGCTGAAGATTTGGCTGGATACAGGCACCCACGAGCCGGGTTGGGAGCGTGCCCGTAGCTTGCGCGATGCATTGGTGGAAAAAGGCTGGAAGCTTTTCGATGATCTCCAGTATCACGAATTCGAGGGCGCCGATCACACTGAGGGAGCTTGGGCGAGGCGGGTCGATCCCGCGTTGCGTTATTTATTTCCGCCATCGCCGCCGAAATAGCGGACGGTTCAAGCAACCATCGGCCCTACTGCAGCGGTTTGCCGTAAACCTGATAGATGCGGGCGCAGCCGCCGGGAAATTCCGGATCCTTTTCGAAGTGGAATTCCCGTTTGTCCGTTAGCCAGGTGAGTTCGCGCGGCCCATCCGGATGGTTTGGATCGTAGCAAAGATATGAGTCTTGCTCGGCCGTGTGCGATTTCCGCTGAAAAACGAGGACCGAGTGATTGATGTGGAGCACGGGAAAATCGGACAGAAAAGCGACGAACATTTCATCGCGGGAGAGCATTTGATTCAGGATGGCATGTTCCTTTTCCTGATAGCCGCGTCCGCGAACCAACACCATTCGCATATTGCCGATGCGCGCATACGTCGGCCAGCCGAGGCCGATGTTGTTTTGCAATACGCGGGTCCGCGCCCTGGATAACTGGCGCAGATTGGAATACCCGGGGATGACCACTCGATCGCCCGCCGACAAAGCCGGATGCCACGGTGGCTGGCGCGTGATTTGACGAACACGGAGCGCCAATTCTTCATCGGTTGGCGCGCGCAATTTCGGATCGAAACGCGCAAATTTGTAGAACTGCTGCACCGCCCGGCTCATGACAAAACAGCGCCGGGTGTAGCGATCGGTCTTCTCTTTCCGGTTCAGAGAGGCGGGTTCCCGAACGCGCAATCCATTTGCGTAATTCCAAACGGTCCAATTCGCGAACCACAGTGTGTCACGGTCGAATTTGAAATCGCGCCCGGTCTCGGCAGCATCAGCCCCGGTGCCGAATACCAATGTCAGAAGCGCGATGCCCGCCCAAGCTTTCCCTCGCATTACGGTCGTTCAGCGTGCCCGCTCGAAGACGGTTTGCTCTCGGCAAAATTGCCGAGTGCTCGAAATTTCTTGTATCTATTCTTGAGCAAATCATCAATTGGATGCTCGAGCATACGTTCCAAATTGCGTCGCAGTGCGCTCCCAAGATTTGCCGCGGCCGTATCGTAGTCGCGGTGCGCGCCACCGTCCGGCTCGGCCACGACCTCGTCGACGACGTTTAGTTTCAACAGATCCTGGGCGGTGAGTTTCAACGCTTCGGCTGCTTCCGGCGCGTGGCGGCGGTCCCGCCACAAGATGGCAGAGCAGGCTTCCGGACTAATGACCGAGTAATATGCGTTCTCCAAAATCAGGACACGGTCGGCTACGCCGATCCCGAGGGCTCCGCCCGAACCGCCTTCGCCGATGACCGCGGCGATCACCGGCACTCGCAGAGTCATCATCTCGCGCAAATTCACCGCGATGGCCTCAGCGATATGCCGCTCTTCGGACCCGATTCCGGGATAAGCACCGGGTGTGTCGATCAACGAAATGATCGGCATATGGAATTTTTCACCCATCTTCATGAGTCGCAGGGCCTTGCGGTAACCTTCCGGATGGGCGCAGCCAAAATTTCGCATCACGTTTTCTTTCGTGTTGCGGCCCTTCTGATGAGTGATGACCACGCATCGGTGCGATCCCAGCATGGCCAGTCCACTCGGCATGGCTTTGTCGTCGGCAAAGTGACGATCCCCGTGGAGTTCGACCCAGCCATTGAAGCAACGCTCAATGTAATCCAAGGCGAATGGACGCTGGACGTGGCGAGCGATTTGAACACGCTGCCACGCGGTGAGGTTGTCGTAAATCTGCGCACGAGTTTTACGGATCTTTTGCTCGATCGATTCGATTTCCGAATCGAGATCCACTGCGTGTTCGGTGGAATGTTCCTTAAGATCCTGCAGCTGTCTCTGCAGTTCGAAGATTGGCTTCTCAAAATCGAGCGGCTGAATTTCCATCTTCGTCATCTGCTACTCCGTAATCGTGACAGGGGTCTTGCTGTTGACAAGGCTGCTCAATTCTTCGACGTCGCCCGCGGCCAGGCCGAGGCCAGATGGCGCCGGGGGAGATTCGATAGTCGGATGAGTCCCGTCCGCGACCGAATAGATCGTGTAAGCGGGTGCGGACAAACGGATCCACCGGGTGCTCCCGACGTAATCTTTCGTCCCAAAGCCGACCCGCTTCTGATCCTTCCAGGCCATGATTTCTGCGACCCTGGTTGAAACTTTGGCCGGCTGCTTCGGCGCCAGTTTTTCTTCTCGAATATGATACTGCTTAAAGAACGTGCTGTGATTGAGCAGGATAAAAAGTTTGGGTTTACGTTGAACCACGATCGAAAAATCGGGATGCGAGATGAGCAGGCGTTCGCCGATATGGAGCATGGTTCCGCTCAAATTGTTCATTCGCATGATCAATTCGGGCGTCGTCTTGAGTTTTCGCGCGATTTTTTGCAAAACGTCACCCGGCTTGACGGTATATTCCTCCTTTTCGGGCGATGGCGTTCGCGAGAGGAATATGTCGATGTTCACTTCGCCCAGAAGATCCTTGGCCGCTTCCGCGTTTGGACTGGTTGGATATTTCTGGATAAAGGCAGTCAGGGCGTTGCGAGCTTCGGGAAGCTTGCCTTCCTGACGAAACTGCGCCGCGGACTGGAATTCGGGAAGGGTGGTATCGACCCGCGGTTCCGGCGTGACTTCACCGCGTTCTTCTTTCCGGACTTCAATATCCTGCTTGAAAACGAAATAGCGGGCGAACCAGGCGGCGCCACCAAAAATGATGATGGCCAGGAGTAAGACAAAGAGCCACTTCATGAATGAGGGAGCAAAGGTCGAACGTTCAACGGCGAACGTCCAACGTTCAAATCAAAGTTACCCGGCCCGGCAGGCAGAGTGGAGCGGTAAGCGTGCGGCGTTTTCTTCATTGGCGGCGCCCGGGATGGGAGCACCGAGCAAAGCCGAAACTACGCGGCCTTGGATTCTTTGCCGGGAAAGAATCTGTGCCAGAGCCTGCCAATCGTGCGCTCTTCCTCGTTGGTCCAGGTATAATGGCAATCTTCGCAGTAAAACTCTTTCGGGATGATTTTTATGGCGCAAAGGATTGCGACCAGGCCCGGGGTCAGAAACTTACGTGTCATTTGCGGATATTCGATGCGGGACGACCCGCATTGGGGACATCGAATCAGTGCGGCCGAGATCACGGGATCGGTCGATTCCCATTCCACCATCAAACTTTGCGCCCGATCGAAATCCTTGTCTTCCACCATCACTTTCGCGTTGGCCTGGGGCTTGGACATGAAAGCCACTTCTTGGAGATACCGTTCGTTATGGACGTCTGCGTGCAATCCGGCTTGCTGGAAACGTTCCTTCAGGTTTTTCGCTTTTGCCGGGTCGTTAAAAGTCGCGATGGTTACCATATTCTGCGCGGCTGCTTTGATTCATGAAACATCAAGTCGATGCCTAGTGCAAGACTCGCGTCAACGAGTGTGACCGGGCGGAAACCACTGGTAAAGCATGAGATAAACAAGCACGCCGGTGACCGATACATACAACCAGATTGGCATGGTCCATCTTCCAATGCGCCGATGCCGGTCCCAGTGCCGGCGAAAAGCAGGAATCAAAGTCAGAATCACCAAGGGTAGAACCACGAATGCCAAAAGGACGTGTGACGCCAGCATCGGGAAATAAATGGCGGCTAACCAGCCGTGATAGCCTGACGATTTTTCGCCGACGTGTGCGTGATAAATAATGTAGCAGATCAGGAAAAGGGTCGATGAGATGACGGCCGCGATCATGCATGGGACATGTCGTTGCCAAATGTTTCGCCGGATCCAAAACCATCCCGCGGAAATGAAAAACGTGCTGATTAGGTTCAGCGAAGCGTTGATCGCAGGGAGATCGTTGATTGAAATCACGTGGAATCGTTGAACCAGTCAGGCGTTACATTGTCCGATTGGTTCCACCATTCAACGTTTTTAGCACTTTAACGAATCCAATCACCCATGCCGCCAGTTGTTGAAGAGGAAGTCGTGAACATGGACGTTTCCCAGCGCCCATTTCATCATCGGCTTCTGTTTAGCGTGATTCGGCTGCTGGTGGTCGTCCTGATCGCCGCGGCCATTGGCGCCGGCTGGTATCTCGCCCGAAAAGGTTTTGGGCGGCAATGGCGTTTGCGCGTAGTCGAGGAACTGCACAAGCACGGGGTGGAAGCGTCCATCCGTCGCCTGACGCTGGACCCGTTTCGCGGGTTGGTCGCGAAGAATGTCCGAATTTTCGACTATCGAAATCACGAGCAAACAATCGCCGTCGTCAGCGAAATTGCGCTCGATATTAATTACGCCGCGCTTTTCCACCATCAGCCGTTTCTCAACGCAATCGACATCCAGAATGCCCAGATCAGTTTGCCCGCTGCCGCTCACGAAAAAACTGGCCACCCGCTGCTGACAAATTTTCGCGCGCGCGTTTATTTTCCGCCGGAGCGGATCTCGGTGACTCTGGCCGAAGGAAATTTCTGCGGGATACGCATTTCCGCGACAGGCGAGCTGATTAAACGAGGGGATTACAAACCTTCATCGGCGCTTTCCGCGGAAGATCTGGAGAAGCGTCTTTCGCTTCTGCGCGATACGGTGGAGCAATTACAGAAGTTTACGGCGCCTGGCACTCCGCCGTCGCTTCAGGTGAAATTCAGCGGCGACCTCGCGAGGATGGAGGATGCGCAGGTGGAGGCGACTCTTCGGGCAGAGGAACTTCGTCGCGACCGCTACGATCTCCACGATCTCTACGTCGCGGCGGAGTGGCGTAATCAAACGTTCAATTTGACCCGATGCGAATGGAAAGATGGCGTCGGAAGTTTTGGCGCCAGTGGAATCTGGCGTCGGGACACGTCTGCGGGCGATTTCCAAGTCCGAAGCACAATCGACGTGAAATCGTTTTTGGATGCGCTCGGCTTAGGCGAACAGCTCGTCGATCTCACATTCATCACCCCTCCAAATATCGAGGTAACTGGGCAGGCCGTCTTCGGCCAGGGCGAACCGCATCTGAAAATGATCGGGCACGGACGCGTGGACAAGCTGACCTATAAAGACGTGCCGTTCTCCGATTGCGGACTCGAATTTTCCTGGGACGGGCAGCGGACTTTTATTCGAAACATCCATCTGCGGCAGGGACGCGGTGAGTTGCATGCGGAGATTCTCGATGCTCCGGACGACTTTCGTCTCGATTTGGACAGCAATATCAACCCCGTCATCCTTCGCGCATTCGCGTCATCCGAGATGAAACAAATGCTCTCGGAATGGGATTTTTCCCAGAGCGCCGCATTACGGTTGGCGATTCGGGGACAGGATCGTCGTCCACAAAACTGGCAGGGGGAGGGAACATTGGCTCTGGACCACGCCCGGTTTCGTGGAGTTTTGATGAAGACCGCCGCGAGCAAAATTCATTTCGGTAATGGCGCGGTGACGTATGAAAACTTCCAGGTGACGCGGGATGAAGGCAGTGCGACCGGCACATTCACCTATGATTTCACGAATCATGAAGTTCGGGTCAGCGACGTCAAGAGCTCGCTGCGGCCGGTCGACGTCGCGATCTGGATTGATCGGGATTTGCCGAAAACGGTGGCGCCTTATCGTTTTCACCAGCCGCCCACGATTACGGCGAACGGCGTCTATCAATTTCGCGGTGGTAAAAACACTCATATTGATATCGCGGTCGATGGCCGAGCCGGGATGGATTACACGTTCCTGGGCAAAGTGCTCCCATTTGATCACGTGAATGCCAAATTGTTGTTCTCCACCGACCGGCTGCAAATTACCGACCTCACCGGAGCGCTTTTCTCCGGTCAGGTCCGAGGGAACGCCGATATTTCGCTCGCTCACAACAATCCCCGCTATCACGCGGCGATTAGCGCGAAGTCCATCAACTTTCCGCGCCTAACCGATCTCTACTTCAATTACAAGACGGCGCAGGGAAATCTCACCGGGGCCTACAACTTTGACGGTTTCGGGAGTGACTCGCGCAAAATGGTTGGTCACGGAAAAGTCGAAGTGACCGATGGAGATGTTTTTGCCATTCCCGTGTTCGGTCCGATTTCGGGAATTCTGACGCATATCTTGCCCGGCACTGGCTACAGTATTGCGCACGAGGCGACCGCGAATTTTACGATTAAAGACGGAATCATTCACACCGACGATTTCGACGTTGCCGGTAAGCTGTTCGAGATTCTTGGCCATGGGGACCTGCATTTTCTGGACGACAGGTTGGATTTTGACGTCCACATCAACCCGAAAGGGCCGACGGTCATGCTGGCGCCGGTTTACAAGTTATTTGAATACAAAGGTGAAGGCAGCCTGAAACAACCCAACTGGCATCCCAAAGGTTTTTGAGTTGAGGTTTGAGGATTTCTCCACAGATTCACAGTTCTTCGCAGGTTTGGTTAGGCTGAAATCCCGTACGATCGGTGTCAATCTGCGTAATCTGTGAACATTCTTTTATGAAAAAAATCGGAATCCTCTTTGGCCAGGAACACAGTTTTCCGCCGGCATTTGTCGAGCGGGTGAATCAGAAGACGGGCGGTCGCGATATTGTCGCGGAGTTCGTTAAGATCGACAAAGTCGTTCAAGGCGAGGCCTGTGGTTACGACGTGGTGATCGATCGAATTTCACAAGACGTTCCGTTTTATCGCGCCTGGCTGAAAAACGCCGCGCTGACCGGAACCGCGGTGGTAAACAATCCATTCTGGTGGAGCGCCGACGAAAAGTTTTTCAACAACGCGCTAGCGACGAAGATCGGCGTGGCCGTCCCGAAAACAGTTTTACTGCCCTCCAATCAGCCGCCGCCGGACACGAACGATAAGTCGTTTCGCAATCTCGGTTATCCGCTCGATTGGGAGGGAATTTTCGACTACATCGGCTGGCCGGCATTTTTCAAACCGTTTGCTGGAGGTGGTTGGAAGAATGTTTATCGGCTCAACGATCGTGACGAATTTTTCCGCGCCTACAATGAAACGGGTCAGTTGGTCATGATGCTGCAGGAGGAAGTGAAGTTCGATATGTATTTCCGCTGTTACTCAATCGATCAGCGTAATGTCCGGATCATGCCCTATGAGCCGCGTAACCCGTATCATCTGCGGTATTTGCCGGAATGGAACGCGCCGAAGGAGATCCTCGATAAAGTTCACGAGGGCGTCCTCCGATTGAACCAGTATCTCGGTTACGATTTGAACACCGTGGAATTCGCGATTCGCGACGGCGTTCCGTTGGCGATTGATTTTTGCAATCCGGCGCCCGATGCCGAAGCCGCATCAGTCGGCCAGCCGAATTTCGAATGGGTCGTGGAAGCTGTGTCCGATATGGCGATCCGCAAGGCCCGAGAACACGTCCCGGGACGCGATAATTTGAGTTGGGGCAAGTATCTCCAAGCTGCGGTGACGAAACGCTCACTCGCCGAACCGGTTTAAAATCGCGATCCGAATAGTTGCAGTCCCCGCGATTTCCCCGGATTGGACATCTGCGGCGCGCCGTCTTTGTTTTTTTCGAAATAATCGGTGTCAATCTGCGAAATCTGCGGTTGTTTTCCTCTGTCTGGTTAAATGAAAGAGCATACTTACACCCTCGGGATCGAGGAGGAATTTGCGATCGTTGATCCGGATTCGCGCGAGCTGCGTTCCCACATTCAGGAAATCCTGGAGGGCGGCAAAGTGATGTTGAAGGAGCAGATCAAGCCCGAGATGCATCAATCTGTGGTCGAGCTCGGGACCGAAATCTGCGATTCAATTCAGCACGCCCGACAACACGTGAGCGAACTTCGCAGCAAGCTGGCGATTTCTCGCCGGCCGGAGCGGGTTGAAAATCGCGTCGGCCGGCACGCATCCATTTTCGCACTGGCGGGATCAACTCATCACCGAAGGTGAGCGTTACCAGGAGATCGTGCGCGACATGCAATCTCTTGCCCGCGCGAATCTGATTTTCGGGTTGCATGTCCACGTCGGAATTCCGAATCGCGAAGCGGCCATTCACGTAATGAACCAGGCGCGCTATTTTCTTCCGCATATTTATGCGCTTTCGGTGAATTCACCGTTCTGGGTCGGCCAGGACACCGGTCTGAAGGGATATCGCTTGAAAGTTTTCGAACGATTTCCACGGACTGGAATTCCTGATTCGTTTGAATCGCTCTCCGAGTACGAAGATTTTTGCAAGCTGCTGGTGAAAACCGGGTGCATTGATAATCCGAAGAAGATTTGGTGGGACATTCGTCTGCATCCTTTCTTCGACACGCTGGAGGTTCGGGTTTGCGACGCGCAATCGCGAGTGGATGACACTCTGGCGATCGCCGCATTAATTCAGGCGCTCGTTTCGAAGCTGTTTAAATTGCTGCGGCAAAATACGACTTTCCGGGTTTATCGCCGGCGATTGCTCGATGAAAATCGCTGGCGCGCGACCCGTTACGGCATCGACGGACGATTAATCGATTTCGGACGTGAGTCCGAAGTCGAAACGCGAAGTTTGATTGAAGAGTTGTTGCAATTTGTTTCCACCGAAGTCGATGAGCTCGGCAGTCGCCGAGAGATGCAGCATATCGAACAAATTTGTCGCGAAGGGACGGGAGCGGATCGTCAATTGGCCGTTTGGCATCGGACCAACGATATGAAAGCGGTGGTCGACCACATTGTGGAAGAGACCTATCAGGGGCTCAGCGCCTCGTGATGAAGACAAACGCCCAATCTTTAACTTTCCACGCGCGAAATGATTCACTGGGCTCGCGTTGCCATCCGGGGCCGAGTGGTGCCAACTTCGGTTTTGAATGTTGAGTGTTGAGCGTTAGCTCACAATAACGCCAGAGATTTTCCTTCGCGCCCGGTCACCTGCTCCATCGCGCATTGCCTCGGGGCTTTGTCCGGTCGCCAGCGCAAAATTTTTGTGCCATGTCGAAATCGGCCACCGGTAAAATGGTCGTAGGCGACTTCGACGACGACCTTTGGGTCAACCGGTTCCCATTCGCCACTGCGTTCCGTGCTCCAACGGCTCGGGCCGCCCGGCGCGTTTCCGGTAAACCCCGGAGGCTTTCGCAGCGCTTCAAATTTTTTCGTCAGCGCACGTTTGTCGTGGGTTTTGAAAGCTGAAGTAAATCCGACGTGATGTAAGAGACCCTTATCGTCGTAGAGTCCGAGGAGGAGCGAGCCGATTATTTTACCGCGGCTGGCGTAGCGAAAACCACCCACCACGCAATCCGCCGAACGGATTTTCTTGATCTTGACCATGGCCGTCCGCTCGCCGGATGCGTAGACCTGATCCAGTCTCTTGGCCATCACCCCATCGAGATCGCCTCCCACTTTTTCCAACCAACGCTTCGCCTTGGCCAAGTCAGTGGTCGCGGGCGACAGCGCCAAGCTTCCCGGTTTTGAGCCGCCGAGTTTTGTCGGAGCGGTTTTCTTTTTCTTGAAATTGATCCGCGCGAATTCTTCCAGAAGTTTACGGCGTTCCGACAAGGCTCGAGTGACCAACGCGGTTCTCTTCTCGGCCAGCAAATCGAACACGATGAAAATGGCTGGATGCGCGTGGGCCAGTTTCGCCACACGACTGGCCGCGGGATGCAACCGGAGTTGCAGTTCGTCAAACGATAACGCGCCGTCGACTGGAATCGTCAGTTCGCCATCCAGAACAAAACTGGTCGCGGTCAATTGACCGACCGCGTCGACCACATCAGGAAAGTAACGCGCGAGCGGCTGTCCGGATTTCGATTGCAGATAAATGTGATCGCGGTCCCGAAACGCCAGGCATCGAAACCCGTCCCATTTCGGTTCGTATTGCCAATTTTTCCCGGATGGAAATTCTTCCACGCTTTTAGCTTCCATCGGGGCCAGCGGAGGTTTGACCGTAAATGACATACCGAGTTCGAGGAGCGGAGACGTCCAAGTCGTCGACTATTTCAAACGGTGACCGCGAAACCCGCGCTGCCTGGTTTGTTCATCTTGATGAGTCCTTCCCGTAACGTCGCGGAGACAATTTAGGCGCTCGTTTACCTCTCCGCACCGCGCCACCGACCGGAATGTATCGCAGCTCTTCTCGATCTTGCGCGCACCGCAGCATCAAACCGCCCCGACTCATGTCTCCGCGGCCCACGAATTCCGCCGGAAACCAGAGTTGATGACGAAAGTTTTCCAATAAAATCTCGACATATTTTCCACTCGCGATGCTTCCAAGAAGGACGACCTCGCAATCGGCGGTAAGGCTTCGGGCAAGACGGCGCAGTGTTTTCTCCAGCGGTTTTCGATAGCGCGGATCCGTTTCGTCGATGTCGATCTCTGCAAATTCTTCGAGGTCCTTCCGTCGAATCAGCGCACGCGCGTCCATCAAGCCGCGGGTTGGAGTGATCACGAAAACGCCCGAAATTCCATTATTCGTGCGCGCGAACATTTCGGCGTAGGCGATTTTCCCGCGAAAATAGAGGCCGCTTAGAAAGGTAAACACTTCGGCAATCGTCGTGCCCTGCCGGCTGCGCAATTTCTTCGCCAGGGGAAAACTGGCGCGATCACTCAGGATCATTTTGGCGCGGCGACCACCGGCGAAGGCAGGCGAGAGAAGAAAGATTCGTTGCTTCGACGCCGATTCCACGACGCAACTTTATCACGCGCCCGTCAACCTTGCCTCCGCCAGGTCGAGATCTCGCTGGATTCGACGCAACGCATCGTCATTGATGACGCGCTGATTGCGGAGTCGAATGATCGTGCTGCGCTCCGCCGCCAGGCCCTGTTGTTGCAGCCGCTGATATTGCGGAGTCGCGATTTCGCCACGGCACTCGTCTGGATTCTCGGCACACATTTCCAGCTGTTGGATTCGTTCCACGTATTCAGCGCGCAAACGATTGATTAGATCGTGGGAAAATTCCTCTTTTCCCTCAAACTGTTCGAGCAATTCAACCGCGGATTTATTCGCCTCTAGTCTCGCCACCCGTTCTTCTTCCGAGGTCGATCCGTCACCTTGCAGGCAAAGCTGCCGGATCACGACCGGCAGGGTCAAGCCTTGGAAGACCAGGGTGGTCAAGATCACACAAAAGGTGATGAACAAGATGTAATTTCGGCCGGGAAATGGGCGACCGTCATCCAGCGTCAAGGGCAGGGCAAACGCCGCAGCCAGGGAGATGACTCCGCGCATGCCCGCCCAGGCAATAACCGCCACGTTTCTCCACGACGGCAAAGATTCGTGGCGATGCCCGAAGAGGTAGGGCAGATACGCGCCGGGAAAAACCCACGCGATTCGAACCAGTACCGACTGCGACGCACACGATGGCGGCGTCTTCGATGGCCACAGATTCGTGTCGAATCGAATGAACAATGGCTGGAAGCTGAAAACCGATGGCAATGAAAACAAATCCATTCAGCAAAAAAACTACGATTTCCCAAAACGCGAACGCCTGCAGCCGATAACGCGCACTGACCATCACCGGTGAATGCCATCCGAGGTAAATTCCGGCGGCAACCACGGCGAGTACGCCTGAGGCATGCAGCCGTTCCGCCGCCAGATAAGCGATGAACGGCGTCAGCAGGGAAATCGTGATTTGGACCGGGGGATCGTCGAGGCGACGTTGGACCGATCGGATGACGAATCCGACAATCAGTCCGAGACAAATTCCGCCCGCCGCCGCCCAAACCAGGTGAAGTGTCGCCGAGCCTAACGAGAATTGACCGGTGGTCGTCGCGACGACGGCAAACTGCAAGCCCACCAGCGCGGTCGCGTCGTTGACCAGACTTTCCCCCTCCAGAATGCTGACAATGCGGTGTGGCACGGGCAATCGTTGGATGACGCTGGTCGCGGCCACCGCATCGGGTGGAGAGACGATTGCCCCCAAGGCGAACGCGGCAGCCCAGGGAATCTCCGGAATCAGCCAGTGCGTGACGCATGCGACGACCAGCATGGTGAAAAGCACAAGACCGGTTGCCAGCGACAAAATCGCACGGAGTTCCCGGCGAAAATCGCGCCACGAAGTGAACAAGGCCGCCGGATACAGCAGCGGGGGAAGAAAGAAGTAAAAAAAGAGGTTTGGATCGAGTTTCACTTCCGGCAGATGCGGAATGAAACTCAGGGCCAGGCCAACCAGAACGAGCACGATCGGGTAGGGCAGATCGATTCTCCGTGCTACCAGCACAGAGGTGGCGACCACGGCAAACAGCAACACGATGATTTCGCTCTGATGCATTTTTTAGCCAGTCGATGGCACGCGGTATCAGTTACTCTATCGCTTTGGCATTGGCTCGGAGACGATTTGCCTGCAACTCGGCCAAATGTTTTTCCGACCACCGGCAGAGGCCGTGCAGCGGTTCAATTAAGGTGCGGCCCAGTCGAGTGAGCGAATATTCCACCTTCGGCGGCACGACTGGATGAACAGTCCGATGGACCAGGCCATCGCGTTCCAGACTGCGCAAAGTTTGAGTCAGCATTTTTTGAGAAATCCCGCCGATGGCCCGCTGCAGTTCCGCGTAACGCATGGTATCCCTGGCCAAAATTTGAATGATCAGCGCCGTCCATTTATCGGCGATTCGATCCAGCACCAGGCGGGATGGGCATTGTGCGTCCATGACTGAAGCGGGAGAAGTTTTGGTCATGGGGTTTTTTATGGCGCGCCTTTACGCAGGGCAAGTAGAGACTGACGCACCAAATGGTATGTATGGAGTACTTCGATGTGTAGTTGACTGTTGGAGCCAGTCGTCCGATTTTTTTGAATGAACGAGTTTAGAATTGGCGGATCGGCCAGCGAAGCAGCCGCCCTGCTGGACGATTCTTCGATGCCATCTACCGATGCGAAGGAGCCAGCGAAAATCGCGATCGGGGACAGCGCACTTTTGGATGATTATTCGCGGACCGTCGCGGCGGCAGTGGATCGGGTGGTGCCGTCTGTTGTCAATATTGAGGTCAAACAACAAATCGACGGCCGGCGCGGTTCGCGCGAAGTGGGCGGAAGCGGTTCCGGATTCATTATCACGCCCGATGGTTTTATTCTGACCAATAGTCATGTCGTCCATGGCGCGACTGCGATCGTTGCCCATCTGGCCGATGGCCGTGAATTTCCCGCCCGGTTGGTCGGCGACGATCCGGACACCGATCTCGCGGTGGTGCGAATCGACGCGCCGCAGCTGGCCCACGTCAGATTGGCCGATTCGGAAAGTCTGCGGGTGGGACAGATCGTCATTGCGATCGGGAATCCTCTGGGTTTTCAAGCGAGCGTGACCGCAGGAATCGTGAGCGCGCTCGGACGCTCGATGCACGCGCAGTCAGGGCGATTGATTGATAACATCATTCAAACGGATGCGGCTTTGAATCCCGGAAACTCGGGCGGACCGCTGGTCAACTCGGCGGGCGAAGTGATCGGCGTGAACACCGCAATGATCCGACCGGCGCAAGGAATCTGTTTCGCGATCGGAAGCAACACTGCGAAATTTGTTGCCGGTTGGCTCATCCGGGACGGGAAAATTCGCCGCGCTTACATCGGTGTCGCCGGACAAAACGTACCGCTCCATCGGCGGATTGTACGCTTTTACAATTTGCCGCGCGAGACCGGTGTTCTCGTCATTTCCGTGGAAAAAGAAAGCCCGGCGGAACGCGCAGGTCTGCGCGATGGAGATGTGCTTGTTGCCTTCAACGATCAGCCGCTGGCGAGCATTCACGAACTGCATCGACTGCTGGTGGCCGAGCAAATCGGCGCGCAATCGACGGTCACGATCATTCGTCACACAGAGAAACTCGCGATATCGATTTCTCCGGGCGAAGTGAGGCGATAACGCTTTTAAAGAGAGGGTGTTGCCGCCCAAGAGGGCGAGCATTTGCACCTGCTTGCAAAAGCAGGATCGGGACGTGTACGCTCTGGCCCTGTGAAAATCCTCGTCATCGGTGGCGGCGGTCGCGAACACGCCCTGGTTTGGAAACTCAGGAAATCATCCGGGGTCGATCGAATTTTTTGCGCACCGGGAAACGCCGGCACCTCGGATCTGGCGGAGAATGTTCCGATTTCGGCCAGCGATGTGGCGGGGCTCGCGCGTTTCGCCCGACAGAATCAGATCGATTTTACGGTCGTTGGCCCGGACGACCCGCTGGCGTTAGGGATTGCCGATCTTTTTAGTGCCAGTGCCTTGCGCGTTTTCGGCCCGACAAAATCCGCCGCCCGGCTCGAATCGTCGAAGATTTTTTCCAAAGAATTAATGCGTGCGCAAAATATTCCGACGGCGGCGGCTCGAACGTTTTCGGATCGAGATGAAGCTTTGCGATATTGCGACGAAATACGATTTCCGGCAGTGATAAAGGCCGACGGCTTGGCGCTCGGCAAAGGCGTGGTCATCGCATCGGATAGCGGCATGGCCAAGTCCAGCGTGGAAGCGATGATGAAAGAGCGCCGGTTCGGCGAAGCTGGGCGCCGTATTGTGATCGAAGAATTTCTGCGCGGCTCCGAGTGCTCGGTGCATGCGCTGGTGGATGGGAAAAATTATCTTCTTCTGGAGTCTGCGCGGGATCACAAGCGGGTATTTGATGGGAACGAAGGAGAGAACACCGGCGGAATGGGGGCGGTGAGTCCGGCGAACAACTGGAACCCGGATCTTCGGAGCCGGTTCGAAGCAGAGGTAATGCGTCCGCTGATCGCCGGATTGGAAGGAGCGGGAGTTCCCTATCGCGGCCTTCTCTATCCCGGGCTGATGATTACGCCTGATGGTCTACGCGTTCTTGAGTTCAATTGTCGGTTTGGCGATCCCGAAACCCAGGTTCTTCTGCCGCGGATGAAATCGGATTTGTTGCCGCTCCTGCAAGCAACGGTTGATGGGAGGATTGATCAATGCTCAATCGAATGGGATCAACGTACGGCAGTGACGGTGGTGCTCACGTCGGGTGGTTATCCCGGCAAGTACGAAACCGGCAAAACTATTTCAGGTTTGGATGAAGCGGCGAAACTGGAGGACGTTCAAGTGTTTCACGCCGGAACCAAGCGCGTGGGTAACGACATTGTCACGGCCGGTGGTCGGGTGCTGGCGGTGACGGCCCTGGGAGCCACCGTCACGGCCGCGCGCGAACGCGCCTACCAAGGCGTTTCACGGCTTCATTTCGAAGGCTGCCATTTTCGGCGCGATATTGCAGCTTCGCCGAATAACGAATAAAGAATTCGCAGATGTTCCGACTTTTTTGCCTGTTGCTGTGGATTGCCGCTTCCGTTCCGATCGAAGCGGTTGCGGAATCGCCCTCGCCGGCTCAAAAACCGCCGCTGCCCGTACCCAGCCCGTCAACGCCGCCCGATCTGATCGATTCCCTCGCGCCGGCCGATTTGCAAACCGCGCTCTCGCAAATCAAAAACAATTTCACCAATTCCGACGTCGTCAGCGAAACGGAATTGAATCGCGCCACGCTGGAAGGACTGCTCATTCGCCAACCCAACCGGTTGATGATCTTGTCCGACCGTGAAGCAGCGACGCCGGATGTTCCGGTTTACAGCGAGGTTCTCGAAGGCCACATCGGTTATCTGCGGCCGGGATCGTTGACCGCCGCCAATCTGAAGACGGTGGATCGCAAACTTACGGAATTCGGCGCCAAAAAAGTGGATGCGGTAATCGTCGATCTCCGCGCCAGCACGCAACCGCCCGGGGATTTCGCGACAGCCGCGGAATTTGCCAAACGTTTTTGTCCCAAAGGAAAAACCCTGTTCGTGTTGCGAAAGGGTGCGACACATCAGGACCGTTCTTTCGAATCCGACCGGGACCCATCGTTCAAAGGTTTGATTGTCGCATTGACCGACGCCGATACGGCGGGCGGCGCGGAAGCGGTGGCGGCGGCAGTTCGGAGCGACGATCATGGGCTGATCATTGGGCAACCCAGTTCCGGCCGCGCGGCCGAGTACGTCGATTCGGCGCTGTCTGGCGGGAAGATATTGCGAATGGCTTCCACGGAAGTGATCGGGCCGGACGGTCAATCGTTGTTTCCGAACGGAATTAAGCCCGACCTGCCGGTGCCAATGTCGCTCGCCGACAAACGCCAGATTTTTCAGATGAGTAATGAAAAAGGGATGTCGCCATTTGTTTACGAGCCGGATCGACCGCATTTGAACGAGGCCGCGCTTCTCGCGGGCACCAATCCCGAACTGGATATTCCCGACGCGCAACGACGCGCGGGCGGCAAATCCCGCCAACCCGCACGCGATCCCGTTCTTCAGCGTGCGCTGGACGTACTCACGTCGCTCGAAATTTACCAAAAGCGATAAGGTGAGCCCGCTCGAAGAAAGAATTGGATATCATTTTCAAAACGGATCGTTGCTGACGGAAGCACTGACTCATCCGAGCCTCGGACACGAAACCCAGCAGCGTCATTTTGACAATCAGCGTCTCGAATTTCTGGGCGACGCGGTTCTTCAACTGGTGATCAGCGAGAAGCTTTATCAACGTTTTGGAAATTTTCCGGAGGGCCAATTGACCAAACTTCGCTCCCGACTGGTTTCGCGTGATGCTTTGAAAACGTACGCACTTGCACTCGATCTTGGACAATATTTGATGATGGGCCGCGGTGAAGAAGCCAGTGGCGGAAGGACCCGCACGTCCACCCTGGCCGATGCGATTGAGGCCTTGATCGGTGCGGTCTATTTGGATGGCGGACTCGAAGCGGCGCGAAAATTTGTGCTCACCCAGGCGGGTGAAGATCTTGCCCGAATCACCGAAGAACCGGTCGACATCAATCCAAAAGGCCAGCTCCAGGAGTTATTGCAGAGCATTTCACCGCAAAGCCCGAGCTACGAAGTTCTTTCCCAAACTGGACCCGAACATGACAAGACGTTCGTCGTCCAGGCGATTTGGGAAGGAATTGTTCTGGGCAAAGGCGTTGGCCGAAGCAAGAAGCAAGCGGAAACGGCGGCGGCGGAAGAAGCGATGCGACTGAAGCCGTGGAAAAAGCGAACGCGCAAAAAAAAACGCGATTAGGTCTGATTCAACGCGTCCAGGTTTTTGCCCCAGCGAAAGTGACGGTTAATCGCATGGGTGACGAATCGCTTGGCCTCGCCGACAGCCTGTTCCAGGGGTTTCCCGAGGGCCAGACCCGCAGTAATAGCCGCCGAGTAGGTGCAGCCGGTGCCATGCGTGGCGATGTCACGAATAAACGGCGCGCTGAATTCATCCATTTCGCTGGCCGTGAACAAGAGATCGATCGCTTGTTCGCCGGCGAGGTGACCGCCTTTCAGCAAAACGTTGGTTTTGATACTTCGCCAACATCGCACGGCCCGCGTCTTCCATTGATTTTCGACTGTCGATTTTCCGTCCCAGCAGTTGTCCAGCTTCATCGAGGTTTGGTGTGATCAGTGTAGCCAATGGAAATAATTCTCGTTCGTAGATTTCGATCGCGGCCGGCTCAAGCAATCGATCACCACCGGTCGCGATAAAGACGGGATCGACCACGAGAGCGATCTGGCCAAGACTTTTCAGCGTTTGGGTCACGACCCGCACGATTTCTGCCGAGCACAGCAGACCCGTCTTGATCGCGCCAATCGGAAAACTTCCGGTGAGGACCTCAATTTGGTCTCGGACCAGGTCGGCCGAAACGGGCTCGATCTTGGAAACTTTTTCCGGCGTTTCCGCGACGATGCACGTGACTGTGGTCACGCCGTAGACGTCGAACGCGGTAAATGTTTTCAGGTCGGCCTGAATTCCCGCTCCGGCGCTGCTATCCGAACCGGCAATCGTTAGGGCGACAGGCGGAGGAGATGATGGTTGATGGTTGATGGCAGAGCTTCGTCCGCGAACGCGCCCGCTTCAATGCTTCAGCGAGTGGCGGCGCAGTTAGCCACCATCGTTGCCGATCGCCTCGACCGGGCAACCCTCCATTGCCTCTTTGCAAAGACCTTCCTCCTCCGGCGTCTCCGGCTGCTTATAGACATAGGAATGTCCGCCGTCGTCATTACGCTTGAAATTAGCCGGCGCCGTCTCGCGACAAAGATCGCAATCGATGCATTGATCATCGACGTAAAACTTTCCCGCTACATTTTCGGGATATTTGTTAGCAGCGTCGGCCATATTTCGTGGGAATGAGAAAGTGGAGGGGAACGTTAAAAGAAAACGGCTGAGGCGCAAAGGAATTTGCTGATTGACGAAGTTGTTCCCAACCGCCAAACGAAGCGCAAGCGAATAACTCCCGATGAAGAAGGAAGCAGCCAAAACCCTGAAAGCCTTTGCCATCGAACTGGTTGTTTATGCGGTCCTGGTCTTCGCCTATTTTTTCCTGGTCCTGCATTTTCTCGGAGGCATGTTGGCTGGCCTGGAAAAATTTCACCGGCTTAGTTATTCGTTTTTGGCAATTTGCCTGATCATCGGGCAGGCCATCCTGCTTCAGATCGTCACTACTTTCCTCTTGCGCGTGATTCGCGGCCGTTCGGAGTAGCGCGATGTGGTTCCCCATTTCTCACACTCACATCAGCCCGATCTATCTCGGTGTGACCGGTTTTGTGATCGGCGTTTTGGGTGGATTTTTCGGCGTCGGCGGAAGCTTCATTGCCGGTCCCGCGCTCCGATTGGTGGGCGTGGAGTGGAATTTTGCCATTGGCACGGACCTCGCCCATATCGTCGGGAAGTCCGTCGTAGCTGCGAAGCAGCATCGCGCGTTGGGGAATATCGATTTCAAACTCGGTTTGATCATGGCCATCGGCACGATCATCGGAGCGGAGATGGGCGCTCAACTGATCCAAATGTTGAAGCGTGCCGGTAACATAAACTTTGTCGTCAGTGTTGTTTCGATCGTCGTCTATCTCGGAATTTCCAGCTTTATGGTTTGGGAGGCTTTAAAGACGTTAAAAGCTATTGGATCGAAGCGTAGCAAAGGCGCGGGGAAACGCGATCGGTCGGCGTTTCAACCGGTGACGCGCGCGATTCAGCGATTGAAAATTTGGCCCATGATCGATCTTCCTGTTTCCGGCGTGCGCGGGATCTCGCTCTGGGTCATTCTGGGCGTCGCGCTGATTGGCGGATTCTTTAGCGGTTTTCTGGGCGGCGGCGCGGGTTACATTCGGATGCCGTCGATGGTTTATGTTCTCGGCATTCCCACGCATCTCGCAGTTGGCACCGATCTTTTCGAAATCATCATTTCGGCGAGCTACGGCACGTTTTCCCACGCCCTCAAAGGGAATGTCGATATCCTGATTGCATTAGTGATGCATACCGGCGCCGCCATCGGTGCTCAGATCGGCGCCATTCTCACGCAATATTTTGCCGGACCGAAGATCCGGCTCGCGTTTGTTCCGCTTCCGCTGATCGGCGCGGCGATCGTGATCTACACCTTATTGACCGGGCACAAGCTTTAAATCGATTGTCATGTTGAGCGAAGTCGAGACATCTCTCATTGTGATCAGCCGAAGAAGAAATTTCTCGATCTTCCTCGAAGCACTCGCCGAACCATGAAAATCCTCATTTGCAGCGATGGAACGCTGGCGACGGATGGCGCGACGCGTCTGGGTGCGCTGCTGGGCCCGCTCACGCCTGCGATTACGCTTTTGGGAGTCGCCGCAGGAGAAGATCAGGAACGGACTTTGCGCGAGGCTCTCGAACGCGAGGCGGAGTTGCTCCGCGCCCAGTCGCTCAATCCCGAAGTCCAGATCGGTTTGGGCGAACCGGTCCGCCAGATCGTAATCGAAACAACCAAGAACCCGTATGATCTCGTGGTGGTCGGTTTACGTCAGGGCGTTTCGCACTGGCGCCCGCGTAACACTTATGAGGTGATTAAGAGCATCGCGCCCCCGGTTCTGGTCGCGATCGGTCACTGCGCCAAACTCAAACGTATTCTGGTGTGCACTGGCGGGAAGGCTTTCATCGAGCAAGCCTTGCAATTTACCGGAAAAATGGCAGGCCCCATCGGCGCTTCAGTGACGCTGCTTCACGTGATGGCTGAACCTCCTGCCATGTACGCGGATCTCGTGCGAATGGAAGAGGACGTGGATCGCTTGCTCCAGTCTCATTCGGAGTTGGGCATGAATCTGGCCGAGCAGAAGAAAGATTTGGAACAATTGGGAGTTCCCACCGAGGTCAGGATTCGTCACGGAATCGTTCTCGATGAAGTATTCGCCGAGCTCGAGGAGGGTGATTACGACCTCATCGTCACCGGATCAACGCGCGCGCGAGGAATGTTGCGCCATTACATCATGGGCGATCTGACTCGCCAGATCTTGAATCACTCCACTCGTTCGGTGTTGGTCGCTCGACCGGGTAAATTGGCCGGACCGCGGGGCATTTGGCGCACGATCAAGCGCTCGTTTACGTCGAGTTGATAAGTGCGGCCTGCTTGCGCCCTCAATCGACCGCATTATTCTGCGCATATCATGAATTGTTCACGCGCGTTACCCTCAATCCTCACCATTTTCAGCGTCCTGGCCCTGATCGGCTGCGCGAACAAAACGGGCGGCCCGGGAGGCGCGGGTGGCGCGGGTTCGACGGGCGATTATGTGACCGGAACGCCGTTACCGGAACGTCAGGAGGGCACTTCATTCTTTGGGAGCAATGTCGATCGCCATCAGTTTCAACCGATCTATTTCGACTTCGACAGCCAATCGATTCGTTCTTCCGAGAGCGGCAAGATCCAGGAAATCGCGGAGTTCATGAAGAATGGATCTTCCCAGATTATCATCGCTGGATTTACGGATGAACGCGGAACGGCGGAATACAATCGTGGTCTGGGCGACCGGCGCGCGGGTGCGGTGCGGGAACGACTGATTGCGCAAGGCGTGGACGGTGGGCGAATTCAAACGGTGAGCTTCGGCTTGGAAATGCCGGCAGATTCCGGGCACAACGAGGCGGCCTGGGCGAAAAATCGCCGTGCGGAAATCGGCGTTGTGAAATAATCGCGAATTTCCTGGGCCGACGCTTAGCGCGTGGCCTCTTCGATTCTCAATTGGTCCCGCATCAACGCTTCACCGATCAGAACCGCGTTCACGCCGCAGGCTTTCACTCGCTCGATATCGGCGATTGATTTGATCCCGCTTTCGCTCACCAGAATCACGTCGTTAGGCACTTCTTCACTGAGTTGTTCGGTCACAGCGAGGTCGACCTGGAACGAAGTCAGATCGCGATTGTTAATCCCAATGATTTCCGCACCGGCATCGATCGCGCGTTCCATTTCTTCCCGCGTGTGCACTTCTACCAAAACATCCAGTTGGAATTTGGTGGCCGTCTTCAAGAGATCGACCAGCTGCTCTTCAGTGAGGGCTGCGACGATCAGCAGGATTGCATCCGCGCCGGCCACAGCCGATTGCCAGACCTGGATCTCATCGATAATGAAATCCTTCCTCAGCGTGGGCAGAGAAATATTTGCCCGGACATCATCCAGATAACTGAGATGCCCCTGAAAAAAAAGTTCATCGGTCAGCACCGAAATCGCGGCCGCTCCTCCACGTTGGTAATCTTGGGCGATTGTGACCGGATCGAAAGACTCGGCGATGATTCCAGCCGAAGGCGACGCTTTTTTGATCTCAGCGATGACGGCGATCCTGCCATCTGCCCGATGCAGGGCGGCCCGGAATCCACGAAAATTGTTTCGTTTCAATGCCTGGCGTCGCAGTTCGGTCGCGCCGGAGCGGAGTTTTTCGACCTCTTGCCGTTTCGTGGCAATGATGTCGTCCAAGCGGTTCACCACGCAGTTTGGTATCCGAGATCGCGAGTCGCAACCGGGAATCGCCCGCGTTCCAGAGCATGACCTGCCGCTGTGGCCCTGGCATTTGAGGATCGATGAACTGCCTTGCCCGCCCCTCCATTGGGTGGCATCTTTGCGGCCCCAGATTTGCCGACGTAGCTCAGCTGGTAGAGCAACGGTTTCGTAAACCGTAGGTCACCGGTTCAATCCCGGTCGTCGGCTCCAAACCCATCCGAAAAAACCTACATGTACTCAAAGCTTTCTCTCGCCTTCATTGTCTGCGGAATTCTTTGCTCCTGTGAAACGGACGCGATGCGACAACCTAACGCGGCTACGGTGGCAAGGCTGTCCGCCGCGGCTCGTCCGGGGACCGCCACCGTCGTTGTTTATCGCCCGCGCAACTACATGGGTGGTTTGTTGTCACCCACCGTGCAAGCCGATGGCAAGAGCCTGGTCGATATCGATAACGGTCGTGTGTTCATCGGCGCGATTTCGGCCGGTCATCACGTGTTTCAAATCGAAGATGAGAACTCCGGAACGGAAGTTACCCTGAAGCCTGGAAGCAAAATCTATCTCAAAGTAGAGATCGAGCCCGGGATGTGGCACGGCAAAGGCAAATTAACCCAAGTCGCCGCGGAACAAGGAGAGTTCGAAGCCAAACGACTTGAGATGATCAAGGCGGAGCAGATCGCCCCGGCACATCGTTGATTAAAGGGTCGGTTTGACCTTGTGCCACGTCGTGCTCTGCTCGTAAGCGTGAGCAATCTGGAGAATTCGACCTTCGTCGAGAGCTTTACCTAACAACTGCAACCCGATCGGCAACCGCACGCCCTCTACCTCGGCAAAACCGCAAGGCAAGCTGAGTCCGCAGATACCGGCAAGGTTTGCCGGAATGGTAAAGACGTCGGCCAAATACATCTGGAGCGGATCGTTCGTGCGCTCGCCCAGTTTGAAAGCGGGGACCGGCGAAGTCGGTGAAATGATCGCGTCGACTTTTTGAAAGGCGTTCCGAAAATCCTGCCGAATCAATTCGCGGACTTTCTGTGCGCGAATGTAGTAAGCGTCATAATAACCGGAGCTTAAGACGTAGGTTCCGAGAATGATGCGGCGTTTGACCTCCGAACCAAAACCTTCTTCACGCGTCCGGCCATAATGATCGAGCAAGTCCTTCGGGTTTTTGGCGCGGTAGCCGTAGCGCACGCCGTCGAACCGCGCCAGGTTGGCCGAAGCCTCCGCGGTCGCGAGAAAGTAATAGACCGCCACGCCGTAATCGGTGTGCGGCAAACTGACATCGACGATCTCTGCGCCTAACGAACTGAAATGTTTGATCGCCGCGTCGATCGCGTTCTTCACCTGTGGATCGATGCCTTCGATCATATATTCTTTAGGCAATCCCAGTCGGATTTCGCGCAAATTTTCGTTCAGGTCCGCTCCGTAATCGGCGACCGGTTCCTTCAGCGACGTGCTGTCGAACGGATCGTGTCCGGCGATGGCGTGCATGATCATGGCCGAGTCGCGCACGGTCTTGGTGAGCGAGCCGACTTGATCAAGTGACGAGGCAAACGCAGTCACACCGAAGCGCGATACCCGACCGTAGGTTGGCTTGACCCCCACCAGCCCACAAAGAGCGGCGGGCTGGCGAATCGAGCCACCGGTATCGGTCCCGAGCGCGCCGAAGGCAATGTCGGCCGCCACCGCCGCGGCCGAGCCTCCGCTGGACCCTCCCGGAACGCGCGACAAATCCCAGGGGTTGTGCGCGGGTTTCATTCCGGAATTCTCGGTGGACGAGCCCATCGCAAATTCGTCCATGTTGGTTTTGCCGAATGGGATCGCGCCGGCCGCGCGAAGATTGCGAATGACGGTCGCATCGTAGGTGGAGCGATAGTTGGCCAGGATCTTCGATGCGCAGGTGCACGGTTGCCCGGCGACATTAATGATGTCTTTGACGGCGATCGGAACTCCGCCCAGCGGAAGTGAAACATCAGCCTTGTCCGCTTCGTTCGAAGCCGCCTCGAGATCGAGAGACAGGTAGGCATCGATCTTTGGATCGATTTGTTCGATGCGCGCGCGCAGAGTTTCGAGTGTCTCTCGCGGGGAAATCTCGCGGCGACGAAGAAGCTGTTGAAGCTCGGCAATCGTGAGCGCCGGCAGCTCGGCCACGCTCATTCGACGACTTTGGTGACGATGAAAAGATTGTTCGCCTGATGGGGCGCGTTACTCAGGGCTTGATCGGCGGTGAACCAATCATGCGGCTCATCTTCTCGAAAAACGTTGAACACCGGGATGGCGTGTGTAGCCGCCTCGACGTGACTGACGTCAATCGAGCTCAGCTTCTCGGCATAACGTAAGACGTCGCTCAGTTGCTTTTGGAACAGTATGGTTTCTTCCGGGTTTAGATTGAGGCGGGCCAGTTTGGCCACGTACCCGACGTCGATCTTTGCAGAATCGGCCATGAATTAAAAACGGGGCAGATGGGTGGCGAGCCAAATTGCTGCTGCGGCAAGAACAACGACCAAGACCAGAAAAACGATTCGTCCCTCTCGCCGCTCTTTCCGAAGGGAACCGCGCCGCGGCTTAAAACTCCCATCATATCGTTTGTCGTGGATCGAAATTGAAACATCGAGCCGATTGCGTTCATCGCCCGCGCGAATCAAAAGTTCTTCACGTTGCCGCCGTTCCGCTTCCTCGACCAGTCGCGGCGCTTCCGCGATCATTTTTTCAAGCTTTTGCATCTGTTCACGCAGCTGAGATTCCTGCTGCGCCAATTGTTGCTTGGTCTGATCGAGCGTGGAGGCCGATCTAAGTGAGCGCCGAAGCATGCAGCATCACCGGCCCGAAGAAGCCATCCACAAAAATACAAATAAAGCGGCCACGCCGAAAATGATTAAAGGCAAACTGAGGGCCAGCCCAATCTTCAGCCATTGCGAAAAGGTCCGGCCGCCGAGATCGGAAAGTTCTGCGGCTATTTCCGGGAAGGCTTCACCATCTTCACTGTCGCTCGTCGCCTGCAATCGACTTTTTTGTTGGGTAAAATCAACCCGGGCGCTTTCAACCGTGCTTAAAGCCCGACTCAGTTCTTTATGCAGGTCTGACGGATTCCAGCTTTTCGGATCGATCGCCTCGACCAATTCCAGATGTTGACCAAAGTTTTCCCGCATCGCCCGGAGTTGTTCGAGGCGTTTTTGCGCGTCGTAAGTTTCGCGTTCGAGGACGACGAGCGAGCGCGTGAGTTTGTCGGTCATTTCCGCGCGGCCCCGTTCGAGTTCCTCCTGCCGCCGGCTCAACTCTTCCAGTTCGCGCTTTTGTTTTTCGATCTGGTCCTGCTGACGTTTGAGCTGGAGCAATTGGTCCTGCGCCTTTTGCACCTGCGAATCGAGATGCTCGGGTGACATGGTTTCTTCTTCGCTCAATTCCAACATCTGCTCGATGGGTCGAATCTTTTCCGGCATATCAAATTTTTTCAATCTGCTCTCCTCGTCGTCTCGCCTCTCGGCGCACCTTAATAGGCTGCGCAAAGTTTTCCAGAAATTTCACGGACTTTCTGCAGCTGAAGTTTAGGCAACGCGGTCAGCGCCCGGGCATCATCTCGAGCAGAAAACCTTTGAAATATTCCGTTTCGGGAATCGTCGGAAGCACCGGGTGATCAAGCGCCTGTTCCAAACGCCGAATCTGTCGCGCCGACCGTCGCGCATCGACCAGCGCATCGGCAATTGTTTGTGCAAAAAGTTCCTCGGTGACGTGGTGCGAACAGGAAAAGGTCGCCAGTACGCCATCCTTGGACAGCAACTTGAAGGCGCGCAAATGCAGTTCGCGATATCCACGCAACGCATCCTTCAATCCACCTTTCCCTTTGGCGAACGATGGCGGATCGAGAATGATCAGGTCGAATTGCGCATCGGACTTTTCCGCCGACCGCAGGAATTGAAACACATCATGCTGGCGGAAATCGATGGCAAGCTCATTGCGCTCGGCATTTCGTTTCGCCGCCGCGATTCCTTCGGAATTTTCTTCGACCGCGACGATTTCCGTAGCACCGGCTCTTGCGCAAGCGAGCGCAAAGGCTCCCTGATTGGTGAAACAATCGAGCGTTCGCCGATCCTTCGCGTAGTGGGCGACCAGCGCATAGTTATCACGCTGATCGAGATAAAAACCGGTTTTATGCCCGTGCAAAAGATCGACCTGGAAGGCGACGCCGTTCATTTCAATCTCGATCTCGGTCGGGTCGGCGCCGTGAAGAATGGTGTTTTGCAGCTCCAAGCCTTCGGCTCGGCGAACCGGTGCGTCGTTTCGTTCGATGATCGTCACCTTGTCACCGAAAAGCTTCAGGATGGCGTCAACAATCAGCTGTTTCCGTAAATCCATCGCCAGCGTGGTTGTTTGCAGAACGAAATGGTCGTGATAGCGATCGATAATCACGCCGGGTAGTCCGTCGCTTTCGCTCCAAACCATCCGTCTCAAATTGGAATCGATATTCCGGCGGTCTCGATATTCCGAGGCTTGCTCGATTCGCCGCGTGAAAAAATCGAGATCGAGGTCCTGTCGCCTGCGGGAGAAGCGCCGCGCGACGATCTGGGACTTGGAATTGTAAATGGCGCTGCCAATCAAATGGTCGCGACCATCTTTGAGCGAAACGACGTCGCCGTCCGCCGGTTTCCCGAAAGCTTTCAGAACCTCACTGGAAAAAACCCAGTCATGTCCGTGAAAAATTCGGGCGCGGGGTTTGACGACGATTCCAGCCATTCGAACAACGTGTAACGCTCCCGCGCTCACGTCTACTTTCTTGTCATGTCGCGCGTGGTCGAGACATCTCTTATTATTTCTGCCGCGCGATCAGAGAAATTTGAATTGAACGTTGAAAGTTGGGCGTGGAGCGTTAAGCGTTGAGCGATGCAAACTGAAACGCAATCCTCAATCGATCTTCCCGGAGTCAAAAAACTGCGCAGCGGCAAGGTCCGGGAGGTATTCGATCTTGGCGATACGCTCCTGTTTATCGCGACCGATCGCATCTCGGCTTTCGACGTCATTTTGCCCGACCCGATCCCGAAAAAAGGGGCGGTCCTGACTCAGCTGTCGGAGTTTTGGTTCAAACGATTCGGCAAAGTCGAAAACCACTTCATTACCGCCAAGTTCGACGAGTTTCCGAAGGAATTGCAGGCCCATCGCGATCAGCTCGCCGGCCGGTCGATGATTGTTAAGAAAACGAAACCTCTCGCCGTGGAATGCGTGGTGCGCGGCTACCTGGCCGGATCGGGTTGGAAAGAATATCAAGCATCTCAAAGCGTATGCGGAATCAGGCTGCCGGGGGGCCTCAAGCTCGGGTCCAAGTTGCCCGAGCCAATCTTCACTCCTTCCACCAAGGCGGAAATGGGTCACGATGAGAACATCGACATGAAACAGTGCGCCCAGATTCTGGGCGACGATGTTGCGCAACGCGTCAAAGATCTGAGCCTGGAAATTTATTCCAAGGGTCGCGATCACGCGGACCTATGTGGGATTATCGTGGCCGATACGAAGTTCGAGTTCGGCCAACTGGACGGGAAGCTTTTGCTGATCGACGAAGTGCTGACGCCGGATTCATCCCGGTTCTGGCCGAAAGATCAATATGCGGTCGGCCAAAGCCCGCCCAGTTTCGACAAACAATTCGTTCGCGACTATTTGGAGACGCTCGACTGGGACAAGAATCCGCCGGGCCCGAAACTACCCGGCGATGTGATCGCTCGAACGGCTGCCAAATACGTGGAGGCATTCGAACGACTGACCGGCGAGAAGTTGGTCTAACTTTGTGGCGGCAGGCGTGTCGCCTGCGAGAGCGATAAGACGAGCAGCCGGCAGTGATGTTGGAGCCGCCCCGCAATCTCCGGGCGCTTTCGAGATCCGAAACGCAATGACCGAGCACGGCGACATGACACCGTGGCGAGAAGATGCTGTTTTGGATCAGGCGTTCAATAATTCCGCCACCAGCGATTTCTCCTCTTTCAGCTCGGCAACGGATTGATCGATCTTCGCTCGACTGAAGTCGTTTAGTGGTAGCTTCTGCACAATCTCCCATTTGCCGCCGCGCACTTTGACCGGGAACGAGGAGATCAGATTTTTCTCCACGTTGTAACTGCCGTCCGAACACAGCCCAACGCTATGCCAGTCGCTGGCCGGGGTATCGGTGGTGAGAGAGCGAACCGTGCCGATGACCGCATTGGCGGCCGAAGCGGCGGACGAAAGCCCGCGTGCTTTGATGATGGCCGCGCCGCGTTGTTGCACGGTCGAAATAAATTCGCCTTTCAGCCATGCTTCATCGCGAATCACTTCATTTGCCGGTTTACCGTCGATCTTCGCGTTGTAAAAATCCGGATATTGCGTGGCCGAATGGTTTCCCCAAATCGTCATGTTCGTGACGCGGGTGATCTCCACTCCGGCCTTGTGGGCCAGCTGCGCGCGGGCCCGATTTTCATCGAGTCGCGTCATGGCAAACCAACGATCGCCCGGAATTTTTTTCGCATGATTCATCGCGATCAGGCAATTGGTATTGCAAGGATTGCCGACGACCAGGACACGCACATCGGCGGCGGCATTTTTTTCGATTGCCTGGCCCTGGCCGACAAAGATTTTGCCGTTGATACCGAGCAAATCTTTCCGCTCCATGCCGGCTTTGCGCGGGACGCTTCCGACCAATAAGGCCCAATTCACGTCACGGAAACCTTCATCCAAATCGGCTGTCGGGATGATTGATTTCAAAAGGGGGAATGCACAATCCTGCAACTCCATCACCACGCCCTGCAATGCGCCGATCGCAGCCGGAATTTCGATCAGGTGCAGCGAAACCGGCTGATCGGTCCCGAACATTTCGCCTGAAGCAATTCGAAATAGCAGGGCGTAGCCAATCTGGCCGGCGGCGCCGGTTACGGCGACTTTGATAGGAGATTTCATACAGATTTCTCTGCCACAGATTTACGGAGATGAAACAACGATTTTTCGTGAGCGAGAGGTTTAGGCAGGCGTTGGCTTCAATCGGTCCGAGCCGGACTGGCATTCGCGGCCGGTCCGGTGAACCGTCCCACCTCAGCACGTCCCGATTTCGCCAGTAGATCGTGAATCAACCTCATGCGACTCCGTTCTTTTGCGCTGGACTGCAACTGTTTCACGCTCCGTTGCATTCGACGGCTCCAGTTGGTGTTGCCCGCGGTTCCCGGGACGTTGAAGCGATAACTTCGTGCTAACAGATCGGTGATCATCACCACCGCGATCCACGATTCGCACTGGAAAAGCGCCTCCATGATCGCCGGATAAAAGTCTCTCTCGAAATCAATGTGCTCGCCGTGCCGGTGAAAATTGGCGAATTCGGCGATCTTATTCAGATTGTCGCGCGCCTGGTCGGAATCCGGCGATGAAGGTTCGGTGGCATCATCCCAGAGTTCGCGAATCGGTTTGTGGTCGTGGGTGGCATAGGTTGCCACGGACATTCGCTGGTAGGCGCCTCCAGGCATGACGCGACCAGAGTAGATCTCCCATTGCGGAATTTTGAACCCGGCAATGCCTAACGAGTGCAAGCTCGGTCGAACATAGTCCGGGACCGTCCCAAGATCTTCGCCGACGACGCGCTCCGCGCCGGCTTCTTCCAGAACCACCCGCAGATATTCTTCGCCTTCCCGTCGATTGACTTCGCAATTGTGCGGGTTGGAATCGTCGCGCGGCGAAAAATGGGGCGCGCGCCCGCCTGTTTGACCGAGCATCTGGCTCCACTCCAGGGGAAGGAATTCTTTGTTCAACTGCGGCCGCCAGGGAAAAGAGTAGATCCGATAAAATCCCAGAACGTGATCGATTCGAAAAAGATGAAACATTTGCCGAATTCCACGAACACGTTGCCGCCACCAACCGAAGTTGTTTGCGCGCATCACCTCCCATCGATAAAGCGGAATACCCCAATTTTGTCCCCACTTTTGGGTGAACTCGTCATCTTTGAAATAAATTTCCGGAGGCGCCCCGCCGGACCAATTGAGCATGAATTGCTCAGGATGCGCCCAGACGTCTGCACTGTAGTAACTTACGCCAAACGGGATATCTCCCATTAAGGCAACGCCATGGCCCTCCGCATAAGTTTTGATTTCGCGCCATTGGCAGTTCGCGATCCACTGAACATAGGAGAAATATTCCTGCCGACGTTTCAACTGATCTCGTTTTTCAGGCGATTGTTGACTGAGCCAGCCCTGCGCGACCTCCGGTGAGCGATGGTGATCGGGCCATTTGTCCCATTGCTCCGTGCCACGATTGCTTTCCATCAAAGCCCGAAACAGTGAGTAGTCGCCCAACCAGTTTGATTCCTCCGAGCAGAACTGTTCAAATTGCGCCCGGCGATCGCTTGAAGAGTTGGTCGAAAAATTCTCAAATGCCGCTTCCAGCAAATGCCGCTTCAGTTTTTTTACGCGGCGATACTTCACCCGGCCGCGGCGTAAGCTGGCGACCTTGGCGTCGGCCAAAATCGTTTCGAATTCCTGTGGCAACAGATCGATCAGGGCTTCCGGCGATAGATCCAATGTGATCGGATCAATCGCGCTGGCGCTGATCGCGTTGTAAGGACTATTGTCCGGCCCCGTCTCGTTGACGGGTAATAGTTGCACCAGCTGAAATCCGGCGTCAGCGACCCAGTCGATAAACTGACGGAGCGTGCCCAGATCGCCGATACCGAGATCGTCCTCGCGGCGTAAGGCAAAGAGCGGCGCCAGGACACCTGCGATTTTCTTTTCCGGAGAAAGAATCATGTCGCCAAAGATTACCAAGGTTTTTCCCGATTATTGGCCAATGATTTTCCCTCCGTGCGAATCTGCGAAATCTGCGTTTTATTTTCTTCGCACGTTCCAGTCTTCCACCAGCTGGTTCGGGATTTCTTTCAGGAAACGCGACGGTCGTTGAAAAACGTCGCCATAGCCGCCGGTCAGGCGCATGTGCGGATAGGTCAGATAGAGTTCATCTTTTGCCCGCGTCACTGCGACGTAAAACAGCCGGCGTTCCTCTTCCAGCGCATCACGCGCGTCGAGCGAACGGCTGCTCGGGAACATTCCGTCGGTCAGCCAGATCACGAAGACGGTATGAAACTCCAGACCTTTCGCTTGATGGACCGAGGACAGGTTCACCGCTTCTTTGTCGGCATTTTGGTTTGGTGCTGCTTCGGCGTCCACGTTGCTGATCAGTGCGAGCTGGGAAAGAAACTCGTTCAAATCCCTGAATTGCCGCGCGAAGGCGGCGAGCTGATTCAAGTCTTCCCGTCGCAGTTCGTAATTGGTGAAGTTGACCTTGGCGTAGTCGTCGTAAATCGCTTCCACCACCGAGGTGATCATTTCCGACGGCGGATTGGGTTGGCCGCCCGGTGCGATCTCATCGAACGTCTCGGCCAGCTGGGACCAATGTTTTTTCGATTTTGCACCGACGTTCATCGCGCGAAGGGTATCTCCGAATCGAAATTGGGGCGTGGTCGCCGGTGTCGAGGCCGGGTGCTCGCCGCCAGCGATCGGTGCGACCGCTGATTTGTCCCACGCCTCCCAAAGATTCTCGGCGCTGCGGTTTCCAATTCCCGGAAGCAATTTCACCATTCGTTTGAAAGCAACTTCATCGCGCGGATTTGCCACCACGCGCAAAAACGAGACGACATCTTTGATGTGCGCCTGTTCGAAAAATCGGATACCGCTGGTGATTTGATACGGAATCCCACGTCGCGAAAGCTCCAGCTGCAGTTCGACCGCGTGATAATGGGCGCGGTATAAGACGGCGATCTCGTTCAGGTCCACGTTTTCATCGCGCAATTCCAAAATGCGTTGGGCGACAAACTGTGCTTGTTCGCTGCCGTCGTTTAACGCCACGATCGCCGGTTTCACGCTGTTCGACGGTCGCGTCGCCTGAAGACTTTTCTGGAACTGTTCGACGTTCGCCACGATGGCGGCGTTCGCCACCCGAAGAACTTCCGGCACGCTGCGGTAGTTCAGTTCAATCTTAAAGACCTGCGCGTCCGGATAGCGCTTTGGAAATTCGAGAATGTTTTGAAAATTTGCGCCGCGCCAGGAATAGATCGATTGCGCGTCATCACCCACCACCATCACGTTGCGGTGATCGCGACCGAGCAGGTCGATGAAGTCGGCCTGGATCTTATTCGTGTCCTGGTATTCGTCCACCAGGATGAATTGAAATTGCCGGCGATAAACTTCGGCGATGCGCTCGTCCCGCTGCAACATCGTCAGCGTTTTCTCCAGCAGATCGTCAAAATCCATCGAGTTCGTCGCCTTTTTCTTTTTTTCGTAGCGCTGGTGAACGTCTTTGATTTTGTCGAGCAACGGCAGGAAGTAAGGAAATTTTTCCGCCAAAAGTTGCTCCATCGCGGTTTCAGTGTTGATCACGAAACTGAAAATTTCGGCGAGAACATCTCCTTTCGGAAAACGAATTTCCTTGGGATCAATGCCGGCGCCGGCCACCACGGTGTTGATCAGATCCTTCTGGTCTTCACGATCCATGATGCTGAATCCGCTGGAGTAACCGAGGGCACTGCCGTGCCGGCGCAGCATGCGATTTCCAATGGAGTGGAACGTGCCACCCCAAATGCCGCTGGCATCAATCGGCAACAAATTAGCGACGCGATCGAGCATTTGACGGGCGGCTTTGTTCGTAAACGTGAGCAACAAAATGTTGCGCGGGTCGATTCCGTTCTCGAGCAGGTAAGCGACGCGATAGGTCAGGGTCCGCGTCTTACCTGACCCGGCGCCGGCGATAACCAGAAGCGGCCCTGGCGATGCCGTGACCGCGGCGAACTGCTGTTCATTTAGCTCGGCCGCATAATCGATGTGGATCGCCGTCGGATGCGGGCTGCGTTGTAGCGTATACTCGCGAGACATTCATTTTACCTGTAGCGGCAACGGTCTGTTTGTCACGCCCAGCTTCAGGCGTCAGCGGAAGAACGACGTAATTTGCACCGCTAGCGGACGGTCAGATCGCACGAAGCAGATCGCCCCTGATCATCCAGCGCGGTCAGCTGATAATGGCCGGCTGAGGAATTCCAGGCCAGGACGTCGTTCGCTCGGCATTTCCCGACGAACGCATTGTTGGCGAACCAATAAATTTCACGGGCGTCCGCATCTGTTTGAACGCGAAGCGGAAGCGCATTCGACTGCAACACTTCGCCTTTGCCACCGCTGATGGGATTGACAATCCGCGGCGGATTTCCGCTTCGCGCGCTGAATTCCGGCTCCGTTCCGGGCAGGAATGGCGGTGGTGTCCGGCGTTGGATTCCAGCCCGGGCAAAGATGGATAAGAACTCGCTTGGCCAGAATTCATAGACCTCGCGCCGTAGTTCGTGTGTCGCGTCATCCGTTGGAACCCGTAATCCGGTCGCGGCGTCGACCAGCACCTCGCGATGAACGTCGCAGGTTTTGATGGGTGAAATTCCGGGAATAAACCATCCTTCCACGAGATCCCGGCAATGCGATCCCGGCAAATCGCCGGACACCGCGCAGAACTTCACCCGTTTTATATTTGCTCCCGGCGGCGGCAGATGCGGTCCACGCGGTTCCGGCCAGGCCGCGCGCAAACTGTCGATAATCTGAAACGCCAGCGGAGCCGCGGCGGTGCGGCCGATGAAAGCATTGCACGGTTTCCCGTCGAAATTTCCGACCCAAACGCCAACCACATAATGGTCGAAAACGGCAACTGTCCAGGCATCGCGATAACCATGGGACGTTCCGGTTTTCCAGAAAACTGGCGCCAGCTGGTTTGAATCGATGTAATTCAATTCCGGCCGCGGACTGTTGAGCATTTCGAGTGTCAGAAACGCCGCTTCCGGCGACACGATTCGCTTATTTACTCTCCCCTGCTTTGACGCGGGCGCCTCGTGAAGGTAACGCAACGGACGCAGTTCGCCGTTGTTCGCCAAAGCCGCGTAAAGACGAACCAAATCCTGCATGGACACTTCCGCGCCGCCGAGGGGTAAGGCGAGACCATAGACCGATTCCGATTTTGGTAACGGGACACCTGCGCCACGCAGAAACTGGTAAAGATTCGGATGGGAAAGTTCAGCGGTGAGAGCCACTGCCGGAATATTTCGACTGCGTGCCAGCGCGTCACCTGCGCGAATGGGCCCGACAAATTCTCGATCGTAATTTTCCGGATTATAATCGCCGAAACTTTGCGGAGCGTCTGACAAGATCGAAAGGGGATGAATGAGTCCCTGGTCGAGGGCCATCGCATAAACGAAGGGCTTCAAGGTCGAACCCGGCGACCGCGGACTGCGAGTTCCATCCACTTGTCCGTCAATTTCCACGTTGGAAAAATCGGCCGAACCAAGTTGCGCTAAGACCTCCATTGTTCGCGTATCGACCAACATCACCGCGGCATTCTTGATTCCGCGACCACGGTTCGTTGCGACGTAATCCCGGACACGACGCTCGATCAGCTCCTGCTTTTCCAAATCGAGCGTGGTCCTGATTTCTTGGCCGGGAATTCGTTGTTCGAGGATCTGTTGAACAAAATGTGGCGCTAAAAGCTTTTGATCTCTTTGAGCGTGAGGGCTGAAGAGGCGCGCGGAGAAATCCGTCCCGGAATCGGTTTGCGCGCGATCGTACCAATTTCGCTGCGCTTTAACGACGGATACATTTTCCCGATCGGACAGTGCGCGCCGGGATGGACTCTGGGGAATGACGCTGAGTGCGACCGCTTCCGGATTCGTGAGATGCGCGGCGGTCTTGCCGAAATAGATTTGGCTGGAGGCACCAACCCCTTCAATGTTTCGGCCGTAAGGGGCGAGGTTGAGATACGCCTCGAGAATTTGCGACTTCGAGTAATGGCGCTCGAGCTCTATCGCCTCCTCGATCTGTTTGAGTTTTCCCGAAATCGTTCGCGTATGCAGATGAAAACGCAGTCGAGCCAGTTGCATCGTGATGGTCGATCCGCCACTCGTCGCATGATGGAATCGGGCAAGATCGATTATCGACCGAACCAGGGCGACTGGATTCACGCCGAGGTGACGCTGGTAATGTTTATCCTCGTATTGCAAAGTCGCGCCCACGAGGTCTGGCGAGATTTCAGGCAGCGGTGTCCAGATCCGAAATTTTTGATCTGGGGTCAGGGTGACGCGCAAAAGTTTGCCGTCGCGATCGCGAACACATTGCGAAAAGGGAATGCCCTCGAGCAAGGGTGGCTTGGGTAAAGCGAGCCAAACTCCAGTTAGAGCCGCCGCGCACACAACGAGACGGCGAATTGAGCGCAGGAACCGGCGATGCAGCGAATTCGCTCGGCAACCCGCTGCTCGATCTCCCCGACTCTTTTTCATTCGATCACAGTGATCTTTCCACCCAATCCGCGACCTTTGACGTTGCGGTCGTACATCGAGGCGGCAAAGACGGGCGGGATGGTGAATTCTCCGCGATTGCACGATTTGATTTGGTAATTGATTTCCAGCGCGTGATCTGTGGCGGTGGCAAAAAAGACGGCGCGATCCTCACGGAGATCGACGTAATCAACGCCCGTAATGGACGAAACGCCGGCGTGGACGGACGATCCGACAACTTCAAATCCTCCGGGCAATAGGTCGATCAGGGCGACGTTGGTGATTGCTTGCGGCCCGGTCGCACGAACATGCAGCCGAACATGAATTGGCTGGCCGAGTTTGGTTTGCGTGACGGGCTTCTCATTTTCGTCCAGTAACTCCCGATAAACCTCCAAGCCGTTCGTTAATGTTTCGTTAGGCAGTTGGCGATCGAATCCGGCTTCGATGACCTGAAAGAATGCGGCCGGTCCCGCTTCGCCCGCATTTTCGAAGCGCAGGGAGGTCGCGTTGCGCGAGAACTCGTGATGTTCAATCAGCTTAGCGCCAGCTGCTAACTGCGCGGTTTGACCTTTTGCTCGCAACTCGATGATCTTCTGTTCCGGCACGTGTTGAGCGACCGCGTGGGAATACGATTTCAGTGCCGCCACCGCATAGGCAGCGGACAGGGTGTTGAATTGACCATTGCGAATTTCGACCAGGATCTTTTCCACCTCGGCTGGAGAAAGTTTTTTCAACCGATCGGGAAACTCGCGCGCGATGACAGTGAGATATTGTGAATTTGCGCCAAGCGATTGGTAGAAATCGCCACATTCTTCCGGCGCGCGCTCGCCGACGCGGTATTGGGCGATCAAGCGCTCGGCCTCTTTGTCTTTGTGCAATAACTTGAGCGCGCCGGCCAGATAGACCCCGGTCAGGTCATTTTCCCATTTATCCTGGTCGTTTTTTTCCAGGTAATCGCGGACATTTAAGATGTAGTTCGTCGTCACTACACCTTCACGCGTCAGAAGGTAAATCGCGTAAGCAACGCTGCGCGCCTCGGAAAGGCTGGAGGGTTCCTGGCCGACCATTTTTTGCAAATTGCGCAGGCCGGTGGCGAACATCTCAGCGGGTGGTGGAAAGCCACTCGACTTCGCCGTGCTCAGAAAATCCATCACGTAAGCGGAGATAAAGCTGATGTGATCTCCGTTCTCGGGCGCCCAGTAACCGAATGCGCCCTCGGCATTCTGTCGCCGGCGCAAAATGTCGTAGGTGCGTTCGATTTGCTGATTGATTTCGGCCCGGCTCAACCCGAAGTCGGCTTCGTTCGCCAGCAGGAGCCGGCAGAATGCGCCACTGGTGATTTGTTCACTGCATCCGAACGGAAAATCCTTCAGGTAAACATCGAGTCCGCGGGCGAGCCCGAGCGGCACGCCCGAAACAGCTGCCTCTCGTTTTGCGAATTCGGGATAAACCTGCCGCGTGATTGGAACTTGGATGCTCGTTTTGAAGCTGCCGCTTCGGATATCGGTGACGTAAGGAACAGCCGGTCGAATGCTTAGAGTGGCGCGACGTTGTAAAGCGGTGCCATTGGCCCGCGCGCTGAATTTAATCTCACCGGACCCGAGTTGATCGTTGACGTGAAACCGAAAAACCGCGGTTTTTTCACGGCCTTCGGGAATGCGAATCTTTTGCGTGGCATCACCGGTAATTGACAATTGCCCTGAAACTTCGGCGCGAAGCTCGATTTCCGCGTTCTCGCCGGAACCTTCCAGATTGTTGGCAACGGTCACGCCGGTTTCGAATTGATCGCCGGGCGCGGCGAGAACGGGCACACTGGGGGTGATCACGAAAGGCCCGCGGATGAGCGCATTCCGGTCCGTCGATCCGACCATATCGGTTGAAACTGCCACCGCCATGATCCGCAATGTTCCGTCGAAGAAATCCGGAACATCGTACGTTACCGTTCGCGTAGTTGAGTCGGCATCGAGAATCCCGGACCAAAAGACCACCGGTTTCTCTGTCACCCGTTTGAATGGATTCAATTTCTGGACGTCTTCGCCGCCGCCAAAGGCCGAGACGGAGCGCAACAGCGAGAATTCCGGAAGAATGAGGTCGACAATCTGTGAGGTTTCGACGCCAAGAGCGGATTTTCGAAAGAAATATCCGAGCGGATCGGGTGTCTTGAAATCGGTCACCTGAAGAATCCCCTGGTCGACCGCGAAGATCACGATTTTACCCGGCCGATCTGCTTTGTAATGAATGCGGAGCGGTTCGCCCGGCTTTGATTTCTGGGCGGCGTCGATTTCGATGTTCAGCCGGCGCTTTTCCAGATTGCACTTGAAAGGCACAACCCCGTAGCTGAGCGGGCTGACGAATATTTCCTTCGAGTCGAGCGCGCGCACGAATGCCACGTTGACGTAACCGCTGCCCTCAAAATCCGCGGGGAGGTGAATGTGTTGAATCGTGCTGGCGGAATTCGATTGGAACCATTGATGCGCGCAAACTTTGTCGCGCTCAATCGTGATCAGCCCGCTGCCGGCATATGGAGCGGTGATGCTGACAGAAATTTCCTCGCCGGCCCGGTATTCCTTGCGATCCAGTTTGACCTCGAGTTCGGCATCCTTCTCCAAGGCATGACCGTTGGTGCTCGGGCCGACCACCGTGAAATGGATCATGTTCAACACTTTGTTTTGATCGTCGCGCAATTCCGCCAGGTAATTTCCCGGCTCGTTTGTCGGAATTGGATAACTCAGACCTGTCGCCGGGATTGAAACGTGCTCGGATTTCACCTGCAGTTGTCTCAGGACAGATTGGTAGCCGTAGTTGCCGTTCTCCTGCTTTTTCAGCACCGAAACATATTGTTGAGAAACGACGTTGATGGTGATGTTCTCCACAGCGATTCGCTCGAGTTGTGGATTGACCGCAATCAGATCGACCAGACGAGGCTGATGGATCTCGACGAAGCCGAGATCGCCATCCGCTTTCCAACCGAGAACGTACGGAAGCGGGGAAACCAGCGTCGCGATATCGCCGGTCACACTCCGCCCGCCATCCCCTTCGAAGCCTTCCGCGACGAAATGCATCGCGTAAGTCGAGTCGGAGAAACGTTCGAGCTGGAGATCAAATTCTGTTTGACCGGAGTCGTTTGTCCTTTTTTCACCCAGATCGACCGTCTGCTCTTGCCGGGACTTTTTGTCCTCGAGAAGCGGATCGTAAAAATTGTAGTCGCCCAGGTCCGGGAATCGGAAAGAGGAGGGCACTAATTCGATCTTGCCAGTCACCCTGCGATCCGTGGCGGGTGTTCCATACAAATTCGCCAGCACGATCAACGCCTTGGTGTCGTTCGGGGTGATCCATCCGTGCGTTTGCTCCTTGGAAAGACGGGTCTCGATTTTCATGCGATCCGGCAGAAATTCTTTGACCGTGGCCGTGGTTGATCCGAGCAGCGTTTGGCGCTTTCCGTTCTTAACCAGATAGAGATTGAACGTGTAGAGACCGGTCGGTGAATCGTTTGCCGTGGTGTAACTGAATTCGCCAAATCCTCCGGCCGGGAGTGCAATCTTCTTGCTTTGCGCACGCAGATCGCGCGAGTCCATCACTTCCGTCTCGATGGGTAACCCGCTCAAGTTCACGCTCCAATTGCGTTGTTTCACCACGAATCCGACGTGAATTTCATCGCCGGGCCGGTAAACGCCGCGTTCAGTGAACACGAATGCCTCGACGCCATCGGGCGCGATGTTTTCCGCGCCGCCAATGTCGAAACGGGAAAAATTTAACTGACGATCGTCCCTCGAATAGGCAATGAAAGCGACATCGTCGCCGTTTCGGGCCACGAATGCGACCGGCGATTTGTCACGGTCCGATTTTTCGATCGAGGTAAAGCTGCAGTGCCCGTCGGCGTCCGTCTGCGCTGTCTGAACGGCGATCCCATTCGTTCCGATGATTTCGACGTTGGCATTCGCCATTGGCCGACCCTCTTTGATCGACATCAGGAAAACATCGTGACTGCCATCCGCATTCTTCTTGGTTAGGATCCCGATGTCGGTGACCAAAACGAACCGCGAATCCTTAATTGATTTGATCGATTTCTTCCTGGTCGGATCCCATCCGCGCGCGGTCAGGAAAAACAGACCGCGTTCACTACCACCGTCGGACGGTTTTCGGAGATATTGAGAGAAGTCGAACGCGGAGTAGTTCGCCTTCCATTCGTTTTGCATGGCGATCCCCTGACGCTCGGTCGCGATGCGCGAAATATTTCCTTCATCAAACAGTTCAGGATCGGCGAAACGCGGGTGTTCGAACTCGCCTTCAGTTTGGCTGACCAGGTGATTGATCTGCGAAGTGGCGACGCGAGCGACTTCGTATTCGATTCCCTGTAATCCGCGGGAACGAATGGAAAGCTTCTTCTCGCCGTTGAGGGCCAAAACTCCTCCTTGTCCCTCGATTTGAAGTTCGCGGGGGAACGCAGGCACGGCGACGACCGCGTTGTAGTCTTCCGTCAAAGGATAGTCGCCCATCGCGCGAACTCCTTTGCGCACTCGCACGTAAAGTTCGCCTTCGTGCTCGACCGCGATCTTGAGAACGTGTTGCCGGTCTTGCGCTCTTTCGGAAGGAACGATCGTGTAAGGGATGACCGGCGCGTGATCAATAATTTCGTCGGGAACGTCGGTCGCGCTCTGCCATAGCTCCGTCTCTTTTACTTGTGATCCAGTCGAATCATCAGATGAATCGGCCTCTTGATCGGTATCCGCTGACTCGCTGGACTGGGCAGTATCCTGACTTTCCACTTCAGGAGCCGTTTCAGCCGCTGATGCCTCTCGCTTGGGCAGCATGCGAATCTCGAGTGCTTTCGCCAGATCGCGCGTGCTAATGTCTGCTGTCGTCGTCAGGATCACCAGTTGTTCCGGTTCGCCGTTCTTGTTCTTGGCGATGGTCGATTGGATCGAATCGATCCGGAACATCGTCGCCACGGATGGGACCCGGATTTTTTGGTCCACCGTCACCCGAGTGGCCGCGTCGCCTTGCTCGGTTCGTGCGCCTTTGTTGACCGCGAGCTGCGCGAAATCTTCCTTGTCGGGAAGCGAAATCACCGATGTTCGGACATAAACGAGGCGGCGATGCAACCCGTAGCTCAAGGTGAAATGCGGCGCCGGGTCGTTAGGCGGAAAGATTTGCGAATCGCCTAACGTTTTCAATTGCACATATCGTTCCAGATCATTTCCGGCGGCGTGTGAAAGCTCCAGAGTGGCCGTGAGCTGGCGTGAAGTCGGATTGGTTGGATCCTGATAGAGCTCCAAATCTTTGATCGCGATCGTGAACGGAGGCGTGTGCGTCTCGTAAACCAGCCGTTCCATCAAGACATGTCGCGGGAAGAATTTCTGATCGAAAATGATCCGAAACTGCTGGTCGGCCGGCCAATCCTGTGATGGTTCGAAAACCAGCATGTCTTCGAATCCCCAATGCCACTTTCCGGGAATGGCCGGTTCGATCCGAACCCCGCTCAGCGACGGCTTGTGTAAGTCCTCCAGGCGCGCGGCGGGTTGGCTGAAATGAATGTTGAGTTGGGGGAAATGAAGATCCTTTCCGAGTTTTGTGACCGGAATTTCTTCGATGCGGGCCGTCACGCGCCGCGGTTTGGGCAAATGTGAGTACCAACTCCATGTCCACGTGCCGGCGCATCCGATAACAAAAAGACTGATCAGCCCGGCCGCGACCGTTCGGGGATAGGTGGTTTCGATCCGATGCCATTCGACCCCTAGCCGCCTGAGCCAGTCGGGCGGTCGCCAGGAAACATCGCCAAATATGCGCGCTGGAACCTGGCGGCAAGCGGCGCCGAATCGTTTGGCTGTTTCCGCAACTCGGGTAAGGACGGCTGGCGTTTTCATGAGTGAAATACGCCGTCTGCCTCGAAATCTTTCAGAAAACTTGTCGCCGCAGTTGTTAACCGCGGATCATGTTTATTTGCCCCTGGTCAATGACTCCGGTTACAATCCGAAATCATGAAAACCGGTACGCTGGTTCAGACCCGCCGTAGCTTGGTTGATCGGCTGGCAAACTGGGACGACCAGCGTCGCTGGCAGGAATTTTTCGATACTTACTGGAAGTTGATTTATTCGGCGGCCCGTCAATCCGGGCTCACGGATGTCGAAGCGCAGGAAGTCGTCCAGGAAACCGTGATCACGGTCGCGAAAAAGATCGATAAACTGAAATACGATCCGGCGATCGGCTCGTTTAAGGGCTGGTTGTTGCAGATCACGCGGTGGCGCATTGTCGACCAGTTTCGCAAGCGCGCCCCCGGAGCGGCGAAAAGGCCACGTCTGGCCGACGATCGATTCACGGCGACGATCGAGCGAATCCCCGATGCCCAGGGTGTCGATCTGGATGTGCTATGGGAGAAAGAGTGGCAGGAAAATCTATTTTCCGCTGCGTTGTCTCGATTGAAGAAGAAGATCGATCCGAAACAATTTCAGATCTTCGATTGCTACGTTCGGAAAGAATGGCCGGCCCAGAAAGTAGCAGATCAGTTGCGAGTGAACGTCGGGCAGGTGTATCTCGCCCGACACCGCGTAGCAGCGCTTTTGAAAAAGGAAATCAAGGCACTACAGAAATTAGAGCGTCGCCCGGCGGGTGAACGTTAAGCGGCGTCATTTGCGGGGATGGGTGGCCTGGCCTTCGACAACGCATTGCCTGCCGTCTGCGCCATGTGTAAAATCCGCCCATCCCCGACAACGTGTCCGCGCAAATCCCGGTAATCCCCGATCACGAAGTTTTACGGGTGATCGGCCGTGGCGCTTACGGCGAGATCTGGCTCGCGCGGAGCGTGACCGGCGCGATGCGGGCGGTCAAGGTGGTTTATCGCGCGACGTTTGAAAGCGAGCGCGCTTTCCAACGCGAGTTCCAAGGCATGTCGAGTTTCGAGCCGATCTCGCGCGCGCATCCCGGATTTGTCGACATTCTTCACGTCGGCCAAACGCAGGAATACCTCTATTATATAATGGAGTTGGCCGACGATCATATTGCCGGGCGCGAAATTGACGTGGCGAATTATGAACCGCGGACGTTGAAAAGCGATCTGGCGCGACACCAAAAACTTTCGGCTAACGAGTCCATCCAGCTTGGACTTTCGTTGAGTGACGCACTCGGGACGCTGCACGCCCGTGATCTCACTCATCGCGACATCAAGCCGTCGAACATCATTTTTATCGATGGAGTTCCGAAGCTGGCCGATATCGGACTGGTTGCCGCGACCGGCCAGCGTTCATTTGTCGGAACGGAAGGTTACGTTCCGCCGGAAGGACCGGGCACTCCGCCGGCGGATGTTTTTAGTCTGGGCAAGCTGCTTTATGAAGTCAGTACCGGGAAAGACCGTCTCGATTTCCCCGAACTTGATTCCACACTGACGGCGCGCCCGGATCGGGAGGAGTTGCTGCGCCTGAATGAGGTTTTGCTAAAGGCTTGCGACAATGAACCCGGCGGGCGCTACCAATGCGCGGCTGAGATGCATGAAGATCTGGCCGCGATTGCGCGAGGCGAGGAACCGAGGAGACGTCGCCGAACAGGGCCGTGGATCGCAGGTATTGCGGTTTTGGTCGCGGCGGCTGTCGGTTCTTGGCTGTGGATACAGAGCAAACCTTCGGTCGACAACCTGGACCTTCACCTGCACACCAAAATTCAAACCGACCCGGCCGGGGCGATGGTCATTCTTGGCGATCATGTTCAGAAGGCGCCGGCAATTTTTAGCGAATTGGAGCCTCGCAAATATCAATTGGAAATCCGACAGCCGGGCTACGAGCCGATCGAAAGCGTGGTCGATCTGAGCCGCGGCCGTTCGTTCGATCTGCCAACATTTCATTTGATTCGCAGCAAAGGCGGCATTGATATCGAATCACAACCCTCCGGCGCGCAATTCTCCTTGGCGAGTGAAGACGGGCAGGTTCACCGGGACGGTATCGCTCCGGCCACGCTGAACGATTTGCCGGCCGGCAAGTATTTGTTGATCGCGCGGCAGGCCGATTGGGAATTGCGCGATCGCGTGGAAATCAACCGTAACAATATCGAGCACAAGCTCATCGCGTTCGTGGCCGCACCGGTAAAAATCACGAGCGACCCGCCAGGCGCTGAAATTTCGATCGATGGAATTTCACGTGGGAAAACGCCGCTGCAGTTCGATTTGCCGGTGCGCAAACACGACATCGTCGCGCACATCGACGCTTGGCCGGATGAGCGTCAGGAGCTGGATGTTCGGGCGGAAAAGGAAAACGCATCGCGGTTCATATTCGGTAACGGGAGCGTGAAGATTACGAGCGCGCCGGGCGGAGCAGTCGTGGTGGCGGATGGCCGTTTACTTGGACTGACCCCACTAGTGATTGAGGAAGTGAAACCCGGCCCGGTGAAATACGAGCTCCACCTGCCCGGGTACAAACCGGAATCGGTCGAAGGCAAAGTTGAGCCTCAGCAGCAGGCGTTTTTGGGAGCGCGGTTGGAAAAGAGCGCGGGGCCAGCCCCGGGACAGGCGTGGACCAATTCGTTAGGCATGAAGTTCGTTCCGGTCAGCGACATTCGGATGTCGATTTGGGAAACGCGCGTTCAGGACTATGACGCGTTTGTTCGGGCGACCGGTCATCATTATGAAGCGGCCGACTTTCAGCAGGGTCCCACCCATCCGGTGGTCAAAGTAAACTGGTTCGATGCCAACGCCTTTTGCAAATGGCTTACCGACAAGGAACATGACGAGAATCTTCTCGACGAGCATCAGCTTTATCGACTCCCGACAGATGCGGAGTGGAGTATCGCGGTCGGTCTGGCCAACGAGGGCGGTGCCACCCCTCAGGCCCGGGACGGGAAAATCAAGAATGAATTCCCCTGGGGGAAGCAATGGCCGCCGCCCACGGGTGCCGGAAATTATTCCGACCGCAGCGCGAAACGCCGTGGCGGACAGATCATCGAAAATTATCTCGATAATTTTCCGACGACTTCCCCGGTGGGCAGCTTTAAGCCAAACTCGTTAGGCATTTACGATCTGGGCGGCAACGTTTGGGAATGGTGCGCTGACAGCTACAAGGGAAGCGGAAATCCGGCCGTGCGGGATTGGGGCGTGTTGCGGGGCGGCTCGTGGGCGACCAGCAACAAAGTGGAGATGGAATCCTCGTATCGCAATGTGGTCGATCGGAACGAGCACGACGTCATTTACGGTTTTCGTTGCGTGCTCGCGAACCAATCCGATACGCCGGCGGCCGGCCAAACATCGCCCTGAATCGAGATCAGCCACACCCCTCTCGATGGGAGGCAAATATGTTGACCAAAATCAGGCCGATAACAGTTCATTGGGTCTGAACGCGGATATCACAGGTTCAAGGCGGTGAGTAAGCGGTCAATGAACTCGACTTGTGCCAGGTTGATTTTTTGACGCGCAATTTCTTCGGAAAAGAATTCAGCGCGGTCGATTTCTGGAAATTGCGCAAACTTTTTCGAGCGCAGCGGCCATTCCATCTCGAACGTGTTCGATTTTATCGTGAAATCTGCCGGCAAATTGCCTTCGAACGCCCAGGCATGGACGGTTTTGCCGCCGGCCTGTTTAATCGACCCAATCGAGATCCAGGTTCCCGACGCTTTGATTCCCAACTCTTCTTCAAACTCGATCTGCGCGCGCGTGAGCAGGTCTTCGCCAGGGGACGCTTCTCCTTTTGGAATGCTCCAGGCGCCATGGTCCTTGTTTTCCCAAAACGGTCCGCCGGGATGGACGAGCAACAGCTCGAGGCGATTGTCTCTTCGGCGGAACATCAACAGGCCGGCGCTCACCCGACTGCGCTTTGGTCCTGATTCGTTTGCGACGGGCATGCTCGCGAGGTCCTTTCCGCTGAATAAACAACCGGTCAGGGCCGGACGAAATGACGATTGTGCTTTTCCTGCCAGAAGCATTTAATCTCCAACCATGGAAGAAGCCGAAGTCCCAATGGAACATCTGCACGAACATGTGCAGCACAGCGCGGAACACAGCGGAGAAAGATGGATTTCGTGGGTGGCCCTGAGTACGGCGCTATTGGCGGTGTTGGCCGCCATCGCGGGCTTGCTTTCCGGTTCTCATGCCAATGAGGCCATGATGAGCCAGATTCAGGCGGCGGATCATTGGGCTTATTACCAGGCTAAAGGCATCAAGGCGGCGGTGCTCGATGCCAAGATGTCGTTAGGGGGCAATCCGCAGGAAGACGATAAAAAGAGGGCGGAACGTTACGCCGACGAACAAACCGAGATCCAAAAGGAAGCAAAGGCGAAAGAAGACGAGGCCAAGGAGAATTTCCACCAACACGAAATCTTTGCGCGCGGCGTCACGCTGTTTCAGATCTCAATCGCTATTGCCGCGATTTCGGCTCTGACCAGGAAGCCGATGTTTTGGATCGTTAGTCTTATTTTTGGAGCGGTTGGCTGCGTCTTCCTGGTTTTGGCCTGGACCGCCCATTAGTCACGCATTCTTCAATCGGTTAGGCCAAGGGCGCCTAACGTGGCCGGATCGACGTTGCCGGTAATCGGCAACATGTGGTCGCGCTGATAATTTACGATTGCCGCGCGGGTCAGCGGTCCCATTTGACCGTCCACGGCGTATGAAAAATAGCCTTGCTGCTGCAACGCTGACTGGACGTTGGCCACAATCTGGTCCGGCGCCAATCCATCGTAGCTGTAGATCGGCTGGTCGTATCCGTAGTATGAATAGTACGGATCGTAACCCCACGCGGGATACCACCAGCCATCCCACCAACCCCACCACCCGAAGTCGAACAAGATGAAGGCGTCGCAATGACGTCTCCACCAGTGGCGATCATGGTGATCGTGCCGGGCAGCCAGATTTTTTTGGCGCGCTTCCGTCGCACTGTCCCGTTTGCCGTTCCAATGCCGCAACTGCGAAGCCGTCTGCGGGTCGAGCTTGCTCTTAGCGGAAAGATTGTTGTGGATTCGATTTTTCTGAGTCGTTTTTGCGGATGTCTTCCCGGCCGAGACGTGCTGATTTATGCCGGTGAGTTTCTGAACGTTCCGCGAGGCAGACAACTGACTTCCTTTGAGATGATGAGAACCACTGACGTTTGAGTGGATCGCAGTCATACTCCCGCGAACGGCCGGGTACGATAAGGTGCGACTGCCATTCACGGTGGTGGTAGATGCCGGCCGATAAACATTGGTCCGGTAAAAGTTGTTCCCGGAATAAGTTCGTAGACCGCCGGACGTTCGCAGACTTGACGGCATCACGCGCGCGCCAGTTGGCCCGGAACGGCCACCGCTCGAGGCCGGCGGTGCAGATCCGCCATCGCCGCCGCTATTGTTACCGCCATGTCCTTTGGCGAAGCTTTCCGACGCCGCGCCGGTCAGGAACGCAATCCCCAGAATTACCGCGATGGATGAATTGGTTTTCAATCTAGTTATATAACCACCCTATCACACCGCGGTTGCGGCTCGACATTGAAATTATGCATCTGGGCGAGTTGAATTGCGCCTTGAACGAGGAAGGGCCGATCTTAAGCTGAGTCCGTGCGGGTTTTGGCTATCGACGCTTCGCTGCGGAATACTGGGGTTTCGATCATCGACGTGAGTAACGGGAAAGCTCACGCGTTGTATTTCGGAACGATTCACAATCCCGCCAAATTACGCTCCTCGTCGTGCCTGGTGGCCATTCGGGAGCGCTTGGCTGACTTGATCAGAGAACACGAACCGGATTGTTGCGCGCTCGAGTCGGTGATTTATGTGCAAAGCTACAAGACAGCCATCTTGCTCGGCGCCGCGCGCGGTGCAGCGATTCTGGCCGCGGCGGAAAATGGTTTGCCGATTTTTGAATACCCGCCAGCTCGGATCAAACAGGCGACCGTCGGGCGCGGCGGGGCCGCGAAAGGTCAGGTCGCGTTTATGGTTCGGGCGCTCCTCGGTTTGACGGTAACGCCCGATTCCGATGCGGCCGACTCGCTGGCGATTGGGCTGACTCACGTGCGCGCCCAGGAAACCGCGCGGCTCGGCGTTCCGAGTGCGACGCAAATATGAGCGCTTTGAATGTCCGTTGGCTCGGCCGGATTTCTTTCGCTGACGCGCTAAGTTTACAGGAACAGATCATGGCGCAAAAACGCGACCCACGTGCCGGGGCGCCGGACGAATTACTGCTGCTCGAACACGAGCCGGTTTACACGATCGGACGAACACCCGATCGATCAAGTTTGTTAGGCGCCACGCATTTGCCGCACCCGTTATTTTCGATCAATCGCGGAGGCCAGGCGACTTATCACGGCCCGGGACAGCTGGTGGGCTATCCGATCATCGATCTGCGCGCTTGCGGCCAGGATTTGCACAAGTATCTGCGCTGGCTCGAACAAATGCTGATCGATTTTTTGGCGGATTATGATTTAGCGGGACAGCGCCGCTCCGGGCTAACGGGTGTTTGGATTGGCGATCGAAAGATCGCTTCGATCGGAGTGGGGGTGCGTCATTGGGTGACCATGCACGGGTTTGCCTTGAACGTGGGCGGCGATTTATCGGCATTTGCACGTATCGTTCCCTGCGGAATATCCGACGTCAAGATGACTTCGATGAAATTGGAAACCGGGAAAGATTTTGATGTTTCTGACATCGCAAAAGAGTTCGCAACCTTTGCCCCGATGCGCTTTGATGAGTTGAGAATGCAATTTCAGACAACGCCAGTTTGAGACCGATGATTCCTTTAGAAGACAATTTTTCGGACGTGATTAGCAAAGCGCAGCGTGGTTTGCGTTTGTCAGATACCGAACTGGCTGAGAAGGCGCGAGTCAGTTCGGAGCAAATCCGGAAGTTGCGTGCCGGGGAATATGACGAGTTGCCGCTGTTGCGTCTGGCCTCGTGCCTTGGACTTGCTGCCCGCCCCCTATCCGATCTCGCGACCGGTATTTGGCAGCCGCCGGACGTGCCAATGCCGGACGGTTTGGCGCAGTTCAACACGCGCTACCACGATATCACGGTCAATGCCTATCTGGTCTGGGATCCGAAAAGCAAAGAGTGTGCGGCGGTTGATACTGGGGCTGATTCAGAGGAAATGTTGCAGTTTGCGCAGAAGAACAATTTGAAGATTGGATTGATTCTTTTGACTCACGCGCACCCGGACCACATTGCGGATTTGAAACGATTACAAAATGAAACGGGCGCGACAGTTTTTGCGCCGGCGCAGGAGATGGTTTCCGGCGCGGAACCGATCGAAGAAGGAAAGCATTTTCAAGCCGGCAAACTCGATATCGAATGCCGTTTGACGTTTGGGCATTCGCCGGGCGGCATGACGTTTGTGGTTACCGGTTTGGCGCAGCCCCTCGCTATCGTCGGTGATTCGCTGTTCGCGGGATCAATGGGAGGTGGCAACGTTTCTTACGAGCACGCCTTGCGCAATAATCTCGAAAAGATTCTGACTCTACCGGACAAGACCATCATCTGTCCCGGTCACGGGCCAATGACGACAGTTGGAGAAGAGAAGCAACACAATCCGTTCTTTGCCGGAAAGATCGGGTGAATGTGAGATGTCAGATGTTCGATGTCAGATATCGAAGTCGCGTTATCCCCCGTGAACAAACAGGAACTTCAGAATCGAACCAAACTATTTGCGCTACGAGTCTTTAAGTTGGTTGATGCGCTACCAAGCACGACCATAGGACGCGTGGTGGCGAACCAGCTTGTTCGAAGTGCTACGTCTGTGGGAGCGAATTACCGCGGAGCGTGCCGTGCGCGATCGCGGACGGAATTTACTGCGAAATTGGGAGTAGCTCTCGAAGAAGCCGATGAAAGCCTCTACTGGCTTGAATTAATCAACGATGGTGAGTTGATGTCTCGTAAAAAGATAGATTCGCTCCGAAAGAAGCCGGGGCACTTACTGCCATTCTTGCGGCCGGCCGAAAATCGGCGGTAGCGAATCGAACATCTAAAGTCGAACATCTTACATGAATATTGGTTTCGTGGGCGTTGGTCGAATGGGCGCAAACATGGCGCGCCGTCTAAAGGATCGCGGGTTTCATGTCAGTGCGGTCTACGATTCCAATCGCAAGGTCGCGACCGATCTCGCCGGGGAACTTGGGTGTGCCGCGGCGCAGGATCTGTCCGAAGTTACGGCAGAATCGGATGTCGTTTTCACGGTCGTGACAGATGACGAGGCGATGCGGAAGATCTTTTCCGATCCGGGCGACAATTTGTTGATCAATTCCGCGGGCAAATTATTCGTGAACTGCGCAACCATTTCGCCGCAGGTGCACGTGGAAGTGGAGAAGCTCGCCGCGAAAGTGGGCGCGCAATCACTCGAAGCCTGCATGGCCTCAAGCATCACGCAGGCACGCGAGGGGAAACTTTACCTCATGTGTGGCGGTTCCGAAGACGCATTCCGAAAAGCGGAACCCATTCTCAGGGAACTCGCCTCGAACATGCGATTTGTCGGGAAAGCGGGCGAAGCGGCCAAGGTTAAGGCGCTGGTCAACCTGGTGATGAATATCAACACGGCTGGGCTGGCCGAGGGCCTCGGACTTGGCGCCGCGCTGGGTCTCGATCTGAAAATGTTGCGCGAAGTCTTTTCTCAAACCGGCGCCAATTCGCGTGTCCTCGAAACGGATGGAGAAGACATGGAAAATCGGGAACACAGCTGCTTTTTTTCCGCAGCGCACGCGGCGAAAGACAGCGGAATCGCGGTGGAATTGGCGCGCGGCGCCGGTCTCGATCTTCCTCTGGCTCGCGCCACCAGAGAGCAATATCAGCGCATGATCGCGGAAGGACTCGGCCAGCTTGATAAATCGGGAATCGCGGAGCTGACGTTCAAAGACCGACATAAATCCCGCGGCAGCGGGAGTGATCGGGTGTAGATTAAGGGATGGTGCCATTTCACGGAAGTCATGGCGAAGACTCGGGCGCGCCTTCGAAACGTCGACCCGAAATGAAGACCGTCTGGCGGGTTTTTCGCTATTTAAAGCGTTATCCCGCGCTGGCGATTGGGATGCTGGCTTGCGCCATTGTCGCCACGCTCATGGTTTACGTATTTCCCCTGGTGACGAAGCAGGTGCTCGACGTCGTCATCCGGCAACATCATCCGGAAAAACTGATGATGTTGTTATTGGTCGCCCTGCTCGCGACCCTGGTGCAAAACGGGTTGAACTCGCTTCGTCTGGTATTGAACAACACGTTCGAACAAAAAGTTATTTTTGATCTGCGCAGCGATCTCTATTCGCACATGCAGCTGCTTCCGCTGCGCTGGTTCGATAATCGCGCCACGGGCGATCTGATGACGCGATTATTGGAAGATGTGACTTCCGTCGAACGCGTGTTGATCGATGGGATCGAGCAAGGCGTCATGGCGGTGTTGCAGATGGTGCTGGTGTTTGGGGCGATGTGCTATTTCAGTCCCAAACTCACAGCCGTTGCGCTAAGCCCGGTGCCACTTCTCGCCGGCGGTGCACTTTGGTACACACTCACCGCTCATCGGCGCTATCGCTTGCAACGACGCGCGGCCTCAGCCATGAACGCGCTGCTCCACGATAACTTGTCCGGGATCCGGCAAATTCGAAGTTTCGCGCGAGAAGAACAAGAGCACCGCCGGTTCAATCGCGTCAGTGACGAGCTGCGCCGGGCTACGCTCATTGTGATGAAAGTCTGGGCGGCTTACAACCCGTCGATGTATTTGATCGGGACGCTTGGCGTCATCTTCACCGTGTTCGTCGGAACACGTGACGTTTTGAGCGGCACGATGCAGCTGGGCGATCTGGTCGCGTTCCTCATGCTGACCGGTCTCCTCTATGAACCGGTTGGAAAACTGCACCAGCTCAACCAACTGCTTCAGGCCGGACGCGCAGCGGGTGAACGCGTTTTCGAAATTATGGACGAACCGGTTGAGCCCGGTTGGCTAACGACCGGATCGGAAGCGGCCGTCGCCGGGGACGTCCGCTACGAAAACGTCAGTTTCAGTTACAACAATGACAATCGACTGGCCCTGGAAGGGATTTCCTTTCACGCGCAGCCCGGAGAAACTTTCGCGTTGGTCGGAACGACCGGGGCGGGAAAATCGACCCTGGCCAGTTTACTGCCGCGTTTTTACGAATTGTCGGAGCATGGTGGCCAAATCTTCATCGATGGGAAGGAGATTCGCGAATACAGCCTTCGCTCGCTTCGGGAAAACATCGGCGTGGTCACGCAGGAGAGTTTTCTCTTCAACGGAACGATCCGGGAAAATTTGCTGATGGGTAAGCCGACCGCGACCGATCCGGAAATCTGGCGCGCGGTCGATGCGGCCAACGCACGTTCGTTCATCGAGAGGCTTCCGGAGAGACTCGAAAGTATTGTCGGTGAGCGCGGCGTAAAATTGAGTGTGGGCGAGAAGCAGCGCCTGTCTATTGCTCGAGCGTTACTGAAAGATCCGCCGATTTTGATTTTGGATGAAGCGACAGCGAGCGTGGATACCGCGACCGAGCGCTTGATTCAGGAAGCGCTGGAACATCTGATGGCGAATCGTACATCCATCGTGATTGCGCATCGTCTTTCAACCATCATTCATGCGGATCAAATTCTCGTCCTGGATCGGGGCCGAATTATCGAACGAGGGACTCACGAAGAGTTGATTGCTCGCGGCGGAAAATACGCGCGGTTGTGCGAACAGAGTTTGCTCGAAACCAAAAAGGAAGAGCAGCCATTGGCGGCGGTTACGGAATTTGCGGGATGTGACGAAGTCGATCCGATCGACGAGCGAATTCAAACCTAGTCTGGCCAGGACTACAAATTTTGCTGCTGCAAAAGGTCCTGGTATCTGCGCTCAAGTTCGGCGTAGCGCTGTTCGGATTCTTCGAGGGCCCGCCGCTCTTCATCCAGCGATTGTTCCAGGTCTCGGATGCGATCGTGCACATTATAGGAAATACCGCTTGCGGCCGGTGCGTTCGGCCGGGCACTCGAAAGCAAATCGAACATGTCGCGAACTTCTCGCCGCGTCCCGTCACACGCATTGATGACAATGGTGTCTTCGTTAATTTCGCCTAACCGAACGAATTCGTAGACGGCGCCCAGCGTAGTCGGTCCGTAATAATGTTCGCTGGTGATCTCGACCAGCCAATCCATCCCGAGTTCCGGTAACATCGGCGCCTTGGTCCATGTTTGCTGATCGTTCGAGATCATGTCATGCGGCGCGATCTGCGCTTCGGTGGCCCAATGAGCGAGCTGCTCGAAAGAGAGCGGTCCAAAAACGGTTCCGTCGGCGTACTTTCGCAGATACCACGTTTGCGCGGAGGGGGTTTCGTCCATCGTCAATCTCCACTCGAGGCCGATGCAGATGGCGAAGGGCCGGTGGGAATCAAAACGGTTTGTCCGGCCTGCAACTTTAATGGGTTGTCGATGTGATTGAATTTCTGTAATTCGCCCACACTCACGCCATAGCTTTTGGCAATCGAGGTGAGAGTCTCGCCACGGGCGACGATATGCGTGTTGCCAGTTCCTGTCGCTCGCGAAGGTTCCGGGCTTGCGGCCGCGGACGGCGAAGGGGTTGCTTCGCCAATCATCACCCCAGGCCGGCTGTGGCCGGTAATTTGTTGCTGCAGTTTCAAAATCTGTTGCGACAGCATATCGATCTTCGCATTCTGCTCGTCGATTTTTTTGGCCAGCGTTTGCAGATCGACGTTCGAATTGGAACGATTCGGGGTGGGGGCGAACGTTTGCGCAAACCCGCTGGCCGCGATCCCGAGGAGAATGGTACCCGCCAAAATGACCGAGCCCGATTTCATGAGTCTATGATTTTGGCATTGAGCAGATTTGCTGGCAAGCGGTCGACGCCGACCCAGCTTGCCTTTACCGCATGTTCGCTTAGTTTTTTTATATGCCGGAACGGATTCAAAAGCCAAGCGATCCGGCTCCGTGGGGGCCGAAAGAGGGTGAAGGTGGAGGACCGCGATCGCCGGACGTGTCGCGACCGGACACCAAGGATCTCCTGAAAAAAATGCGCAAGGTCGATCCGAACCAATCCAAGCGTTACCGTCAGCGAACCGGACAGTAATGGACAAGCCGCCGCTCGGGCTGGACCAGACGTTTTCGCAAGCCGGCGAAGATTTTGGACAGATGTTGCGTCGCAAGGGCTTGGTCCAAACGCCGGCGAATGTCACGGGCGCGGCCAATCATGAATTTGTGCCGACAGAATCAACCACGATTCTGGCCTTTAAGTTCGCCGGTGGCGTTTTGGTGGCGGGGGATCGGCGGGCCACGGCGGGCAATACCGTTGTTTACGATCGTGCGGACAAAGTTCTCGAAATCGATCGCCATTCGATCATGGCGATCGCGGGAGTGCCAGCCACGGCGTGGGAAATGGCCCGGGTGCTGGGACATTCGTTTCAATATTTTCGTCGGACCCAGCTTCAGGAAATGAGTGTGGATGGCAAGGTGCGCGCCCTGTCAAAGTTGTTGCGCGACAACTTCGGTTTTGTCATGCAAGGCGTCGGTGTCGTCGTTCCGATCTTTGCCACCTACGACAACTTGAACTCCGGTCCCGGAGCGCGTCTTTACTTTTATGACGCGATGGGGGCGAATTTCGAGGTGACCGATTATGCCGCCACCGGTTCCGGGTCTCCGGCCGTGCGTGGGATTTTGTATTACGAAAATCACTGGGGGGCCAAACCCTTGAAAGAGCGGAACGAAGATGAATCGATCACCATCGCGTTGCGCGCGTTGGACACCGCGGCCGAGGCCGATACGGCAACCGGCGGCGTCGATCGCGGTGCGAAAATATTTCCTTTGATTAAGGTTGTTTCGCGGGACGGAATCGCGACTTTGCCCGAAGAAAAGATTGCCGACGTTTTTCGGCGGAGTGTTGCATGATCGAAGAGCCGTATCGCTGGGTTGAGGCGATTGCCAATCGCCGCGAATACATCGAGACACAGTTGGCTTCGGGCAGCCCGATTGTGGCTTTGAGTTACCGCGACGGGATCTTGTTCCTGACGCTCGGTCGTTCGCGGCAAAAAATCTTCGAGATTTACGATCGCATCGCAATGGGAGCGATTGGCCATCCCGGCGACATCGAGCGTTTGCGGATGGCAGCGATTGAATTGGCCAGCACGGAAGGCTTCACCCGCTCGGCGGCCGATGTCTCCTTGCGGCGACTGGCCCATTACTCGCTCAGCCCTTTGATGAAGGCTGCATTCGAGCAGGTTTACGGTCCGCCATTTTTGGCCCGATTAATTTTCGCAGAAATCGGGCCCGCACCCGAAGAAGATCTTTTTTTGCGCGTGGAATATGACGGGGCGATCGCAACCAACGGAGCGGGGCCGGCCATGATCCGGCACAATTTTGCGGTGCTGAGCGCGACCAAAGGTTCTGCGCAGTTGATGGAATCGTTTTTGGAGAAGGACTATCGCGCGACGTCCGATCTGGATGAGGCGGTCAATATGGCGCTGAACACGTGGGCGGTGGGTCATTTAACCTCTGGCGACGACCAGCAAATGCCTGACGCCGCGACTATTCATACTCACCGCCAGGATCGTCTTGGCCAATCCGGCGTCGAAGCCGCCATTCTGGAGCGTGACAGTAAAAGCGCGATCCGATACCGGACATTGTCGGAAGAAGAACTCGAGCCGCTCGCTGCGAGATAAGGTGATGAAATTTCCACGAATCCGCGTGGCGCAGAATGCCCGTGATCTGGTCGCGGCATCCGGGTTTTTGCTAATGATTGCTTCGTTTGCGTGGTGGCAATTCGAGCTGCAGCCGGCGCGACAAGAGTCGGCCCGACAGAGTGCGGTCCCGGCGAAGTTCGCGCTGGTTGTCCTTGATCCCGGCCATGGCGGTCAGGATTCGGGGGCTGTATGCGCCGGTGTTCAAGAAAAGGACCTGACGCTCGACATCGCGCAACGGGTGGATCGGCTTCTGCAAGCGGAGGGAGTCACCACGTTGCTCACGCGCACAGGAGATTCGTATGTCTCGTTGGCCGATCGCGCGGCGGTGGCCAACCGTTCTCGCGATTGTATTTTCGTCAGTATTCATTTCAACGAAGGAACGAAGAACGCATCGGCCGGGATTGAGACGTATTACGCCGAACACCAGGTCGCGGAACGGCCGCCCATCGCGTCGTGGTTGCCATTTCTTCAACATGCGGTGCTCGACACCACCTCGAATGTGGAGAGTGAAAGCCTGGCCGGTTTTATCCAGGACGCGCTCGTGGCCAGAACTCAAGCGGTCGACCGGGGAACGAAGGCCGGCCAGTTTTATGTCATTACCAACGTCCGCCGGCCGGCGGTTTTGGTGGAGGGCGGCTTCCTCAGCAACAAGGACGATGTCGCGAGGCTGACCAGCGAGGATTATCGTGAGCAGATGGCGGCCGCAATTACCGAAGGCGTTTTGAAATATCGGGAGGTTTTGAAACAACGCGAGGCTTCCCTGGTGCCGGCGTCTTCTGTGCCTGAATAGTTGCTATTCTGAGGCGTCGAAAACGATGACAAAATGAAATCTACGTTCGCGGTAGCGGTGATTTTGCTAGGTGCTGTTTTTTCCCTTCGGGCTGACGATTCGATTGCCGGCGCGCAACAGGCGCTGAAAGATCAAGGGTTTTACTACGGCGAGGTTACCGGACAAAAGGATGCGGATACGACTGCCGCCATTCGGCGTTTTCAAATTCGCAACGGCTTGCAAGTCACAGGTGAGCTCAACGAGGAAACAACCCGCGCGATCGCCGCTGATCATTCCGCCCAGTTACCTGCAACAGTGAGTCCGGTCCCGGCGGAAAAGCCCGAAAAGGAAACGAAAGAAAGGGCGGAGAATGAGCTGCAGGAGGTACCGGATGGGTCTTCTCCGACCGAGCAGGTTCCGGTGCAACCCGCGCCGGGAGCACGAGCTGATTCGGTCAGGCCGGAGCAACCGGTCGAGGCCGTTGCCGGAGGTTTATTTGACGGAACACCGTATGCCACCTCGCCGCCGGATGTTCAGCGCAATGTCATTGTTTCGGCGCAGAATGCATTGATGCGACTCGGGCTTTATCGCGATGCAATCGACGGCGTGTTCGGCCCGAACATGGAATTTTCGCTGCGGGCTTATCAATCACGAGTTGGCCTTCGCGCAACCGGCCGACTCGATCTGCGCACGTTAGCCGCACTGGAACTTTTGCCCGGCGCGCATGGGCCGGTTTACACGCCTCGCCGGAGAATCTGGCGGGAAGAGCCGGTTCGGGGTGAATGGATTCCCGAGCGCTAATGCTTTTCGGAGAGGAGCCGGAAGGATTGCAGCTCGGCAAAAACGGTTCCGATAAAAATCTGCGCCTCGGCGCGAAGCGGAAGTCGGAGATTATCGTCCGAAACCCATACATTGGCTTTCCGAAATTTTTTGTGGGGTTCCAATTTCAGATCCTTCGTCACTTTTTGTAACCGCAAGTCGAGTTTGATGGCCGGAAACGTCCCGGCATGAACGGAAATCTTTTCGCGGCGAGTGACGGTAAAGGTGGCCAGGTAAGGGTCGGTGGCGGGATAAACCACGAGGCGGTAAACACTGCCGTCGGTAAGGGGCTGGCTGCGCAAGTAGAGAAGAGCCGAGTGCAGGTCGAAAAGGTTTGGAAAATCAAAATCCCGCGGCTTGGTCGGTCCGGTCGAAGGCGTTTCCGTCCGGATTCGATGCACACCGGGCGCGGTGAAAGTGAGATGAGTGGTCAGTTTTTTCCAGCGATAACTTTCAATTTGGGTCGCTTCGATTGGACGAAGAGTGTTCGCGTTGGCGACGGAACGATAATCGACATCGAATTTCCACAGCACACGAGCCAGGCCGATCGTCCGCCCGGCACCTTGAAGTTGAAAGCGATCCGCCGTCGGTTTTGAAAACTGCGCTTCGGCCGTGGCGGCGGTGAATCCGGCCCACCCAAAATGATAGGAAACTTCCAGCGGAGGAGGCGGGGGAAACGGGCCGGGCGGATCTTTGGCAACGGTGGATTGCCAGGGCGCAGCTTGGACAGACCAAGCGGCCAACAAGGTAAAACCAAAACAGCAGTACTTTTTCAACAAGCCGGTACAAAAAAACACACGCGGATTTTCGCCCGCGTGTGTTCGATTGGCGTAAAAACTAAAATTATTTCTTCGGTGAAGCACTTGGCGATGCACCAAGCGAAACCGAACTGACGCGGCCCGGCTTGTTCAGAGTGGAGATCACGTCGTTGGTGAAGTCGACGCTTTCCTTGGAATAAAGGAGCAGTGGAACGCCGTTTAAGCTTGGTCCCGATTTATCAAACACGAAATCGTATCCCTTCGATTTGACTTCGTCGTTCACGATGTCGGTGATTTCTTTCACAATTCCTTCGCGCATTCTCATCGCCTGTTCCTGCAGCTGGCGTTCGCGAGTTTGACGGAACTCATTGATTTCGCGCTCCATATTTTTGATGTTCGCGATCTTATCGTCACGCTCTTTGGCCTTTTGTGTCTTGGCTTCGGGAGCGAGCGCGGGAGCGTCGAGCTGCTTGTTCAAATTGTTAATATCGTCGAGCGCTTTCTTGTAAGCGTCCGCGCGATCGTCGTATTCCTTTTTGGCCTGATTCTTGGCGTCATTGATCTTGGCCTCGGCGTCTTTGGTTTTGTTGTATTCCTTGAACGCCTTGTTCATGTCGACGGTGCCGATCTTGACCGTGCCTTGGGCGAAGGCGGCCACGGGAAGGAGCAGGGCCAAAGGCATGATGAGAGAGAGAAGTCTTTTCATAAATAGGGATAAATAGGTCGTATAGGTCGTTGGAAATTGGTTAGACTGCAAGCCCCAATATTTGGTTCAAAATTGGTAGCCGACGCTGAAGTTGATGTGGCCGCGCTTGGAATTACCAGCCGTCTCGAGTGGGTAGCCGTAGTCGAGCCGAAGAGGTCCAATGGGCAGGTCCAAGCGCAGGCCAAAGCCGACGTCCTGAGCCAGATCGAAGTAAGTGGTTCGCGGAGTGACCGGTTCGCCGCTCGCCGCTGCCAATTGAATCGCGTTCGGGCCCCGCGGGATGGTCTGATGGTCCGGAGTAAAGTCCCACGGGTCCACATTGACAAAGCCCACATCATAGAAGAAAGCGCCGCGCGTCTTGAGCACGATCGGGAATGTGAGTTCGACGGTCGCTCGGGCCAGTGACTGACCGCCAATCGAATCCCGATTGTTATCCTTTGGACTGACATCACGGAAGTTAAAGCCGCGCAAGTTATTCGAACCCCCAAGGTAAAGGCGATCGTAGATCGGCACGTTCGGGATGGTTTCAAAGACATCCGAGGTCGGAAACGGTGTCGCACTGGGATTGCCTGCTTTGACCAGTAACTGATGCGACTCCGATGTATCCCAAACATCAACGGTGGCAATTTCCCCGTTAAACAGAAGGATCAAGTCGCCGGGGAAATGGAAGTACTGCGAGGCCTCGGCGTCGAATCCATAAATTTGCTCATCACCGCCGAGGAAACCACCGGCCACATAAGGCGAAATCGAAATGCGATTGCCGGTTCGGGTGAGGATCGGGTTGTCGCGGCGGTCCATGACAATGCTGGTGGTCACCTGGCTCTTGAGGCGATTGCCAGCTTGATCGAACACTTCCGGAGACGCGCCCGCAGCCACATTGTAAATTTCGATCTCCTGCAAGCTATAACCAAGCGTTCCATAAACCGGTCCCCAGATCGGTTTGCGTGCTTCCAGCGAAAACCCGTAGTTCCGTTGATCGTAAACCGCGCTCAAATAATCCGCTTCGCTGTAGAATGCCGTTCCGCCAAACGAAAGCCGGCGATCCAGAAACCAGGGATCGGTCAGTGAAATCAGAAAATCTTTTCGTTGCGTTCCAACTTGGGCGCGCGCCCGGAACTTTTCGCCCGCACCGGTGAATCCGGGCCAGTTCATCAAATCGAAATTACCCTGGGTTAATTCCACGAACCCACTGATGCTATCTACCGTGCTGTAACCGGCGCCGAAGTTGAGCGAACCGGTTCGTTTTTCTTCCACCTGCACGAGCAAATCTTTGCGTCCATCTACGTCAGTCGCTTCCGGAAAAGTGTCGACCTTCGCGAAATAGCCCAGGTTCTCCAGACGTTTCTTGCTGATATCGACGCGAACGGTATTAAACACGTCGCCGGGTGCGACCAAAATTTCGCGGCGAATGACTTTGTCTTTGGTCCGCGTGTTCCCGGTGATATTGATACGCTCGAGGAACGATCGGGATCCTTCTTCAATCTTATAATGAAGATCGATTCGGCCTTCGCCAATCGGCTTTCCTTCAGGCGTGATCACGGTGTCGACGTAACCACCGGTCCCATAGGCATCGGCGATGGCCTTGGCATCGTCATGCAATTGTTTGGGCGAATAGACGGATCCGGCCTTCATTTTGATCACGGCCCGGAGCTTGTCTTCAGCAGCTGCCTTGTAACCGGTGAACGTCACGTTACCGACGTGATACTGCTGGCCTTCGTCCAAATTAACGGTGATGACGAGCGGGCCGCCCTTGGGCCGGTTTTTCTGCACATCCTTAATTTCCACGTCGATGTATCCGTGGTCCTGGTAGTATTCCCGGACACTGTCGAGGTCCTGCTGTAATTGGGCTTCATCGAGCCGGCCTGACTTGTCGAAAAATGCGATCATCGTCTTCGCCTTGGTCTTCATCTGCTTGCGAAGAATTTTGTCACTGAAATGGGTGTTGCCTTGAAACTCGATTCGAGCGACCGAGCCTTTTGCTCCCTCGGTTACGGTATAGATGATGCGGGCCGTACCACGTTTTTCATCGATCGTTTCGACGCGGTATTGAACGGTGACATCGGTAAAGCCGTGAATCTGATAGGTCTCGATGACTTTTTGCCGCCCCTGTTCCAAAACCGCTTCACTGATCGCGGAGTTAAGTCTCAGTCCCAGGTCTTTGCGGATTTTTCTCGCTTTGATTCGATGCGCGCCGTCGATAACGATTTCGCGAATGACCGGCCGAGGTTGGACGGCAACGATGACCTTGACCCCGTTCCCTTCCGGCTGACCGAAAATACGGACGTTCTCGATAATGCCCGTCTTATAAAGATTGCGGATATCCTCCTGCACCACCGCATCGTTGTATGGCTGGCCGACAGCGGTTCGCATTTGAGCCAAAATTCGCTCCTTCGAAAGAATAGCCGGGCCGGTGTACTGAACTTCAATCGATCGCACGATGGCCACTTCATGATTCTCGGGCTGCGGTTGCTGCTGGGCGAAGGCCGCAGTCGCGGCGATGCAGGCAATGATCGCGCCGGTCCAAAAGACGAAGGTCCGACGGCGTGTGCAAGGTTGTCTCATATCAGAATCCGCGTCCCATGCGGCAAACCGTGGCGGTAGGCACCGAAGCAACCGTGGGAAGGCGGTATTAGAGGAAGAAGAAGCTTAGGTCAAGGCAGGATTTTCCAAAAATGTGAGGGAGCAGGGCTTTAGACACGAGCCGCAATGATTAGTTCAATAATTGGTACCAGTTATTTCTGCGACGCGGTTCGTAGCCCGCTTCGCGGATTAAAGATTCGATCTGCTCGCCGTTGAGTCGAAAAGTTGTGCCGGCGGCGCTGACCACATTTTCTTCCATCATCACGGATCCGAAATCGTTGGCGCCGTACTTGAGCGCCACTTGTCCGATGTTCGGCCCCTGCGTCACCCACGAGCTCTGGATATTCTCAATGTTGTCGAGAAAAATTCGTGATAACGCCTGCATCCGCAGATATTCGGATACGCCGGTCGGAAATTTAATTTTCAAGACCGTGTGCTGCGGTTGAAAAGTCCAGCAAATGAACGCGGTAAATCCACCGGTCTGATCCTGTTGTTCGCGGATTCGCTGCAAATGCTCGATCCGTTCTTCGATGCTCTCGACATGCCCAAACATCATGGTGGCGCTCGATTTCAAGCCGAGCTCATGGGCGACCTGCATGACTTCGAGCCAGCCGTTGCTGTCGATTTTCAACGGCGAAATTTTTTGACGCACGCGATCGACCAGAATTTCTCCGCCACCGCCGGGGATCGATCCCAACCCGGCCTCTTTGAATTTCAAAATGATCTCCCGGAGAGGAAGGCCGAACACTTCGGCAAAATGTTGAAATTCCGGCGGACTGAATCCGTGAATGTTGATATGCGGATATTTTTCCCGGATGTGATGCAACAGATCGAGATACCACTGGAGTGGGAGTTTCGGATGATGGCCACCCTGCATTAAAATCTGAACCCCGCCAGCCGCGGACAGTGCATCCAGTTTCTGGTCGAGCTCGTCCAAGGAAAGGACATAGTGATCCTGGTCTTTTTCGGTCCGATAGAATGCGCAAAATTTGCAATAAACGTTGCAGACATTGGTGTAGTTGATGTTGCGGTCGACAATATAGGTGACGATGTTGCCTCCGCGGCCTTCATAACTTTTCGACTTTGCCAGATCGCGTCGGGCATTTGCCAGTGCCCCCAGTTGCTCCAATGGCGCGCGATACAGTTGCAACGCCTCGTCCGGTGAGATCCGTTCGCCCACCGAGTACTTTGTCGCTCAATCCGCTTCCGTTTAGCGATACCATCCGAATTCATCCTACCCGAGACGAGCCCGGGTTGCACGCGAGCAATTGACCTTTTTGTCATCCAAGTCACGATGTGCATCCATCCGTTTTAAATGACCCAGGCCCGGTCCAATCTCGTTTCGATCTTCGGTTTGTTCGTTCTCGCCATCGGCCTGTTCGCGGATGTGTTGTTTAGGGCGGGAACACAAGTCCTGAGTCACCCCGGGGCCGACCTGTTCTTGCAATATTACAGTTGGCGCGATTTTGGATTTCACGAACTGGGGAAAGGTCATCTCGCATTGTGGAATCCGTTCATCTTCGGCGGAGCTCCGTTTTTCGGCGGGATGCAGTCGGCTCTGCTTTATCCGGTGAACTGGCTGTTTTTGCTTTTGCCGATGGCCAAAGCCATCAACTGGACGATTGCTCTTAATATATTCGGTCTCGGCGCATTCACGTTTTGCTGGATGCGCGTACGCGGACTCAGCGCGGTGGCCGGCTTCTTTGCCGGCGCGGCAACGATGCTTTCAGGGCCGCATTTCCTCCATGTCTTCGGCGGGCATCTTCCCCAAATGGCGACCATGACGTGGGCGCCGCTGATTTTCTGCGCGATCGACGGTTATTTTGTCACGCGCAGGAACGGCTGGTGCCTTCTGGGAATGTTCGCGGTGGCGATTCAGGTTCTGGCCGGATTTCCGCAGTACGTTTTTTACGTCGGCATCATCGCCGGAATTTATTCGGCACTGAGATTGATCAGTGAAAAGAATTGGCGACTCGCCTTCGGCTTGTTGTCCATTTACGTGGGCGGATTTGGGTTAAGCGCCGTGCAACTGTTGCCGTCGATTGCCGCGACCAGCGAAACCGTTCGCGGAATTCGAGTGCCGTTTGAATTCGCTTCGCAATGCGGTTTTCCGCCGGAAAATTTTTTGACCCTGGTGGCGCCAAATATTTTCGGCGACACAGCGAACTACTGGGGCCGATGTTATTTGTGGGAGACCTCGCTGTTCCTCGGTGTCACGACTTTCGTTCTGGCGGTGCAGGCCGCGATTTATCTCGACACAAAAACGAAATGGATCCCGCTCATCGTCATCTTCGTTGCGCTGGTTCTTGCCCTCGGCGCACACACGCCTCTCTTTCGGTTTCTCTATTCCTACGCACCGGGATTCGATCGGCTCCGCGCCACGGCGAAGTTCACCTTTCCTGCTTCGTTGTTCATCATTCTCCTCGCTGCCAGCGGGCTGGATTATCTTCGGCGGCGCATGGCCGACGTTAAATTCGTGATCGGTCTTTTTGCGTTCGGAGTGGTTCTGCTCATCTCCGCCTGGTGGCTCGCTCACGCGGTGTCGTGGGTTGCGGTCATGCACTGGATGCAGAGCACGCATGAAACCTATTTGCGCCCGCCATTGTTCGATGATTCCTCTTTTCAGTTCGAATCGCATCACGCGATGGTCCTGTCATTGCTGGTCGCGGGCGCGACCATCATTGCCCTCGCCATTCTGTTGATCCTGCGAAAACGCAACAGCGCTTTTGTCTACGGTATTGTCGGAGTGGGAATCATCGAGATGGCTTGTTTCGCCGCGACGAATCGTCCGACGTTCGACAGCACTACGATTGTAAACGCCGATGAAAAATCGTTTCTCGCTGATCACCCCGGCGATTTTCGGATTTTGAATCAAATCAATCCCAACAGCTCGATGTCACTGAGGACTCCGGACATTTGGGGATACGATCCGAATGTGATTCGCCGCTACGCGGAATTCATGACCTGGACGCAGGGGGGCGATCCAAATGACGCGACGTTGTATGTGAAATTTGCGCGCTTCGACCCGCTCTACGCCATGTTGCGATTGCGCTACGTTTTCAACCGGCAAAATGGCCAGTTTCAATCGGCCGAGGCCCCGATTCAGCCGATGCCTCACGTGAAGCTGATGTCCAACTATCGCGTCATCGGCGATCACAAAATATCGGATTGGAGCTCCGGTGATCGGGCCGAAATCTTCGATGCCATGAGGTCGAACGGTTTTGATCCAAATCGTGAAATCGTTTTGGAAAGCCAACCGAACCCAAAGCCGGTCCCGACCGAGAATCCCGGGACGGCCCGCATCGTCGACCAATCAACCGACGTTTTGACGATTGAAGCGGATGTCGCGCAGCCGGCAATTTTGCTGGTCACCGATGTCTACACGCCGGCGTGGCGAGCGACCGCGCTGCCGGGGAGCGCTCAATCGAAATATGAAGTGCTTCCAGCCGACTATGTTTTGCGCGCAATTCCGGTCTCCGCCGGACATCACCGATTGCGTCTCGAATACGTGCCAAGTGGATTCGTGATCGGCAAATGGATTTCGAGTATTAGCACAATCGCGTTCCTTTTCGTAACAATTCTTGGGCGCCGGCGAAAGCGAATATGAAATGTCGAGTGGCAGTTGTTGGCGCGGGCGTTTCCGGCCTAACGACCAGCGTCGTCTTGTCCGAAGCCGGGTTCAATGTCTCGCTCTTGGCCGATGAAGTGAATCAGCAAACCACTTCTGCGGTGGCTGGAGCGATGTGGTTTCCATATGACGCCGAGCCGGCGCAACGAGTGATTCCCTGGGCCCTGGAAACATATAAGGAATTGGAGTCGCTCGTCACCCGGCATTCTGCCGGTCACCAAAAAGACGACCGGTTGAACCGGTCAGGTTCTCACGCGACTGGCGTCTCCCTGATCGAGCTGCGCCAATTCTCGCGGGATCGCGAAATCGAGATACCGGGCTGGGCTCATTCGTTAGGCGTGAAACCGATTTGCGATTCGTCACTTGTCGTCGAGAAAGAAAACGAGGGGACGCGCGACCTCTTCAGATCCGGCTTTTCACTGAGCGTACCTCTGACCGACACCACGATTTATCTCGATTATTTGGAGAAGCGCTTGAGCAAAACTGGCGCAGTCATTCAAGCTGGCGTTCATTTGGAGAATCTCGAAGAGATCGATTCAAAATTCGATCTGATCGTTAATTGTGCGGGTATTGGCGCGCGAGAGCTGGTCGGCGATTCCGAACTCGAACCGCATCGCGGCCAGGTCGTAATCGTCCCCAAGATCGCGAGTGTCCGTGGCGCGATGGTTTGTGATGACGCGCCGTTGATGTACGTGATTCCACGAGCCAACGATTGTTTGTTTGGAGGAACGAACGAGGTCAGCCACGACCGGAAAGCAGATCCCTCAGCCACTTCCGAAATCGTTGCGGAGTGTTGCCGTGTTCTCAATATCGACCGGCCGAAAGTTCTTGCCGAAAGGGTTGGGCTTCGGCCTTTTCGCAAATCAGGTGTGCGGTTGGAGCGCAATCAATCAAGTGATGGCCGCACCGTGATTCACAATTATGGACACGGCGGTGCCGGCTTCACGCTTTCGTGGGGCTGCGCACGAGAAGTCCTGCGGCTCGCGCTTCAGTTCGTGCCTCGCTAAGGAGACGCGGCCGGTTTCGCCGCAGAATTCGGAGGGCCGGCGGGGAAAGGAAATTCAGGGACCGAAATGGTGTTCTGAAAAACGGCGACCAACCATCTGCCATCCGTCTGCTTCTGCAGTACTTGGGTTTGCAGACCCTGCTGCGGCTTTGGGATCGCGCCCGGCGTTTTCGCTCCAGTCAACGTCCAGTGAACGTGCGCGACTGCCATATTCGCGGACAAGAACCGAACGTCCACGTCGTTTACTTTGAGGATACTCTCCGCGAAAACGAACTTGTAGGCAGCCGTCAGTTTTTGTTCGATCTCGCTCCGGCCCTTCCACCACCAACCGACGATATTTACGCAGTCACCGTCTTCGGTGAACAAGTTGGCGTAGGCTTTTGCATCGTGCTTGTTCCACGCCTCCTCTTGTTGCGCTCCGACTATCTTTCGGATCTGCTCCTTGTCGGTCTCGCGCGAATCGCACCATCCAGTCGTCGGCACGAAAACGCCGAGCGCCAGGGCGAAGATGGCGAATTGAGCCCGAAACCAGTTACTCATCTGTATCAAACCGCCAATTGCTTCCGGCCGGACTCGAATTTGAACGCAAATATTGTCGACGGCTATGTCAGCTCAATACACTCAAACGAGCTGACCACGTCGTCCGGCCCTTTTTCGGAGAAGAAGCTTTCATAATAGCCTGGGCCGAGGTCCCAATGTGGGCCCTTATAATATTCGTCTCGATAGAAGCGCCAGACCCCGCTGACCACGACGATGCAGCTGATCCGATCATTCCAATAGTCGCCGATGTAATGGAAACTAAAATGCGTCCGAGCGTAGGCTCCTTTGAACCCGATGTGGTCGAAAATGATCAGCTCGGGTAGGGTGATTTTTGAAATTGGAACAGCTTCCTTCCCGGCGGCGCTGGCATGATAACTCAGCGGTCCGACTGTCCATTTCATGTCGATGATGCAGCCGTTATCGGGCGAAAGCTCTGTCTTTGGTAGTTGTCTCATAAGCGGGAAAGGTTTCGCGGGAAATCTTGAACAACCCCGCCACTGATGTCGAGCGGAGAGATTGGGCCAAAAATTCGAAATCCGGACCAGGGTGCCGACGGGCGATCCGGTTAAATAAGGTGTTCCCGATTATCCGAGCGCAGGCGGATCGTCTTGTTCTGTAAATTGTGCTGGGCCCGGATGAAACGGACGGTCTTGCTTTTTGCCCGCATCAAAATCGAGTGCGTGACTGCTACGGCCGCCCCTTTTGTTTTGACGCCGCGCAAAAGCGCACTGTCACTGATCCCGGTGGCGCAGAAAATGATGTTTTCTCCATGAGCGAGATCGTCGGCCGTGTAAAGGCGAGTAAGATCTTTTTCCCAGCCTTCATCGACCAACTTTTTGCGTTCCTTATCATCGCGCGGCCACATTTTACAGATGATCTCTCCGCCCAAACATTTGATGCCGGCCGCGGCCAGCACGGCTTCCGGAGAACCGCCGATTCCCATATAAAGATCGACCTCGCTGTCGGGCAAAGATGGGGCCATGGCGGCAGCGATGTCGCCATCACCGATCATGCGTAATGACGCGCCGGATGCGCGAATCTGTTCCACGATGTCCTTATGGCGTGGTCGATCCAGCATCATGACCGCGAGATCCTGAACGCGTTTGTCCACGGCGCGGGCGACGATTCCCAAAACCTCGGCGATCGGCATGTCGACGTGGAGTGAGTCGCCGCGCTTTTTCATGTACTGCGTGACGGCCGACCCGTAGGCCAGTTTGGACATGTAAAAAGATGGAATGTCGCGCAGGGCCACCTTCATATCCTGTTCCGGACTGGCGGCGGCGATACAACTGATCGAGTTCGGTGCGCCCTTGGAAATATTAGTGGTGCCATCGATCGGATCGATTGCGATATCGAATGGGGGCGAACCGGGAAGCCACGTCCCGAGCTGCTCGCCTTTGAAAAGGCCGGGCGCGTCGTCTTTGATCCCTTCCCCAATCACGACTTCGCCGCAGATGTTCATCAAATCGAACATGCCGCGCATCGCGTCGCAGGCGGCAGCATCTGCTTCTTCTTTGTCGCCGCGGCCGAGCCAACGGAGTGAGTTCAATGCGGCTGCTTCCGTGGCGCGAACGAAATCGAACTCAATGATGCGTTCGATGTCGGGATAACTCTGTTTCGGGAGCCGATGTGCCACGGAGCGATAATGTTCACGCAAGTCGACTCCGATGACAACCGCCGTATTTGGCCGGGTTGACAGGTGATAGTTTCGTCCGGGCGAACGGACGGATGTGGATCGGCGACGTCGGCCAGGACACGCGGGAGGAAATTGATGTGCAGGACGCGACTAACCCTGGTGGCGGTGAAAATTACGAATGGCGTCTGCGCGGAGGTTTCATTGCCATACCGGGTGGAGGAGTGGGATGGATCATTTCAATTTGAAGATGCGAGCGCAGGGACGGGGCATTTTACGAAGTGACTGAGCCTAATCCTTCATCGCAGCCGATTCATGAACATGCTGTGACGGACGGATGCGGAAGAAAAATTCGAAGGCGTAGCCCGGGCCTCCTCCGTAATAGCGATCGAGTTCGTTAGGCCAAAAATCGAGTGTCAGCTGTGTTCCAACGCCGGTATCGATCCCCCCTCGATGCGTGAGATCCCGAACATAGCCGACGCTGATGGCGTTGACCGGAAAGATTTTGAGTTCGTCGCGTTCTGGCAGAACCAATTCGTCACCGGATTTTTCGACTCGCTCCCAGCGGGCGTAAACCGTGTTACGCTCTCGTTGGTAATTTGTTTCGAGCAAAACCGCCTGAGTCTTTTGACCGGCATCATTGTTTTGCCCCCAGGCAAATGTAGTTGCCCAATTGGAATCGATCCCGAGGCGTTGATTGTAAATTGCCGAGGCTGTCGTTCGATGACGGTTTATATTTGGTTCGAGCGCTTCCGGACTTTCGATGTATGCGTGCGAGACCTGCAGCGCTAAATTCTCAACCGGATTCCACGAAATTCGCCCACTGTAGGAATCGAACCGTGGTCGATCGAAGTCGTAACGGTTTTCATCCGGCTCGCGTCCGTTGAAGATACTTCCTTCCACTTTGACGTTCTTCCATTGCACCCCGGCCGTCGCCACGCCGAACGTGACATGGGTTGAGTCAAGCCAGTGATGCCCGAGCGGCGCGTCGGGATCATCCATGGCCGAAACGCGATGCATAAAAGTAGGCGGCCCGAGCGCCGGCTCGCCCGGATAACCGAAATAAAGATAGCTGCTCCAATCGGCGTCGAATTTGTGTGAAATGGAAAATGATAATTCGTCGAAGAGATCGTGCGGATGCTGGCGGTCGTGCAATGGCTGATCGTGCCACGTTTCTCCGCTCTGCAGGAGTAACGGATAACCGCGGCCACCTTCGGTCAGCGGATCGAGACTCATCATCGCGCGCAGTCCGAGCTGGGTCTCGTCGCCTAACGAGTGCGAAAACATCGCCATCACCCAGTTTACGGAGTCGATACGATCGTCGCCGCGGCTCGTGCTGACGTTGGTGTAGCGCGGAAAAATCGCTCCGTGCAGCATGAGGATGTCGTCGTCGAGCATGAACATACGCCCATAAACCGGCGATGAATCCGGCACCCAGCTGGTGCCCGAACCTTCGCGGGCCATCGCATCAGCCAAATTGATCGAAGAATGCATTTCCATGTTCTGTTCCATTTCCGGGGGCTGCTGTTCGTGGTGACCTGGTTTGAACGTTGGCGGTTCAGCGTTGGGCGTTGAACGTTTTGGACTTTGCCTCAGCGGAACGAGTTTCATCCCGCACTTCGGGCAGGCCCCCGGTTGGCCCGATACCACTTCGGGATGCATGACGCAGGTGTATTTTTGCGCGCCTGCGGAGGTTGTCGGCGATTGTCCAAACATTGGAAAAAAGGCGGTGACAAAAAATGTCGCTCCGGAAAAGATCGTAACTTTGGAAAAGGGTCTCATGCGAAGGTGGGAGTAGCGCGGCCCACAGCCGTCACGTCCCGCCGGTTTCGCCGGCGGGACGGTGCACGGCTGATCGAGCGACTTACTTGCCGCAGGCTTTACCGCAGCTCTTTTCGCATTTGGCGCCTTTGCAACAGCTGGTTGAACGCGTGGCCGCGCTCGCCGTGCTGATCATGGCAACTGCTGTAACTAAAATAAGGAAAAGATACTTCATGAGTCCTCCCGTTTACGTTGAAGTTGTTCTCGCCTGAAACAGGCGAGCCGTCGTTAGGCAAGAAACGACGCGCGTGGAGGGGGGACGATCGGACGATCCGTTCGTGAGCGACACGAAATATCTTCAATGAGAAAACGTTCGCGGTCTGCGCCACCGGCGCGAACCCATTTCGACTCCGTCGGAATCACGGCAAAGGCGAGCGGACAAGCATTGCAACAAGGACTGCCCGGTTGCGGCTTTACCGGTTCGTTACAACCATGATGGGTTGTCTTTTCCGCTGCCTGTGCGCAGCAGCACTTATGATGTTCCATGGCGGTCCCGCGGGCCGGCGCGGGCAGACTAATCCCGGCGAGCAAAAGCGAGAGCGTGACGACAAAAGTGGCCCGGATCAATCGCACAACAGTTCCGAACTTATGACAGCCGAGCAGTCGTTCAACTCCCGCCATGGATCGCTTAAGTTTTTTCCTCTTCAACCACCGCCGGCATGCCACCGGTAGCGACTTCCTCTGGCGGAACGAAAGCGGATAAGTCAGGGGCAGGCGTTGCGGCAAATGTTGGTTGCTGGATTCTTGTCGCCATCAGCATCGCTGTGAACAGCAATGCGCCGGCCAGATAAAACGGTGCGCCCGGCAGGTGCACCGAACTTTTCGGATCGATAAACCAGCCGAAGATTCGCAAAAACAGATAAGGGCCGGCGATAAACGTGATGGAGCGCAAGCTCTGGATTGCGCCCTGCAGTTCGCCTTGCTCGCGTTCACCGACGCGGTGAGTCATCATGCTTTGGGCAGCCGGCATCGAAATGTTCCAAAGCGAGATGATTGGAATCGAGGCAAACAACCACGCGCCGGTGCGGGCCAGTCCGGCCAGGAACATGCCGCTCGCGCCAAAAAATTGACCGATGTAGAGCGTCCGCTTTTCACCGAAACGTTTTACCATCCGGCCAGTCAACCCGCCGGAAATGATCAAGGTCACGACCCCGACAATGACAAGCGAGTAACCCGTCTTGTCTGTATTCCAGGCGTATCGATACATGGCGTAGAGCACCCAGACGCTGAAAACATTGTGCGCGAGGTAGGCAAGAAACTGGATGGTGGCGAGCCGCCAAAGCTCGTGATGTGAGCGCAGGAGCTTCAACGACCCGATTGGATTCGCTCGACGCAATGCAAACGGCTTCCGCCTGTCCTTGGGCAGCGATTCGGGGACGAAGAAATATCCCCACAACCAGTTCAGCAGGCTGAGCGCGGCGGCGAACCAGAAAGCAAGATGGGGATTAAACTTGCCGAGTAACCCTCCGATTCCCGGGCCGAGGGCAAACCCAATGCCGAACGCAGCGCCGATCATTCCAAATGCGCCGGCACGCTTTTCCTTGGGCGTCACGTCCGCGATATACGCCATCGCGGTGGGAATGCTGGAGGTGGTAATTCCGGAAATCACGCGACCGAGAAAAAGCCAGTAGAGACTCGGAGCCAGTGCCATGACGATGTAATCGAGCCCGAGTCCAAGATTCGAAAGGAGGATGATCGGCCGCCTTCCGAATCGATCCGATAAAACTCCCAGGAACGGCGAAAAGAAAAACTGCATCAAAGCAAAAACGACGGCAAATCGCGCGCTCCATTTCGCGGCATCGGTCATTTCACCGCCGAGAAAATCGAGGATCAGTTTCGGCAGGACGGGAATGATCAAGCCCATCGCCAGAACATCGAGCGTGACCGTGACGAGAATGAAAATGATCGCGGCCTGGCGTGATTTCATTCGGATGCTGGATACTAAATGCTGGATTGCGGATTTCATCCAGTATCGAGAACCCCACATCGAATATTTTGCCGCCGAAACAATGAGCCCGTTGCCTGTCATACGTCTCGCCGAAGGCCGAGGTCGGACCGCTCGTGATTCATCGCTGTGGTTATTCGCCACGGAAGCAGTTGCCCGGGATGAGATTGTCGCGGCTAGAATTCCGTGCGAGCCCCGGAGCAACGGCTATTCGCTAGGAAAAATCTGTTCGCCGCGAGAAAATGTCTTTACCACTTCAAGATCCGGCGAGATGACGACAAAGTCAGCGTCACATCCGACACTGAACTGTCCTTTGGAGCGGAGACCAATCAGGTAAGCGGGCGTATCCGTGGCCATGGCAATGGCTTCGTGAAGCGGAACTCCCACCTGCTGCACCATCGTGCGGACCAAATCGATCATCCGCGCGGTGCTTCCGGCCAGGGCCGATCGATCGGTCAATAAACACCGGCCATCGGCCACCACGCATCGTTTCCCGCCGAGCGAAAATTTTGTCCCGTTGGGCAATCCCGCGCCGGCGGTGGCATCGGTGACCAGACAAATTCCGATCAATGTTTTTGCGCGATACAACATTCTCATCAGCGTCCGCGAGACGTGATGACCGTCGGCAATCAATTCACAAATGATTTCCGGTTCGCTCAAGGCAAACTCGAGCAGGCCGGCGACGCGCTCGAGCCCGCGGCGACGTGCGTTGGACATGCAATTAAAAGTGTGAGTGACGCTTCGCATCCCGTGAGCAAGGGCCGCGTGGGCCTCTTCTTCCCATGCGTCGCTGTGTCCGCCACTCACTTGAATGTCACGCTGTCTCAATTCGTCGATCAAAGAAATCGCGCCGGGAAGCTCCGGCGCGAGCGTCATTCGTTTGACGATGTCGCCCTCTTCGAGCAACGGGCCGAAAGCTTTTGGCGTTGGCTGCCGGATCAAATTCACCCGTTGCGCGCCGGGTTTGGTTTTGGAAATGAACGGACCCTCCACATGAACCCCGGCGATTTGCTTGAGCGATGATTGGCAATGCCGCACGGCCCTGAGCACCTTGACGATCGCCGCGATTGGCGCAGTGATTGTCGTTAGGCAAAGAGAAGTCGTGCCGCCGCTCGCATGGTATGCGCAGATTTCACGGAAAGCCCCAGGGGACGCCTCCATCGTGTCGCGACCGACCGCGCCGTGGACGTGAAGGTCGATAAAACCGGGCGCGATATAATTTCCATTTAGATCGACCACGTCCGGACCGAGGCCATGCGCTTGCGGACGAACGGCCATGATGAGGCCGTCTTCGGCGACGAGCTCGAGCCCGTCGCGAATGCCGTCGGGGAAAATCAGGCGACCATTGGTCAGAATCATCCTCGGAACACAATTGCGTTTGGCTGGAGCAAAGTCCATTCTCCCTCAGAGAATGGACCGTGCCATCCCTCGGCTGTTCGTTCGCGGAATCAGCATGTTTTGATCGAACAATGCCATCGCAGCTAAAGGACGTTTCGGTTTTGGACGTGACCCAGAACCAGCCATGGTGGCATGGATTCGCCGTCCGGAGTGTGCGATGGCGACGATTTATCGACTGGGCGGTATTAAATGTGCCCGACGCGTTCCATCCTCTTCTGATTTGGATCGGTTCGCTTGCCTGTTTCTTTATGGCTGCACCCGCGCGGAGGTCAGTCGCGCGAAACCTTTCACTGATATTTCCAAACTCGGGAGTGTTGATGAATCATCTCCGAACGATTCCCGTTTTTGCGAATTTCGGCCGGATGCTGACTGATACGGCGGCGAATCGGTTGCGTGGCGTTTCATTCGCGGTGGAAATCGACGGGGAAGAGTATGTGGATCAGCTCGGCCGGGCCGAAGGAGCCATTGTCTTGACTGCCCACATGGGCAATTACGATCTCGGCGCGGCCACATTCGCAAAAAAGTTTTCGCGGCATCTGCGCATGGTCAGGGCGCCGGAACCCGACGGGTTCAGCGCCCGCCATGTGGACGTTGCCTTACATCAAGCCGGCGCGGTGAAAATAAATTACAGCGATAAAGGGCCGGCGTTGGCTTTCGATCTACTCAATGCACTCCGCGCACATGAAATCATCTCGATCCAGGGCGATCGCGTCGTCGGTGACCTGGCTCGTGCGCCAGTTCGGTTTTTCGGACGCGAGGTTTTATTGCCGTCCGGGCCCTTCGTCCTGGCATTCGCCGGCGAAACGCCGATTCACCCACTCTTTATTGTGCGGACGGGGTTTCGGAAATACAAAGTGGTCGCGTTTGCGCCGATTACCTTGACCGGCGATCACCAGGGCAGGGACGAAGAGGTTGGCCGCGCGATGGCCGCGTGGGCCGGGATCTTGGAGAACATGGTCCGTAAAAATTGGTCGCAGTGGTATCCATTCCGGCCGCTGTTCTGAGTTCGTCACGGACTGATCCAGTCGAAGTAGGCGCGGAGCATCCAGTTCCCAAAGAAGATCCAAATCAACGCTGCCGCCGCGAGATAGGGGCCGAACGGTAATTTGGCCGACCAGACTCGTTTGCCGACGAGGAGCGTGAACAAACCGACGAACGACCCCAAAACCGAGCCCGCAAAAATGCTGAACAGGACGGCCCGCCATCCGGCAAAGGCGCCGATGGCGGCCAGAAACTTCAAATCACCTCGGCCCATTGCTTCTCGCGGAATTTCCAGTTCGCGAACCGTTCCGGAAATGCGATCAACCGTATCAAGAGCGAATTCTTCGCCGCCGGCGCGGACGCGGTCGTAGTAGAACTCGAGTGTTACCTCGCCGCAGTTCCGATGATCGATCGTTGCTTCATCGCATTCGAGCAGCAGTCTGTCCTTTTCCCGGGCGAAATAATCACTCCATAAGCTCTGCTCGTCACCCACCACGAAGTCGGCATCGTCGCCCCGCCGGACCCAGGTGAACGGGCTTGGCGCATCGAGGCGGACGCGCTTTTTCCCAAAGGCGATTTTTCCGCCTTCGAGAACAATCCAGAGAACGACATAACCGAGAGCCGCCGCCAATACGGATCTGACGACCGCGGCGACTCGCGTATCGGCGCTCATGAGTTCCGGGACGGCGAAGCTCGCGATCACCCCGGCGGCGGTTCCGCCAATCGTGATTTGGTCGGGAATAATGAAATGCTCGAGATCGACAAAGGTTGCAACGATCAGAATGGAAACAAAAACGGCGTAGGAGATGGCCATTTCCCAGGGAAAAAATCGCCAGACTGCGAGAAAGAGAAGTGCCGTGATGAATTCGACGCCGAAATAACGAAACGGGATTTTGTTACCGCAACTCGCGCAATGGCCACGCAAGACCAGCCAGCTGACCAGGGGCAGATTTTCGCTCCAGGGAATTTGTTTGTGGCAATGAGGACAAAATGAACGTCGCGGTTTGTTCACGGAAAGATCGCGAGGCAGACGATAAATGCAGACGTTTAGAAACGACCCCACGGTGGCGCCAAGAATGAAGGCGACGACGTCGAACAGGATGGAATAAGAGCGTGGATCCACTCGATTTAGCCGGTCATTTTCGCGGCCCGTCGTTCCATGGCCCACGCGATCCAAATGCAGCTTTCATAGAGCAAACACATCGGAAGGCTCAGCGCAATTAAGGTCAACACGTCGGGGGTTGGCGTGATGATCGTAGCTACGACAAAAATCAAAACGATCGCGTATGGGCGCGTCCGGGACATGAATTTGTAAGTCACCAACCCGAAGCGGACGAGCGCAAGCACGACGACCGGCAATTCGAAAGTGAGTCCGAACGCGAGAACGAACCGGGTCACAAAGGAATAATATTGCTGCACCGTCCAGGTCGGGGCCCAGCCCAGCGATTGCGTGTCGCGGAAGAAAAAGAGAATCGTTTTCGGCAGCAACCAGAAATAACAGATCAACACGCCCAGGAGAAACAAACCGAAGCTGACGAGAATGGCCGGGATAAGAAATTTTTTTTCGAGCGCAGTCAGTGCCGGCAGAATAAATTCCGCCAGAAAATACAACAACAGCGGAAACGCAATCACGATCCCCGCGTAGAACGCGAGATGGAAGGAAATGACGATTGAATCAGTGATGCCAAGCGCGCGCAACGCACCGACTTGCGGATCGACCTGGTGTAACGGCGCCTGCAAAACTCGCACCAGTGAAGTGCGAAAGGCGAAGCAGACCACCATCGCGCACAGCAGAGTGATCGCCATCTTCACGATCGTCCAGCGGAGGTCTTCGAGATGCTCGAGGAACGGCTTCGACGCTTCGCTCTCCGGCGAGTCGCGAAACTTGAAAATGTCGCGTAACGCCATCGGTGCCGCGGTCAGTTTTCCTGGAGCGAAATAAAACCGCGCACGGCAAGTCGCGCGCAAATGCCCAGGGTATTCGCGTCGCGAATTTCGTTATTGGCAATCATCCGCCGGATTTCGGGAATGCTGAATTCGCGACAATCCACAATCGATTCAGTCGCTTCGTGCCTAGCCCCTTTCGCCGAACGAACAACCGGCCGCGCCAAAAAGAAGTAACCGTATTCGTCTGTGAAGCCGGGAGAAGAGAAGTAGTGGCCAAGCGAGATCAGGTCTCCGCCGGCTGCTAATTCATAACCGGCTTCCTCTGCGAGTTCGCGCAGTGCCGTTTCGCGAATTTGGCGCTCGTCGGCGTCAGTCTGATCGATCTGTCCGGCCGGCATTTCCCAAATGACATCGCGAATCGGTACCCGTTCCTGTCGGATGAGCAGAATCGTATCGTCCCGAGTCATCGGCGCAACGATTACCGCGGCCTTACGGCGAACAACGGTCCAGGTCCGTGGTTTCGATTGGGCTGGCGTGCGAACGTCATCGACGACTACGCGGAGATTTTTATCTGCAAACTTCTCCGTGCTCGAAATGGTCTGCCATCCGTCGTGGTCGTGAACAATCCTGCTTCCTTTCACGCGGAAAGATTATAAGACGAAATCTGAAAAGCGAATCGATTGCTGATTCGCAGACGCTAGCCTGGCTGGAGCATCTTACGCCAGCGGGCGATCTGGTTGGCCACATTTATTGGAGCAGGCGCACCGATCGCGGTGCGGCTTTCCAGTGACCGGCGAACATTGAAGACCTCGGCGACGTCGGCGCTGAACAAGTTTGATGATTGTTTGAGCTGATCCAACGAAATCTGATCCAGTGGGCCATTCGCCGTGGCCACAATCCGGCCGATCGTTTCATGCGCTTCACGAAACGGCATCCCTCTCTGGACGAGATATTCGGCGAGATCCGTCGCGAGCAAATTCGAATCCGTCGCCGCCGTCTCGAATCGCGCGCGATTGATTTTGATCTCAGGCAGCATCGCGGCAAACAATTCCAAAGCCGTCCGAATGGTGTCGGCTGAGTCAAACAACGGCGGTTTATCTTCCTGCAAATCGCGGTTGTAGGAGGACGGCAGCGCCTTCAACATGGTGAGAACGGCAAAGAGGTTCCCGTAAACCCGTCCGGTTTTGCCGCGGGTCAGTTCGGCCATGTCCGGGTTTTTCTTTTGCGGCATCAGGCTGGAGCCGGTGGAAAAGTTCTCACTGAATTCGATAAAACCGAATTCGGCCGTGCTCCATAAGATCAGGTCCTCACTCAAGCGCGATAGATGCATCGCCATCAGGGCGAGCGCGAAGAGAAATTCGCAGACAAAATCACGATCGCTGACCGCATCGAGACTGTTTTGACTCACTTTGGAAAAACCCAGCTCGCGGGCGAGAAACTCCCGATCGACAGCAATGGTCGAACCGGCGAGTGCGCCGGAACCGAGCGGCAATACGTCGGCGCGGCTGAAACAATCCGTCAAGCGGCTCACGTCGCGTGCAAACGCTTCGGCCTGGCCTAACCAATAATGCGCCAACAAGATCGGTTGAGCTCGCTGAAGATGAGTGTATCCCGGCATCACGATCCCGATGTTTTGTTCAGCCAGATTTACCAGCGCGGTCTGCACACCTCGGATGCCGTTTTTAATCTCGTGAATCTGGTCTTTCACGAAAAGGCGGAGATCGAGCGCCACTTGATCGTTTCGGCTTCGTGCGGTGTGCAATTTGGCGCCGGCCGGCCCGATTCGATTGGTTAGGGCCGCTTCGATATTCATATGCACGTCTTCGAGATCCCTGGCCCATTGGAACGTCCCATCCGCAATTTCCTGTTCGATTGCGCGCAGAGTTTTTTCGATTTGTTCACGCTCGGCTTCTGAAATTAATCCGGCCCGCGTCAAGGCGGACGCGTGAGCAATCGAGCCAGCAATGTCGTGACGAAACAGGCGCCAATCGAACGAAACAGATTCGCTGTATCGTTGAGCCAGATCGGCCACGGCGTTTTGGAATCGTCCCTTTCGCATGGGCTAGTCCACTGCCGCCAGCCGAGTCACGGTCACAGAGGCATAAGCGGCGTTCGGCAGCACGAACTTCCGGACCTCGACACACGCTTTGAGGACGGGAAATTTCTTGAGCAAGAGTCCGGCCAGTCCATCAGCCAGCGTTTCGATCAGCCGGTGCTGTTGATTCTCCACGAAATTCCTGGCTTCATCGCAGACCACGGAGTAGTCCGCCGTCCGGGCAATGTCGTCGTTGAGGTCGTTTACTTTACGAAAAAGCGAGAGAGTCAAATTGAGGTGCAGGCGTTGCAGTTTTTCCTGTTCGGCATCAGAAACCCCGATTTGAGCCCAAACCTCCAGTTGCTCGATATGAATTTGATCCTCGGGCTGATGGTTCACTTCCGGCAAAGATGTCTCGGCCCGATGATTCAATCGAGAAAATCTTGATGTCGATTCGGCGAAAGTTCTGAACAGAAATGGCCCGATCTTTTGTGATCGGCCCAATCGGCTGCACTTTTGGGCTTGTGCGGCGAGGCCTGACATAAGATCATTTTGGCCCCCCCAGTGAAATCCGAACCTCGTCACGGTGATCTGCATCGCTTCGTGACCACGCAATGGAGCGTGGTCTTGTCCAGCGCCCGTAAGGGAGCTGGCGGACGCAACGGACGGAAGGCCCTGGCACAGTTGTGTCGAACTTATTGGCGGCCGATCTATGCTTTCGTCTGCCGTCGAGGTTACTCCGAGCACGATGCTCAGGATCTGACCCAGGATTTTTTTGTCCGGGTCATTCGAGGCAATCTTTTGCCTCTGGCGGATCCAAATCGCGGCCGATTTCGGACCTTGCTGCTCTGCGCGCTGCAAAATTTTCTGGCTGATAAACATGATCAGTCCAAAACCAAACGGCGCGGCGGCGAGTTTGATTTCATTCCGTGGGAAGACTGGATGGCGGAGTCGCCATCCTATTTGTCGATGAGTTCGCGCGATCTTGACGCCACATCGGCGCAACATCTTTTCGACTTGCGCTGGGCGGCGACCGTCGCCGAGCAGGCGCTTCGCCGCCTTGCCCTGGAATGCGAAAGCCTCGGCCGGCGGCCGGTCTTCGACATCCTCAGCCCGTACCTGACGGCCGATCGGAGCGAAATCAGTTACGCGAAACTTTCGTCCATTCTCTCCGTTCCAGAGGTGACAGTGAAGAGACTTTTGCATCAGATGCGCGTTCGATACCGGACGTTCTTGCGCGAAGAAGTATCCCAGACCGTGACGAATGCCGCCGAACTCGAAGAAGAGATCCGTTATTTATGCGTGGTGCTGGCCAGTCGGTCCTTTCGGGAATGAATCTTCATGGCGTGACTGACTCAATCGCTGGTCGGAGTCACGCTCAGGTTTGTCCAGCTTGCGGTTCCGCTTCGATCGTCACCCAGGGTTTGTGCCTGGGCTGTCTCTTACGATGCGGTTTGGAGCCGGAGGAAGATCCGGGCTCGTTCGATGCGCTTTTGGCAGAACTCCAAATGCCTCTCACCGATTGGCGGATCGCGAATTATCAAATCCTGGAAGAGATCGGCCGAGGCGGAATGGGTGTGATTTATCGAGCCAGGCAAATCGATTCGCGGCGAATTGTCGCGCTCAAGCGTGTTCTGGGTCTTCACAATGATTCGAACGAAACGCTCGTCAGGTTTGAACGCGAAGCACAACTGGCGGCAAGCCTCGATCACCCCAACATCCTGCCAATCTACGAAGTAGGCCGCTGTCAAAATCATCTGCCGTTCTTCAGCATGAAATTCGCAGCCGGAGGCAGTCTGTCGCAGAAACTCAATGCCTTTCGCGGATGCTCGAGTGCCGCTGTCGCGGTGATGGCAAAAGTGGCGCGCGCCGTCGAGCACGCGCATCGCCGGGGAATTCTTCACCGCGATCTCAAACCGGGAAACATTCTTCTGGATGCGCGCGGCGAACCATTCGTCGGTGATTTTGGTCTGGCCAAATGGCTCGACCCTTCGGCGGATGTGACTCGTAGTCTGACCATTTTCGGAACGCCCGGCTATGTCGCGCCGGAACAAGCGCGTGGAGCGCGCAACAACCTGACCGTCGCGGTCGATGTTTATAGTCTCGGAGCGATCTTGTTCGAGTTACTCGCTGGCCGGCCGCCGTTTTTGGGTAGGCACGCAATAGTGGTCATGGCCGACGCCGCCCGGAAGCCGGCGCCGAAACTCAGCGCCTTCGTAAGTGATGGTAATCGCGAACTGGAAACGATTTGCGAACGATGCCTGGAGCGCGATCCGGTCGATCGTTACCGATCGGTCGCAGACCTGGCGGACGATCTCGAGCGGTGGCTGGATAATCGTCCCATTCGAGCCCGACCGATTTCGCCAGTCGCACGTTTTTGGCGATGGACGCGTCGCAATCCGATTTTGATGGCCAATGCGGCGATGATCTTGTTGCTGGCGGCCGAAACACGAATGAAACGCCGCGGTCGGTCGTTGCAGAATTGATTTGTCTATCCGATTCGAAACCGAACCTCTCGAATCACCTTGGTGCCGAAGCGCTGTTTCAATTTTCGCAAAACGTTCGCTTTCGAAACCTGTTCGAGCTCGTAATGCAAACTTGGTTGAAGCACGCGAACGAAGAGCACGCCGTCACGAAGTGCGACCGGCGCCGAATGGGCGGCGATGAATTCCCCGACGATTTGCGCCCAAGCTTCGATTACCTCGTTTTCCTGAAGACGATCCTTCAACCCCAACCGCTGCATCAGCTTCGGCAGGACGTCGGCCGGGGAATGCCAGCAATCCGGTTTCGGAAATTTTTCGGGCAGGCCGCGCCATTCGGCAATGACGGCGGCACGGAGCGATGGCGACATTTTGTTGAAACGTTGAATTAGAGCCAGAATGGCATGGCCGCTTCAACGGTTCAACGTTGTAACGAAACAGGCTGGGCCAGGAGGCTCAGGTACTGCCGGCGCATGTTGCTCGGCAGAATGTTGAGCTCGGTCCGATACTTGGCCACGGTTCGGCGCGCGATTGGTATCCCGCGCTTACTCAAAATCTCGACGATTTCTTTGTCGCTCAACGGCGCGCTACCTTCTTCGTTTTTCACCAGATCGAGGATCGCTTCTTTGACGCTGGTATTGCTCATCGATTCCCCGCTGGCGGTTTGGTAACCCGGGGTGAAGAAATATTTCATTTCGAACACGCCTTGCGGAGTGGACATGTACTTTCCGGAAATCGCCCGGCTGACCGTCGTTTCGTGAACGCCCACCGCGTCGGCGATTTGCACCATCGTCATCGGCTTCAGGAACGCGGAGCCCTTATCAAAAAATTCACGCTGCCGGCTAACAATTTGATGGGCAATATTGGAAATTGTTTGCTGGCGCTGATGGATTGATTTGATCAGGAATTTTCCGCTGCGGATTTTATCACGAATGTAGTCTTTCACTTCATTGCCATTCGTGTCTTGCGCCATGATGTCTTTATAAGTGTTGCTGATGCGCAGGTGAGGAATTTGTTCGCCGTTCAGCATGACCTGATATTCGCCGTTAATTTTTTCGACGGTCACGTCGGGCAAAACATAATTTTTTGGCGCTTCGGCAAAGATTGCTCCCGGTCGCGGATCGAGCTGAGCGATGCTGTTCGCACATTTCTGGACCTGTTCCGCGCCGATGCCCATCCGTCGAGCGATCTCGGGGAACCGGCGTTTGCCAAGGTCTCCCATATGGTCGGAAATGATTTTGTATTCGAGGCTGTTCTGCCGGGCTTCGCGTTTGAGCTGGATCAGCAGGCATTCACGCAGGTCACGCGCGCCCACCCCGGGAGGATGAAAACTCTGAATAAGCGTGAGCATGTTTTCGAAATCATCCTGCGCGATGCCGGTATTGAGCGCCATTTCTTCCGGCGTCGTCTGTAGAAATCCGTTGTCGTCGATATTACCGATGATCAATTCGGCGGTCTTTCGATCGTTCGCGTTCAGCACCTGTTGATTGAGCTGAGACATTAAATGTTGCTGCAGCGTTTCCTGCGTCGGGATCGAATCGAAAAAGAACTGACGCTTGTCTTCGGCTTCCTGCGAGCGGCCGCTGTAGCTGCTCGATTGCGCCATGTAATCGCGCCATTCTTCATCGAGCTTGGCCAGCTTATCGAACTCTTCCTTGAAATTCTCGTCCGCTTTCGCTTCCGGCTCCGGCTTCTCTTCGCTGGTCGGTTCGTCTGCTAACTCTTCCAGGACCGGGTTGGTCTCCATTTCCTGCTGAACCAGATTGCGCAGTTCGAGTAACGGAGCCTGGAGAATGAGCAAACTCTGTTGCAGCTGCGGGGCGAGGACTTGTTGCAGAGAAAGATTCTGCGTTTGATGCATTCCAGGTCCGGCCATAGTGGAGTTTACCGATCTTACGATCTGGCGAACGAGAGGCAAGCAATTTGCGGGCCGTAGGAACGCGACTTGCTTCGCTTTTCACCAGGATAATCGATGAGCCGATATTTTATCTTACTCGCTCTGGTGCTGCTGATCTTCTCATCCGGCGTTGCGCAAACGCCAAATAACGAGCAACAGCTGCTCGCGCTGGTTAGGGAAGTGCAGACACAACAGGCGCAGATCGCTGAAAATCAAACGAAGATCGAAAGCAAACTCGCTGACGCCGCCGAGAACATCAGGGTGGCACGGATCTTTGCCCGGCGAAGCAACTGATGAAGATTCTTATTCAGCTAGCTTTCTGCTTCGGAATCATACTGTTCGCGGCGCCATTGAACGCGGCGGACGATCAACAACTGCTCGCGTTAGTGACGGAGGTTAAGGCGCGGCAAACTGAGCTTTCCGATAACCAAACCAAAATCGATGCGAAGGTAGCTGACCTCAACGCAGCAATTCGCGAAGCACGAACTTTTATGAGCCGCGCCGGCGGTCCTCATAAACCGCCGCCAAAAAAATGATCACAAAATTACGAATTCTTTTGCTTCTTTTGTTTGCGAACTATCCGCTCATCACCACCGTTCGTGGACAATCGCCAGCGCCGATCATCGTTCAGGCGATGTCGCCCGATGCTCAGGTAACCGCAACGGCTCCGCCGACAGCTGCGCAGGTTTCGGGATCGCCCGAGAGTGCGATCAAGTTGCTCGAGGAAATCAAAGCGAAGAACGCGGAGATCTTGAGCAAACAAGAAGCAACCTTGCAACAGTTGGACGAACTGCAGCAGAACGCGGAACAGCTGAAGATCTACGCGAAACGCGGCTAAAAAATCCGCCGCAAAAGCGAAGAACGACGAGAATCTTGTTCAAGCCGGAAGCGACGTTTCAGCCGCTCGATGAGCTCCGGCAAGCGGCAGAAGAGCTGAAAATTTTCGGCAGGCGCGGGTAGGATTGCGATCGCGTCCTCACAAACCGGCCAGGTCCCACTTCTTGATCGTTTCTTCGATCAGCGTCGCGACCTGATCGTTCACCTTGGTGAAATATTGTTTCGCCTTCTTCGGATCGAAATTCGGGAAACCTTCACCTTCCTGGTAGAGCATGATGCTGGAGGGAAATGGATACGCGCTCCAGGTATTGGGCGCCGGCATAGCCGTAGCCATGTTCGATTTGTAATCCTGTTTGCGAACGAGCGAAGGTTCCGCCGCCAGGATGTAAGCGGTCTCGGTGTTTCCCGCGTGCCCGCCATTTTCGCCGAACACGTCCTGGGCGACGTCGGCGCAATAGGACCACCAGTTGACGGCCAGAATTCGACTGTTTGTTTCCCGACCAACTTCCTGAGCCAACGTGTTCAGAATTGCGGTTTGTCCGCCACCGTGGCCATTCAGCATGACAATGTTTTTGAATTTGTTTCGGGCCAGGCCAATTAGAACGGCGCGGAGGTAAGCTCGATAAACGTCTTCCGGAATGGTGAAGCAGCCGGCATAGGCATCCAGAGTTCCGGTGAACCCGAATGGAACGACCGGGGCGATCATCCCGTTGACTCGTGTCGCGATCTGGCGGGCCAGCGTGACCGGAATGATGATGTCGGTGCCATTCGGAATCACGCCATGCGCTTCCAGGGTTCCGAGCGGTAATAAAACGGTATCGATCTTTTTCGGGACCCATTGCCGCAGCTCGAGCCAGTTGATTCGCTCGAGTTCACGCGTGCTGGGAGCAGACGGAGTGGCCATCGGATCAAGAACTGGAACTAGCCATCGGAGAAGTTGAGGGCAGCCGTCACGCGGCCTATTTCTTCTTCGGTTCTACTTTGCGATACAGTGTGGCCATGCTGATGCCAAGCATGCTCGCGGCTTTTTCGCGGGATCCATCGCAGTGAGCCAAAGTCGCTTCGATATAATTTCGCTCCTGCTGTTGAATGAAATCATCCAGCGTTGCTCCGACCGGCATGGAGGCAATTTCCTTGTCGGTTTTTTCTCCCTTGGCGTGCTCCACAATGTGCGGCGGTAGATCGGTCTGCAAAATCGCGTTCTCTTCACAGAGCGCGCAGGCCCGTTCGATCGCATTCTCGAGTTCGCGGACGTTCCCCGGATAGTCGTAATTGCACAAAATCTCGACGGCTTGCGAGTCGATCTTCTTCGGCTCACTCCCGCTCGAGCTGGCTTGTTTTTGCAAAAAGTGATTTACCAACAACGGGACATCCTCCAATCGATCGCGCAGCGGGGGGATTTCGATTGGGATGACCGCGAGTCGATAATAAAGATCTTCGCGGAACGTTCCGTCTTTTAATTTTGGTTGGAGACGTTCGTTGGTCGCGCCAATGACGCGAACATTGACGGGCGATGTTTTGTTATCCCCGACCCGGCGGACCTCGCGCTCCTGGAGGACGCGCAATAGTTTCGTCTGGAGCGCCGGCGCCATCGAGTTGACTTCGTCGAGGAAAATAGTGCCGAGGTTTGCTTCTTCGAAAAGCCCGTTCTTGTCCGCCACCGCGCCGGTAAAAGAGCCTTTTTTGTGGCCGAACAATTCTGATTCCAAAAGATTTTCCGGGAGAGCACTGCAATTGATTGCGACAAACGGATGATGCTGGCGGTTGCTGTTGAAATGCAGGCCGCGCGCGACCAATTCCTTACCCGTCCCGCTTTCGCCAAAAATCAAAACCGTGCTGTCCGTGTCAGCGACTTTACTGATTAGATTGTAAACATTCTGCATCTTGGCGCTGGTGCCGATGATATTCTCAAAGCGATAGCGATTCTTGAGTTCCTTCCGGAGATAAACGTTTTCCCGAAGCGCTGCCTGGTAATCCAGCGCTCGTTGAACAGTCAGCTGAAGCTCGTCAATCTTGAACGGTTTGGTCACGTAATCGTACGCTCCCATTTTCATCGCTTCGACCGCGGTTTCGACGCTGCCGTAAGCGGTAATCAAAATGACGGCGGTCTGCCGATGGTGCTCGCGAATATGACGCAGCACATCAAACCCGGTCATCGTTTCCATTTTGATATCGGCGATCACGACCTGTGGAGCGATGCTGTCGAGTTGTTCGACGGCTTTGGGCGCGGAGTTAAATGGAAAAACCTGATGTCCTTTTTCGCGACAGAGAGTCACAATCACTTCTACCATCGCCGGTTCGTCGTCAATGATCACGATCTTAGCCATAAAAATCTCAGCGCGGAGAATATTTCAATTTTGAGAAAAAGAAAGCGGAAATGAGAATTTTCCCGCTAGCTCCTTTGAACCGTTCCATTGAGCATGAGCCATTCGATCGGTCGATCGTGGGCAACAATTTCATCGAGCACATTCGCCGGGTTGGCGCACGGAAATGCAATCAGATCCGCGAGGAAACCGGCTGCGATTCTTCCCAGTCGATCTTCCTGCTGTAAGGCGCGCGCGGCATTCATTGTCGCCATCGCCAGAATTTCTTTCGAAGATGTGTTCGGAAAGCTTTTCTGAAACTGCCGCATTTCCGCGAACAGGCTTAAATCATCGTTGCTCGCGAGGCTGTCAGTCCCGAGACAAATGTTGGCGGCCGTTTGCTGCAATTTTTCAAACTGAAACGGTGAATGACCGAAATAATCGTGACTGCGCGGGCAATGGATCGCGGAAAATTCAAATCTCGCCAATACCTTCAAGTCATCGTCGGTCACTTCATTTAAGTGAACCAGGAGATAAGGATGATTCAGCGAACCGCTTTTACTTGGTACTTCGAAGAAATTGGCGACGGGTGTCCGCTTGCCGCAATCGCGCATGTCTCTTCCGATTCCTCTGAGGAATTCGTAAAGCGGGCCAGCCGCGTCGCGAAACATCGTCATTTCATCCCGTGATTCGGCCAGATGCGTCGTGAGCAACACGTTTTGACTTTGCGCGACCGCGTTGCAGCGTTGATACAAACTGGCCGAGGCGGTAAACGGGGCGTGCGGCGCCAATCCGCGACCCTTTTTCGATCGAAGAGACTGGACCGCGGCATTGACGATATTGTCTGCGCGATTTGGATCGCGCACGTCGATCAATTCCGGGAACCACCAGGTGCGAATCGGGTCATCGATGTTTGCCATCAGCTCTGAAAAACCAGTCAGGTTGGCCATCGCGGTCGTGCCAAAACGTTTTGCTTCAGCAAAACCTTCCCTGATGGAACTCGCATAATCGCTCGGGGAAAGCTTTCCTTTCTCTGCGTTGATGACGCGGATCCAATCGGTGAACGATTTTTGTTGCGGAATCTTGCCGCGTAAACAGGTGTAATCGAGATGGCAGTGGGAGTTAATCAGTCCCGGCAGCAAGACTTGCTCCCCGAGATCAACGATTTCCTGCGCCGCAATAGCTAGATCCCTGTCGGCGGGAGAGTGAGGCGAGGGTGCCGCTTTGATTTCAGGAAATTTCCCGACTGCAGTGATCCGGTTCCCGGAAATTGCGACGGCGCCATTTTCGATCGGGGGAGAGCCAATTGGAACAACGACGCGAGCGCGAACAATCATTCGTTCGATCCGGCTTTGACTGCGTTCCGGCATTCGTTGACGAGGAGCGGGCAGGCTTCCTGGCAGAGCAATGGGATTGTCTCTCGTTGTTGCCCCGTCTGATCAAACGCCGGGTCGAATTTTTCCGGCGATAGTTTCATTGAAGGTACTGTGCCGTTCTGATCTTGCTTCCAAAGAATCGTTCTCAGACATCCGCCATCCGATCTGCAAAGTCGGCCGACAGTGTCCCCAATTTGCTCATCCGAGATCTTCGCGGCGATGCGGTACATTCCGGATTGGCGATTCAGGGTTTCGCGCAAAGGCGTTGCCCTGAGGCGGTTTTCATCCCAAGCCAGGAAAACATCGAGCCGTCCGGGATAAAAATAATCCAGCGCGCGTCGAAGCTGGTCGAGACCGACGAGTCGCAACTGCCAGCCATGTCGCAAATTCGGAGCGGTTTTGAGTGGCCGGAATTTTCCGTGGTCGTCGAATCGAGCCAGGTCAGCGGCGTGTTCAGCGCCGCAAAACTCATTCAAGTCGGGACGCTCTGGATCGTCGCGATGACGCAGGAGGAAATAATCGCCGGCCGCCGCGATGAAGACTTGGCCAATGTAATTTTTCTTTCTCGAAAGAGCCGCAGCGAGCCTTCCGTTGGTCGCCGCCGCTGGCATCACGCGACTACGAGAGGCAGTGCGCAATCAATCCGCCAGCGCGTTCCAAAAATTGACGGTCTTCCTCGCCGAACGCATCCATTTTCTCGCTCTCCGCATCCAGCATTCCGACGATATGTCGATGACCGTTGGTCATCGGGACCACAATCTCCGACCGGGTGGTGTGAAACGTCGGCAAATAGCGGGAATCATTGTGAACGTCACCCACGACGATCGACTTACCCGATTCCAAAGCGGCGCCGCATAAGCCCTGGGTGATTGGAAACCGGGGATACGTCGGCGGTTCCTTTCCGGTGCCGGAGAGGATGACAAATTCCTTTTTCGTCATCTTATATATTCCGACCCAGCGATAATTGCGCGCCGCGCGAATCATCTCGACCACATCCTTCAAACGTTTGGGAGCGCAGCCGCCGGCGAGCACAAACGCGCCGATCTCTTGCAAGGTCTGGCACGTTTCAGTCTTCATCGTTCCCAAGAGTGTGGGGTGAAAACGTCGGAACGCGAGCGCGATTGTCAACTGCCGAAATCTAGGGCCTGCGCAACAATGATGTCGCTGACACGGGAATCGGTACCAAGGGCAGGTGCGTAAAAAAGCGATCGATTGCCGAATGGATGCGGGTTCTTGCGAAAAACGGCGCCTTGTCCGGCGGAACTGCTCCCATGATTTTCATTGTGAATTCCAAGTAATACCGGGATGTCTTCGTAACTGTGAAGACCATCGGAAATAAAAAATGGCACTACGACCACGTTTTTGGTCGCAGTCAGTTTTTGCCAATCGGCGACCCGCGGCGCTTCCTCCATATAAACGTTCTGTACGTTCGCATATTGGCTCTGTCCGCGAATCCTTTCCGCTTCCCGCTTGGCTGCGACAGCGCTGTTCTCGTTCAGGTCCGTCCCGTGAGCGACAATCAGTAAGCTCGTCTCGCCCGGTTCCACTCCGGGCGCGATTTCCCGGGCTCGCTGAACCAATAAATCAGTCATTAACGAATGACTTCCCACCGGCGCGCAGTAATTCCAGATTTGTCCGTCCGCGCGCGTGGTCGTTCGCCCGTTGAGTTCGAGTTCCCGTGGGATAACCGTTTCCGTGAAATAACCTTCGCTGATGAAATTTGGAACCACGAAAACCGTTCGGATCTTCTTTGGATCGAAAAGATAAATCGCGTCGCGCAAGCTCGGTTCCTCTTTCCAAAATGCGCACTCGACGACGGCGAAAATGTTTCGCTGTCGGATGACGGCGGCATGGGAGAAGGTCGGCGTGCTCGAGTCCGGATTTACGGTCGAGCCGTGGCCGACGATTAAAAGCGCGTCTGGTGAATGATCCAAGGCAGCAAAGGTCGGACGTTGGGCCCGCGGGCGCAAACTTCTGCTTTTGTTCGAATGACGATGTGAAAACGGCATTCAATTCCTCTGGACGACTGCGCGGTTTCTGCGCAGAGATGTGCTGATGAAATCGGCTTCAGGTTTACTCTTGCTGGTTGCTCTGGCGGCGTGTGTGAGCTGCGCCCAATCGATCAGATCTGAACCGGTTGAAAGGGCAGCGGTGAACGGTTCTCGTTTCGAAGCGGTGGGAACGGTAATGCTTCACCGCGGACAACCGTGCACACCGCAAATCATGTTCGATTTTCGTCGACTCAAATCGCGGGCAACCGTGTGGCTCGGGGCGCCCATGCATGAATCGACCATTTTGACGGCCGCCGCGGGTCACCACAATCGCATCTCGGTGACCGGCACGTGGCACCGCGGAAGGATGAAGGGGTGTAACTACGTCGAGGTGACGAGCGTGGCCGTCACAAAATGAAATCGGATGAAAACATCGATATAAATTTGAGTTACCGCGACAGGGTCGCACGATCATTGTGCGTAATTTGAAAAGCGGAAGGATTTTGCACTGTTTCGCGTGGAACGGAGAAAAATTTGCCGAGCAAGGTCGTTAGACACCGCAGCGCTCTGATCTTGACACGGCTCGGTCAAGCACGATAGATCGAACGCGTGAGACGACCTCCGGTCCTAATGCTGGCGGCAGCGATTTGGCTGTGCGCGCTCTCATTTTCTTTCGGGCAAACGGTGGTGAACGGCAGTTTCGAAACGCCGGCGCTGTCGTCCAGTTCGTTTTCTTACGGTCCAGCCGGCGCCACGTGGATTTTCGACGGAAGCGCTGGAATCATTAACGCGCCGGGCGGGGGATTTTTCGGACCGGATGCGCCCGATGGGAATCAGTACGCATTCTTTCAGACGGGCGAAACTCCGGGATCCATTGCCCAATCCATCACGTTCAGTCTCGCCGGAACATATCAGCTGTCTTATTTGATTGCCGGCCGACCCAGCAACGGCGGCGGTGCGGGCGGTAATGTGAGCTACAACGTCTTGCTCGATTCCACCGTGATCGTTAGCGACGCGACGACGACGGCGCAGCCATTCACGGCGCGCTCATTTAATTTTACGATCGGTTCTGGCAGTCACACGCTGATGTTCGACGTGCAGTCGAATGCCAACCAAGGCGACAACACCGCCTTTGTGGATTCGGTCGCCATTCAGGCGGTCGTTCCTGAACCGGCGATCAGCACACTTCTGGTCGTTACCTTCGCGATCGTTGGCCTGCGCCGTCGATTCGCCGGTTAGTAGCGATAGTGCTCGGACTTAAACGGGCCGTCGACCGACACTCCGATGTAATCGGCCTGTTTGTCGGAAAGCTTGGTGAGCTTTGCGCCAATCTTATTCAGATGGAGGCGAGCGACTTCTTCATCGAGTTTCTTGGAAAGGACATACACTCCGGTCTGGTAAGTTTCGCGATTCTTCCAGAGATCGAGCTGGGCCAGCACCTGGTTCGAAAACGAATTCGACATGACAAAGCTCGGGTGACCGGTGGCATTACCGAGATTGAGCAATCGGCCTTCGGATAGAAGGAAGATTTCGTGACCATCGGCGAAGGTGTATTTGTCCACCTGCGGTTTGATGTTCGTCCGCTTCACGCCTTTGGCGTCGTTTAACGCGTCGACCTGAATTTCGTTATCGAAATGCCCGATGTTCCCGACGACTGCCTGATCCTTCATGCGCTCCATATGTTCGAATCGGATCACGTCGGTATTGCCCGTCGCGCTGATATAAATATCGCCCCGCCCGAGGGTATCCTCGATGGTCGTGACTTCGTAACCTTCCATCGCCGCTTGCAAGGCGTTGATCGGATCGATTTCAGTCACGATCACGCGCGCGCCTTGCCCGCGAAGTGATTGCGCGCAGCCTTTGCCGACGTCGCCATATCCACAGATCACCGCCACTTTTCCAGCGATCATCACGTCCAGGGCGCGATTGAGTCCGTCGACCAGCGAATGCCGGCAGCCGTAAAGATTATCGAACTTCGATTTCGTGACTGAATCGTTCACGTTAATCGCGGGCACGAGCAGTTTGTTTTCCTGATGCATCTTATAAAGGCGATGCACGCCGGTGGTGGTTTCCTCCGAAACGCCGCGCCATTCCTTCACGATTTCATGCCAGCGATAGGGATTTTCGCGTTGCACTTCGAGCAGCAGATCTTTGATGACCTGTTCTTCCTTGTTGGCTGATTTGGTTCTTACCCAATCGCTGCCTTCTTCCAGTTCGTAGCCCTTATGAATGAGCAGAGTCGCGTCGCCCCCGTCGTCCACGATCAGTTGCGGACCCTTGCCGTCGGGATGCGAAAGCGCCTGATACGTGCACCACCAATATTCTTCAAGCGATTCGCCTTTCCACGCGAACACCGCCGAACCGGATTTGGCGATGGCCGCCGCCGCGTGATCCTGCGTCGAAAAAATATTGCAGGAAGCCCAGCGAACGCTCGCGCCGAGGTCGCGCAGGGTTTCGATCAACACCGCTGTCTGAATGGTCATGTGCAGCGAACCGGTAATGCGAACTTCGGCGAATGGTTTCTGCGGCGCGTATTTTTCGCGGATTGACATCAATCCCGGCATTTCTTTCTCCGCGATTGAGATTTCTTTCCGGCCAAAATCGGCCAGGGAAAGATCGGCCACTTTGTAATCTTGTTTCGTTTTTGTATCGGTTGCGGTCGTGCTCATAGGTTTTTACAAATAGATTTCATCCACAGACTTCACAGATTCGCGCAGATTTTCAGGCGAACCATCGCCGCGCCAATTATCGCGAACGTTTCAGGATCTTTTTGCACGGCTCTGTGTAAATCGGCGAAATCGGTGGATCACTTCGCTGCTCTTATTAGTTCGTCAGCCTTATCGGTCCGCTCCCAGGTCAGATCCGGATCGTCTTTACCGAAGTGCCCGTAGTTGGTGGTCTTGCTGTAAATCGGTCGCAGAAGATCGAGTTGTTTGACAATGTCGGCCGGCTTGAAGCTGAAAACTTGTTTGACCGCGTTCTCAATTTTCTCTTCGTCGACCGTGTTGGTGAGAAATGTGTTTACCTGAACACTGACCGGCTGCGGATAACCAATCGCATAAGCGAATTGAATTTCGGCGCGACGAGCGAGACCGGCGGCGACAATATTTTTTGCCACCCAACGCCCCATATAAGCGGCACTGCGATCAACCTTGCTCGGATCTTTGCCCGAAAATGCGCCGCCGCCGTGACGTCCCATGCCACCGTAGGAATCGACGATAATTTTGCGGCCGGTCAGGCCAGTATCGCCTTGCGGACCACCAATGACGAAACGTCCGGTTGGGTTGATCAGAAATTCCGTTTTGTCGCTCAACATGTCAGCGGGCAAAACTTTGCGGATCACTTTCTCCACGCAGAACTCGCGGATTTCCTGGTGAGAAATGTCCGCAGCGTGCTGTGTTGAAATGACCACGTTGGAAATGCCGACCGGTTTAAGATCTTCGTAAATCACCGAGACCTGCGACTTGGCATCGGGGCGCAGCCAGGCGCACTCGCCATTCTTGCGAATCCGAGTGAGTTCGCGGCCGAGCCGATGCGCATACATAATCGGCGCCGGCATCAATTCCGGTGTTTCGTCGCAGGCGAAGCCGAACATCAACCCCTGATCGCCCGCGCCTTGTTCGGAGTGGCCTTTGCCATCCGCTTCCTTTTGATCGACGCCCTGGGAAATATCGGAGGATTGGTCGGTGAGAATGTTGGTGATGAAAACCTTATTCGCGTGAAAGACATCGTCGTCATTCACGTAGCCAATTTCCTCAATCGCGCTGCGCACGATCTGGTCGACGTTCAAAACCGAAGTCAACGAGCGACGCTCCTTTTTGAGCAGCGGCACGGTGATTTCGCCGCCGACGATGACGATGTTGCTCTTGGCGTATGTTTCGCAGGCGACCCGGCTGGTCGGATCGAGCCGCAAACAGGCATCCAGCACGGCATCGGAAATGGTGTCGCAAACTTTGTCGGGGTGTCCTTCACCGACGGACTCGGAAGAAAAAATGTAACGACGCGGCATAGTTATTAAGAAGTAATTCGTTAACGAATTACATCGTTAATCGGAAGACGTTGGCCCGTCGTCGCGGGGAGGGGGATGTTGACGATGGAACGTTTCACGAGGTAACGATGCACTGTCCGTCGCATCGCAACGGACATATTGACCAATCATGATATGTAGATATATCGTACCAAGCAGCGGATGACGTCAACTATTAATTTACTCCGGCTTCTGGCCGATCCCACCCGGTTGCGGCTCCTCCTGTTACTCGACCAGGAAGAACTTTCCGTCGCCGAATTGCAGGAAATCCTCGGCATGGGCCAATCCCGGATTTCCAGCCATCTCGCGCAAATGAAACGGGCCGGGGTGGTGGCTGATCGCCGGGCCGGCAAGAATGTTTACTATGGCGCGAGCAAAGGCGCCGGTCGGAACGGGGCCAAAGACAGGGTCCAGGAAGTTCTGCGCTCGCTCGCCCACGAAATTCCCGAGACCGCTCGCGATCGAACGGCCTTGAAACTGGCGCTGCAAAAACGCCAGGATAAAGCTCGCGAATACTTTGATGAGCTGGCGGGAAAATTTGGACGCAGCTATGTGCCGGGTCGTTCCTGGAAAGCGCTGGCCCACGCGTTGATTCCCGTCTTAACCCCGCAGGTCATTGTCGACCTCGGCGCCGGCGAAGGCACCTTGTCGCAATTGCTCGCTTCCGGCGCGCGTAAAGTGATCGCGATCGATAATTCCCCCAAAATGGTCGAATTCGGTTCCAAACTGGCGAAGAAGCACGGCTTTAAGAATCTCGAATATCGCCTGGGCGATTTGGAAAATCCGCCGGTGGAAAAGGGCACGGCCGATCTCGCGATCCTGAGTCAGGCGCTCCATCATGCGATCAAACCGGAACGCGCGATCGCGTCCGCCTATCGCATTTTGAAAAAGGGCGGCCGATTGATCATTCTCGATCTGTTAAGTCATCGTTTTGAAAAAGCGCGGGATATGTACGCCGACCGCTGGCTTGGATTCAGTGAAATCGAATTGCACCGGCTCCTGGAAGAAGCCGGATTCACGGAAGTCGACGTGCGGGTGGTTTCGCGCGAAACGCAAAACCCGCATTTCCAGACTGTCTTAGCCGCCGGAGTTAAGTAGCCGGCCGACTGAAGAATTACCTCGGGGATGAGACGGACCTCGCAGATTGCCATCGTCGGCGCTATCCTGGCTCTGGTTGGAACGTTCGTTCGCAACAACGGGAACTATGACCCGCTCGGGCTTATCTTTCTTGCCCTCGCGCTGATATTGATCGCGGTAGCGGCGCTTGATCTTCCAATCCCGTTGGCTGCGCGAATGGATGAACGGCTGCTCTTCGGTGCCATCACCGTGGTCATTCTTACCGAAGCTGTTCTTTTTTGTTTTCAGCCACTTTTTTCCGACAGCATGCCTCGCTGGACTCTGGTCGCGACAGGTACGGCTGTTTTTGGATGCACCTTGGTTGCCGTCATTCGTCCAACAACTTCGACCAACCTGATCACATGGATCATCGTCGTGATCGTTTTCGCTTTCGGTGTGTGCGTTGTCAAAACGCATGGTGATTTCTACGTGGACGTACGTCTTTTCCAGGAAATCGCGGTGCAGTCCTTTGTCCGCGGTGTGGACCCGTACATTGCTCATTATCCGAACATGTACTCGTCCGCTGCGTTTTACGGTGCGAACAATGTCGACGCGGAGGGATGGCTCAAAGTCGGATTTATGTATCCGCCTCTGACATTCATCTTCTGCCTCCCAGGCGCAATCTTCGGCGACGTCCGCTATTCGTACGTCTTGGCCATGACCGCTAGTGCCGCCGCCATCGGGTTTGCGCGTCCCGGTCGTCTCGCGGTCGCCGCTGTTGCGATGTTTGCCTTGATGCCACGCACGGTTTATTTCCTCGCCGGCGGGTGGAGCGAGCCGCTGTCAATCATGCTCCTGACCGGCACGATTTGGGCAGCGAGTCGGCGGGCCGGGACGACGACGGGAGTATTGAGCGGATTACTGATTGCTTCGAAACAATACCTGGTGGTGGCGGCTCCGCTTTGGTGGTTACTTGGGGCGGACTATCGCGAGCGCATTCGAATTACCGTTGCCGCAGTGATCGCGGCGATGGCCGTGACAGCTCCGTTCGCTCTTTGGCATCCCGTGCGATTCTTTGAAAGCATTAGTTTTCACCTTCGACAGCCGTTGCGCACGGATTCGTTGTCTTTCCTCGCGGTGTTGGCGCGCAGTATCGGAGCTGAGCATGCGCGTGTGATTGGCGTCGTCGTCATTGTAATTATTTTTTGCATGGCCGGAATCATCGCGGTCCGCAGCGCGGGGACGCCGGCGAAGTTCGCATTGTCGGTTGCCTTGGTGGTGGCCGGATTATTTGCTTTTTCCCAGCAGGCATTTCTCAACTATTATGTCCTGGCATTCGCGGCCTTGGCCGCTGCGCTCGCCACCTCATTGCAAAACGCAGAACGCGCGGTGACCGGGAAAGAATCTTAGCGGGATCTACCTCCCTGTCCGTCGGGGACTTACGTGGCGATGTTGTTTCGCCTCGACCAGTGTCGTGAGAACTGCCATCATCGTTAGGCAAAAAGGCGATCCGTGTCCGACCATACTTCAGCGGCTGATGCGCAGACGGATCTTTCGCTCGAGATCGCGCATCTTCTGTTCATCGACATTGTCGGGTATTCCAAGTTGTTAGTGAACGAGGAAGTGGAGGTGATGCGAAAACTAAATCGCATCGTGCGCGGAACAGAAACGTTCAAACGGGCGGAAGCGGAAAAGAAGCTGATCCGCCTGCCGACCGGCGACGGAATGATTTTGTTATTCTTCCGCAGTCCGGAGCAGCCGGTGAAATGCGCGCTCGAAATCAGCCGGGACTTGCGCGAGCACCCCGACATTCGGCTGCGAATGGGTGTCCACAGCGGGCCGGTCAATCAAGTGCTGGACGTCAACGATCAAATTAATATGGCTGGATCGGCCATCAACGTCGGGCAGCGGGTGATGGATTGCGGCGATGCCGGTCACATTTTGTTATCGAAACATGTCGCCGACGATTTGGCCCAGTTTTCGCATTGGTGCCCCCATTTGTTCGACCTGGGCGAATGCGAAGTGAAACATGGTTTACGGCTTCATATTTTCAATTTCGCCAAGGACGGGCTCGGGAATCTGCAGCGCCCGGTGAAATTCGGACGAGGTAACCGCTGGAAGCCGGTCGATCGATCGGTTTTTAGGCCGATCAAACCGGCCACCTGGCCAAAGCCGCTGTTGGCCATGGCGATTCTCTTGTCCGTTCTCGCGGTTGCCCTCAGTGGCTGGCTATTTTGGAAATCGAAAACAAATGTTCGGACCGAGTTTTCCAACGTGCCGGAAAAAAGCATCGCAGTGCTACCGTTTGAAAATCGGAGTGACGACAAGGCGAACGCGTACTTCGCCGATGCAATCCAGGATGAAATCCTGACCCGCCTGTCGAAGATCGCGGATTTAAAGGTAATTTCACGCACTTCGACGCAGCACTACAAAAGCACGCCCGAGAATCTATCGTCTCATTGCGCAAGGCAGCTGGGCGTTGCGCACGTGTTCGAGGGCAGTGTTCAAAAAAGTGGCGGCATGGTCCGTGTGAACGTTCAGCTGATCAAGGCAGCAAACGACTTCCCATGTCTGGGCAGACACCTTCGACAAAAATTGAGCTGACATTCTTGTCGGTGGAAAGCGATATCGCGAAAACAATCGCCGACCGGCTGCGGGCGCAAATCACCGGCCGGGAAGAACAGGCCTTGACCATTCGACCGACGGAGAACAGCGGCGCTTATGACGCCTACATGCGCGGCCTGGCCTACACATTAAAGCCGGGCAACTACGCCGCGAACGTTCCAAATGCACAGAAATATTTCCGAGAGGCAGTCCGGCTGGATCCCAAGTTTGCGCTGGCGTGGGCGCTCCTTTCGCGGACCGATGCAATTGGATACCTCACTCTCGGGCTCGAACCCACCGCTACTCTCCGCGAAGAGGCACGACAAGCGGCGGAAACGGCACTCACGTTACAACCGGATTTGGGAGAGGCGCGATTAGCCGAGGGAGAATATCATTACGCGTGCCTGAAGGATTACGATACCGCCGTCCGGTATTTCGAGCAGGCCGGTCGACTCTTGCCGAATAGCAGTCGAATTCCGGAAGCTCTGGCCTACGTGGCGCGTCGCAAAGGACATTGGGAGCAAAGCGAATGGTATTTTAACGAGGCGGAACGGCTCGACCCTCGGAACGCAACGATCATGATGGAACACGCTTTTTTTTATGATTCGCAGCGCCTTTTTTCGGAAGCCAAACATAAGTGCGAACAGATTCTCGATATCATACCGGACGATCCGGGCACTCTGTTGGAAGAAGCCGATATCGCCATGGCACAGGGCGATCTGTCAGGGGCCGGCAAGCTATTGAGCCGGCTTCATCCCACTGCCACTGATACCGAAGCCATTCAGAGAAAGATTTACCACGCGATCCTGGAGCGCCGCCCCATGAACGTTCTTCCTTGGGCAGGCGAAATACTGGCAGAGCCCGATCAAGCACCCGGTAATGGAGAACTTCGCTTTTGGGTCGGTTGGGCCCAGCAAATGGCCGGAAACCATGCTGGGGCGGAGCAAAATTGGCGGCGGGCAAAAAGCGAAGTTGAGCTTCTTCTAAAAACTCAACCCGAAAACCAAATGCTCATCGGCGATCTGGCGTTGATCAACGTGGCTCTCGGAAACAAGACGGAAGGAGTGGCCCTGGCTGAGCGCTCGATTGCAGTCAATCCAATCGACAAGGATGCAATGTCGGGTCCGGCCGGTATCGAATTTTTGGCTCGAGTCGCCGCCCAAGTCGGGGATGCGGATAGCGCGATCGCTTCTTTACAGAAACTCCTGTCCATTCCTTACTCCGGCCCGATCGCGGTGCCGCTTACGCCGGCATTACTCCGACTCGATCCGATGTTCGATCCGCTCCGCGACGACAAACGTTTTCAACAGCTCAGCGCCTCATCTTCGTCGAGGTAATTCCGCGCGAAAACTGCAGTCAGTGTTCGATCTAACAGCCGTAGATAATGACTGTTTTAACAAAATCACCCTGAGCTTCGTTTACCGCGTGCGCAAAGGCCGCTGCGGCCGATGCCGGCGGAGCGACGTTTTCGACTTTATTTCCCTTTCCGAGACGCTGCAGGACCGCTTTGATTTGTTCGCCAACACAATTAACCCCTTTGTTGGCCATAATCGCTTTATCGATTGCGATGATCAGGTCGGAGGTTTCGTGCGGATTCCATTCCATTACCGTATAGTCGTTCCCGTGCCGCTCGAAGAATTTTACGTTCCCCTTGTTTGTTCCTTGCGTGATCTGGACAAAGACACGGTGGTCGGACGGGTTAGCCGACCAACTGCTGAGTTTTTCGATGATCAGATCCTTCTTGCCATAAAAAATGTGCATTTCCGGGCTCCAACTCTGCCGCTGGCAAACACTCGGGCCTGGTGATGGCTGTGGAATTACCGGTGGCATCGGGGTCGGAGTCGGGGTCTGCGTTTGGCCAAACGCAACCGAGAGCGAACCAAAAACGAGGGACACTGCAATTAAAACGTATCTGTTCATAATCAGGAAGTGATTGAGGATTTATTTGGGATCCGTCACGTGCACGAGCCCTTCAGGGGAACGGTGGTATGACGAGGTTGCATGATTTTGCCGTTATAGCCGGATCCGAGCTCGTTAGGCAAGCAGAATATTGACGATTGGTTAGGCCAGGTGATGTCGGGCACCGACCGCTTATTCCGGAAGGATCGGCTCAGGCAAGGGGCTGGAACGGACCCTGGTCGGCCCGATTGACTGAACGCGTCCTGAATTTGCATGTCCAACCATTGCCGCTGAACCTTTAGCACTCCCTTGTGCCCAATGAGTGGCTTCTTTGAAGAACTGAAGCGTCGAAAAGTTTATCGCGTGGCGATTGCCTACATCGTGGCCAGCTGGGCCTTGGCCCAGGGTCTGGCCCAGGTCCTGCCCGTTTTCGATATTCAGAATTCAACGATCCGCGTCGTCATCGCGCTATTGCTAATCGGTTTTCCCGTGGCGCTGGTTCTGGCCTGGGTTTTTGACGTGACCCCGCAGGGAATCAAAGCCACCCCGACCACCGCTTCACGCGTGCAAATTCGGCGGAATATCGTTTTGCTCGTAGCCATCGGCGTCATCGTCTCGGCCGCGACCGGATTTTTCCTGCTCCTGCCCGGCGCATCGGCGCGAAAGATCGACAAATCGATCGCCGTGTTGCCGTTTGAAAATCTGAGTGACGAGAAGGAGAACGCCTACTTCGCGGACGGTGTTCAGGACGACATTCTGACCAACTTATCGAAGATCGGCGATTTGCGGGTGATTTCGCGGACTTCGGTGATGGGTTATCGCGGACAAACTTCCAATGTTCGCGAAATCGGAAAAGCGCTCGGCGTGGCCAATATTCTGGAAGGAAGTGTCCGGCGGTTCGGCAACAAGGTGCGGGTGAACGTGCAATTGATCGACGCGACCAGCGACAAACATATTTGGGCGGAAGATTACGACGGCGATCTGACCGATGTTTTCAAAATCCAGACCGATCTCGCGCGCGAAATCGCCGATCAACTCCAGGCCAAGTTGTCGCCGAGTGAAAAAGAACATCTGGAGCGGAAGTCGACGCAAAATAACGACGCCTATCTCGCCTTTCAGCGGGCGCATGATCTTCAGGGCGCCTACGAAGATTTGACCAAGCTGAAGAAGAGCGAGGAGCATTACGAGCAGGCCATCACGCTCGACCCGAATTTTGCGCTCGCTTACGCGCGATACGCCCAGCTGGAAAGCTGGCTCGTTCACAGTTTTGATGCGGCGGGACCGCGAAAGGCAAAAGCGCGCGCTCTGGCCGATCGTGCGTTGCAGCTTCAACCGGATTTACCCGAGGCCCATTTGGCGAACGGTTTCGTCAATTATTACGTGGACAACAACTTTGACGCGGCCGCGCGCGAATTCGAAATCGCGCAACGTGGATTGCCTAACGATGCGGAAAGTTATCTCGCGCTCGGCGCGATCCAGCGCCGCCAGGGAAAGTGGAATCAATCAAACGCCAATCTCGAAAAAGCTGTCCGCTTGAATCCGAAAGATGTCTGGACGATTCAGAACCTCGCCATCAGTTACGAAATGCAGCGCAACTGGGCTGCAGCCCACGAAACGGTTGATCGTGCCCTGGCGGCCGATCCCAATGCCTTCTCCGCGCTGGAGCTCAAGGCAAAATTCGCGGTCGAAGAAAGAGGCGACTTCGGACCTGCCGAAGAAGCGCTGCGCAAACTCGACGAAATGAAAATGGCCCCGCTCATGCAGGCGAGATGCACGGGCGACCGGATGAATCTCGCCGTCTTGCAGCGCAAGTTTGACGAGGGAGTGCGGATTGCGGAATCGATTCCAGACGGCGCCATCGCGACAGTCCCGGCCGCTCTTTCATCGAAATATCTGACCATTGGTCGGTTGATGAAACGCCAGGGGAACGAAGTCAAGGCGGGCGAAAACTTGCTGAAAGGCAAAACGTTCGCTGAACATGATGTCCAGGAAAATCCTTACGACGGTGAAGCATACGGCCGATTAGCCGTCATTTTGGCATGGCTTGGCGAGAAAGAAGCCGCGTTAGCCGCCAGCCAGCGGGCCCAGGAACTATTGCCCGTCAGCAAAGATGCGTTTAGTGGGCCTGATGTTCTGGAGGCAGCGGCGGAAGTTCACGCCGTGTTGGGCGATACCCCGGCGGCGGTTTCCTTGCTCGATCAAGCGTTGCGAATTCCAAGTGGAACATTCGTCCCGATTCTGAAACTGAATCTGGTGTGGGATCCGATCCGGAACGATCCCCAATTCAAGGCATTGATTGATAAATACGGTGCGAAAAGCTAGCGCGGCGATCCTATCCCTGGTTGCCGCCACTTCTGCATTCGCGGAATGGACCCTCAACTCCGTTCAGACAGAACCCGGCGCGGCCAAAGGCATCGAACATCGCTACGTCGTGTTTGAAAATAGTGAGACCGGCGATCGGGCGTCACTCGAGGTGGCAATCTTTTCGACGAAGTCCTGCCGGTTGCGCCTGGTTGATCAACCCGGCGATGACCGACTGGATTTGGCTGAAGTGATGCCGCGCGAAAATTGTCTGGCGGGAGTGAACGGAGGATATTTCGATCCCGATTCCAATCCTATTGGACTGCGAATCGCGGGCGGCAAAACCATCGCCCCGTTGAAACATGCTCACCTGCTCACCGGCGTTTTGTTTTCCGTCGCGGGGAAGGTGCAGATCGTCCACCCGGCGGAATTAGCCGCCAGGAAGATCGATTTTGCGGTCGAATGTGGACCCATGTTGGTGGATGCCGGCCAGCCGGTACATGGATTGGACGCGACCAGACCGGCGCGGCGAACATTTGTTGCCGTCAGCGGCGGAGACCGTGCCGCCTTGGGTTTTTGTTCGGACGTCACGTTATCCGAGCTGGCCGGCATTCTGGGAAATCCGTTAAGCGATTTTAAAATTCAACGCGCTTTGAATCTGGATGGCGGATCTTCCAGTGCATTTTGGTTCAAACGCGGTAACGGATCCGTTTTTTCCATTTCCGAGGCAAAAACCGTTCGAGACTTTATCGCGGTCGTGCCGAAATGATTGGAGGGCAGGCGCATCGCCTGCATCTTTTGATTCGGCAACCGGAGCGGTTGCCCTACAATTCTGCCATGAGAACATTCGGGGGATTTCGTTCAGGCGAACGTTTTTTTTATGGCGAAGTGGTCGGGGGCGAAGTTCGCATTTTGCCACAGCCATACTGGATCGATACCGAACCGACGGGTGAAACAGCGAAGCTTTCTCAGCTGGAAATCAGTCTGCCGGTGTTGCCATCCAAGGTGGTCGCGGTCGGCCTGAACTACGCGGATCACATCGCGGAAATGAAGCGAACACCGCTGGGAACACCGCTCATTTGGTTCAAGGCGCCGACCTCACTGCTCCCACACCAGGGCCAAATCGAAATCGCGTTTCCCGATCACCAAACCGATTTCGAAACCGAACTGACAATTGTGATTGGCCAAACCGCCAGGAACGTCCCGACCAAACACGCCCTCGACTTCGTTTTTGGCTATACCATCGGCCTGGACATTAGCGATCGCGATTTGCAGAAATCGGAAAAACAGTTCGGCCGCTGCAAGTCGTTCGATACCTACACGCCGATCGGTCCGTTTGTTTATTCGGACGTCGATGTTCGCGATGTGGCGATCGAATTGCGACAAAATGGCGAAGTGCGCCAGAGCGCACGCACCAGCCAGATGATTTATCCCGTGTCCGAAATTGTCGGATTTGCGTCCCAATCGCTCACGCTTCTGCCCGGGGACGTGATTTTGACCGGCACGCCTTCCGGGGTGGGCCCGATCCGTGCCGGGGACGAATTGGAGGCCAAAATTGGGGACTGGCCGGTGTTACGAAACGCGGTCGTCAACGCCGGAAAGTAATTTCGCGCCCGTCCGGAGGCCGCATGACACACGAATTCATAAGCTTGCGTTACAACCTTGGGATACAGATAATTCGGTCAATGGGAGACGGCGTTCGCATACGACCGCGGGCGTTTGTAAAAGAAATGTGAAAAGTTTTGCTCGACTGATCGTCAATTCCTTTGGGATAACACGTAGGAATTCAGCCGGTAAAAAAATAACTCAGCCTGTTTTATGAAGACATTGTTAATTCTCTGCCTCACTTTCGTAGCGCTGATTGCGACAAATGCACAGCAACGTCCAGCCGCACCACCGCCGCCTCCGCCCGGAGCTCCAGCACAGGCTGTGAATCCGCCTCCGGCTGCAGGTCAGCCAAACGCTCCGGCTCCGGCTGCCGGCCAACCCGCCGCGCCGGCTCAACCACCGCCTGGGGCACCGGGCGCTTCTCCGGCTGGCCAACCCGCAGTACCACCTCCCGGCGCTTCGGCCGCACCGAGCACCAGTGTAACAACGACTTTGAGCCCCGCGGCGAGCGCATCTCCAAGTGCCAGCCCCGCCGCTGCCTCGTCGTCAGAGTCTTCAACCGGCAACTTCCTGGTCGATAACTTCCGCAAAGGCGGTCCGATCATGTGGCCGATTTTGATCGTCTCGATCATCGCACTTACGGTCGTGATCGAGCGCTGCTTCTGGTGGACTGGCCGCTGGTTCCGTCGCGATCCGAAACGGATCGAGAAAGTGTTTACCGCGGTTGAAGTAGGGGACGTCGCCGAAGCGTCCCGCTTGTCCCGCGATTCGCGCGACCCGGTTCTGCGGATGATGTGGAACGGACTCAATCACCAGCACGCTTCCTTGCAGGGCGCGCTCCAAGTGGCGGCGGGCATCGAGATTAAACGTGCCGGCCGTTTCCTCGTGGTGATGGACACGTTGGTCACCCTCGCTCCGTTGCTCGGTCTGTTAGGTACGATCACCGGATTGATTCGGTCTTTCAGCTTTTTGGGCAACGAAGAATTGGCCGTCTCGGCCGTCACCGGTGGTATCGCGGAAGCGCTGATCGCCACGGCGTGCGGTCTGGGTATCGCGATTTTCTCGCTGATTCCGTTTAACTTTTTCACGTCGCGCGTGTCTAACCTGGAGTTCGAACTGCAAACCGCAGCCACGAATCTGGAGGTGATGCTGGAAGCGACGGCAAAAGCAAAACGCGACGGGACAGCGGTCCCAGCCAGCCGGTAGGACTGCGGCGGGCGAAAAAACATGAGCGCGAATCCGTCCAAGAGATAACGCGATGAGAATCGGCACACCCATACCGCACAAAAAGGCGCGCATCGAGATCATCCCGCTGATCGATATCATGTTCTTCCTGCTCGCCAGCTTCATGATGGTGAGCCTGAGTCAGGTTCACATGAAAGGTATCAAGGTGAATCTGCCGGTTGGCCAGTCCGGGGAGACGCAATCGAAACGAGATTACATTAGCGTTTCGGTCGACAAAGACGGTCATCCGTTCTTCGACAAAGAGGAAATGGATTACGACAAGCTGACGGCGAAGCTGAAGCAGGTGCATGACGAGAACCCCGAAGCCAAAGTTTTCATTCGTGGCGATGCCGATACCGTTCACGGAAATATTATTCGCGTGCTCGATATTTTGAGATCCGTCGGTTTCTACAAAGTCGCCTTTGAGATAAAAAGTAAGGCTCTTGAGGGAGTACCGGGCCCGGGGCCGCAATAAAATGGCCAAGCCACTGCTATACACTCCGCCTCCCAGTAAATTACTTTGGGGGGCTCTTGGCTGCACTCTCGTCATTTATGCCGGCGCAGTTTTGGCAGCGATGAAGAAAGAAGCTCCTCCGGTCGATCTATCACAGATTCCGACCGCGGAAGTTTTGGCGACTCTGGAGCAACCCCAAGAGCAACCCACGCCGCCGCCGGAGGACGTTCCACTGCCGCCACCTCCCCCCGAGCCGGAGGTTCAGCCTGAATTCCACGAAGAAACGACTCCGCCGCCGCGGCAAAATCGCCCTGCGGCGCCGATTAAGGCTCCGGTGCAGGCCGCCCGACCGGGCGTTGCCTCGATTTCGTCAGCGAAAGCTGCGGCTGTGTTTGCTCCGCGTCCGGAATATCCTTACGAAGCACGAAGTCGAAGGATCACTGGTAGCGGGGTGTGTGTGCTGACCATTGATACCGCCAGCGGAAACGTGACTGATGCGTCCATGGCTCAGAGCATCGGCAGCCCGATCCTCGACAATGCGACGGTGAGTACTTTCCGACGCTGGCGATTTAAACCGGGAGCGTTTTCCAAAGTGAAAGTTCCGATCACGTATACGATGACCGGTGCCTCATATTAGCTATGCATATTTCTTCGCCTCTTCCGCATAAACGAGCTCGCATCGAGATCATCCCTTTGATCGATATCATGTTCTTCCTGCTCGCCAGCTTCATGATGGTGAGTCTGAGTCAGACCCACATGAAGGGCATCAAGGTCAATTTGCCATCGGCCAGCGTTCCGCCGCCGAGCAAGGTGAAGGATTATGTTTCGATCCAGGTACGGGAGGGCAATGCCGTTTACTTCGATAATCAATACGTTCCAGACGACCAGGTTTTGCCGCGACTGTATGGTTACCATCAGGCTAATCCCGGAATCAAAGTATCAATCAGCGCGACCATGATGGCGATGCACGGAGATGTGATTAGCGTGTTGGATAAAGTGCGGGTTGCTGGAATTACCAAAGTTGGTTACCAGATTCGCGCCGCGAACGCAGGTGGGCCGGCACCGGCGGCGCCACATTAATTGTCACTGCCTCGCTGTGCCGAGGCGAGAATCAGGACGATTCGTTCACGGCGACATCGCGCCATGGCAACAACCATCCAGCAAATAGTCGCGCAGCACCTCCACGGCTTTGGCCCGGTGACTGATTCGGTTTTTCAATTCGGCCGGGACCTCCGCGAACGTTTGATGATATCGATCTGGAACGAAGACCGGATCGTAGCCAAAACCGTTCGTTCCTTCCGGCCTTTCGGCAATCACCCCTTCAATCGTTCCTTCGAATGTTCGCAACAGGCGGCCACCTTGAGCGAGCGCGATCACACAACGAAATCGTGCTCGCCGATCCGCCATCCCAGCTAAGGCGCCGAGCAGCTTCGCGACATTGGCCTGATCGCTGGCCTGAGCACCGGCGTAGCGCGCCGAAAAAATTCCGGGAGCCCCATTTAATGAATCAACTTCCAATCCGGAATCGTCGGCGGCAATAAGACCGTGGTTCGTTTGCGAAACTGTCACCGCTTTCAAGGCGGCGTTTTCTGCGAACGTACGCCCCGTTTCCTCGATTAGGCTATCGGTTCGGCCAGAGAGATCGCTGATTCGAAACTCATTCCCGAGTAACTCCCGAAACTCCCGTGTCTTGTGTGCGTTGCGGGTAGCGAGTAGAAGCTGCACGTTTCACGCTCAAACGGATTGACCACTAATCAACACGAATGGGCACGAACTGTTTCCGATTCGTGCTAATTCGTGTCTATTCGTGGTTGAAAAAGCATGAACGAACGGCGCAAACCATATCCATTCGACCAGATCGAGACGAAGTGGCAGCGCCTTTGGGAGGAGCGCCAGATTTTTCACGCGCCCAATCCCGGGGACAAGGATTTCGATCCGCATAAACCGAAATTTTATGTGCTCGACATGTTTCCGTATCCGAGCGGCGCCGGTTTGCATGTCGGCCATCCGGAAGGATACACCGCGACGGATATTATCGCGCGTTACCGGCGCTTGCGCGGCTTCAACGTGCTTCACCCGATGGGGTGGGATGCATTCGGTTTGCCGGCCGAGCAGTATGCGATCCGGACCGGCCAGCACCCGGCGATCACCACGCGCGAGAACATTGCCAAATTCAAGTCCCAGCTAAAACGCATCGGTTTTTCTTACGATTGGCAGCGCGAGATCAACACCACCGACCCTGATTATTTCAAATGGACGCAGTGGATTTTCCTCAAGATCTACAATTCCTGGTTCAATCCGAGAACAAACAAGGCCGAACCGATTTCCGGTTATCGCGGTGATGATCCCGACAGCGCGCGTCTGGCCTACGTGGCTGAGGTTCCGGTGAATTGGTGTCCAGAGCTCGGGACCGTCCTGGCCAATGAAGAAGTGATCGACGGCAAGAGCGAAGTGGGCGGTCATCCGGTGGAGCGGCGGCCGATGCGGCAATGGATGTTGTGCATCACTGCTTACGCCGAGCGATTAATCAACGAGCTGGACGAGTTGGATTGGCCGGAATCGATCAAATTGCTGCAGCGCAATTGGATTGGGCGCAGCGAAGGCGCCGAGATTGATTTCCAGATCGAGAATCGCGATGAAAAGATTTCTGTATTCACCACTCGACACGACACGCTTTACGGCGCGAATTACCTCGTCCTCGCGCCGGAGCATCCGCTGGTTGATCAACTGACCACGCCAGATCGACAATCTGCTCTCAAAAAATACCGGGATGAGGTGGCGAAGAAGTCCGATCTGGAACGAACCGATCTCGCCAAAGAGAAGACCGGGGTTTTTATCGGTTCTTATGCGATCCATCCGATGACCAACGAAAAAATTCCAATCTGGGTCGCCGACTATGTTTTGATGGGATACGGCACCGGCGCGGTCATGGGCGTGCCCGGTCATGACGAGCGCGATCTGGAATTCGCTCGCAAATTCCAGATGCCGATCTTGCCGGTGGTTCGCGCACCCGGAAAAACGGCGGAGGAATCGATCGGGTTTCTGGGTGACGGTGTCGCGGTCAATTCGGAGATCATTGACGGTCTGGAAACGCCGGCAGCGAAACAGAAAATCCTGGCCTGGCTGGGAAAGCGCGGAGTCGCACGCCCCAACGTTCGATATAAACTGCGCGACTGGCTGTTTTCGCGGCAGCGTTACTGGGGCGAACCGTTTCCCGTCTTTTGGAAGAATGGAAAACATCGTTCGTTAGGCGAAGATGAGCTTCCGGTCATTCCGCCGCCGCTGGACGATTACAAACCGACGGGCACCGGCGAGCCGCCACTGGCGAAAGCGAAAGATTGGGTTCGTTATTCGGACCAGGCGACGCGCGAGACCAACGTCATGCCGCAATGGGCCGGATCATGTTGGTATTACCTGCGATTTTGCGATTCAAAAAACAACCAGCGCTTTGTGGGCGAAGAGGCGGAACGCTACTGGAGCGGCGGAGAAAAACCCGGATCGGTCGATCTTTACGTCGGTGGAACTGAGCACGCCGTGTTGCACCTGCTCTACGCGCGCTTTTGGCACAAAGTGCTCTTTGATCTCGGATATTTGTCGAAACCGGAGCCATTTCAGCGACTTGTCAATCAGGGCATCATTTTGGGCGAAGACAATCGCAAGATGTCGAAACGGTGGGGAAACGTCATTGATCCGGATGATGTGATCGATGATTACGGGGCAGACTCGTTCCGTTGTTACGAAATGTTTATGGGACCGCTCGAGCAAATGAAACCGTGGAGCATGCGCGGCGTCGAGGGAGTGTCGCGATTTCTGGCCCGCGTCTGGCGATTGGTCATGACCGAAAATCAGGCCGGCGAATGGGAGTTGTCCTCTGCGGTAAAAGATGTCGAACCCAACCGCGAACAAAACAAGGTGCTGCACGCAACCATCAAAAAAGTGACAGCGGATATCGAATCGCTTTCCTTCAATACCGCGATTTCGCAGATGATGATTTTCGTGAATGCGTTCATTCCCCAGGCGGAGTCGGACACGGTTCCGCTTTCTGCGATGCGCACGTTCCTGCTCCTCCTGAATCCATTCGCGCCGCATTTGGCTTCGGAGTTGTGGGAAAAATTGAATTCACCCGGTGAAATCACCGCGCAAAAGTGGCCGAATTTCGATGAAACCATCCTGGCGCAGGAAGATGTCGAGATGGTCATCCAGGTGAATGGAAAGCTGCGAGCGACAATCCAAATGCCGGTCACCGTTACGGAAGAAGAAGCCAAGGCGGCCGCGCTGGCGCATCCGAAAATTCAATCGCTCGTTAGTGGCCAGACGATTCGAAAAGTCGTTTTCGTACCTAAAAGGCTTGTCAACCTGGTGGTGAATTAGTTAGACCGCTTTCGATGTGGAAGGAATTCAAGGAATTCGCAGTCAAAGGCAACGCGGTCGATCTGGCAGTTGGTGTGGTTATCGGGGCGGCGTTTGGAGCCATCGTCAACTCGCTGGTAAAAGACATCATCATGCCGCCGATCGGCTTACTGACCGGAGGCTTGGATTTTTCCAACCAGTTTATTGTTCTCAAGGCCGGGGAAAACGGCGCGACCAGTTTTGGCACTCCGGCATTGGCCGCTGCGGCGAAGGCGGTGACGTGGAACTACGGCAGTTTCGTCACCCTGGTGATCAACTTCATTATCATCGCGTTCTGCATTTTCCTGGTCATCAAAGGGCTGAATAAAATGAAGAATCCGGCGCCGGCCGCGGCTCCGGTGGCCAAGGATTGTCCGGCCTGCACCATGTCGATTCCGATCAAAGCGACTCGTTGCCCGCATTGCACAACCGAGCTGGCGAGAGGGTAGGTTGGTCGGGCGTTTCCATGAAACTTGAGGCCTCCGACGCGGACGGCCTTATAAATGTCCATTCAGTTCGAACACGCGTTGCGGCGAACAGAGCCAGACCCGGCTGTCGCTGTTCGCATCGAACCAATTGGTCCCGGCCGCCCAGGGCGAAAACGCCGGCATGATCCAACGGGCGTCCTGTTGCACAAACGCCGGGAGTTTTAAACGCAAACCGGCGCCGTCTCTGATCGCTCCAGTGGGATGATGATGTCCCACGATTTGGACGCAATCGCCGGCGTCAGCTGCGCAGTCGCCGTGATGAAAGTAGAATCCGTCGGCACGCCAGAATTCCACCCACGGCCGCTGAAGTTTTGCGAATTGAGATTTCGCCCGGCGATCATGATTTCCGCTGATCAGAACGACCTCGCATTTTTTGTTCGTCCGTTCGACGAATTGGCAAAAGTTCCCGATGCCGGCGCGATCATGCACGAGATCGCCTAACAAGATGAGTTGCCGTGGCTGGTAATCGTCCAGCAATTCTTCCATCCGGTTTTCGATATTTTGCATGCCCCAGAGCGGAAACAGATTTCCGCGAGCGCGCTGGCTGAGCTCGTAACCAAAATGCAGATCGGCGACTGCTAGCCAGCGTTGACGCTTGTGAAAAAGTGCGAGACGTCCATCGAGCAAAATATTACGATGAACGGAAACGCGATTCAGTAACGGCGCGATCACGACCTGGAGAAGTAAGGGCTGGAAATTATCTCTTGCGCGCAGAGAGAGCAATGCTATTGAGCCGCGGTGTTGTAAATGTCAAAATGCCTTAACCTTACCGCCAGCCTGGCGGCTGTTTGTTTTCTTGTTGGTTGTGCCGAGCAGTCGACACAAGTCGTTCAAACAAAAACCACCACCGTCATATCGAGCCGAATGCATCAGGTTCGGACGACGGCATACACGCGAACGGAAAAGGGCGGTCATCGCAACGCGTTGGATGCGTCCTTGTCGTCGCGTCGCGTGATGAGCGCGGCCTCGGATTGGTCGCGGTTCCCGCTCGGGACACGTTTCCGAATTGTCGGAACCAAAGAAGTCTACGTCATCGACGATTACGGGACTGCCTTGATCGGAACGAGCACGATCGATCTCTACAAGCCGACCAAGCTGCAAATGCGAAAGTGGGGCGTGCGAAACGTCGACATCGACATTTTGCAATGGGGCTCCGAGGAGATGAGTCTGAAAATCCTGACCCCGCGCGCGAAACACAAGCAGGTTCGGCAAATGATCGCTGCGTTGCAAAAGAAAACCCCGCCCCGCATGGCCGCGACGATTGAATAATCTCCGCGACTAGCCCAACTTCCGCGGATGAGGATTCTCGTTGTCGGAGGTGCGGGCTACATCGGAAGTGTTTGCGCGGAGCTGTTGCTGAATGAAGGCCACAGCGTCGCTATTTACGATAATCTAAGCGAAGGCCATCGCGCGGCAGTGGATGAACGCGCGCAGTTCTGCGAAGGAGATCTCAGCCAGCCGGATCAAATTCAGGCGGCGCTGGTCGCGTCGAAGCCGGATGCTGTCATGCATTTTGCCGCCAATGCGCTGGTCGGCGAGTCGATGCAAAATCCATCGAAGTATTTTCGAAATAATGTCGCCAACGGTTTGAACCTGCTGGATGCAATGATCGCGGCCGATGTCCGTTCGTTCGTTTTTTCTTCCACCTGCGCAATTTTTGGTCCGCCCGACCGTTTGCCGATCGACGAATCGTTGACGCCGCGCCCGATCAATCCGTACGGCGAATCAAAACTCGCCTTCGAAAAAGTTTTAAAGTGGTTTGACCAGATTCACGGATTGAAATTTGTTTCGCTGCGTTATTTCAATGCCGCCGGCGCATCCGGCAAATACGGCGAGGATCACCGGATTGAGACCCATTTGATTCCCAATGTGTTGAAGGTCGTGCTCGGAGAAAAAGAGCAGGTTGATATTTTCGGAACGGATTATGATACGCCGGACGGAACCTGCATTCGCGATTACATTCATATTATCGATTTGGCCCGCGCGCATATTCTCGCGCTCGGCTCGAACAAAAGTGAGTTTTACAATCTCGGCACCGGCGGGGGCTCGAGTGTTCGCCAGGTGATTGATGCGGCCGCGCGAGTGACCGGTCGAAAGATTGCCGCTGTCGAAAAACCACGCCGGCCCGGCGATCCTCCTCGATTGATCGCTTCTTCGGACAAAATAAAACGAGAACTCGGGTGGCAGCCGCAGTTTCAGAACCTCGAGGCCATCATCGAGAGCGCTTGGAAATGGCACCAGAAATTCCCGCACGGTTACGGGGATTGATTTCCGGCATTCCCGTTCCGGACAAAAAAAAGCGCCCGCGAATTTCTCCGCGAGCGCTTTTGAATTTGGTATGACCTGGCGCGTATCGCGCCGTTTGGCCACTTACGGTCTAGCCGTGGTGGTGGTCGTCGTGGTGGTTTCCTTTTTCTCGTAGACCGTCCCCGGCTTACTGAGAATGATCTTACGAACGATCATTCGATCGCCGTCCCGCACATAATAGACGGTGGCGGGTTCGTCCGGTCGAACGGCTGACCAGGTGACGGTTCGACCTTCCGGATCGAGAATCGTCGTTTGTTTGTCATAATAATACCTGGCCGGTGCTGCAGCCGTCTCGGAGCCTCGGAACGTGATGTAATCCGAGGTCGGGGTATAGGCGGTGATTGTGCCCTGGGTGCTGACGGTGGACGACTCCGTGGTCGTCGTCGCGCCAGTGACCGGATTCACGCTGGTGGTGGTCGTGGTGCTTTGCTGAGCCACGGCGGATGTAACTGCGCTGATGGCAGCAATGGCCACCAATATTTTAACTAATCTGATTTGTTTCATAGTTGTCCTCTGCTTTGATTGACGAATGATTGTTACCTTTGACAATCGCTGGGCCGTTTTTATTCGACCGCATAATGAATTCGCGCCCAGGAGCTTGTTTGGACGTTGATTTTCGAATGCAACCACTTCCAGGATTTCGCGATTTTCTGCCGCAGGATTGCGCCATCCGAAACTATATTTTCGGCCAATGGCGTGAAGTCGCACGACGCTACGGTTTCCTCGAGTGGGATGGTCCGGTTTTGGAGCCAACCGAGCTTTATCGAAAGAAAAGCGGCGACGAAATCGTCGGCCAACTTTTCAATTTCACGGACAAAGGCGACCGCGAAGTGGCGCTTCGACCGGAATTAACTCCGACTCTGGCCCGCGTGGTCGCGGCCCACGAGCGCGAATTTAAAAAACCTCTCAAATGGTTCTCGATCGGCCAATTTTTTCGCTACGAGAAACAGCAGCGCGGGCGGCTACGCGAACATTTCCAGCTTAATTGCGACCTCATCGGTGAAAATGATTTTTCCGCCGATGTCGAACTGATTGCCCTGGCGATCGACATTTTGCGCAACTTTGGTCTGACCGAAAAAGATTTCGTCGTTCGCATCAGCGATCGGGAATTTTGGACCGATTTCTTGCGGCAGCAGAACCTGCCGGGCGAGCGATGGCAGGAAGTGTTGCAGACGATTGATAAATCGGAACGCGAGCCGAGGGAAAAGACAGTGGAGAAACTCGGCGCACTGGCCGATCCGGTTCTGTCTGTTTTGGAAGGCGGAGGCCGAAGCGAAAAACTAGACCGGCTGGTGGACGGACTGGGAGCACGCGACCTGGCGCAGTACGTCGATATCGATATCCGGATCGTCCGCGGCCTGGCTTATTACACCGGAACGGTTTTTGAGGTATTCGATCGGCAAGGAAAACTGCGGGCCATTGCCGGTGGCGGCCGTTACGACAATCTCATTGGACAACTGAGCGATGGAGCGGTCTCCATGCCCGCGCTGGGCTTCGCCATGGGAGATGTGGTGCTGGGCGATCTGATCAGACAACGAGATGGCGCTCGCGAAAAAATGGAACAATTCATCGGCAGGAAAAGCCGGATCGATCTCTACTTAGTGATCGCGAAGGAAGAACGCCGATCGGACGCCCTGGCTCAGCTTCAGCAATTACGGGATCGCGGTTATCGCGTCGATTATCCACTGGCCTCGACCAAGGTCGCCAAGCAATTCCAGTCGGCTGAAGATCTGGGTGCGCGCGTAGCCGTCCTCTACGGTGACGAGTGGCCTGAAGTGAAGATAAAAAATCTGGCGAGCCGGGAAGAATCGCTCATTCCGAATGGCGAATTACTGGACAAGATGTCGGATCTCGTGAACGTCTCGGCTCTCGCGTAAACATGTATCGGGACGTTGATTGCAATTCGCTTCGGAAAACCGATATCGGCCGCGAGATCACTCTGGCTGGTTGGGTCGATGTGACCCGCGACCACGGTGGCGTGATTTTTATCGATTTGCGGGACCGGGAAGGCCTGACCCAGGTGGTGTTCCGGCCTGAAGAGAATGCGGCGGTGGCCAAACAGGCGCATACGCTACGGAGCGAAGATGTCATTCAGGTTCGTGGCCGCGTGGCCGCACGCGTGCCCGGCACGGAGAATTCAAAACTTGCGACCGGAGATATCGAAGTCGTCCCAACTGAACTGAATATTCTTAATCGAGCAGACGATCTCCCATTCCCGCTCGATAGCGAAACGCACAACGAAGACCTGCGCTTAACTTATCGATACTTCGATCTGCGGCGTCCGCGGCTTTCTCGCAATTTGCGAGTGCGACATCGCGCCGCCAAGGCGACCCGCGATTATCTCGATGCTCAAGGCTTTGTGGAAATTGAGACGCCGATTTTATCTAAGAGTACGCCTGAAGGAGCCCGCGACTTCCTCGTCCCGAGCCGAATACTTCCGGGAAAGTTTTATGCGTTGCCGCAAGCACCTCAGCAATACAAGCAGCTGCTGATGGTGGGGGGTGTGGAAAAATATTTCCAGATTGCGAAATGCTTTCGCGACGAAGATTTGCGCGCCGATCGCCAGCCTGAATTTACCCAGATCGACATCGAAGCGTCATTTGTCCAGCCGGATGACATTTACGCACTGACCGAGGGAATGTTGGCGGCCATATTCCGGTCGGCTGTGGGAATCGACATCAAAACCCCCTTTGAACGGCTGACTTATCGGGAAGCCGTCGGACGATTTGGCAGCGACAAACCGGATCGCCGGTTCGGAATGGAATTGGTCGACCTGAGCGACGATTTTCGATCCAGTACTTTCAAAGTGTTTCGCGGCGCGATCGACGCCGGCGGTGTCGTGAAAGCGATTAGCGCAAAGAATTTTGCTTCGCTCACGATCGGCCAGATCGACGAGCTGACCGAAATCGCCAAGACATTTGGGGCCAAAGGATTGGCGTTCATCAAAATTGAGAGCGGTGAATGGAAATCGCCCATCGTGAAGTTTTTCTCAGAGGCGGAGAAGGGTGCGCTGCGAACGAAATTGAAAATTGAAGAAGGCGACCTGGTTTTGTTTGCCGCCGACAAATGGGATGTGGCAAGTGAAGTCCTCGGCCGCCTCCGTTTACGCGTCGCGGAAATGCAAGGTCTGCTCAAAGGTTTCGCGAAAGGCCAGCCCGGCTCGGACTTGGATTTTTTGTGGGTGACAGACTTTCCGCTCCTGCAATGGAGTGCTGAAGATAAAAAATGGAATGCGATGCACCACCCGTTTACGCGTCCGAAAGCCAAGGACATTCCGCTGCTGGAAGAAAAGAAATTCGGCGAGGTCAGGGCCGAAGCTTACGACGTGGTTTTGAACGGCGTGGAAATCGGCGGCGGCAGCATTCGTATTCACGAAACGGATTTGCAGGACAAGATGTTTGGTGTGCTCGGGATCAATCCCGAAGATCGGCAACGGCAATTTGGTCATTTGCTGCGCGCGTTGCGTCTCGGTGCGCCGCCCCACGGCGGAATTGCGCTCGGGCTCGATCGTCTGGTGATGCTGCTCTGCGGCGAACAATCGATTCGCGACGTGATGGCGTTTCCGAAAAACAATCGTGGAATGGATTTGATGTCGCAGTCACCAGCCGAAGTCGATCAACGGCAAATGCGAGACCTGGGCATTAAGCTGGCGGGTGAGGCTCCCGGTGCGTCCGGAAAAGAATCGCCACCGAAAACGTGACGATTGTTCCGAAACAGATCCACCACGGAAATTCCATCACCGGCAGCCACTTCGGTTGGGCGTAGGCCGTCGTCCCGAACACCGCGGCGAGGTTGTTCGGCAGCCCGCTCAGGATCGCGACGACGACGAAACCAACGACCATGGCAATCAGGTTTCCAAGATTATTGCCGCGTGATTTCGTCAGCATCCCGGCCAGGAAAATGCCGAGGACCGAGCCGTAAGTGTAACCGTAGATTCCCAGAACAATCGGGATGATGCGGACGTTGGGGTAAACGATCACCACATAAGCGGTAGTGGATGCGACCACGATCATCAGAATGGAGAATGCGACCGTGGCCCAGCGCACGGCTCGCAGACTCTGTTGACCGGTTGATCCCGGATGGATGTAGGGCTCGTACCAATCACGGGTGAAACTGGTGGCCAACGCGTTAATGGCCGTGCTCAACGAACCCATTGCGGTTGCAAAAATTCCAGCCAGAAGCAGACCGCGAATTCCGACCGGCATTTCGTAAAGAATATAGTGACAAAATATTTCGTTAGGCGATTTCGGCAACGTCGGATCCTGATGGGTCTGGTAAAAAACCCAGAGCAACACGCCGATGCTGAGAAAGGTAAAAGCGATTGGAATATCGGCCAGGCCCGACAGGATGAGCGAGCGCCGGCTGCGGCGCACGTCCGGTGCCGTCAACATTCGCTGAACCATATCCTGGTCCGTCCCATGGGTCGACATGGTCATGAACGTGGAACCGATCAGACCGGCGAAGATGGTGTACTCGATCGCGAACATGCCTTTGATTCTGTCCCACCCGGTCTTGGCGGGATTCAAGCCGGTGGTAATGAAATCGGAAATGTGGAAACCGCCGTGCCGCTGAACGATCTCGTGCCAACCGCCGGGAATTGAAAAATAGAGCAGAGCGAGCGCGGCCAGGGCGCTGCCGATCATGATCGAAGCCTGGATCACGTCTGTCCAGATGACGGCCTTAATTCCACCCAGTGTGGTGTAGACCGCGGTCAAGAGGACGATGACAACAATTGCGTCGACATAGATGATCAGTGTCTCGGTCTGGTTCGGGCGGACTCCGCGGATCATTTCGTAAGCGAGAGCGAGGGCAATGGCGGCAACATACAAGCGCGCACCAGACGCGAGCAGCCGCGTAAAAAGAAAAACCGCCGAGGCGGCGTTCTTGGTGCCCACGCCAAACCGCGCGGTCAAGTATTCGTAAATCGAGTAAACTTTGTAGTCGTAGTACGGCTTGATGAAGATGTAGCTGACGAGAATGCGCGCGATGATGGTTCCGAGCGCGAGCTGGAGATAGGTGTAATTGCGAAAGGTGAAGCCTTCGCCGGGAGTGCCAAAGAATGTTCCGGCGCTGGTTTCCGCGGCGATCAGCGAAGCGAGAATGGCCCACCAGGCGATTTGTCGACCCCCGAGTGCGAAATCGGCCATGTCGTGCTCGCGCCGGCCCATGAACAGGCCGATACCGATGATGACGATAAAGTAGAGGAACAGGACGAGCGCATCGATGACGAGCCGATGATCCATTTGGGCGTTACTTATCAATGACGAATGTCGAATGTCGAATGCGTTCGCGAGGTGATTCGTTGAAGCGTTAAACCGTTACATCGGAATTGGACGTTTGCGGTTGGGCGTTGGACGTTTGCCCGTGAATCGGATCTCGGTTGACGCACCCGACTTTAGTCTCGAGAAAACCCTCGACTGCGGTCAGGTCTTTCATTGGCAGAAATGCGGCGACGGGTTCATCGGCGCCATTGGCGAACGCGCATTCTACGTTGAACAGAACCGTGATGCTCTCCGGTTCAGCTCAGACAGCGACAAACCTGACCCGTTAAACCGGCCGATTTTACGACGAGTGCGCACCCGTCTGCTACCAGCTTCCGGCACTTCTTCCAGGAATCAGGTGCCAGATGCGCGGGCCACGATGCGACATTATTTCGCGCTCGATCATCCGCTCAAGCGGATTTGCCAATCCTTTCCCCGCGATCGGGTGATGGTGTCGGCAAAAGATTTTTGTCAGGGCCTGCGGATCATTCGTCAGCCGAAGTGGGAATGTCTGGCCACGTTCATTTGTTCTTCCATGAAACAGGTCGCGCACATTCGGCAAATCTCGCTGGCGTTGCGCGCGCGTTTTGGCGAGCCGCGAACAATCGCTGATGCCATTGTCCACACCTTTCCCGCGCCTGAACGTCTGGCCGGGAGTTCGGAAGCCGAGCTGCGAAAGTGCGCGCTGGGTTATCGCGCAAAAAATCTGCTCGGCACCGCGCGTTTGGTCGCTGGCGACGTGGATCTAGAACAACTGGCCTCTCTGGCGGACGACGAGCTTCGCGCTCACCTTTGCCGACTCCCTGGCGTCGGCGCAAAGGTTGCTAATTGTGTCATGCTTTTCGCTTACGAACGGCTACGGGCGTTTCCCATCGACGTCTGGATCGAGCGGATTTTGCGGGAAACGTATTTTCCTCGGGCGAGAAAATTGAACGGCGCCCAACTGAAGGCGTTCACAGACAAGTATTTTGGCGAACATGGCGGCTACGCTCAGCAATACCTTTTTCATCACGCGCGCACTCGGGCGCGAAGGTCGGGCCAATCCCGACAACCTGCTAATTTGTCACCCATTCCCCGGTGCGATAACTTGGTGGGCTAGCGATTGATGAGCACGTCCGAATTCATATTCGGCCACTCGGCCGATGATGCAGCGGATCGCAGGGAGGAAGCGCACAAGATTATCTGGGCGCTCCTCGCCGCGATCGCGCTTCATTTAATCGTCGGTATCGCGATTGCTCTTTCCAGTGGGCTTTTTTCGTCAAACGTACCCGTGGAAGAAGACAAGCCGGTCGAGCTGACCTTGGTGGATCTGCCCGCCCCGACGCCGGCTCCGTCGAAAAGTTCCACCTTTCTGGAAACCGATGAGTCGAAGGCGTCGGTGGAAAAACCAAAGGACCAGACGTTCGAGTCCAATGCCAATTCGATTGGGGCAAGCGAACAACCGGCCACCGGTTCGATGCCGCTCCCGTCCCAGTTGGGGGTCGATCGTCCGAATATCGATTTGGAATCGCACGCTTACTCGGCATCGAGTCAGGGAGCTCAACCCCAGCCGAGTGTACGGCCAGAGGAAAGTCCACAGCCGACGGTGGCTCCCACGGCGACTCCCCAGGTCGATCAGCTGGCCATGCTGACGTCCACCCCACGGCCGACGCCGCAACCGACCGCTTCCGCCACTCCGCAGCGGCCTAACTCAACCTATCAATCTTACAAGGAGAGGACGCGTTTGACCGGCGGAATTTCGAATCGCGGGGTGGCGCGAATCAATGCTATCGGGACGCCGCTGGGCCGTTATCAAAAAATGCTCAATGATGCCATCGGTTCTCATTGGTATATGTTCGTTGAGAATCAGCGCGACTTGGTTAGCATCGGTACCGCAACAGTCACGTATACGATCGATCGATCCGGAAGAATTAAGAATTTGAAAGTGGTCCGGAACAGTTCGAACGAGGCTTTCGCAAATGTCTGTCTTAGATCATTTTTGGAAGCCAAAATGCCACCCATGCCGGATGATGTCGCCGATAGCCTGCCTCCGGATGGCTTAGACGGAGAAATGTCTTTTACACTTTTCGCAAATTGATCGGTTCTTAAAATGGTCGACGCGTTTCAATCAGTCATCGGTTTTTTCCGGCAGGGCGGTGTTTTCATGTGGCCGCTCCTGTTCTGTTCCATCTTTTCGCTAACCACAATCATTCTGCGCATCCTCGCCTTGCGTGAAAAACACGTGATTCCCCCGGCGATGGTGAACGAAATGGAGCGGCTCGCTCCGGGGACCAACCCGGAACGTCTGGCGCGCATGGTTCACCAGGATCCGTCATCGATTGCGCGAATCGTCCGCGTCGCTTTGGCGCATCTGCGTTGGCCTCGCGCAGAAAACGTCGAAGCCGTGCAAACCCGGGCCCGACACGAGATGGTCCGACTGGAGCGCGGGCTCGTTGTCCTCGAGGTCATTGTCGGCATCGCGCCGCTGATCGGACTGATCGGCACGGTTTCGGGACTGATTCATGTGTTTGCCAGTCTCGGATTGAGCGCCGGCGCCGCGGACGCCAAGCGGATCGCGCTCGGCATCTCGGAAGCGTTAAGCACGACGATTTTCGGATTGGGCATCGCCGTTCCGACATTGATCGCTTTCGTTTATTTTTCGAAACGGGTCGAAGTGCTGTCGGTAGAGATCGAGTCACTGGTGACGGATTTGCTATCGAAGCTTTATTACGGTCGTTACGTCACCCAGATGGCCCCACGACCGGCCGCTCCTCCACCAGTGGCCGCGCCACTCGGATGAGATTTCGCCAACTTTTGTCGTTGTGAAGTTTGCCGTTAAAAAAAGGCGGGCCCCGTCCATCATCATCGTGTCGTTGGTCGACATCCTGACGATTTTGCTCATCTTTTTTGTGGTTTCGACCACGTTCAAGCGCGACCAACCGGAGGTGCAGATCAATTTGCCGGATTCCAAGACAGCGACCAAAAAGCCGGCGGAGATGGAGCACTCCATCGTCAGCGTTGACGCGAACGACGACGTTAAGCTCGATGGCAAAACCGTGGCGATTGAAGGGTTGCAGGAGGCGGTTGATCAGCTGCCGCCGACAAAAAAATCATCACTGGCGCTGCAAGCAGATAAAAAGGCGTCATTTGGAACGATTGTAAAAGTAATGGACGCATTGAAACTGGCCGGCGTGAAAAATCTGCCCGCATTCACCAGCTCGCCGCAATGAAGTTAACCATTGCCGAGTATGGCGACCCGGTGTTGCGGGCGAAAGGGAAGCGGGTGGATCTAATTGACGATCGAATTCGCGAGCTGGCCCAAAGCATGGTCGAGACCATGCACGAGGCGAACGGCGTCGGACTTGCCGCGCAGCAGATTGGGCACGCCTTGCAACTGACCGTCATCGATGTCTCCGAGGTCGAAGATCGGCCGAGCGCGCTGACCGTGAATGGCAAGCCGGTCGATCCAAAAACCGCGATGCCGATGATCTTGATTAATCCTGAAATCAAAAGCGGTCGGGAGACGGAGACCGGAACCGAGGGTTGCCTGAGTTTCCCGGAGATTACCGGCGAAATTGAGCGATCGAAGACCGTCACGGTCAAAGCCCAGAATGAAGACGGTCAGCCGGTCGAGTTCGAGGCCGGCGGCTTGCTGGCCAGAGCCATTCAACACGAAGTGGATCATCTCAACGGTATCTTGTTTATCGATCGAATGAGTTCGGTGGCAAAATCGGCGCTTTCCAGCCGTTTAAAGCGGTTGCAAAAGGAAACGCAGCGCGGGATCAAGCACCGAACAAAAGCAGTAACAGAAACGACGCTGTAGGTGGATCGCGTTGTCTTCAACGCGATATTTCAAGCGGGCGGCGGCGCAGTCGCTGAGACTGGCGTCATCTTCAGAGAAGACGATTCGTCCCGGGGTTACAGCGCTTTGTAGGCGACCGAAATCGTTCGATAAACCAGCGCATCGTGCTGGGCGGAAAAATAGAACAGTTCGAGCATGGTGGCGCCGACCATCCATTGGTAGCCGACCAGGGTTTGAATCACATCCGTGTCGCTGTCTCGCGTGCGCGAGACCAATTTGCCGGTGCCGTACTTGGCATCGAAGTAGCGACGGATTTCTCCCATTCGCTCGTTGTAATGTTCGATCGTCCAGCCGGGATATTCGTATTGCAATTCGACGCCGAACAAAGCGCCGCCCTTAAATGTAAAAAGCGTGCGCTTCAATCCAGGATGAACGAGGCCTTCAACCGTCCAGACTTCGCGGCTCTCCCGTTTTTCTTTGGAAATAATTTGAGCCCTGGCGCCTTTCAAGACCGCGTCGACCCGCGCGATGGTGTCGTTCCACCGGAAACCAAACGGAGGCGTCAATTCATCGGCCGCACGAGTCCAACTGCACGTCAGAAACAGGAGGAAAATTGGGAAGAACCGCCGGGGCATGATCAAAAAAGAAGTGACTTTGCTGTGCGACGCAAGATGCTCAATCGTCTGTGGAGTGAGTGATGAAATTTTATTTTTGGCAATGTCGATTTCGATTTTCAGTCAAGATTTTTTTGACCGGCTCTAAGAAATAAAGTTCAGATTTTTTCTTGTCGGTCTTTATCGCGGTTTCTAATCTCAAGCCGCTGGCAGGGAGCAAACGGGATGATGTGAATAAGCTGTGAACATTTCTGAGAAACTTTAATCCCTGAAGATGATCAACCCCGCGACCTTAGCAGAGAGTTCCTCGCAAAAATACGTCAATTTTGTCACGGGATGGCAGCAATTTGGTGACAAAATCACGGTTTTCCCTCGGTATTTGGCAAATTTTCAGACTTTTCGCGATTTTTGCGCGTCGGAACGGCTTTTCGGTTTCACTCAAAACGATTTCGTTAGCGGGCCCGAGTTCCCTCGGTAAAGCCCTTTATGGCAACTGTGTAACGCTGTTAACAACTATGGACAAAAAATGCATCGAGCTTTGGCAGCAGTTATCTGCGGCCTTAAAGCCACAAGTCAGTGGCGACACGTTCAAGCGCTGGTTTTCGGCGCTCGAATTGGTCAGCTCGAAGGATGATGTGCTGACCTTTCGTGTGCCCAACAACATCTATCAATATTGGATAGAGAGTAATCACATGACCGCGCTGCACGCAGCGATCGTCACCGCCTTCCAACGCCCCATGCAGGTCAAATTTTTGTCGCCATCCGAACCGCTAGTGGAAACGGTTCTGGAAGAAGTGGGCGTGGAAAAAAGTGAGCCGGTGCGCAATCACCCGCGAACCAATCACCCCACCCCGGGATTAAATCCGCGGAATACTTTTGAGACGTTTGTGGTGGGTCCGAATAACGAGATCGCGCACGCCGCCAGCGTGGCGGTGGCCCAGCAGCCGGCCAGAACGTATAACCCACTTTTCATCTACGGCGGGGTGGGTCTGGGCAAGACCCATTTGATGCAGGCGATCGGGCAATTCACGGTTGGAAAAAAGAAGAACACGAAAGTGATTTATCTATCCAGCGAGCTCTTCATCAACGAATTCATCGATGCGATTCAGAACAGCAATTTGGTGAAATTTCGAAAGCGATATCGCCAGGCCGATTTGCTTTTAATCGACGACATTCAGTTTCTCAGCGGCAAAGAACGCTCACAGGAAGAATTTTTTCACACCTTCAACACCTTGTTTGATGGTCATAAGCAAATCGTCCTGTCGAGCGACCGGCCGGCCTCGGAGATCGCGAATCTCGAACATCGCCTCGTTTCCCGTTTCGAATGGGGGCTCACCGCCGAGCTCCAACCGCCGGATGTGGAAACGCGCATGGCCATCCTGCGGAAAAAGGCGCGTGCCATGCAGATCAAGCTCGCTGACGACGTGTTCGAATTTTTAGCGAATCGGATCCGCACGAACGTCCGGCGACTGGAAGGCGCGCTGATGCGGGTGGCCTCGTTCGCCTCCCTGAGCGGAAAAGAACTGACTCGAGAAGTTGTCGAGCATTTGCTCAAGGACATCCTGCAGGAGGAGGCGCGCAATTCGATCACGATCGAGCAAATCCAACGGCGCGTGGCCGAACATTATGATGTGCGGCTGGCCGATATGACGAGCAAGCGCCGGCCGGCGAACATCGCGTTCCCGCGGCAGATCGCGATGTATCTGGCGCGCGAGCTGACCAAGGCTTCCCTGAATGAAATCGGGGATGCGTTTGGCGGGCGGGATCATGGGACGGTCCTGCATGCGTGTAAGTTGGTAAAAAAGCGAATGAAGGAACAGGACGGTATTCGCCAGACCATCTCGTTCATCGACAGCTCGCTGCAGCGTTAGGGCAACGAGACGTTGCATACGCACCTATTTTGGGAGCCTTTTTGCCGCCTAACCGGAAGATCATTCCTCCATTCGGCTCAACGAGAGTATGAGATTACGGTTGCCGAACAAAATCGGAGGCTTTACATCTTAGGCGCCCATACTTCCCGATGAAATTTAGCGTTACGAAAGAAAAGCTGCTGGAAGGTCTGCAACAGGTCCAAAATGTGGTCAGCACGCGCACGACGTTGCCGATTTTGTCGAACGTGCTGCTCCAGGCCGACGGCAGCGAAGTGCATCTGACCACCACCGATCTGGACGTCGGCGTCAGGGGAAGTTGCGAGGCGCAGGTGGAAAAACCCGGGGCGACTACGTTGCCGGCCCGGCGGTTGTTCAATATCATCCGCGAGCTGCCTTCGAGCGAAATTCAAATCGACATCGACGGAAAAAATGCGGCCTCGATTCGCAGCGGGCAAAGCTTTTTCAAAATCCTGGGCCTGCCCGAAGAGGAATTCCCGCCCCTGCCAAAGTTCGAAGGCGCCAAAACGGTGACCATTCCGCAAAAGGCGCTGAAAGATGGGTTGCGGAAAACGTCATACGCGATTTCAACCGACGAAACGCGTTACGTGCTCAACGGCGTTTTGTTCAGCTTCAAGGACAACAAACTCACGTTGGCGGCCACTGATGGCCGTCGCTTGGCGATGGTCGATATCGAGCTGGAGTTTCCCCGGAGCCACGAAACGGACGTCATCGTTCCGACAAAAGCAGTGACGGAGTTGCAACGATTGCTGACCGATGAAGGCGACGTCAAAGTTAGCGTGGGCAACGGTCAAATTGCTTTTGATTGCAACAAGACACTGCTCGTTTCGAAGTTGATCGAAGGGAACTATCCGAATTACCGCCAGGTGATCCCGGCGGAAGCGAAGGAACGCGTGACGCTTGAACGCGAGACGTTTCTCAATTCGCTGCGCCGCGTTTCGCTTCTGGCCAGCGATAAATCGAATTCGATCAAATTGAATTTCGGCAAAAATAACATCGATATCACGGCCAACACGCCGGAAGTGGGCGAGGCGAAAGAATCATTGCCCGTCCAATACAAAGGCCGCGATTTTTCGATCGCGTTTAACCCGGAATTTCTCATGGCGCCTCTTCGAAATCTTACTGAAGACGAAGTGTTTCTCGATTTGATCGATGAAATGAGCCCGGGCGTTTTGAAAATCCAGACGCCGTTTCTCTATGTGCTGATGCCGATGCGCATCAGCGCGTGACGCACTGCCGCGACCTCGATGTCTTCAATGCGGGCACTCTCCGCCCGCAAAACACGGGCATTATCATTTAAGCGGAGCCCAAATCCTCGGATCGGTCGGGCCGAAAAGGAGCAGGCTGGGGGCGCCAACCGCTGCCGCGAGATGCGAAATGCCGCTGTCGTGGCCGATGAAAACGGTTTGCTCGAGAATCGCGGCGAGATGGGGCAGGCGAAGATTTTCCGCGAAACGAAGCCGGTCTCGGTCGTAGACTCTTTTCAATTCCTCGACTTGAGTCTGATCGGCTTCGCCGGATACGACGATCACGCTCACCCGTTTTGATAACTCGTTTCCAAGGTCGATCCAGTTTTGCAGCGGCCAGTTTTTGCGTTTGCTGCCGCTGCCGGGATGGAGGGCCAGAAAGGGCGGAGCCAGGCCATGGAGGAACTTTTCGGCAAACTGTCGGTCTTCCAGCGAAGGGAAGACCCTTGGCCGCAAATCCGCGACTGATATTCCAAGTTCCTGAATAGGCCGGGCCAGTTGTTGGCAGGCGTGAGCGGAAGGGCCGATCTTCGACGGACCTTCGATCAGGTTTTCCACTCCACATTTGCGCAGGTTGGTCGCGAAAATTCTGTCCGGATCGTAAAGATAACTGATCACCAAATCGAAAGAGGCGAAGTAGTCGGCGATCTCTGTTTTGGGCGGCAGGTTCTTTGCGAACAGGCTCGAAAGGGGACCGTATTCGATCGAGCGGACGGCGTCGGCGTAAAAACGGTGTTCGGCAATCGCGGCGATATGTTTGTAACCCAGGATTTCGATGTGCGCTTGCGGATGGGAATCGCGCAGAGCCTTTAGCGCCGGCAGCGTGAGGATAAAATCGCCGATGGCTCCGCCGCGAATGACCAGAATGCGGTTCAAGCCGCTCAGTAAAGCGTTACCGCCAATGCGATCGTAATCACGCCGTAGGCGATGGCGATGCTGTGAAGAATTCGCCAGCGTCCATCGCTCCTCGCGCTCCAGTTGATTTGGTCACGAAGCAAATACGGCATCGTTACCCAAAACAAGCCGGCGATAACCAAGATGTAAGCAAACACGGTCACCACCAGCCGGCTGGGCTCGTAGCGGAAAAACGCGGCATCGAGCAATGGCTCCGCAGCCAATAAACAAAAAATCCCGAGGGCGCGAACCGAGAGAAATTCGTCCAGAAAACGCAGCACCAGCAGATATCCGACCGGTAGGACGACGAGAAGGGGCCGGCGAAAACTCGAAAATTCGCCCATCTCCATTGTCGAAAGCAGCCAGAACGCCCAGATCAAATCGATGGTCAGCAAGATCACCCCGGCCAAAAGCGAACGGGGCATTTGCTTCGCGAAATTCTGGACCACGCGTGGTTGAAAAAGTCCGGGTAGACCCAGAAGCACCAGAACGATACCGGCCATGAGGCCAACTGCGTGTAATGAAAAATGATAAATCATGCCGCCATGGCTCGTTTCGCAGACATCACAGGCGTTCCGTACAAACTGAAGCCGGTCGCCCGTTCGATCCGAATATCGACAAGCTCGCCAATCAAATCATTTTGGGTTTCGAAAATCACAATCTTATTTGTTCGTGTCCGTCCCATCAGTCGAGCCGGATTTGTTTTGCTCGGACCCTCGCAAAGAACTTCGACTTCCGCCCCGATCAGTGGCTCATTCGAACGGTGCGCGCACTCATCCACCAACGAAAGTAAATCGCGATTTCGTTGTTCCTTAACGAGATCATCGATTTGCAATCCCATCTCCGCCGCGGGTGTATCGCGCCGGGGCGAGTAACGAAAGACAAAAGCGTTGTCGAAATGAACTTTTTCAACCAAAGCGCGCGTGAGTTGGTAATCTTCATTCGTCTCACCGGGGAATCCAACAATCACGTCCGTGGTGACCGCGATTTCTTTTCTCGTCTGCCGAAGGCGCTCCACCAATTCGAAATATTTTTCGGCGGTATAACCACGATGCATGGCCCGCAAGATTCGATTGGAACCGGATTGGAGCGGCAAATGGACGTGCTCGACCAGTTTAGGTAAGCGGGCAAAGGCGTCGATCAAGTCCTCACGGAATCCAATTGGATGTGGCGAAGTGAAACGCAGCCGTTCCAAACCGTCGACCGAATGAACGGCATCGATCAGTTGAACGAAAGGGCTTTTCCCGTCGGTCTTTGGAAATTCGTGCCGGCCGTAAAGATTCACGATTTGACCCAGAAGAGTGATTTCTTTCACGCCGCGCGAAACAAGGTGCCGGACTTCGGTGACGATTTCCGAGATGGAGCGGCTTCGCTCGGCGCCCCGTGTCTGCGGCACAATGCAAAAAGTGCAATGCATGTTGCACCCTTGCATGATCGAGACGAAAGCGGTCGCTTGTTTCGGCTCGAGTTGCTGCTCGTGAATCGTGGATTGCGACCCGGCCTCTTCGGTCACGTCGACAATTGAAAAGCGCGGGTCATCCATCGCCCGGTGCCGCTTCCGCTCCATCGCTTGCTCGACATATTCGGCGACTCGGTGAAATTTTTGCGTTCCGACCACGAGATCGACGTGCGGAAGATTTTTTAATAATTCACCGCCGCGGGCCTGGGCCATGCAGCCAAGAAAACCAAAGACCGTTTCGGGGCGTTGGCCAGCTAATTGGCCGAGCATCCCCATTTTTCCAAGCGCCTTTTGATCGGCCATATCGCGCACGCTGCATGTGTTGAGCAAAACGACGTCGGCATCGGCCTCATTCTCCACTCGTTCGTAGCCACGTGCGATGAGCGAATGCGCGACCTGTTCCGAATCGCGTTCGTTCATTTGGCAGCCGTAGGTCTTAATGAAGAACTTGGGCATGAAGGCGAAATAATACACGACCGGACGGGGTTCGCCACGCCGTTCCCGTCAGATCGGGAATCCGTGGCATAATGGATTTCCGTCGTGGGGGAATTAAGATGGCGACCTTTTAGTTTGGGCTAAGGGAAAAACAAGCTTGGACTGATAAAACGGTTCAGGGAGGGGCAGAGAAATTGCCAGGAAATGGTTTTGCGTTTAGCCGCCTGCGTGTCTCTCCCACCGTCGGTGCATTTGTCCCGCGCTCGTTGAAAAAAGCAATCCCTATCACGCCAACGTTTTGAGTTCGGGCATACTTTTCGGCGGTGTACGATTCGCGGACGGGACTAAAACGAAACGCCGCAACCGCATTGGTGCTTTGCCGAAATCCATCAACCGTAAGCCGGGAATGTGGCGCGAGCAGGTAGCCTCGTTTTCGCAACGAAGACTTTGCACCGTCAAGCACGTCAAGACCGTCAACCGAAAGCACAATTTCCAGGCGAAGATCGGTTTTGTTTTGAATGGCGATGCTGTATCGGCGCCCTTCTTTGCCGGCCACCAACCAACGACCGCCAATCATCATTCCTGGATAGAAAAATCCGACCGGTGTCTTCAAGCCAACAGAAATGAACGGCTCGGTTCCGGGCAGGACCGGCCATCCGTGTTCCCAATAGGCCGCGTTGGCCATTGCTCGAATACCGGCCTCGTCATTGTAGTAGATTGCGGCAGTCCCCACCGCGTGCTCGGGATCCGCGCGATGAAAATCACTCAGAGTGACCGGAGATTGCCGCGTCTCGCCCCATTTTGTTCCGAGACCGGGCCGATCGTCCGGCGCTTGCGCGAACCGTTTGGCGGTTGAACCGCTCGTGGCAATCTCCGACGAACAGGAGATGAGCCACAGCGCAAGGCTGAAAACGAATAGGATATTTCTCACGGGGATCATACGCTTCCAACCGACTCTTCTTTAAGGTTAAATTGGCCGCTTATGAGAACGGATGTCCCCGCGATCGGTGTGATCGGCGGCAGTGGTCTTTATCAGATGGAGCAACTGATCGATCCGACCGAGCACAAAATCGACACGCCGTTTGGCGCGCCGTCGGATGCACTGATCGGAGGTACTTTGAGCGGACGACAGGTTTATTTTTTGCCACGACACGGACGCGGTCACCGTATTCTTCCCCACGAACTGAATCATCGGGCTAATATCTGGGCGCTGCGGTCGCTCAACGTTCGGTGGATCATTTGCGTGACCGCGGTGGGAAGTTTGCAGGAGAAATATGTTCCCCGCGATGTGCTCCTGCCGTCCCAGTTTTATGACCGGACCAGTTTTCGCGGTCAGCACACTTTCTTTGGAAACGGAATAGCTGCGCATGTCACCTTTGCCGAACCGATCAGCAGCAATATGCGAAGTCTGCTGGCTGAGTCGGCCAAGAAACTTCCGATCAAATTTCACGACGGCGGCACGTATGTGAATATGGATGGTCCCGCTTTTTCGACTCGTGCGGAATCGGAGTTGAACCGCCGGCATGGTTTCGACGTGATCGGAATGACCAATCTGCCCGAGGCCAAGTTGGCGCGGGAAGCAGAGATTGCGCTGGGAACGGTGGCGATGATTACCGATTACGACTGCTGGAAGATTGAAGAAACGCCCGTCTCGGCCCAGGCGGTCCTCGGCCATTTGCACGCCAACGCGGAGACGGCCAAGCGGATCATTGCCGAGGTGGTGCCGAAAATCCCGAAAATGCCGGACTGGCCGGAGCATTCGGCGTTGGATACGGCTTTGGTGACGGAGCGCAAGCTTTGGCCGAAGGAAGGAATCGAGCGTCTCCGTCCGATTTTGGGCCGTTTTTTGTAGCCTAAAAAAAATGCTTGCCTTCGGCCCTCAGATTATAGTAATTATAAGCATCGAACGATTACTCCTGACGCAATGAAAATACATATCGCCGCTTGCCTTCTCAGCCTCGCGTTACTCCCCGCCTGCTCGACGACTTCGACCACTACGGCCGATAACCAAAGCCTCGAACAGCGACTGACGGCTAAATACGCCAGTGCTGATACGACGACGGCCGAGCCGGCTCCTCCAGCTGAAGGTCCGGAAGATATTCCGGCCGACGCTCCGACCGACGTGAACCGCAATCCAAATCTGGTTCCTTCGCCGTTGCTGCGTTATTGGGCATCTTCTCGGACTCCGTAATCCTGCGTCCGCGGACCCAGTTTCCTGATTGCCCCGATTAGGGCGCAGATCTGCTCACGATTGTGAGCAGCAGTGACCGTGATTCGCAGACAGGCTGCGCCTTTGCCAACGGTAGGGTAGCGAATCGCCGGAACAAAAAAACCGTTCGTTCCCAGATTTGCCGCCGCATCCAACGCGGTCCGCTCTTCACCGACGATCCACGGAAAGATCGCGCTGCCCGATTTCGCCGGCAATTCGGCATTGAGGAGCTCGATATTCCTCCAAAGCGCGCGTTGCCGCTCTTCGCCCGCCTTTGACGAAACGAACTTGATCGCAGCCAACGCGCAGGCCGCGACCAATGACGGCGGCGCAGTGGAAAAGATGAACGATCGCGCGCGATTGATCAGCCAATCGATCAATGGGTGCGGTCCGCAAATGTATCCGCCGCTGACGCCGAGCGCTTTGCTCAGTGTTCCCATCTGAACGTCGATTCGGTGGGCCAGATTTTCTTCAGCGGCAAGGCCCCGTCCGAGCGGCCCGATAACGCCAACAGCGTGTGCTTCATCCAGCAGCAGCATGGCGCCAAATGTCTCCTTGAGCGCAACGATATCGGTCAGGGGCGCACGATCTCCATCCATCGAAAAAACGGACTCGGTGACGACCAGAACCCGTCCGGCTGGAAATTTCGAGCGGGCCCACTCCAAATGGTGCTTGAGTTTGTCGAGATTGTTGTGATGAAAAGTCCGCAGAACTGCCCCACTTAATTTTGCGCCATCGATCAGCGAGGCGTGGGACAATTTATCGAGAAGAACCACGTCGCCGGGTCCGACCAGCGCCGGAATGGTGCCGACGGCCGTGGCGTAGCCGCTGCCGAACACGACCGCGCCTTCGGCGCACTTCCATTTTGCCAACGCGTTCTCAAGCTGGAGATGGGGCGACTGAGTTCCGCTGATCAATCGTGAAGCGCCTGTGCCGACGCCAAATTCGTGAACCGCGGCAATCGCGGCTTCGCGCAATATGGGATCGTTGGCCAATCCAAGATAATCGTTGGATGAAAAATTGATCAGGCGGCGGCCATCAATTTCGATCGAAGGACCTTGCGCGCTTTCCACTTCGCGCAGATGTCGATCCAGTGATCGCGCGCGCAACAATTCAAGCTGTTGCGCGAAGAGATGGCTCATCCGGTAGAGGCATTCCAGAGACCCCAAGCGAGCAAGGCGCCAGCATCGCGCCAGACGGTGGACGAATTGTCGCCGAGGACGACCACAATGATGTCTTTGCCGGGACGTGAGCCGCTGGCGATCAAACATTTGCCCGCGGCCTCAGTGTAACCCGTTTTCATTCCGTTACAGTAAGGGAGCCGGCGCAAAAGCTTGTTGGTGTTTTCAAGCTCGCGGGTGCGACCGTTGGCATATCGAAAAACCAGCTGCGGAAGACAAACGATCGAGCGGAGCGTTGGGTTGGCGTAGGCGGCGCGAGCGATGAGTGATAAGTCGCGCGCAGAGGAATATTGGCCGGGAATCGGCAAACCGTTTGGATTAACAAAATGTGAGTGGACTGCGCCGAGCTGCCTAGCTCGTTGGTTCATGACATCGGCAAACGCTTCCACGCTGCCGGCGTTATCGCGCGCCAGACACCGGGCCACATCGTTCGGGCTCTTTACCAGCAACGCCCGAAGCAAATCGATCCGCTGATAGCTTTCTCCCGGTCTGATGTTCAACTTCACCGGCTCGGCAAAGGTATCGACTTGTTGAACGGTTACCGTCCGATCCAGAAACCCGGTTTCGGCGACAATCAAAGCGGTCAGCAATTTTTGTGTGCTGGCGGCCTGGCGCAACTCGTCCGCATTTTTCTCGTACAAAACCTGCCCGGTCTTCGCGTCGACCATGATGATCGATTTGGCCCGTGTCGCAGGAATGCCGCCAGCAACGTTGGTTGGTATCGAAACATCTGCATCGTCGTCCGAGCTGCGTTTTGCTTTAACCCGGGGGTGAGAATGGGTCCGGGTCAGTCGCGGGGGCAACGATGCGCTCGGCAGCGGGTCGGGAATACCAGTCGGCCGGACGGTGTCGACTTCCTGCGGGTAACCGCTGAGCGGAATCGTCAGCGTCCAAACCAGGATCAACCAGCGGGGCAGTGTCATTGGCGAAAGAATGAGCGACAACCCTTTCGGCTGCGCAAGAGAATGGGATTACGAATCACGTCCACGCTGAATCAGTTCTACTTCGTACCCTTCCGGCGCATCGATAAACGCGATCTTGCTGCCGCTGGGCGATTGATGAGGGCCATCGGACAAAGGATAACCTTTCGCGGCCGATTCACGCGCGAATTGATCAAGATCATCGACTTCGAAAGCCAAATGGGTCAGATCTGGTCCCACGATGACCGGTCCGCTCTCATCGAATTTACACAGCTCGATTTCTTCTTCGCTCTGGGGTGCTTTCAAGAAAACAAGTTGCGACCCCCGTCCGGAGGTATGGCGCCGGACCTCTTCCAAACCCAGCACATCGCGATAAAATGCGACGGTCTTTTCCAAGTCCTTCACCCGGTATCGCGTATGCAACAATTTTTTAATCATGGTTATCTTATTGCCCCCGTCGCCGATTAAATTCAAATTCCCGCGATGAAACTGGTCATAGCTGCGACTGGCGCAAGCGGCGCAATCTACTTGCAGCGTCTGCTCGAGCAAATCGATCCGGCAGCCAACGAAGTTCATCTCGTCTTAAGCGCGCATTCCAAACAGGTCGCCGCGCAGGAGCTGGGTCAGTTGAAAATTCCGAAGGGCGTTGCCGAGCACAACGACGTCGACATGAACGTGCCTTATGTCAGCGGCTCGGCCCGATTCGATGCGATGGTGATCGTGCCCTGCTCGATGGCGACGCTCGGCCGGATCGCTTCCGGTTCTGGTGACAACGCTTTGCTGCGCGCGGCTGACGTTTTCCTGAAAGAAAGGCGCAAACTGGTCGTCGTGCCGCGGGAGACGCCGTGGAATCTGATTCACGCGCGAAATGTCGTCACTTTGCTGGAAGCCGGGGCCGTTATTCTGCCGGCGATTCCATCATTTTATAACCGGCCCGATTCGGTTGACGCCGTTGCCGACACCGTGGTCTGGCGCATTCTCGATCAGATTGGTCTGTCGAACGAGCGGGCATATCGTTGGGCTGATTCAACCAGGAAACCGCCGAGATCTTGAAGATCGAAGGATGGCGGGCGCGCTGGTTGATCGCATTCGGATTCCGGCTGCTCAAGCTCTGGGCGCGAACGCTTCGCCTGGAAGTGGACGATCGGGCAGGTGTGATGGGAAAGCCCGTAACAGAAAATTATATCGCCGCGCTTTGGCACAATCGTCTTTTGCTGATCTCGTTCGCGCTGAAGAAATTTTTGCCGCAACGGCCGGGGGCCGGCTTGATCAGCGCGAGTCGCGACGGAGATCTCGTGACCGATCTGACCCATCGCTTTGGTTTCGACGTGGTGCGGGGCTCCACTTCGAAAATGGGGGCGAGTGCGATTCTCGAGTTGGGCAACGTATTAGCGTCGGGTCGTGATGTTTTTATCACGCCGGATGGGCCACGTGGACCGGCCTACCAACTCGGCCAAGGCGTGATCTTTCTGGCGCAGAGAACAGGCGCTCGCGTGGTTCCGGTCAACTTTGAATATTCCAGCGTCTGGCGAGTAAAGAGTTGGGATCGATTCATTTTGCCGCGCCCATTTGCCAGGGTGCGATTCATCATCGGCCCGCCGCATCAAGTCCGGCCGACTCAAACCGATGAAGAATTCGAATCTGAACGCCTTCGCCTCCAGGATGCAATGATGTCGCTGGTTGAAATGCGCTGAGCCAATTAAGATTCCCGCATGACGAACCTGATCGACGGCCGCGCCATTGCTGAGAAAGTCTATATCGATCTTCGTCAGCAGATCGCCGATCTTAAATCGAAGGGCGTAACGCCCGGACTCGCTGTCGTGCTGGTCGGAGATAACCCGGCCTCCCGGGCCTACGTTCGTTCCAAAGATAAAATGAGCCGCGACCTCGGCTTGCATTCGGTGAAGCTCGAGTTGCCCGAGTCCACGTCCCAGGCGGACTTGCTCAAACATGTGGATGACCTGAATCGCGATTCTCAAGTTCATGGAATTCTGGTTCAATCGCCGCCGCCGAAACAGATCGATGAAGCCGCCATCGTTCGCGCGCTCGATCCGCGCAAAGACGTTGACGGATTTCACTCGGAAAATGTCGCGAAACTCGCGCTCGGCGATGAATCGGGATTTGTCCCGTGCACACCTTTGGGCGTTCAGCGTCTCTTGATTGAAAGTAAAATTCCCATCGCAGGGGCCCATGTGGTCGTCCTCGGCCGCAGCATGATTGTTGGAAAATCGCTCGCGCTTTTGTTGATGCAGAAAGCGAAGAATGCGGACGCCACGGTGACGGTGGTGCATTCCAGAAGCGAAAACCTGGAAGCGATCACGCGTTCGGCAGATATTTTAGTGGCGGCCATCGGGCGGGCCGAGTTTGTCAAGGCGCAGCATGTGCGGGAAGGCGCGGTGGTGATCGACGTGGGAATCAATCGCGTGGACGACCCGACGAACCCGCGTGGCTATCGCCTCGTGGGAGACGTGGCTTTTGACGAGGTGGCCGGAAAAGCTGCGGCCATCACGCCGGTGCCGGGCGGTGTTGGGCCGATGACGATTGCCATGTTGATGGCAAATACGGTAAAGGCGGCGCGACAGTCGCTGTCACGTTGACGGATTAAACCCCTCCAGCTGCTCAATCGTTTTCGACCAGTTTTTTCGTCAACGAACGCAGGATCAGTTGAGGCATCGCCGGAATATCGAGCAAGCGCGACGCCAGTCGCGGCGACAAGACTGCCAGCCGGGCTAATTGGTTGATCCACAATCGTCCTCGATACATCGCCGCTTGAGCCTGGATAAAATCGTGCCGTGCGGCCGATGTCTCTTGGCCGCGAGCAATTTTTGCGACCGCTCTCGCCGCCAATTCGCCCGATCGCAGCGCATAATAAATTCCTTCACCGGTAAACGGTTCCACGACGCGCGCGGCATCGCCGACAAAGAAGAGATTTTGCCGCGCCGCGGGAATGGGGGCGCGAGTGAGCGGGGTAATCGTTCGCCAGGATTGGTTGCTCGTTAGGGCGAATTTTTCCTCCGCCCACGACCGCAGGTTTGCGATCGAAGACGGCTTTCCAACCAGGCAAAGATTGAGTTCGCGATCGTTTACCGGCGCCTGTCCGGAATAACCTTCGGGCAAAAACTGGAGAACGATTCGCTTCCCGAAACCGGTGGGCAGCGGGATGTGCGCTTGCAGGGCGACCCGCTCCGGAGATGGCGAGGGCAGGAGGTTGCAACTGCGAGCTACAGTCGAATTCCGACCATCCGCCGCCACCAAGGTTCGCGCGATGATGGTGTCATGAACGATGTCGAGTTTCCAATTGCGGGCCGGGAGCTGCGTGATCGCGGTGACGATGGTGCCTTCGCGAATTTCGGCGCCCACGGCTTTGGCGCGATTGAGCAGAAGTTGATCAAGCAGGCTGCGTTTGACGACGATTTCAGTTTCTTCCGGGAGGTCAGCGGCAATTTTGCGCCCCTGAATTGTAACAAATTCCACGCGATCGACCCGGCCGTGAGGCAGAGCACCCACGTCCTGAGCGACTTGGAGGCGCTGCAGCACCGACCAGCAGCCAGGATTCACGCAATCGCCACAAACTTTTTCGCGTGGAAATTTCTCGCGCTCAATCACGACGGTGCGTAACCCAGCCGCTGCACAGAAAGCGGCGCAGGTGGCTCCAGACGGGCCACCACCGACGATCGCAACATCGACCACCTCCATGCCCGATCACTTTGATTGGCCATCGGGCCGGCTTCAACACTTGTGGCGCACGATTTAATCACGGACGAGGTTTATCGCCATGAGCTGGTCTATCCCCATCATTCGCATCGCCGGCATCCAATTGCGGATTCATGTGACTTTTCTGCTTCTGATTGGATGGCTGGCGCTCGGATCTGCCGGCGCGGCCGGGTTCGTCCTTTTGCTTTTTCTATGTGTGGTGCTCCACGAATTTGGTCACGCGCTCGCCGCCAAAGCTTACGGCATCAACACTCCCGACATCACGTTGTTGCCGATCGGGGGAGTGGCGCGGTTGGAGCGCATACCGGAAGAGCCCAGGCAAGAATTGGTGATCGCGATTGCCGGGCCGTTAGTGAATTTGATCATTGCCGCCTGCCTGTATGTGGTGATTGGCGCGCGAGGGCACATTGCGCCGGAGACCGCGGTGCAGCGCGGCGATATTTTGACTGGCCTCTTCCAGATCAACGTCTGGTTGTTGCTGTTCAATCTGCTACCCGCGTTTCCAATGGACGGTGGACGAGTACTTCGCGCCTTGCTGGCCACCCGCCTCAGCTATGCCCGCGCGACCCAGGTGGCCGCGACTGTCGGTCAGGCGTTCGCATTCTTTTTTGGAATCATCGGTCTGTTTGGAATTCCAGGTTTGTTTCACGCGAATCCATTTCTGATTTTCATCGCATTTTTCGTTTACATCGGTGCGACCCAGGAAGCCGCTCTGGCGCAAATGCGAGATGTGTCACGACGGTTCCCCGTTTCCTCAGCAATGGTTCGCGAATTTCGAACGTTACCCTCGAGCGCCACTTTGCAGGAGGCCGTCGACGCATTGCTGGCCACATCCCAGCACGATTTTCCTATCCTTGACGAAGATGGGACCTTCGCCGGCGTGCTTACCCGTCATGATTTGATCGCGGCGTTGCGAAAAGGCGATCCGATCGTTCGAGTCGGGGAGGTGATGCGTCGCGATATTCCGACAGTGACAACGGGTACACGGTTCGAAGAAGCTTTTCGGATCATGCAGGAATGCAATTGTCCGGCAGTGCCGGTCCTGGACAGCATGAAGCGGTTGGTTGGCTTGCTGACGCCGGAAAACGTCAGCGAACTGATGATGGTGCAGTCGGCGATGCCGCGGCGGAAGGTGGCGTGAGCCGTTTGCGCAGGCCCGCACTCGCCGGATGTCGAACTCCGGCCCGATTATCGGACGCCTGGCCCAAGCGTCTCGACCACCAGGCGGATTGTCGATTTTTCACCAGTAAGAGCGAGATTACATGGCCAGCGGAAAAGGAAGATTGAGATGTCGGCCCTGACAAAACAGAAACCTGATTTGCAGAAGAAAGTGCAGGAAGTCCCGCACAAGCCCGGGGTCTATCTGATGCGCGACCGATTCAACCGAGTGATATACGTCGGGAAAGCGCGCGATCTGCGCAAGCGCGTCAGCTCATATTTTCTCCCCTCCAAAATGGCCCAGGCTGATTTGAAAACGCGCGCCATGCTCGAAGCGACGTGGGATTTCGAAACACATGTGGTGCGGAGCGAGCCGGAGTCGCTCTTGCTCGAGGGCAAGCTGATTAAGGAATACCGGCCGCGGTACAACATTTCATTTCGTGACGATAAACGATTCTTACTCGTCAAAGTCGATACGACAGAAGAATGGCCGCGTTTTCGTCTGGCCCGATTGAAGAAGGATGACAGCGCACGCTATTTCGGACCCTATGCCCATGCCGGAGCGCTTCGGCAGACCCTCAATCTGATGCGCAAGAAATTCGGCGTGCTGACTTTTGGGCGGGGGGCTCCGACGCCGCGCGAACTCAAATCGGCAACCTACCAGGTGCCGGTGCGATTGAGCGAAATTACTCCCGACCAATACCGCGAGCGGGTGGCGGAAGCTTGCGCGTTTCTGGAGGGACATTCGCGGGAAATGATCGTCGCGCTCGAAGAGCAAATGCGCAAAGCGGCCGGGGAAATGGATTTCGAGAAAGCCGCGGAGATGCGCAACATGATCGAGGATGTGCGGCGAACGACGAAGCCGATGCGGCGTTTCACTCGTCACAGTTTGCCGAACGCGATCGATCCAATGGCGGACGTTCAGGAGCTGACCGAAGCGCTGCAATTGCCGCATCCGTCGCGAGTGATGGAGTGCTTCGATATTTCAAACATTTCTACGACTCATGTCGTCGCATCCATGGTTTGTTTTCGAGACGGTGTTCCGGACAAGAATTCTTATCGCCGATATCGCGTGCGCACGGTTGAAGGTCAGGATGATTTCGCGAGTATGGCGGAAGTCGTTAGGCGAAGATATTCGCGAATTCTCCTGGAAGCCCGCGAACTGCATCCTGATGCGGCGGAGTTTTCACAGGAGGCGGCACTTGATGCGATCGCGCGTTGCCGGGCGACCGCACCGGTTGCCGATGAAGAGGATGGCAAGCAGAGCGTCTGCCCGGCAAATCCTGAATCCACGAGAGCGGCGTTCGTTCGCTTGCCCGACTTGATCATCGTCGATGGCGGCAAAGGTCAATTGTCGTCGGCGTGTCGGGAACTTCAGCGGCTTGGTTTGCATGAAGTGCCAATCATTGGATTGGCGAAGGAGCGCGAGGAGATTTATCGGCCGGGTTACGCCATGCCCCTGCAACTCTCATTGGAGTCGGGCGCTCTTCGTTTGCTCCAGCGAATTCGTGACGAAGCGCATCGGTTTGCCAATTCTTATCATCAACTACTTCTCAAGAAGCGAGTGGAAGAAAGCATCCTGGATGATTGTCCCGGAGTAAGTCAGAACCGGAAAAGTTTGCTGCTGCGTCGGTTTGGCTCGGTCAGCCGCTTGCGGAAGGCCAGCGCGGAGGAGATTGCCGCAACCGAAGGCATCGGGCCGAAGCTGGCCGAAGAAGTGCATCGTTTCTTGCAGCGGCACTGATCACATTGTCATGTTGAGCGAAGCGAAACATCTCTGTCTATTGCTGTGAGAAACCGGTTCGGAAATGATCAGAGATTCTTCGCTTCGCTCGGAATGATGTATTTGAGAGCGCTGCTCATCGCCGGGTCGATTCTTGTGGGCGTGGCAACGCTGGTCGCGCAAACGCCCGGCCCAACTCCTCCGCCGACGGCCACGCCCCCGACGGTTACGACTCCGGAAGAGGAGACCATTGTCCCGACATTCGAAACGCAGAAGCTGGCTCGGACTTATATTCTCGATATTCCTGCGCCCCGCGGCGAGATCGTCGATCGGAATGGTTTGCCGCTGGCGCAAAACAAGGTCGCCTACAATCTCGCCCTCAATTTTCCCACGCCGCTCGATTTCTCCGACACCCAGGCGATCAAGTTTGCGCGCGAGAAAATCGAGAAAGCATCGAAGATCATCGGCCGGCAAATCAAAGTGTCTGACGATGCAATCATAAAGCATTATCGCAACCGCGGCGTATTACCTTTCGAAATCGCGCAAAACCTCAGCCCCGATGAATACGATGCGGTGAAGGATCGGACAAAAGATTCAATGATCATCCGGCCGATTTACATCCGGACTTATCCCAACGGAAAGGTCGCGGGCCAAATTGTTGGATACACGGGGAAGACCGGGCGCAATTTGGATGGGATTATCGACAACCATGAAACGCTCTGGCCGGATACGGAGGGGCGCGAAGGGCTCGAACAAACGTTCAACGATTCTCTGAGTGGGACACACGGTGAATACAAACTGGTCTTTGACAAAGATGGCCGGAAAACCTCGGAAAAACTGATGACCGCGCCCGTTCCGGGCAACACGATCGTGACCACGCTCGATCTGCGTCTCCAGGCTCTCTGTGAAAAGGCGCTGGCCGCAAAAGCCAAACGAGGGGCACTTGTCATTGTCGATCCGAACAGCGGTGACATTTTGGCGATGGCGTCGTGGCCGACTTACAATCCGAACGTTTTTATTCCATCGATTTCGCCGGAGAAATTCAAAGCGCTCCAAAATGACCCGGATATTCCGTTGCTGCCACGCGCGTTCCGTTCGTCATATCCCCCCGGTTCCACATTCAAAGTCGCGGTCGGATTGGCCGCTCTGGAAAGCGGCGCGATTCGATCGGACGATTTGTATGAGTGCGTACCGGCAATCGAGATCGGAAATGTGACGTTTCACAATTGGAAAAAGGCGAATCGCGGTGCGTTGACTTTCGTGCAGGCGATGACGGAATCGTGTGACACGTGGTTCTATCAAGTTGGCATTAAGACCGGCGCGCAACCGATCATCGATTGGGCGTTGCAACTCGGGTTTGGCGCGAAATGCGGCGTGCCGCTGCGCGGAGAAGCAGAGGGTCGCATCCCGAATGACGATTACATGAAAGCGACGCACGGCCGCAAACTTCTCAACGGTGACATCGCAAATCTTTCGATTGGCCAGGGCGACACGCAGGTCACTCCGTTGCAAATGGCTGAAGCGATGGGCGTGGTCGCGAACGGCGGAACTGTTTTTCAAACCCGGTTGGTGCAGCAGGTGCAATCGTTGGACAATAAAATTCTCAGTGCTTACCAGGTTCGCGCCAAGCGAACGCTTGACATTTCACCATCCACTCTGGAGCAGGTGCACACGGCGTTGGTCGACGTGGTGAATGGCGCCGGGGGCACGGCCCACGAGGCCGAACTGGACACGGTCGAAGTGGCCGGAAAGACCGGCACCGCGCAATGGGGACCAAAGGACAAGGAAAGGACCGCCGCCTGGTTCGCCGGCTATGTGCCCGCTGATAAACCAGAATATGCTTTCTCGGCTCTCTATGAAGGGGACGTTGACAGCAAGGTCCACGGCGGAACTGCGGCCGCACCCATGATTGCCGACATTTTCAAAGAAGTTTACAAAAATCGCCAAACCAACAGCCGTCGCGCGGTGACACCTGTTCGTCGGGCGCAGGCGGTTGAAGAAGACGAGTCAGACTAGGGCGTCCCTGCGTGACCTTCTAGGTTGCTGCTCCCTGCAGCTCCATGGTGCCCTTAAACTTCGGGGCTTCTTCTTCGACTCCAAAATTGTCGGCGTAGAGTTCGTCGATCCTGGCCAGGTCATCCGGAGTGAGGGAAGGCGCGTCCGGAGCTTTGGCAAACTCGATGAGCTGTTCCTCATTGTAAATGTTCGGCAGCGTCGAAGCGACGAGATTGTCCGCGAGCAACCACTGCAGGGCAGCCTGCCCCAACGAACGCTCAGAGTTTTCCAGGAAACGAAGTCTTTCAATTTTCTTAATCCCGTTGAGCAACCAACTTCGGGGTCGATGATTCCGATGATCGTTCGCGGGGAAAGTGGTTTCGGCAGTGTATTTCCCTTCCAGCATCCCGGATGAATGGGTGACCCGAATCAGAAACATCGTGTCTTTACCGGCGTCGGACGCCGCTTCCTGCATGGCGCGCCCCGGATGTTGCTCAAGGATGTTGTAGATATGCTGAACACTGGTGATGTCGCGTTCGCGAAGGCAATTCACCCCCTCGTAGAGCCAGCCAATCGCCGGACCGAGGGCGATGCCGTAGTACCGAATTTTGCCGCTGGCCTTGAGCTTTTCGAGTGTTTTCCAAAGCGCGTCATCGGAAATCTGCTCCATTCGAATGTTGTGAAGCTGTAATAAATCGATGTGATCGGTCTTGAGTCGTTGCAGTGCCGCATCGGTCGCGTGCGTGATCGCTTCGGGAGAAAAATCCTGCGGAATTTCCCGCTGACCACGGCCACGCGCTTCTCCGTGTTTTACAAAATCGTAACCGACTTTCGTGGCGATGATGACTTCATCGCGCTGTTTTGGAAAAGCCTTGGCGATGAGCTCTTCGCTAAAGCCATTGCCGTAAGTGTCGGCGGCGTCGAACAAGGTGATGCCAAGATCGAACGCCTGGTGCATCAAGGCGACCGCTTCTCCTTCGGTAAAATTTCCCCACCAGCCGGTGGAAATCGTCCACAGTCCGAAACCCACTTCGCTCACTTTCAGGTCGGTATTTTTATAAGTTCGAAACTTCATGGGCCGGACGACAACGGTTCACTTTCGATTGGACCCAGTCAAAGCGATTCCTTGTCAAAGCGACAACAAGAAGTTCGCGATATCGAGGGATGCGCGCGGACGACTCAGTTTCGCAATATTTCCTTTCCACTGGTTCCAGATGGCGGCGTGATTGGCAAAAGCGCGCTGAACTGCCGTGAAAACCTCCTCGGCCGAGTGCACTCGGGTTCCGGAGTTAGTTTCCATGATCAACTGCGCGTTGCCTTCTTCCTGGCCGGAGACCACATGGTTGATGATCATCGGACATTGCGCAGCGATCGTTTCCTGGACCGTCGCGCCGCCGGCTTTGCCGATAAGAACATCGCTTTCACTTAGCAGGCGCGGCATTTCGTCGGTCCATCCGACAATTTCCATTTTTCTTCCGCTGGAAATACGTTCAATCTCGCGGCGCAGCTTCTCATCCCGGCCGACCGTGACGGTCAGGGCGAGATCAAGACCAAGCAGGCGCTGGACGACTTCCGGGGCGGTCCGCGTGCCGGCGTTGATCATATATAAGACGCGGGGTGGGAGGCTGAGAGACTGCCGAGTCGCGGCGCTCAGATCAGCGAACTTGGGACTCACCGGAAAGCCAAACACCTTGATCCGGTCTCCCGGCATCCCATTTTTTCTCGCGACTGACGCGCTTTGTTCGTTAGGCAAAAGAAAATAATCGCCGGGAGCCTGGGACCAGATCGCGTTGACCGTGATTGAATCCGTGACCACCACGACATTTTTCGGACCGGACGTTTCTCCCACGGTAGCGCGAAGGAGGTAAGGATACGCCGGGAACGTCGAAACCACCGCATCCGGTTGAAATTTCTCGAGCAGCTGCGCGAGATGCGCTTGCAGCCGCTTGAACTTGGCGAATTCTCCCTGGAAATCGCGTTTGTTGTCCAGCCAACGATAAACGATTCCCCAGGCGCGCGGCCAGCGATTGATCAACGCGGCATACGCGCGCCGGACGTGTTCGTTGAACCGGCCATAAACTTCCGGGAAGAGGTCGCGCATTTCGACCACGGATTCAGGCGAGATTTTGGCCAAGGCATCCCGCACGCCGCGGGCCGCGCTATTGTGGCCTTCGCCATAACCGGCAGTCAGAATCAAAATTTTCTTCACAGTGCGGTTGGGCAGGGAGATTTGTCTGTTGGCGAGGGCGCTCGGACTTTAATGGAAATTTACAGGCAGCAAAGTAAAGTCTCGCCCGGGTGAATATTCTTCGTGTGATCTGGCGCACCGTCCGCCGATTGGTGTGGGAGAGCGCCACCGACAATACGACCGGGCTGGCCGCGCAGATGGCCTACCAGCTTCTCTTCGCCTTACCCTTTGTCCTCTTGTTTCTCTGGCACCTGCTGGGCTTGTTTGGGACCGACCCCGCTAAATTACACGGCATGGTCGCGGTTTTGGAAAGTTTTCTGCCCCCGGATGCCAAGGTGCGGGGACTCTTTGATGCCGCCGTGGCCAACGTCGTCGTGACCGGGTCGAGCGGTATGCTGGCAAACTTTGGAATTGTGTGCGGGATTTATCTCGGCACCACCTTTATCGCCACCGTGGCCAGGGCGCTTGGTCAAACCCAGGGTGAACCACATCAAAACTGGTGGTCACGCTACATCATCTCCCTTTTTATGCTGTTCTGGTTCGGCATCGTCATTTTCCTCTGCTTCAACGCCATGGTGTTCGGTGAAACCCTGGCCGGCATGGCCGAAGTGAATTTCCAGTTGGCGATCCCTCTTCAACGCTGGGTGGCGGCGCTCAATCTTCCGGTAACCTGGATCCTTTTAATCCTGTTCGCGCTGGTCCTTTATCTGCTCACGCCGGAAAGATATTCCACGGCGCGACACGCCCTCCCCGGCGCGCTCTTTTTCTCGACCGGGTGGATCGTGGTCACGAAGCTGTTCCAGTTCTACGTCGCCAAGTACAACCGTTACAACCCCACTTACCTCGCTCTCGCGTCGATTATCATGTTGCTCTTTTGGATGTATCTGATGTGCCTGTTTATTCTGCTCGGCGGAAAGTTGAACGCAATCTTGCGTGATGAACGCGAGCGGCGACGGCATCCCGAAGCGATTTCTCCAACTCCGGAAAGCTCGCCGGCTTAGCTGGGAAAACTTTCGCAAGTTGATCGAATCGTTTCGTCTGTTACGCTGCGCGGCAGTGGCTCGAGCTCGGTTTCTCATGATCGTCGCAATGACCGGCGGCGCAATGATCGCCACATTTGTGCACGCGCAACGTGGCGACGTCGATAAACCGGGTCAGTACGTTGATTCGCCATCGTCCGATCCCGAGGAGACGCCGGCTCCGAAAGCGAAGCATAAAAAGTCACCCACGCCGACGCCCACCCCGAAAAAGAAAAAGCACGCCAAACCTTCAGCGACTCCGAGCGAAACGCCGGAAGCAACGCCCAGGAAATCGAAAGCAAAGAAAAAACACCCTGCGAGCGAGGAGAGCCCGGAGCCGTCCAAAAAATCGAAATCGGGGAAAAAGAAAAGCGAAAGCGAAGAAACTCCGAAGGCGAAGAAGAAAAAGCCGGGCAGTCCGACGCCGGGAAACCCGCCAAGAAAATCGGAAAGGCCTTCAGAAACTCCGCCGGTCCGACAACCGTTGGCGACACCACGTTCGGCGGCAACGCCCAATCCGTCGCCGCCCCCGGCCCCGGTCTCTACTTATCAAGAACCGGAGCAGCTAACGATTCAAAAGAATGGCTACGAGCAACCGCGTGGTTTTTGGGCGCGGCTTTTCGGTGGAGGCGATCGACGCGCGAGCGCATCCGGTTACCGATATCTTTCCGCGTCGGTCCGTGCCCAAATCGATCACGCGCCGGTGCAACGCGCGCGCTGGCAATACATTGTTGTTCATAATAGCGGAACACGACAGGGCAATGCCGCCGTGTTCGATTATTATCATCGTCATGTGCGGCGAATGCAGAATGGACTCGCTTATCATTTTGTCATCGGCAACGGAACGTCGACCGGCAATGGCCAGATCGAGGTGGGCGATCGCTGGCGGCGCCAGATCAATGGCGGGCACGTTCATAGCGACTATTTGAACAACATCGCGCTCGGGATTTGCCTGGTCGGCGATTTTAACCGCGACCAACCGACGCGCGCGCAATTAGATTCGTGCGAAGAACTGATCCGTTATTTGCGTCAACGCTGCGGCAAAGTTGGCGATCATTATCCAATCGTCGAGCCGCACCGTCAGATCAATCCGCCACGCTGGCCGACAGATTGCCCGGGAAATGTTTTTCCTTATTCCTGGTTTCGCCGGTTCGCGGAATAACTCTCAGTTCCGCTCGGCGACGATGATGTTGCTTTCCTTGTAATTCCAACGGTAGCCGTAGTTGAAACTGAGCGGCGGCGGATTCGTGGTCTGGAACAATTCGGTCAGCTTCGGTTGATTGTGCTGTTTGAAAATTTCCGTCGGCCCGACGTAATTGCCGAAGACGCGAATGTTCCATTTTGCGCGATTGAAATCCGCCAGCGGAATCCCGGCATCGTCTTGAATAATTATTTTGCTGTGATCGAGAATAAAATTCCGGATGCGGCTGAATCCTTCCTCAAACATCAGATATGAGGATGCTTTGAGCAGACTGCCTCCGACGCCAAAATGGTCGCAAAATCGCAGGAATCCCGGAGATGAGCTGATGCCACCATCCGAAATATCGGTGGTGAAATAATACAGCGTCTGTTCGATTGCCGGAGCGATTGTCGGTGTATTTGATGCGGACGCCAGGCGTGCCGCCACGACCCGGCCGGCTTTGTTCAAATGTGCCATTTGAGCTAAGCGATCCATAAGTGACGTCATTGATCGTTTTGTCCGCGCGCGCCAGGAAGACGTAAATGATCGGCAAAGTTCCATTCAACTGTTGCCGGTCGAGGTCGACCTTCATGTCTTTGGTGATGAAGAAGCTGAAGCGAAGGGAGGAATACATCGCTGTCTCCAGGTTGTGCAGCGCCGCCGACAGGTTTTCAATTCGCAACGGATCCGGTGGTGGACCCATCGACTCTTTCCCGCACAAAATATAGGTCGAGGCCTTCGGGAAAATTTGATCGAGATAGAGGAAATCCGGGCCACTGAACATGTAATACGCGACGGGCAGCGGTTCGGATGATTCCGGAACGTAAGCCTGCTGCCAGCCGTGTAGTTTCTGGAGTTGTTTCAAATAAAGTTTGGCGAAAGCTTTTTCGAAATTGGCAGAGTGTTCCTTCCAAGCCGGGTCCTGAGTCAACCGGGCCAGTGGCGAATTTTTCGAAACCGGCATGCCGGCGAGGAAACGGGCAGTGTCGTTAGGCGGGGGAACCGCGAGGGGGGCGCTTGGCGCAGTTTCTTCCGTCGCCTGGTGGTGGCGTTTTGCTTGCGCGGAGAGATTCAGAAAAAGCGATACCGCCACCCCCAGCCAGATGGCGGCATGTTTTGAAACTGAGATGGTCATGCGGCACGACTGACGCGTTTTCCGGCACAAAAGTAAAGCAACAAACCAACAATTGCGGTGACCAGGCCGGCTAACGATTCTCGCGGGTTTGATTGAAGCAGATAAACCATCATCCAGATGGTAATAACGGAAAACACCAGAGGCGGAACGGGGTAAAGCCAAACGCGATAAGGCCGCGGCAAATCCGGTTTTGCGCGACGCAGGACGATCACTCCGATGACCGTGAACAACGAACAAAGCAAAAGCGTGAACTGGATGTAGATCACCACCAGCTCGAATTTCCCGGTCAACAGAAGCAGGTTCACGATCAATAGCTGCAAACCAATGGCAAATGCCGGTACGCCATGTCGATTCTTTTGACCCAGAAGTCTCAGGAACCAGTGATCTTCACCCATCGACATGGTGACACGCGGTCCGATCCAAATCATTGAGCTGATCGCCGAAATCAGGCCCAGGCAGATGATCGCGCCAACCACGCGTGCGCCGCTGTTACCAAAAATGTGTTTTCCGGCAATGAGTGCGACTTCGAGTTGGCCACTGAGTTCACGAGCGGGCGTCGTGATCAGGAAAACAGCATTCAACAGGACGTAAAGCACGATGACAATCGCCGTCCCGAGCAGGAGTGAGCGAGGCACTGTTTTCCCCGGTTCCTTGATTTCGCCGGTAATATAGCTCGCAGCATTCCAGCCGGAATACGAATACATCACGTAAACCAGCGAGACGGCGAAGGCTGCCGAAAAAATCCCGGACGAATCGCCGTTCATCGGGAGAAATGAAATCGGTTGTTTCGGTTCGATGAAAAATCCGGCGGCGATCAATGTTCCAATCAGCAGCACCTTCAATACCGTCCACAGATTTTGAAAAGCGCTCCCGACTTCGAGTTTTCCAAAATGAAAAATGGTGACGATCCAAACGACAATGAAAGATAGCGCGACCGGAGACGCGAAACTAAAGACGCCGTTGAAATATTTGCCAAAGGCCATCGCGGAGAGCGCGATCGGCGCGGCGAATCCGACTGTCGCCGAGACAAATCCGGCCATGAACCCGACGGCCGGATGGTAAATTTCAGATAAAAAATGATATTCGCCGCCAGACCGCGGCAGCGCGGCGCTGAGTTCGCCGTAGCAAAGCGCGCCGCACAAAGCGGCAATGCCACCGACGATCCAGAGCATCACCAACCCGAATCCGGAGTGGATCGCCGGCAATTGGAATCCGAGGCTGGTGAAAACGCCGGTGCCGATGATATTTGCAATCACGATTCCGGCGGCGGTGAAAGGTCCGATGTGGCGTGCGGATTCGGCCGCTGGATTGGCGATGCTCATTTGAGAAGCATTGAATGGTTCAAACGTTGCAGCGTGAACGTCTCGATAACGGCGCGGCGATGCGATGTCATTAGCATGAAACACTGTTCTTGTCAGAAGTCTTAGATCGCGCCACTTTCACGAAGGATGAAACCGACTCTTTCGATCGACACGGCTACTCAGTTGGCGGTGTTTCTGGCCAATCGGCCCGGCGCGTTGGCGCGGGTGTGCGACGAACTCGCGAAAGCGGACATAAATATTCGCGCTCTAGCGACTTCCGATACGATCGACCATTCAGTCATACGAATGGTGGTGAGCGATCCCACCAAAGCCTTGATGTTGCTCGGCGAAGCGGGCGTGCTTGCGCTCGAATCCGATGTCTTGACGATTGAAGCGGAGAACGCACCGGGCGTTCTGGCTAAAATTGCGGATCGATTGTCGGCCGCGGAAGTGAATATCGAATACGCTTATCTCGCCGGTGTCGCCCAAAGTGGCAAAGGTCTGATGATTTTGCGTCCATCGGATGTGGAAAAAGCGCGGAAGGCATTGACCGATTTATAAGTGAACAAGCGCGCCGGGCGATGGCCGCGCGTTTAGCTTAGACTCCGATGACGATTAATCGACAACCCGGCTCGCCGTATCCGTTGGGCGCGACTTGGACCGGGCACGGAACTAATTTTGCGATCTATTCCGAAACGGCGACCAGCGTCGATCTGTGTCTGTTCGAAAATCTGGATGAACGGGGCGAGAGCATTCGCGTCCCGATGACAGAGCAGACCGAGCAAGTCTGGCACGTCTTCCTGCCCGATGTCCGCCCGGGCCAGCTCTACGGCTTTCGAGTGGCCGGTCCGTACGAGCCCTCAAAGGGAATGCGTTTTAACTCTTCCAAGTTGTTGCTCGACCCTTACGCCAAAGCGATCGCCGGTGACATCAATTGGTCGGACGAGATGTTTGGTTATGTGGTGGGCGACAAACTCGAGGATATGGCTCAGGACTTTCGCGATGATGCCTGGGGGATGCCCAAAGCAGTGGTGATCGATCCGGCGTTTGATTGGGGCAACGATCGTCCTCCGGGAATTTCAAAGGCTGACACCATCATTTACGAGGCGCACATCAAGGGATTCACCCAGATGATGCCGGAGGTGCCGAAGAATGTGCGCGGTTCCTATGCCGGGCTGGGAAGTTCGGCCGCGATCAAGTATCTCCAGTCACTCGGCGTGACCGCGATCGAACTGCTTCCGATCCACGCCCATATCAATGACAAGGCATTGATCGATCGGGGGCTGACGAATTACTGGGGTTACAACTCAATCGGTTTTTTTGCCCCGCATACCGCTTATGCGAGCAGCGGCCAGATGGGCGAGCAGGTGATCGAGTTCAAAAACATGGTCAAAAACCTCCATGCCGCCGGGATCGAAGTGTTTTTAGATGTGGTCTACAACCACACGGCAGAAGGCAATCATCTCGGGCCAACGCTCTCTTTCAGAGGTGTCGATAACATAACTTCGTATCGACTCGTGACCGAGGACCCGCGGTTTTACCTCGATTTCACCGGCACAGGAAACAGTTTGAACCTGCTTCATCCGGCGACGTTGCAGCTGGTCATGGATAGCTTGCGCTACTGGGTTTCGGAAATGCACGTTGACGGTTTTCGATTCGATCTCGCGTTAACGCTTGGGCGCGGCGAACACGGTTTTGACAAGTATCATGCGTTCTTCAAAGCGGTTCACCAGGACCCGGTTTTGTCGCAGGTGAAATTAATCGCCGAGCCCTGGGATGTCGGAGATGGCGGATATCAGGTTGGTAATTTTCCAACCGGATGGTCGGAGTGGAATGGAAAATACCGGGATGCGGTGCGGAGTTACTGGAAAGGTGACGAGGGCAAGATCGGGGAGATTGCCTATCGTTTAACGGGCAGCCCGGATCTTTATGAGCATGATGGTCGCCGGCCTTATGCGAGCGTGAATTTTATCACTTCGCACGACGGATTCACGTTATCCGACCTGGTGAGTTACAATCAGAAGCACAACGAAGCGAACGGCGAGAACAACCAGGACGGAGACAACAGCAATCTATCTTGGAACTGTGGGGCCGAGGGCCTAACGGACGACGCAAAAATCAACAATCTGCGCCAACGCCAGCGCCGGAATTTTTTAGTGACTCTGTTTTTCTCGCAGGGAATGCCGATGTTGCTCGGCGGTGATGAATTCGGACGGACTCAGAACGGAAATAATAATCCGTATTGTCAGGACAACGAGATCAGTTGGGTGAAGTGGCAGCGAGACGCGAGCGAAGATCAGCTTCTGGAATTTACCCGGCGATTGATCCGGTTCCGTAAGGAACATCCGGTTTTTCGGCGGCCAAAATTTTTTCAGGGTCGACGGATTCGCGGCAGCGAGATCAAGGACGTCATGTGGTTCAATCCTGGCGGGAACGAAATGAGCGACGAAGAGTGGGGCTCACCCTGGGTGCGGTGTTTGGGAATGCTCTTGAGCGGCGACAGCACCGATGTGGTGGATGCTAAAGGCGTCCACGTTCAGGACGATACTTTCCTGCTGTTGATCAACGCCCATTACGAACCGGTCGCGTTCTTGTTGCCCGGCCTGGAAAATTTGGAGTGGCGATTGATCCTGGATAGCAGCGCCGAAATGGGATTTTTGCAGGACGCAAAAAAGTTCGCGTCGGGCGACGATTTCGATTTGCCGGAACATTCGGCTTGTTTGTTGAAGCTGGCCGCCGGCCCGCACGACCGCGCTCGCCAGGAATCGTGGAAGAAGCGCCCGGTTGGCATTCCCGAAATCAGCGGGGACGAAGAACGTTCCGGCGGGAAGAAGACATAAATTAGGACGCAACCTTGTGATTGGCCGCGAATCTTATATAGAGAGAGATGTGCGCGATAGCTTCGCGCGGAACAATGCAGTTTTAAGGCAATGACGCCGAGTTCGCTTGTTATCGTCGCTGATCGCGGGAGCTTAAAGGCATACCAGGTTAACAACACGCCGACGCGCGGGCCGAGTTTGAAATTGATTCAGGCGTTCGACATGGCCGATGCCCACGGGAAGCTGAGTGATAAATTGACAGATTCCGCCGGCCGTTTTGCCGTGACGGAGAGTGCCGGATTCCATCGCGGGGCAGCGTCAATTGGCGAGCGGAAACTCGAAACCGAGATTGACCGGCGTATTTACAAGCAATTGGCTGATGAGATTGCGAAAATCGTTCGCCAGGATGGGATCGAAGGCTGGTCGTTCGGCGCGGCCCCTGAAATTCACAACGCCATTGTCGATCTTCTGCCGGCGGCCGTTCGCGACCGGATTGTCGAGCACGTAAAATCCGATCTGGTCAAAATCGATGTTGCCAAGCTGGGCTCACATTTTCGCTCGCTCCAACCTATTTAAAGTTACAAGATCAACTCATGGAATTGCCCATTCACATCACCTATCGAGGATTGGATAAGTCTGACAAACTCGACGACCTGATTCTCAGTTACGCCACTCGCCTCGAACGATTCTGCGATCACATCAATCGTTGCGATGTGGCCGTGGAACAACCGAACCATACCCATCACAAGGGCAATCCCTACCGATGCCGGATTGACGTGACCGTGCGGCCGCGTCACGAACTGGTGGCCGATGAGAAACAGATGGACAACGGGTCTCACGAGCCGCTGTCGAAAGTGATTCACGATGCCTTCAAAACCATGGAGCGCCAATTGCGCCATCTGGTCGAACGGCAACGGCGCGAGTAGTTAGCGGCGCACGTTAATCCATCGTCACCACGATCTTGCCGCGGGCGTGCCCCAGTTCCAAGTACTGCATCGCATCCGAAATCTGATCGAATTTGTAGGTCTTATCGATTACCGGAGTCACTTTGCCTGACTGCATCAATTCGGCGAATGTCGTCAGGTCCTTTTGATTCAAGTTCGCCAGCATCATTCCAAATTTTTGGCTGACAAATGGGGAGAACAGTAGCGCTTTGAACGGAGTGACCAACGGGCCGATGATTCCCTGGTCGTTCACGCCGCCTCCACCGATGATGACATCAATGCCTTTTTCCGTGAGCACGCGCCGGCATTCCCTCAGCGATTTATTACACACGTTATCGATAATCACGTCGTAACGCTGATCGCCTTTGGTGAAATCATCCTTCGTGTAATCGATCACCTGGTCGGCTCCAAGCTTTCGCACCAGATCAGCATTTCGGCCGCTGCATACCGCAGTCACATTAGCGCCCAGATTTTTCGCGATTTGCACGGCAAAGGTTCCCACCCCGCCGGACGCGCCGTTAATCAGCACTTTGTTACCCGCCTGAACTTTTCCTTTGTCACGCACCGCCTGTAATGCGGTCAGGCCGGCGATAGGGACTGATGCGGCTTGCTCGAAGCTGATATTGGCCGGCTTGAACGCGATCGCCTTATCCGCGCGTGCGCAAACGTATTCGGCAAACGCGCCATCGTGTCCGCCATACACTTCGTCACCCGGTTTGAAATTGGTGACACCTTGGCCGACCGCTTCCACGACCCCTGAATAGTCGACACCGATTTGGATATCTTTCGGTTTACGCAATCCGATGCCCATGACGCGCATCAATTTCGGGGTCCCTTCCACGTAGTGCCAATCGAGTGGATTCAGGGCGAACGCGCGAACTTTCACCAGGACCTGGTTGTCCTCGGGAGCCGGTTTTTCGATTTGCTGAACGTGAAGGACAGAGGGCGGTCCGTATTCGCACCGCACGATTGCTTTCATCGATTGGCGGAGACTGGCCGAGGCCGCGCCGCAGTTGTTGGTCGAGGTCCAATATGCGAACTCGAACCAGACGAACAGGGCCAGGACGAGGATCATAAAACACCACTTCAGTATGCGTCTCATAGTTACTCCAGCGTGATGACTGCTTGGCCACACGCGTGGCCTTCTTCTAAATAGTGAAGCGCCACGGATGTGTCGCCTATTTTATAGATTCGATCGTTCGTCGACATAAAATGGGCCACCAAAATCCCGACGCCGATCAGCGCCGTCCATTTGATCGCTCGCTTGATTTTCATTTTCCTAAAACAGGACGGGCAAATTGTTTCATTGTTTTCGTTAAATCGGTCCGGCGTATCGACGTAAACGGATTGCCGCGAACACAAACGCAGCGGCAAAAGCAAGGCCGATCCACAAATCCGGAGTCGCAAAAAAATGCCCGGGGGTGAGCTGCGTCAGCGACGTCGTCGCCGACGTGAAATGCGCGCGGAAATCAAAAGCAGCCGATGCGAATCCGGTCAGTCGATTCCAGAGCATCGCGCCAAAATGTGTCGTGTTAAACGTGATCTTTTCGAAAACAACGATAACGATCAACGGCATCAACGCCCAAAGAAAGGCGGCGCGCCGGACCCATCCGGAAACCAAGAGTAACCAGCCGTAGATTGGCGCATGCCAGAGAGCGATCACGATGGATCCGTAAATCAATATCAACGACTGCTGAAAAATAGGGTAGCGGATCCAGGTTGTTTCAGCCATGCCGCCCGGAAGTAATACGACGGTGCTCCAAAGCATCATGAGAAGTTGTGTGGCGACGATAATCACCAGCGTAATGACCGGAACCACCACCAGGGGCACGACGAATTTCGAGAAAACGGCAGTGCTGTCTGAAATCGGCAACGATTTCCAAAACAAAATGCTCCGGTCGCGACGTTCCCCGTAAAGAGCGTCAAGGCAGTAAAACACTGCGATCACAAACGCGGTGAAGATCATTATCATTGCGATGGCGTCGTAAGGTTGAGAGATCCGCGCAGTTTGAGTCGCCGGATCGAGCAAGAGGACCGCGCGTCGGCGATCGGCCATCCCGATCGTGCTGATCAGGAAACCGAAGAGCTGGACGATCATCACGATCAGGGGCGCGATGTAGAGCGATTTGTTTTCCCAAATCTCTCGCCAGACCGACCACCAAAACGGCCGCACCGTTACGCTGTCGTCGCGATCGGGGACCGGGGCGAGTTGATCGTTAGTCTGAGCTGTCGTTGCGGGATTGATCTCGTCACTCATCGCTCGTTACTTTTTTGTCATCACCGCTACGAATAAGTCGGCGATACTCGGGGTGCGCACGTCGCCGAGCGCGCGAAGCCGGTCGCGATCGACTCCGTCGAACATCATGATGCTTCGGCCGAACACCTGGCGTTCGTGGATCGGCTGAAGAGCCTGCGCCGCCGCGAGCTGTTCCGGATTCACCATCACTTCAGAATAGCGCGATTCGAACTGCTCCATGCTGCAGTTGAGCACGATCCGGCCGTGATTGATGAACATCAGATCGGTCAGGACATCTTGAACTTCTTCAACCTGATGCGTGGTCACCAGAATGGTGCGGGTATGATCGAAGTAATCGTTCAGTAAGGAATCGTAGAATTGTTTCCGATACAAAATGTCGAGACCGAGTGTGGGCTCATCCAGAACCAGCAGTTTCGCATCGATCGCCATCACCACGGCCAGATGCAGCTGAGCGACCATGCCCTTGGACAGCTCACGCACTTTGCTGGTCTGTTTGATGGATGTCCGGGAAAGGAATTGTTCCGCTTTGCTCCGATTGAATTTTGGATGCACGCCGGCGACGTACTCCAGTAATTGCCTCACCCGGACCCACCGCGGCAACACTGCCACGTCGGCAATGAATGAGACATCGCGCATCAGGTCGTCGCGTGCGCTCCATGGATCGCGCCCGAGGACCTTGAGTTGTCCTTCATAGCTCGTTAGGCCGAGAATGGCGTTGAGCGCGGTCGTTTTTCCGGCGCCGTTGGGACCGATCAATCCCAGGATACGGCCTTCATCGACGCGCAGATCGATTCCATCCAATGCGACGGTTGTCCCAAAAGCCTTGCGTAGCTGATGTGCTTCGATGCAGGCCATATCAGCGGTCCTCCTTTCGTGCCCTTTTAGCGGCAGCATCGAGATCTTTTTGGCTGAGACCCAGGCGATCGATTGCCGCCTGCACTCTAGGCCACTGCTCGGTCAAAAATTTTTCGCGCTCCGCCTGGAGCAAACGATGGCGGGCGCCTGTTCTGACGAACATTCCCAGCCCGCGGCGTCGTTCAACCAGATCTTCGTCGGACAATTCCTGGTACGATTTCAACACGGTGAGTGGATTGAGCCGATACTCGGCAGCCACGGTCCGGACCGACGGAAGCGAATCGCCTTCTTTCAATATGCCGTCGAGGATCATGGCGACAACCCGATCCCGTAGCTGGCGGTAGATCGGCTCATGATTATTCCAGTCCCGGCGCATTGCTTTGGGCGATTACTTTTGTCGCGATCGACCTGAGTTTTAGGTCAACATGGAAGACGGTCGGATCGGGTGTGTTCATGGGCCCGGAGAGGATCGTTGGGCGAGGTTGGCTGCTCGATGGCATGGAGTGGAAAGCCGGGGATCCTCTGGTCACAGTGATATAGTTAAGTATATCACTATATCAAAAGCAAGAACTTTTTTTGGATCACTGATGTTGGAGAGGCGCTCGCCGCGGCAAGCGCCTGTTTGTTTGAGTTCGGCGTTTGATATCCCGCAGTCGCGGGACCGCTACGACTTGCCGGCACAGCGGTCACGATTGGAGGTTACAGGTTAGAGAGGAGAGTAATCAACGTATCGCTCGCACCGCGTCCCTCAAGGAGCGGCGACTTTCAGTCGCCGTTTTTAAAATGCCGGCGCGCAGAAGCACGCCGCTCCTTGGTTCGCGGATCGGATCATGAGCCGAGAACCGTGGCCGGCGCAAAGTCGCCTGCGAACATAACGCACCGCGCAGCGCAACCGCCGGTGACGAAAATCAGACGAAACGATTCGCCTAATAACTTGCCGGCCCGGCCTACGCCGGCGCGCCGCCGAGGGCACCGGGAAGCGGCGGAGCCACATCGGGACCGACCACGACCTGGCGGGGCGGTTTTTCCGGCGGCATTTGCTGGCCCCCTGATGGTGGCACGTTCCGGGGCGGATTCATCAGCTGCCCGTGCTCGACGATTTCGCGGATCTGCGATCCATCGAGCGTCTCGTATTCGAGCAAGGCCTTGGCGATGACATCGAGTTTGTCGCGGTTGCCGACCAAAGCGTGTTTGGCGGTCTGGTAAGCTTCGTCGAGCAAGCGGCGCACTTCGTGATCGATTTCTTCGGCAGTGGCTTCGCTGTAATCGCGATTACGAGTGAGTTCACGGCCGAGGAATACGTAATCTTCGTGTTCGCCGTATTCGACCATTCCCATTTTTTCGCTCATGCCCCATTCGCAGACCATTCTGCGAGCCATGGAGGTTGCCATCTTGATATCGCCGGCCGCGCCATTGGTGACATCACCAAAAACAATTTCTTCGGCGACGCGGCCGCCCATTTTTACGGCCAGACTGGCGAGTAATTCGTTTTTCCGGTTGGTGTACTTGTCTTCTGCCGGCAACCACATGGTCGAACCTAACGAGGGACCGCGCGGAATGATGGTGACTTTGTGCAGCGGTTCAGTGTGCGGCAGCAACTCGAGCAACAGCGCGTGACCCGCCTCGTGATAGGCGGTGTTCTGCTTTTCTTTTTCGCTCAGCGCCAAACTGCGACGTTCCTTGCCCCAACGAACTTTGTCGCGAGCTTCTTCCAATTCGTCCAGAGTGATTCCTTTTAATCCGCGACGCGCGGCCAGAAGCGCCGCTTCGTTGATCACGTTGGCGAGCTCGGCCCCGGAGTAACCCGGTGTGCCGCGCGCGACGACGCCGAGATCGACGCCTTCGGCCAATTTTACTTTTTTGGCGTGGACCCGCAGAATTTCTTCGCGGCCTTTTACATCCGGCAGATTAACTGTGATCTGACGATCGAAACGGCCGGGGCGAAGCAACGCCGGATCGAGAACGTCCGGGCGATTGGTCGCGGCGATGATGATCACGCCTTCCTGGGTGTCGAATCCGTCCATCTCGACGAGCAACGCATTCAGGGTCTGCTCGCGTTCGTCGTGACCACCCCCGACACCGTGACCGCGATGGCGCCCGACGGCGTCAATTTCGTCGATGAAAATAATGCAAGGCGCGGACTTCTTACCCTGCTCGAACATGTCGCGAACACGGCTGGCGCCGACGCCGACGAACATTTCGACAAAATCCGAACCGCTGATGGAAAAGAACGGAACATCTGCTTCGCCGGCAATGGCGCGCGCGAGCAACGTTTTGCCGGTTCCCGGAGGGCCAACCAGGAGAACGCCTTTTGGAATTCGGCCACCCAGTTTCTGAAACTTCTTCGGGTCACGCAGAAACTCGACCAGCTCCTGAACCTCATCCTTGGCTTCTTCGACTCCAGCGACGTCGCGAAAGGTGATCTTGTTCTTATCGCGAGCCAACATCCGCGCGCGCGATTTGCCAAAGTTGAGCGCTCCTTTGCCAGCCATCCGAATTTGCTGACGAAAGAGAAAGTAGAGAATTGCCAGGAGAACAAATACCGGCAGGAAACCGGCCAAGGTCTGACCGATGAAATGCGTATCGGTGACGATGGCGGGCTCGATTCCGGAGTCTTTCAACTGTTTCTGAAGATCGGTCGTGAAATTCAGGAAAATGGTGGTGTGAAAGGGCACCTGTTGGGCCGGAGCGCCGCCGGCGGCCTGTTTCAGATAGCTTCCGCGGAGCGTTTGGGTTGGACGGCCTTCTTCGACTGCGAGAACCAGCGGAGTATTCTTATCGTTCACAATCTGCTTGTTCTGAAGCAGGTCGACGAACCTGTTGTAAGGCACTTCTTCGTAACTCTGGTAGCCGCCGCGATAAAAGAGCAGGGCCAGGCCGAAAAAGCCGAAAGCAATGGCGACTAAAATGACGCCCCGCCAGTTAAAGCCGGGCTCGTTGCCGCCGCCGGTGCCGCGCTTGTTGTCGCGTGGGGGGGTACGATCAGATTGTGGCATATAAGATACGAATTACTTGAAAACGTACGCTACCATGACGCGTCTGCATTGCAATCAGCAGGGGGCGAGCCACTCTGGGGCGAGTGGTGCATGTGACCCGTGACGAGAAAGAGGAAGGCATTTCACAATCTGACGTCAAAAATGGCGAAATGTTCAGCCAGTCTGCGTTGCTAGAAACGTCGGATGCGGTAACTTCCTGATCCGCATCGCTATTCATGACCGAGTTCGTTTCCAGCGTCGCCGATAAGATCGATCGCGCCGTCCAGAAAGTGACACCGTTCGCTTATCGCGTCCGGCGTCAGGGGCGGCGTTTGATGCGGCGTGCCTTACGCAAACCGCGCAGTGTTTCGGAAGGTCCGAATCTTTTGCCGTTGCTGATTCAGGTGCTGGCCAGCTTCTCGAAAGCGGACGGAGTTCTGCTCGAGGAAGAAATCGACTCGTCGTTAGGCTTCCTTCGCTACGATTATCCGGAGGCAGTTTATTCGGAGCTGCGCCAGTTGTTTCGGCAGGCGCTTTACGAGCAACAAGATCTTTCCGGTATGGCCCAAAAGCTGAGCACTCAACTGAGTACCGAGCGCAAAATCATGCTCGGTGTTCAGCTTTACGATTTGATTTCGCAAGCCGGACTCAAGCAGGAACAAGTCGTCGCCTTTTACTCGTTCATGTCGCAACTCGGCATGGCGGCGCAGGCGATCGACATCGTTTACCAGCTCAATGCGTCGGAAGATTCCGATCCTTCCATTTATCAACGGGGCGCATCTCCGCTCGAGTCGCTGTCCTTCGGCGCGAATGGCAAAGCCGACGTGACGTTGAAGTCGCTCAAAGAAAACGACCGATTGCTCGCGTTCCGCTACCACGATTTGATTCTACTGAAGAATTATAGCGGCCAAACGGTCTCGGTCCGGGGCCGCCCGCTCGTGCGCGGGGGTTTTTGCCGAATCTATCCCGGCCAACGGATTTTGGTCGGCGACCAGGTGCTGAGTTATCAGGAATTGGCGCAGTATTTTAACGCCAAGAAGAATGTTTCGCTGCCGCAAATCTTCATTCGCGTGAGCAAAGACGCCGATGAAGTGGGCCTCGAACGCGCGAAGACGCGGGAAAGCGCGCTCGAGATTACGTTTGGGCTGAAGGTGCACGTCAAAGCGTTGCGCGATGTCGATGCGACCATGAACGGCGTGAAGCTGAAAAATGGCGCCGAGGTCGAGGCGACACTCGAAGACCGGATTATTTTCCACAACAACAGCGAGATGGATTTGATGGACCTGCGCCGTCGGGCCCGCGCGCTCGGGGGGCGGTTCCAATTGAAAGCGTCCAAATCGGAATATTTGGTGTCGAACAATCCGAGTTTGCTGGAAGCGGACGATATTCTGCTTTCGCCGGGAACCAGCGGCGATGTGTTGCTGAAGATTTTCTGCGATTACGAAAAGCGCATCGGGATGCTGGAAGTGATCGAAGCCGACCGGCCTATCATGATTGGCGACACGATTGTGCGAAGCACCGCGCAAATCTACGACGGCGATACCATTCGAATCGATCTTGGCCAGTATCTCCGCTGCAACTTTTCCGAACGAATCATCGAGGAAGAGCGCAACATCATCCGGTCGCTCGAACTGGCCGATGTCACGCATCGTTTCGGTAACGGCGAAGTCGCGCTCGACGGAATGTCATTCACCATCACGCGCGGCGAACTCGTTTGCGTGATGGGCGCGAGTGGTTGCGGGAAAAGCACTCTGCTCCGGGTCCTGGCCGGTCAGCTTCCTCCGCTCAGCGGTGACGTCCTCCTGAATGGCCGTTCGCTTTATTCCAATCTCGACGCCTTGAAGCGTTACATCAGTTACATCCCGCAGGAAGACGCATTCGACGAGCACCTGACGATTCAGGAAAATCTGCAGCTGGCTGCGGCGATTCGGTCACCGCATTTGTCGCGTCGCGATCGGATGCGCCGGCTGGAAGCGAAACTGGTCGAGCTCGGGTTGGGCGAACGCCGCGACGCCGTGGTCGGCAGCGCCGGCCAGAAGACCTTGAGCGGCGGTGAGCGCAAACGACTCAACATCGGTTTGGACATGATCAGCATGTCCGACATCTATCTGTTCGACGAACCGACATCCGGACTTTCGTCAAAGGATTCCGAGCACGTCATCGAGATCATCCGATCGATGGCGCACAACAAGATCATCATTGTTACGATTCACCAGCCGAGTTCGAAACTGTTCCAGATGTTTCACAAGGCCATCCTGCTCGACAAAGGAGGTCGTCTCGTTTTCTTCGGCACGCCTTCGGACATGCTGCGTTATTTTGCCGAAGCGGAGCATCAACACCAGTTTGGAGCCGAACTGGGCGCTTGTCCGGCGTGCGGGACCACCCGGCCGGAATTTATTTTTGATGTGCTCGAGACGCCGCTGCGCGATCTCAGTGGCGATATTATTTATGAGGAGAACTCGCGCGGCCAACTCGTCCCGGCCCGCCGCTACTCGCCCGATTTCTGGCGCGACAAATACGAAGCGTTTCGACTGATCCAGGACGTCAAGCAGGTGGCGTTGCGGAAGGAATCGGATGCCGCGCTGCCGATGTTGCCCGCGTCGAAAAAGCGGATGCGTCTGCGCTGGCACGACGAATGGACGCAATTTCGCGCGTTATTGCGGCGGGCGTTTATCAGCAAGCTGCGCAACAAGGTCAATCTGCTGATTACCATTGCCGGCGCGCCGATGCTCGCGCTCGGAGTCGGCACTTTGTTCCGATATTCCGACAGCGGCGAGTACGATTTCGCCTCGGCGTTTCATATTCCCACTTATCTCTTTGTCGCGCTGCTCGTGATCATGTTTTTGTCGCTGGCCAATAGCGCAGACGACATCATTCGCGATCGAGTGGTGCTCCAACGCGAACGCAATCTCGATATTCGATTGCCTTACTATATCTTCGCGAAAATCGCGACGCTCGCTTTGTTCGCGCTGGTGCAGTGTGTCCTGTTTGTCTGGATCGGCAATTCGATTCTCGAAATTCGCGGAATGTTTTTGATCCATTTCTCGCTGATGTTTTTGACTGCGCTCTGCAGTCTGGCGCTTGGGCTCGTCATTTCCTCATTGGTCAGCGATTCCAAAGCGGCGGTGAACATCATGGTGTGGGTGCTGATTCCACAGATTTTGATGAGTGGTGCGCTGATTAAGTTCGAAAACATGAATCGGAATCTGGGATTCCGTTACCTGATGCAACGGTGGTTTTCGGAGCACCCGAACAGGGAGCAGGGCAAAAAAATGAGCAGCAAACTGGAGGTGCCATTCGTTTGCCAGTTTATCGCCATGCGCTGGTCGTACGAAGAAATGATCGTGGCGCAGGCAAAATTAAATCCGCTCTCGCGCCGGCAGGAGCGCACCCAACATGAGATCGACAAGATTGTGGCCAAACGCGAACAGGACGTCACGGAGAGCAAGCGCCTGGATGATTTGAAAGAAGTCCTGGCCGTGCTGTCCGGATTGGAAGGCAAGTCGGCGGCGGACCTGGATCGTTATTTGCGTCAGGTCGACGCCATCCTGGACAAGAAGAAGCCTTTCGATCGGAACGTATTCAAAGATGCGCGAGGTCCGGTGACGGCCGAGCAGCTCTACGTCAACCAGAAGGTATCGGATTTGATTTCCAACGCCGAGATGGAGCAGAGCGATTATCGCCGGGGCAATCGGCCCAATGTATTTTTCGGCGCGGAAAAACGCTACCTCGGTCTGGGAGTCAGTGTATTTGCTTTCAACACGTTCGTGCTGATCGGTTCAACCATCGGCTTGCTCGCGGTGTTGCAATGGATTTTGAGACGACAGTTGGAGATTCGGAAAACCTAAAGTTGCTCTTAGCCAGACCGCGCTTCAGCGCGATGGGGAGCCCCTTCGCGCAGGAGTGCGCAGGTCGCGTTGACACTTCGCTCAAGCAGGGTGTTAATGAGAATCCCACTGCATGCTTATGAGTAAAAGGACGAATCAACCGGCGCGTTTGATTGTGGCCGCGAGCGACATCGATTCCGATATGCTTTACGCCACGCGATTCTGGGTCCCCGATCCATTTATTTTCCTGCAGAAAAACGGAAAGCGGACAGTTGTCCTGAGCGATTTGGAAATCGGTCGCGGTCGCCGGCAGGCGAAAGCGGACGAGTTCGTGGCGCTCAGCCAGATCGAGCGCGAAGTGCAGGGCAAATCGAAGATCGCGCCGACATATGAAAAAGTTCTGGCGCGTTTTCTGAAACAGCGGGGGGTGAAATCGGCGGTTGTGCCGGCCAATTTCCCGCTGCGTTATGCGCAAGAACTGGAGCGTGAGAAAATTCATGTCCAGGCGACGAATGGGCAGTTCTGGCCGGAACGCGAAACCAAATCGAACGCAGAGATCAAAAACATCGAGCGCGCGCTGCGCATCACCGAAACCGGACTGAAGCGCGCGATGGAAGTGTTGAAAAGAACGAAAATCGGCCGTGACCGGAAGCTGCGTTGGTCGGGCAGGATTTTGACTTCGGAAATGTTGCGGGCCGAAATCGACACGGCGATTTTGCGCGAAGGCGGGGTGGCCATTGGCACGATCGTGGCCGGAGGCGATCAAGCTTGCGACCCACACGAACGAGGATTCGGTCCGTTGTTGGCGAATTCGTTGATCATTATTGATGTATTTCCGCGCGACACGAAGACCGGTTATTACGGCGATTTAACTCGGACCGTTTTGCGCGGACGCGCCAGCGCGGCGCAACGCAAACTGTGGCAAACGGTGAAGGATGGACAATCACTGGCTCTGAAGCGAATCAAACCCGGCGTGGATGGGATGACGATCCACCAAGCGATTCAGAACCTTTTCAAAGACCGCGGATATCCGACTGAAATTCGGAAAGGAAAAAATGTGGGCTTCTTTCACGGCACCGGTCATGGACTTGGTCTCGACATCCACGACTACCCGCGATTGCAGAAAGTCGTTTTAAAAGCGCGGCAGGTATTAACGGTTGAGCCGGGGCTTTACTATCCCGGTCTCGGCGGGGTTCGGCTGGAAGACGTGGTGGTGGTGACCCCGACCGGTTCCCGGATCTTGTCGCGATTTCCGAAGGCTTTGGAATTGTAGCCACCGCGCTCCGCCGCCGTGAAATTGCTTTGGAGATGCGTCATCTTACGCGAAATGAACGCGGGTCGACTTTTGCGGTCTAAATAAGACACTCATATTTAGAGACAGAGGAATGTTCTACCCAATCGGCTTCGGCGGTAATCATTGGATTTTGTATTTGGTGGTCCCCGCCATCGTTGGCATTTGGGCGCAAATGCGGGTCAGCGGGGCGTTCAACCGGTGGGGAAAGGTCCGCGCGACGTCCAACATTACCGGCGCGGAGTGCGCCCGTGAGATTTTGCAGGCCGCACAAATTCACGATGTCGATGTTCGGCAAATGGATGGGTTCCTGGGCGATCACTACGACCCGACCAGCAAAAAGCTTTACCTTTCGAGTAACGTCTACAACACACCGTCGGTGGCGGCTCTGGGAATCGCTGCTCACGAAACCGGTCACGCGATTCAACACGCCAAAGCCTACGCCCCGCTCAAAGCGCGAATGGCGATCGTGCCCGTGACGATGATTGCGTCGCAAATGTTGCCCTTCATTATCATCGGCGGGATTTGGTTCCGTATGACAGGGCTCATTACGCTCGGCATTTATTGCTACCTCGTTCTCCTGGCCTTCCAATTGATCACGCTGCCGGTGGAGTTCGATGCTTCGCGGCGCGCCAAGATTATTTTGCAACAGATGGGAATCATTCAACCGGGCGAAGAGACCGCCGGCGTGAATCAGGTTCTCAATGCCGCCGCCTGGACCTACGTGGCCGCGTTTATCGCCGCGCTCGGGAACCTGCTTTGGTTGATGTCCGTCCGGGATCGGCGGAATTAGCTGTTATTGGCCGAAAAATGAGTGCTTCCGTTGCCTTGAAACCGAATCTGATTACCCGCCTAACGGGTTTGTTGTCGTCGCCGGAGAACGAACGTGCTAAAGCTAATCGGGAGAAGATGGACCAGCCGCGAACGGACGACGACCAGCAGTTGGTGGCAAGAACGCAAGCCGGCGATGCCGCCGCGTTTGACGATTTAGTGGTCAAATACTCGCCGCGTCTTTACGGCCTCATTTATAATATGACCTCGAATCACGAGGACACGAACGACCTTCTTCAGGACGTGTTTTCCAAGGCTTACCGGGCGATCCGTGGTTTCAGGGGCAAATCGTCGTTCTACACCTGGATCCACTCGATCGCGGTGAATATGACGCTGAATTTCCTGAAAAAGCGCAGCCGGCGGTATAACCTGAGCCTGGACGATGTCGATTCGACGATCCAGAACGACCGGGAATTCCTCGAGGCGACGGCGACCAGCAGCCCGATTCGGGAGGCGGACTTATCCGAGCTCCAGAAAAGGTTGAACGAGGCGATGATGAAGTTGTCAGATGAACACAGAGCAGTTGTCACGATGTTCCACATTCAGGGGATGCCCCATGCCGAAATCAGTAAAATCTTGCGCGTTTCCGAAGGGACGGTACGTTCCAGGCTCTTTTACGCGAATCGGCAACTGCAAAACTACCTGGATGAGTTCCGCAAGAATCCCGTTTCCTAGATTTTCTCTCCATGGACCAATTTAACGACACCGAGATCGCCAAGCTGCTTCGACTCAAACGGTACGAACAACCGCCTCCCGGTTATTTCGACAATTTCCTTCATGAATTTCATCGCCGACAGCGCGATGAGCTGTTGCGTGAGCCGCTCTGGCGAATTTGCTTCAATCGCGTCCAGGATTTCATGCTCCGGCTGAACCTGTCGACGCTGACTTCCTATCCGGCTGCCGCCACCGCTGTTTTAGTCTGCGCCGCGGTCATTTCCTTCAAACTTTATCAGACACCCCAGACCACCACCAATTACGCCGCGGCTCAACACCGGCAAACGCAGTATCGTCAGGTTTTCAGCGAAGCAAATCCTGATTCCGAATGGAATCTCGCGACCCCCGTCGCGACGAGATTCTTCAGTGCGCAGCCATTACGCAACCCCAATGAAAGCGCCCACACTCACACGAGCGCGACGTCTCCGCGGTATGTCCTCGATACCGTTCCAGTGAGTTATGAGACGACTTTCAAGTTTTAGAAGCGTCTCGCATTCTATTTTGCGATCGCGATCATTGGTCCTGGCTGCCACGGCCATTGCCGGAAGCGTTTTCGCCGGCGAGGAGCAGTCCGCGAATTCCATCAGTCGCGAGGTCAAAGATATTTTCGATAAGGCGCGCGCGGCTGTCGTCAAAATTCACGCGGTCGATTCCCACGGCGAACTCTGCGGAACGGGTTTCTTTATCGATCCAACCGGAACGCTTTACACCTCTTACTCGGTCGGCGGTGAAGCGGATAATTTCACCGTCGAGTTCAAAGGCAAACGTCTTCCGGCGAAACAACTGGTGGCCGACGTTCGTAGCGGCCTGGCCATTTTAAAGATCGATTCGATGACTCCAACCCTGGGCGTGGGAAAGTCGAACGAACTCGAGGTCGCCACCCCCATCGTTTCGATTGGCTTTCCTTTGGATCTCGGGGAAACAGCCAACTTCGGTATGATTGCCGGCTTCGACCGAAAATATCTTGGCCATTATTTTTCTACGATTCATCTGCGCGCGAATTTGCCGACTCAGAGAGGCGAGGCCGGCGCGCCGTTGCTGAATTTCAAAGGGGAAGTGGTGGGCGTGATCGTGAGCAGCCTGGAGAATAATTCTTCCTGCTACGCCGTGCCGATTGAAGCGGCTGAGAAAATCCGAAACGATTTTGTTCGTTTCGGAGAGATCCGGCATGGCTGGATTGGCATCGACGTCGCGGAAGCGCCGGACGCGATCGCTGGGTCGCGTGCAGAAATGACCAATATTTTGCCCGAGACGCCGGCGGCGGAATCTGGAGTGAAGTCGGGTGACATTTTGCTCCAGGTCGGCGACAAGCCGATCCATCAACCGGAAGACGTGCTCGATGCATCATTTTTCATTACCGCCGGCGACACGGTTCCGATCACGGTGATGCGCGGAGATCAGAAATTAACTTTCAATGTCCAGGCGGATTTCCATCCGGATGGCCAGAAACCAGCGTTCATCGCGGCGCCTTCGCTAACGAATCGAGCAATCCCGCTCAGTCTGCAGACTGGTTCGAATCGGACGCCTTAAGCGGTCGCTGGGCGGACGCGATTTCAATTTGAAATCGCGATGTGAGATGGATTGCTCCATCCAGAGACGAGTCCGCGGGCCAGGTGATTGCGCGATGTTTAAGTCAATGCGTTGGCGGGAGATGTATCAGCGACAGAAGTGCGAACGAAGTCGCGTCGATGAATCCGTGAGTCACCACCGCGGGCCATACCGATCTATGCAGCACCATAATCATTCCTAAGGCGAATCCCATGATGGTAGCGGCGGCGGCGGCGATGAGGCCGAGATATAAATGGCCTAGTCCAAAAATAAATGAGAGCAGGACAACGGCAATGATCTGACCGTCCCGCTGATCAAACGCGTTTGGCCACAAGACCCTCATGGCGGCGAGTGTGCCGGATCTCCACATCTCTTCGCGCAAACCGGCCAGGACGAAACTGCCGAGCGTCAGATTCAGCCACAGATACGTCGGGTCATGTCGGAGCGCGCCGGGATCCACCAATCTGCGAATCTGGGGAAGATTGCTGTCAACGAAACTGTTTACATGATTTGTGGATAGCAGTCCCGTCATAACGAGAATGGCGACGATACTGGTGACCACGACGGCGAGACCTATGCGAATGCCGATCGAGTAACCGAGGCCTAGCGGAATCACCCACCAACCGGGGCGCCAGCGAAGAAGTAGTTGTTCCCGCGATGCCCTCGAGCTGAGCCAGCCAGCTGCAAAAATGATGGCGAACAAGGCGAAATTCTTCGACAAGGCCAGCAGTGAGCTGCGACCGGTGTGTCCGAGTGCCGGCCCGTGATTGAAATGCGTCGCGAGGAGCGCGGTAATTGGCAAATATCCGCCAATCAGCAGCAGGTGAATCCACCAGCGCCACCGCGAAACAGGTTCCGCACCGTCGTGATTGTTATCGATCACAACATTTTCCTAAATGCGGCTTCGTCGATGATTTTGACGCCGAGTTTTTGTGCTTTCTCCAGTTTGCTGCCGGCCTCGGTGCCGGCCAAAACGAAATCCGTATTCTTGCTCACACTGCCGCTCACGTGACCGCCGCGTCCCTCGATCTGCGCGCTGGCTTCGTCGCGCGTCAGCGTCGGCAGTGTTCCGGTGAGGACGAAATTTTTTCCGGCGAACGGCAGATCGGCAAGTTTTTTGGCCGACAATTTTTCGCTCCTCGGTTGAATCCCAAGCTGTTTCATGCGTCGCAAAACCCCGCGGCCGGGTTCCGAACCGAAATAATCCACGATGGCTTTGGCCACCACCGGACCGACCTCGGTCACGATGCCAGATTGTTTTTCGTTTTTGCTCTTCGACGGCTCAGCAAAACCGGCCGCAATCAATCGCCCGGCAATTTGTTTTCGATCTCCCTTTTCCGCGGCATGATAAGCGATGACGTCGCGCAGGAGTTGCGACTCGGCGACGTCTTGGATGGTTCCGTGGAATCGAGCCAGTTGGGTCGCAGTCGTTTTTCCCACGTCGGGAATCGCCAGGGCAAAAAGCCAGCGCGACAGCGGCAGCGTCTTGGCGCGTTCGATTGCTTGAATCGCCTTGGTGGCATTTTTTTCTCCGAACACGCGTGGCGATTCGTCGGTGCCGAGATTTAATTTCGCGAGCGGCTCCACTTTGAGCGTAAACAAATCGAGCGGTTCCCGAACCAGCCCGCGCTCGACGAGTTTATCGGCCACGATTCCGCCGACGCTCTCAATATCGAGAGCACCGCGCGCAGCAAAGAACTCGAGACGTCGAGTGGCTTGCGCTGGACAGAGAATATTCTCGCAGCGCCAGGCGACGAATTCCGGATCGCGCCGGATCGGTTCTCCGCACACCGGGCATTTCCCGGAAAGATGGTCGAAAAAATCGAATGGCTTCGCGTTTCGAGGACGTTTTGATTTTATCACTTCCACCACGGCAGGGATGACTTCGCCCGCCTTCTCGATCGCCACGGTATCGCCAATTCGGATGTCTTTGCGTTCGATTTCGTCCTCGTTATGCAGAGTGGCTCGGCTCACCGTGCTGCCGCTGACGAACACCGGCTCCAAAACGGCGACCGGGGTGAGGATTCCAGTCCGCCCAACCTGAACGATGATGTCGAGCAATTTGGTTTCGACGCGTTCGGCCGCGTATTTATAAGCAATCGCCCACCGCGGCGCCTTTGCCGTGAAGCCGAGTTGCTCGCGCTGGGCAAACGAATCGACCTTGATCACGGCTCCGTCCGTTTCGTAGGCGAAATCTTTGCGAACACGATCCAGTTCGCGGATTGATTCCAGGATTTCTTCAACTGAGTGGGCCAGCCACCAGCGTTCGCCGTGCGGAATTTTTAATTTCTTGAAGAGCGCGAAAATTTTTGAGTGATGGTCAAGATCGAGGCCTTCAGTTTCGCCGGTGCCGTAGAGGAGAATTCCGAGCGGACGTCTTGCCACCAAAGCCGGATCAAGTTGCTTGAGCGAACCAGCGGCCGCGTTTCGTGGATTGGCGAACGGGGGAAGGCCGGCATTCTTGCGTTCGCTGTTCATCTTCTCGAAGCCGCGTTTGTCCATGTAAACCTCGCCACGGACTTCGAGGATTTTTGGCGCCGCCGCCGGCAATTGGTCAGGCACGGAACGGATCGTCCGGACGTTTTGGGTGATATCGTCGCCGACTGAGCCATCGCCGCGGGTGGCGGCATACTTCAACCGGCCCCGCTCGTACCTGAGCGAGACGGCGACGCCATCGACCTTGGGTTCAATGACGACACGAATCTTATCGTTAGGCAGCAGTCGCGAAATTCTGGCGTAGAAAGCGGCCACCTCCTCTTCGGAATAGGTGTTGTCGAGGCTGAGCATCGGCACCCGATGTTCGACCTGAGTGAAAGCCTCGAGCGGTTTGCCACCCACCCGCTGGGTGGGAGAATCGGCTGTGGCCAGATTTGGAAACCGCTTTTCCAGCCCGGCTAATTCGGCGTACAGTCGATCATACTCCCGATCCGAGATGGCTGGCGCCGCCTGCTCGTAGTAGAGGCGGTTATGCTTTTCGACCTCCTGTCGAAGAGTTTCGATCCTTTTGGCCGCTTGCCGCTCGTCTTCCGCCATAATCCATGATACAAACAGCGGAAGGATCGACAATGAACAGCCAGGAAAAAATCCTGGGAGTAGAGGGCGGCGGCACCAAAACCGCCTGGATCGTCGTCGAGCGCGACGGCAACGATTTCAAAATTCTCGAGCAGGGGAAGTTGCCGTCATCGAATTTTCGACTGACCACGCCGGAGCGATTGAGGGCGATTTTTGGAGAATTGCCAAAGGAAATCACGCGAGCCGGGATTTTTCTCGCCGGCTGCGGACCTGAGGATCGCGAGTCGCTGGAGAAGCTTTGCGCCGAGATCTGGCCGCAGGCGAAAATTGTCGTTGGGAGCGATCGTGATTCCGGATTGGCTGCGGCTCTTGGGCCGGCCGACGGCATTGCCGTGAACGCCGGCAGTGGATCATCCGTGACCGGTCGTCGCGGTGATCGGATCGAAAATGCGGGCGGCTGGGGGCATGTGCTGGGCGACGCCGGGGGCGGTTATGCGTTAAGCATTCAGGCGCTGCGACTGATTTTGCGGGAGTACGATCTGCATCGCGGGGAAGTTCAGTTTACGGCCAAGGTTTTGGCCGCGCTCAACTTGAATAGCCTGAATGACCTCGTTCGCTGGGCCCAGGTCGCCGATAAGCCCGAGGTGGCCATGTTGACTCCGGTCGTCTTTGAAGCTGCCGCGGCGGGGGACGCGCGGGTAAACGAGATCATCGAGGAAGGTGCCCGCCTTCTCTGTGAATATACCGAGGCGGTGGCATCGCGTCTCCATCTTCTCGCGCCTAAAATTGTTTTGATCGGCGGGCTTTTCTATCGTGACTCCATTTATGCCCACGCTTTTCGTCGACGGCTGAAAAAGAATCTGCCGGATGCGCGGGTCACTCATGCCGAACGGGCGCCGGAATTGGGTGCGGCCTGGTTAGCCGCGGAATTTCATGAACAACCCAAAGTGAGCTGGCAGGCGCCCGGCGAAGATATCAGTAAGCTGGCGGCGGCGCTGACCGAACAACGCAATCCGCGTTCGGAGAATCTGGAAAAGCTGAGTGCGCGTGAGCTGGTGGCATTGTTCGTTGAAGAAGAGAAGGCGGTGCAGGAAGCTTTGCATCATGCGGCCGACGGTTTGGCGAAGGCCATTGAGATCGTGACGGAGTCGTTGCGAAGCGGCGGCCGTCTCTTCTATGTCGGTGCCGGTTCGAGTGGCCGGCTCGGAGTGCTCGATGCCAGCGAAATTCCGGCGACGTTTGGGGCCTCGCCTGAATTGGTCCAGGGAATCATCGCCGGCGGCGCGCCGGCGTTGTCGCGGAGCGTCGAAGGCGCGGAAGACGAAGCCAGCGAAGGCGCTCTGGCCCTGCATGGGCGCGGACTCCGGGAGTCTGACGTGGTCATCGGGATTACCGCGAGCGGTCGGACGCCATTTGTTCTTGGGGCGTTGGGAAAAGCCCGCTCGTTAGGCGTGAAAACAATTTTAATTACGAGCAACCCCAATATGGGGGCAGGCACTGACCGCGGGTCACCCTCGACGTCCGGTCCAAATCTCACGATCACTTTACAGGTTGGTCCGGAGATTGTGACCGGTTCGACTCGATTGAAAGCCGGCACAGCCACCAAGGATGCCCTCAATATAATCAGCACCGGGGCCATGGTTTCGTTGGGCAAAGTTCGGGGCAATTTGATGATCGATCTTCGTGCTTCCAGCTCGAAACTGCGAGATCGCGCCACCCGCTTAGTCGCGGCCATTCTGGGCTGCGACTATGAATCCGCCCGATCGCGACTGGAAGAGAATGGCTGGAATCTGCGTGCGTTGGTCGACGAAAGGAACAAATAAATTTTTTTTGAATGGAAGACACGCATTCTTGCGTCTAATTGCGTAGTAACTGGAAATCTAAACTAAAGGAGTTGTTATGCTTTGGACTATTTTTGTAATTCTGCTCGTTCTTTGGCTGCTCGGATTGGTCACCTCATATACGCTCGGCGGATTCATTCACATCCTGCTGGTGATTGCGGTCGTGGTCCTGATTATTCAGTTGATCAGCGGCCGACGCCCGCTCTAGGCTGCCACTCATGAAACCGGCCGGAATTATCGGAATCATTTTAATCATCATTGCCCTGGTCGGTTTTGCTTTCGGCGGACTGGGCTGGACGACGGAGAAGAAAGACGCCCAGCTCGGGCCGCTTGAAATCACGCACAAGGAGAAACAGGGCATCCAGGTTCCGCCAGCGGTCAGCTGGGGCTGCCTGGCGGGCGGCATCATTTTGATCGCGGTTGGAAGTCGGAAGAGCTGAGCGGTAATTTGGTTGACCGGCTCGGCGTTTTTTTGAATCGCCGGCGTGCCCGGCGCATTCAACAAGGGCGCGGTCCGCTGGTTGCGAGGCCGATTCCCGGAGCTTGTCGCGAACGGAGTTCTTACCTCCGGATGCGCCGGCCGCGGAGCAACCGTACTGGGCGAATAGCCGCCGCCGGAAGAAAATGCCTACGTTACCGTGCGAGTGCGCAATGGCGCACGCCGCCATCGATCAGCGGTATCTCAACAATCAGCCGCTGGCCGATTATCTGCGCAATTTTCCGGCGTCCAAGAAGTAGGGGATCAGTGTTCGCTCGGCGGCACCGACCCGCCAGCCTTCAAGACGGCGAAGGTTTTGTTTCCTTTGCGGTCGAGATAAAGCAACACCCCGCGAACGGGATCGGACTTCGTTAACGCGTCACGAAACGATTTCACATCAGTCACCGGTTTGCCGTCGACTTCGGTGATGACGTCTTCACGCTCAATTCCCTGTTCGGCGGCAATGCTGTTGTCTTCCACGCTGGTGACGATCACGCCTTGTTTGGTCGTCAGATGGAGCTGGTCGGCTACTTCTTTGCTCAGATCCTGAACTTGAAGCCCCAGCTTGTTTAGTTGCTCCTCATTGGGACGACTCGGCGGAGTCGGTTGCTCGTTCGAGGCGCGCGAAATGTCACTCGGCAACTCGCCGGTTTTCACCGGGATCTTCAATGTCTGCCCTTTCCGCCAGATAGCGAGATCCACACTTTGCCCGATTTTCTTTTTCAAGATCTCGTGTTGCAGCTGGGTATCGCTGTTGACCGAAGCGCCATCCACACCGGTGATCACGTCGCCCGGCCGCAGATCGCTCTTCGCGGCCGGCGCATCCCCCTGAATCGACATGACGACCACGCCTTTATCGACTCCTTTCACGAAATCGCGGATGGATGGATTGTCGCCCAAAGTTTCGATTCGAATACCCAGCCACGGCCGGATAATCTTGCGACCGGCGATGAGTTCGCCGCCAATGTCTTTGGCCAGGTTGACCGGTACGGCAAAGCCGAGCCCGCGATTCAACCCGTTGATTAGCGTGTTCATTCCAATCACATTGCCGTCGATGTCGCAAAGCGGACCGCCGCTATTACCCGGATTAATCGATGCGTCGGTCTGGATGTAATCCGGAATGGAGTAACCCTGAACGCTAATGAGCTTATTACGGCCTTTTCCGCTGACGACGCCGTAAGTGAAGGTGTAATCGAGCTTGAACGGCGCTCCGATGGCAAATGCGAATTCACCGACGCGCACCGCGTCGCTGTCGCCGAGTTTCGCAACCGGCAGATTGTTCGCATCGATCTTGATGACCGCGATGTCCGTTTTCTCATCCATGCCAATAATTTTCGCGGTGAATTCGCGTTCGTCCTTCAGGCGAACCAAAATTTTGTCGGCACCCTCGACGACGTGAAAATTCGTGAAAATGTAGCCATCCGGCCGGACGATGAATCCTGATCCTTCGCTTTGCACCGGCTGCTGCGGTCGCGGAGCTGGGCGCGCGTCGTTATTTGGATCGTTTGGGTTTTGGAAAAACAAATCGTCAAAAGCAGATCCTTCCGCCTCGGCCTTTTTTGTGGTTTCAATGATCACGACGGCTGGGGCGACGGTCTCGAATACCTTGGTGAAGGCATTATTGAGCTGGTGAACGACATCTTTGCCGGCTTCAGCCGACGCCGGTGGAACGGTCGCAGTCGGGAGGGGTTCGGACGTGGCTGCGGACGCGGAAATGAGGCTGGCTAAGACCAGCGGGACCAAGGCGGAAAATAGGCGCATAACTTGAATTTTTGACAGCAAGACCGCACCGGCGTTCATCCTGCCAGGCTAGTTTTGGCTGTTAACTTGCTTGACGAAAGGTGTATCATCCGCTCGTTACTTGCACCTAATATGAACATGCCGTGGGCGAATAGTTTAGGGCTTGCCCTGGCGGTGGCACTCCTCTGGCCGGGCGGGACCGCCAACGTTCCGAAAGTCAGCAGTGTTGTTTCGGGCGAAGAATTCAATCATGCCCTGGCCAGTCATCGCGCCGCACTGGTCGACTACTATTTTAAAGAGCAACTCAACCCGAACGCGCGCGACGCGCATGATTGCCCGATCGTTCTCGCGGCGACGTTGCAACAGGACTGGCGAACCGTTCGACGGCTGATCGATACCGGGGCCAGCCTGGATCTGGCCGATGCGAATAATTTCACTCCTTTGATGGCGGCGGCCGCCCTGGGCAACGTCGACATGCTCCGCGAATATATCGGCCGCGTGTCGTCGCTTGATCCATTGGATCGTAGCGGTCGCTCGGCCATGAGTTACGCCATTCTTTCGGGCAACCTGAATGCGGTAAACCTGCTGCTTTCGGTGATGCCTTCGGTGGGCGATCACGCGGGCGAGTTGTTGATGGCGGCGATTCAAAGTGGCAACCCTGAAATTCTCCGAAACATTACCGACCGGCTGCCGAAGATGCCGGAGTGGACCAACGGAACCCGGCAAGTCCTGGCGGCAGCCGTCAGCTCCGAGGACACCGATTTGTTGCGACTGCTCCTGCAAAAACATTCGGCCCCGCCGACCTTGGAAAACAAGCAGGTTCCAATGCTCGCTTACGCCGTCGCTTCGCACGATCTGCACTTATTCTCCATGCTGCTGCGATGTGGAGCGGATCCAAATACGACGCTTCCGTCAAAATACGACGCAGACTTTCTCGGAATATTGCCCAGGAAGTTCCGCAACTACATCGAGGACGATAGAAACGTCACCGTCGTGATGTTGGCGGCCGGTCTCGGCCAGACGGAGATGCTCCAAGCTTTACTCGATGCCGGCGCCGATCGGAATCGTTCCACCGGCCGTTACAAAATGATGGCTTTGTACCTGGCCGCGGAAACGGGCCAGTGGCGCGCGACTCAGATTCTGCTCGGTAGTGGGCCGACGCCGGAACAGCTTCATATCGAGATTTCGCTGGCGTCGCAACATGTGGCTTTGATTAAGGACGGGGTATCGATTTTCACGACGAATTGCTCAACGGGCCGTCCCGGTTACGCGACTCACGCGGGCGACTATGTGATTACCGATAAGCAACGGAACCATCGATCGACTATTTACCACGTCGACATGCCTTACTTCATGCGCTTGAGCTGTTTGGATTTCGGAATGCACGAGGGCGTGGTGCCGAACTATCCGGCCTCGCACGGTTGCATTCGTCTGCCCGGGGACGCTGCTCGAAAACTCTTTGCCGAGATTCCGATTGGAACGCTGGTCACGGTAAAGTAATTTCGGGTATGAACCCCGGACGCGTGCGAACGGCAGTCGATCGCGCAAATAGGATTTGTTACCGGTGAGCGTTTGGCGAGCGGTGTTGTTTCCATTTCGCGAATTGCGGGTGGCATTACCGAACGGCGAAGGATCGCGGCGACAATACCACCAGGCCCTGACCGAACAGGAGTTCGCCGATGCGATCGAATCGTTCCGTGCCTTCCCATCGCTCGCTTCCGAATTGACCGATAACGCTCTTTCAATTGCCGCCGAAATTCAAGATCCCGGCGGTCCGCTGACCAGTCTGACTCCCGACGGAGAAGGCACGTATTGGCCGTCGCCGGATGATGTGCGTTCGACGATTGACCGGTTCGCCCCGGCCGGTGCCTACGATTCGATTTTCGTTCTCTGGCCGCAACACGATTCGCGAAAGAAGACCAGTATCGCGTGCCGCGGGTGGGGATTGGGTATGGGCTCGGGCGAGTGGAGCAATGGGGCGACCTACGCCGTCGTGGCGAACGCATCCACTTCAGCGTGGAAAAACGAGGCGCCCGGCGAAGTCTGGTTACACGAATGGTTGCACGGTGTTTGTCATTTTTTTCAGTCTCGCGGTCACACCATGCCGGAACGTGATGCCGATGGCGCGGAGATCCACGGCTACGTGCGCTCGCGCGAACGCGGTTGGACGAAATATTATCGCGATTTGCTCACTGGGAATGTTTCCGAAAACGGCCAGATGACGGGAGTTCCATCCCGCGCGTTGGCCTCTGCTCAGCCGCGAACCGCCGGCCTGGTTTGACCCACTCGGCCGCAGCCGAAGCTTGGGGAAGCGAAGGACTTCGCACGAGGCATTTGCCAGGATAATCCGTCGCGCTGCCAAGTGCGCGGCGCACCTTTCGGTGCCTGCGTTGACAGGGTCGTCAACGGCCTTAGCATTTTTGCTCTCAACCACACAAATGCACAAATTTGCCGCAGGGAATGGGGACGGGAAGGAGTTCGTTTCGCACGCGCCCGGCTATTGGTCCGGGATAACTCCTGAACTTTGGAACGACTGGAAATGGCAACTCAAGAACCGGGTCACGACCCTGGCCCAGTTGGAGCAGCATCTGCAGCTTTCCGATCAGGAACGAAGCGGCGTTTTGCTTTCGGGCGACAAGCTCGCTCTCGCGGTGACGCCGCACTTTTTTAATCTCATCCCATCGCAGCGATCCGGACGACCCGATTCGTCGCCAGGTCGTCCCAAGAATTGAAGAAACCTGGTCGTCGCCTTACGACATGGCCGATCCATGCGGCGAAGATTCGCACATGCCGGTCCCCGGCCTGGTCCATCGTTATCCGGATCGGGTGTTGTTTTTGGTGACCGATCGATGCGCGGCCTATTGTCGCTATTGCACGCGCTCGCGCGTGGTCAGCGGTGTGGGCGAGCAGGAACTGCACACGGATTTTGAAGAAGCATTTCGTTACCTGGAACAGCACACCGAAGTTCGCGATGTCCTGTTGAGTGGTGGCGACGCGCTCATTTTTTCGGACGACAAACTCGACAAACTGTTGACGCGGCTTCGTTCCATCAAACATATCGAGTTCTTGCGGATCGGAACGCGCGTTCCAATTTTTCTGCCGCAACGCATCACGCCCGAGCTGTGCGCCATGTTAGCCAAACATCATCCCCTCTGGATGAGCATTCATGTGAATCATCCCCGCGAATTGACCAGTGAAGTGAAGGCAGCGCTCGAGCGTTTGGCCAACGCCGGAATCCCGCTCGGTAACCAGAGCGTTCTGCTGGCGGGCGTGAACGACAATTTGGAAACGATGAAAACGCTCGTGCACAAATTGCTCATGTGCCGGGTCCGTCCCTACTACATTTATCAGTGCGACCTGATTAACGGTTCGTCGCACCTGCGCACGTCGGTGGCAAAAGGGATCGAGATCATCGAGGGCTTGCGCGGTCACACCACCGGTTACGGAATTCCTCAGTATGTCATCGATGCCCCCGGCGGCGGCGGCAAAGTGCCGATCAATCCGGGCTACATCCTGTATCACGACAACGAAAAAATCGTGATCCGTAATTACGAAGGAAAAATTTTCGAATATCCGGAAACGAGCAGCGAACACGTTCAGTTCGCCCCTCAGCGTGAGTATCACGACGAATATTTGTATTCCTGAATCGGTAGAGAGTTAAATCGTGCGATTCACGGTGAAGTCGTGTTAGTCTGAACGCATGTTGGTGTCCGGCCTCGCGCTCTTCCTGATTCAACTTCTCATCCCCGCATTTCTCGCGGTGCTGTTTCTCCAATCCGGTATCGACAAAATTATCGATCGCCGGGGAAATCTGGAATGGCTCCGCGGGCACTTCGCGAAAAGTCGGCTGGCTCCGACGGTTCCGCTATTAGTGACAGTTCTGACCTTGCTGGAAATTTGTGCCGGCGCGTTGAGCGGGATCGGATTCGTTGTGCTGCTGATTTCGAATAATCCGTCGATCGCATTTTACGGCGCTATCATCTCCGCCATTGCCATCCTTTGCCTTTTCTTTGGCCAGCGGATGGCAAAAGAATATGCCGGCGCGGCGGTCCTCGTGCCCTACTTTTTGCTCACGTTGGCCGGAATTTATTTCCTCGGCCGCTGACTGAGAAAACAGAGAGTCACTTCACCGTCAAAGTCGCTTTCATTCCCTTGGCCGTATGAAAATCGACCGGGCAGGTGACTTGGTAGGTGCCGGGTTTCAGATCGACCGTTAGAGTCGCGCTTTCACCCGGTTTCGGATTGGGCGAGATTTTCTGGTTCACGCCGTTTCCTTTGATCGCGAAGGTGTGAACGCTTTTGCCATCGTTCTTGACCAGGAACTCGGTTTTACCGGCTTGGACAGAGGCCGGCATATCGAATTTGTACTCAGTCATGGTCACGTTCACTTTGTGAGCTTCGGTGCCGGCGGCCTGAATGAGGGTGAACGTGGCAGTGACGGCAAAGACGATCGAGGCGAGCGTTTTCATGCCGCGAACCTGCGTCTGACTCGCATGATTTTCAAATGACATGAAACCGGCCGCCCTTCCGCGGGAGGCCTCGTTCGACCAGCGCCCAAAAAAATCTCAGTGCCGCTGCGTTCGATCGTATTCGCGCAATCCAGCGGCGAAATAGTCGGCGGTGTTCTGCACTTTGCCGTCGGCCAACCGAATCCGATACGGCTGATGAGTCATCGACGATTCGCTGGCGCAATATTTAATGAATTGCTCGGCGGTTTGCACACGCTCACCGGCGGCGCGCAGTTTTTGTCGAAGATGATCCTGGGCGGTGGAGGCGTTGTAATCCGAACCGTTGCGGACAAAGACGGCGCCGTTCAATTTGCCTAACGAGTTAATGAGGTAATCGATTCGGAGCTGTTCCTGGGGGCTGCGCGCGAGCGCAGGCATCGCCAATAACAGCAGCGCGAGCACGATTCGGATTTTCATCACAATTCGGGTTTGATCGGCGTGACCGCTTTGTTCAGCACTTTGTTCCAGATCGGCTCGTGTTTCACCATTTCAAGAGTGATTTCCCGGGAGTGAGCCTTGTCCTCCTCGAAGACGCGTATCTGTTTCGCCGCGAACTCGGCATTGAGGACGTTGAGATTTGCTTCCGCGTTCAAACGGAACGATCGCGAATCGAAATTGGATGAGCCGACGGAAGTCCAGATGTCGTCAATGATCATGTATTTGCAATGAAACATGGTCGGCTGGTATTCATAAATGCGAATGCCGGCCGCGAGCAGTTTGGGCCAGCTGTTGCGTGACGCCGCGCGGACCGCTTGTTGATCGATATGCGGCCCTGGCACAATGATCTCGATTTTCACTCCTCGTTTCGCGGCCGCGAGAAAAGTGTCGATGGCCAGAGCGTCCGGAACGAAGTAGGCATTTGCCAGGCGGACAGTTTTGGAGGCCGAAGCGATCGAAGTGAGATACATCAACCGCGCGCTTTCGCTGCCCCCACGTTGTGAGCTTTTAAAGCACTGCGCGAGACACGGACCTGCTGGAGCTAGCGGCGGAAAATAATCGTTCCCTTGTAAAACACGTCCATTCGTCCGCAGCCAGTTGTCCAGGAACGCGGCCTGCAGCTCGGCCACCACCGGTCCTTCCACCCGATAGTGATTGTCCCGCCAATGTTTTGGATCCTGCGCGTCTCCGGACCATTCATCGGCAATTCCGACGCCGCCGGTAAATCCAATCTGGCCGTCCACGATGAGCAGTTTGCGATGCGTTCGATTGTTAAGGCGCATTGGCCGGTACCAAAAACCCGGCTGAAGCGGCCGAAGCGGATTGTATTCCGAAACCTCGACTCCGGCGTCCTGCATCAGTTGGAGCGAGGCGCGATCCATTTTTTGTGTTCCCTGCCAATCGAGAATGACGTGGACCGGCACATGCGCGCGCGCCCGTTCCGCCAGAGCTTCGGCGAACCGGCGACCGACGTCGCCTTTCCAGTAAATGTAAGTCTCGAAATCGATCGAGCGTCGTGCGCTGCGAATCGCGCTCAACATGGCGGGAAAGATTTCGTCGCCGTTACGCAGGGTCACTATTTTATTCCCGCCGGTCAGGCCGGGACCGAGCAGGCTGTTCATGGTTCGCTCGAACTGCGGGTCGCTCGTCGAATATTGGTGCTGAACCTGATAGTGTTCGCGTCTTTGCAGGGAGTTGCATCCGCCTAACGGCAGACAAAGGACAATGGCGAGATAGTGTTTTTTCATTCCAGTTTTCAACGATCCTCTTGGTGTTCCTTCTCGGGTTCTTTCTCCTGCTTGCGTTCGCGCAGCTCGTCCTCAAGTTCGTTTCTCACCCAATTCGCATAAACGATTTCGCCGCCGATCACCGTCATTTCGCCACGCGTTTTGAGGATTTCAGGTTCGGGAATTTTCATGATGTCCTGCGAAAGAACGGTGAAGTCGCCCAGCTTCCCCGGTTCCAGTGAACCTTTGTCTTTCTCCTCGAACGCTGCGTAAGCCGGCCAAAGGGTAAACATCTTCAATGCTTGTTCGCGTGAGACCGCCTGCTCGGGATGCCAGCCGTTGCCAGATTCGCCTTTCACACTTTTGCGCGCGACCGCGGCATAGAATTCAATCATGGGTTCGCCGCGCTCGACCGGAGCGTCGGATCCGCCGCAAATGATCACTCCGGAATCAAGCAGGCTCTTCCAAGCATAAGCGCCGGCCAGCCGATCCATTCCCAACCGTTTTGGCGCGAAAAAAAGATCGCTGATTGCGTGAGACGGTTGCATGGATGCGATGATTCCAAGTTTGGCGAAACGCGGAAGATCATGGGGATCTAAAATTTGCGCGTGTTCCACTCGCCAGCGCGGGTCTTTGATTTTTCGTTGGTCAAGTGGAACCGCTTTGAACGCCGCTTCGTAAAGATCGAGGATTGTTCGATTCGCGCGGTCGCCGATGGCGTGGGTTTCGACCTGAATGCCTTGACGAAGCGCGGCCTCGAGGATCGGACGCAAAGTTTCAGGTTTTTCCGTGAGATAGCCGGATGTATCGGGGGCGTCAGAGTACGGCTGCAACAGAGCAGCTCCGCGCGAGCCGAGTGCGCCATCGAAAACGATTTTGATCGTGCGTCGGGTAAATCGATGATCGAAGGCGTTGATCCAGGGCGCTTCGGCGAGAACCAGTTTTGCCGCGTCGAGATAGACCGCGTTGTAAACGCGGATCTTAATCTTTCCGGATTTGATGTTGCTCCAGATCAGCGTGTCGTCTTCGGGTTCGCTGCCGGCATTTTGAATTTCGCACCAACCGAGCCCGATCTCGCGTTCGACTCCGCGCAACAGTGCTTGTTCGCGCTCTCCCTCAGTCGGTTGCGGGATGCTTTTCCGCACCAGATCCTGGGCGTTGTCCAAAAGCATGCCGGTCGGTTCGCCGGTTTTCTTGTCCTTTAAAATCTCTCCACCGAACGGGTCCGGAGTGTCCTTATTAATATGAGCGATATTCAATGCGGCGCTGTTGGCCACGGCAGCATGTCCGTCCGCGCGCGTCAGAAAAACAGGATGATCCGGGGCGATTAAATCCAAATCCTGTCGCGATGGAAATTGCGAAGGTTTCCAGAATGTTTCGATCCAGCCGCGGCCGGTGATCCATTTTCCCCGTGGCGTCCGGGCGACGCGGTCCTTCACTTTCGAGATCAAATCGGCCAGGGAGTTGGTTCCTTCCAGATTAAGATTCAATTCGCGCTCGCCGATTCCAAAAATGTGAACATGGGAATCGGTCAGGCCAGGCACCACGGTGTGACCGCGCAGCTCGATGACCCGCGTTTTGTTGCCCTTGAATTTTTCGGCCTGCTGATTTTCGCCGACGAAGATGATGCGACCGCCTTGAACGGCTATCGCCTCGGCCTGCGGTTGCTTCTCATTGAGCGTATAAATATTTCCGTTTCGGAAAATGAGATCGGCCGTTTGGGCGCGCAAACTCTCTGTCGCAGCCAACAGAGCGATAAAAATGCATCCAAAATAAATACGCGCTTTCACTTGACGGCTTTCCAAACTTTTGACGTGATCGTCTTTGCCAACACGCGTCTTTTCCGTATCGGGAAGGGTGTTTGTTCCATGGAGATGAGAATCAATTGTGAATTTCTTTTTGCCAGCACGAAAGCCATTCATACAGTTGCGCCGTCTCCTCGGGCAATCGATCAACCTGAAATTTTTTTTTGTCTGAACCGAGCACATCCGAATTCCAGTTTTAATTCGTTGTTAGGATGGCCCCGGTGGCGAAAGGAGGGCGCCAGCTAACTTTTTATGGCGAAGAACTTCTTTCCGCGCTGGACGAATTGGCTGCCATTACAAATGGCGGTGGCCGGCTTTTTGATCGCCTGCGGGCTGACCGCGGCCACTTGGTATTACGCCACGCCGAAATATACGAAGGTGGGTTACCAACCGACCCAGCCGGTTCCTTTCCCCCACGATATTCATGTGACCCAGTTGGGGATGGACTGCCGTTATTGCCACAGCTTCGTGGAAGTGGCGGCGCATTCGAATCTGCCCAACACCCAGACGTGCATGAATTGCCACAGCCAGATTCAAAAGGACAATCCGAAGTTGGAACCGGTCCGGCAAAGTTGGAAGACGGGCGAACCGATCAGTTGGGTCCAGATCCATCGCACGCCGGATTATGTTTTTTACAATCACTCCGCCCACGTCAACCGGGGCATCAGCTGTTTTAGCTGCCACGGCTCGGTCAATCATATGCCGGTTGTTTATCAGGCGAAGCCACACAGCATGGCGTGGTGCCTGGAATGTCACCGCCATCCGGAAAACTTCCTGCGGCCGCAGGAACAGGTCTTTAATCTGGATTGGAAACCGGGTGATGTGAACCCGGCGGACTTCGTCGCAAAATATGGCAAGCCAAGCGGTGTCAATGACGATTGGACACAGAAGAAACATCTCACCCAAACCGAGATCGGCCAGACGCTAATGGAAAAGTGGAACATCAACCCGCCAGTCACCTGTCAGGGGTGTCACCGATGAAGCGCGTCTTGCAACATCCGCCGGAACCATCGACCGGAAAGAAGTATTGGCGAAGCCTCGCCGAATTTAGCGATACCCCGGAGTTTCGCGATTGGCTGGAGCGGGAATTTCCGGCCGGGGCGTCTGAGTTGAACGACACCGAGTGGTCGCGTCGCAGCTTTTTGAAACTGATGGGCGCCTCGATGGCGTTGGCCGGAGTGGGCTTAACCAGTTGTCGGAAGCCGGAAATGCACTTGGTGCCTTTCACCAAGAGCGCCGAATGGACGATTCCTGGAAAATTTCTCTATTACGCGACGGCCATGCCACGAAGGAATGGCGCGATCCCGCTGATCGCTACGACGGTGGATGGCCGGCCGATTAAGATGGAGGGTAACCCTCTGCATCCGGCCAGCGGCGGTGCCACCGACACCTTCGCGCAAGCTTCGGTGCTGGATCTTTATGATCCGATGCGATCGCGCCGGTTTATTCATGAAGGGAAACCGGTCGAGCGCGAGGAGTTTGATGCCTACATCGGGAAACTCGCCGCGACCTTACGCTCCTCCGGCGGTGATGGACTCGCCTTTCTCGTCCAGGAAGTTCATTCGCCGACCCGCGAACGGCTTCGGACCGAGCTGGAGAAGATTTTCCCGAAAATGTCCTGGTGCGTTTACGAGCCGGGCTTGAGCGAGGCGCAAGGTTATGCAACGCAGCTCGGCTTCGGGGAGAACGTCAGCCTGGTTCCGAAATTCGAGCGCGCCGATATCATTGTCGCGTTGGACAGCGATTTTGTGGATTGCGGTGAAGGCGATCTCGCGTCCGTTCGCGGATTCACTTCTCGCCGGCGGGTGAGTTCGGCCAAGGACACGATGAACCGGCTTTACGTCGTGGAGAATCGTTTCACTCTCACCGGCTCGATGGCCGATCATCGGTTGCGCTGCCCGGCCAGTCAGATTCCTGCGCTGACGCGCGTGCTCGCGCAAAAAATTGCCAGTGTCACCAGTGACTCCGGACTCGTTTCGCTGCTCGGTGCGCTTCCCGCCCCGGCCGCCACCGAATCGTTCGACGACCAATGGTTGTCGGAAATGGCCAACGATCTGGTTGGAAAATCTGGCGCGAGCATTGTCGTCGCCGGATCGCAGCAACCCGTCGCCGTGCAATTACTCGTTTACGGAATCAATACGGCGCTGAAAAATATCGGACGCACGATTCTGGTTCGCGAGATTCCGCGAAATTCCAACACGAAAAGCATTTTGCAGTTGGCGGCCGATATTGCGGGTGGGAAAATCAAGCAGCTTTTCATTTTCGGCGGCGACCCGGTTTATAATGCTCCGCGAAAAGTCGGGCAGGACCCGGCCACCAAAGCGTTCTGGGATTGGGCGGACCTGCAAAAGAAAGTGCCGGAGACCGTGCGTCTTGGCTATCACGAAGACGCCACGTCATCGATCAGCACCTGGCACGTGCCGATGGCGCACTTTTTGGAGTCGTGGGGCGATGCGCTGACTTCCGATGGCGCTTACCTGTCGATTCAACCGATGATTTTGCCGCTGTTCGGCGGCGTGAGTGAAATCGAATTGCTCAATGGCTTGTTAGGCGGACCCACGGTGGAAGGACCTGAACTCGTTCAGCAAACATTTCGCACGACCAATCCGCCCGGAGATTTCGACGCCGCGTGGTCGCAACTCTTGCGCGATGGTTTTGCCGCGCATGCCGTTCCGCGCGATCGCACGGCGACATTCAATACCGGCGGGATTGGAAACCGGGGCGATCAGTTTTCGTCACCCGCGCCCCCGCCCACAGCCGATTCGCCCGAGATCGTTTTCGTTCGCAGTTACGCGATGGACGATGGCCGTTTCGCGAGCAACGGCTGGCTGCAAGAATTGCCAGATCCAATTACCAAACTGACCTGGGACAACGGCGCGATGATGAGCCCGGCCATGGCGAAGAAGCTCGAGGTCGAAACCGGTGATTTGGTGAACATCGACATTACTGATGCTGCGCATGATGAGAATGATAAGCAGATTCATCGCGAACTGGTCGTAGCGGCGTTGGTGACACCGGGTCACGCCGACAACTCCATCACCATATCCATGGGTTACGGCCGCAAGATGCCCGGAGCGGATGCCTTGCCTTATGCCGGCGCCAATATGGACGTGAATCGACACGGCCAGCTGGCTGAGCAACACGGATTCAACGCCTACCTTTTGCGCACCGCCGAAAATCTTCACCTCGCCGTCGCTGACGGAAAAACAATCGAGAGCATCAAGGTGACAAAAGTCGGCCAAAAATATCCCCTTTCGATTACGCAGGATCACTGGGCGATCGAAGGGCGCGGGGTGGTGCGCGAAGCGACCATTGAGAAATACCGCGAGCAAAACGATTTTGTGAAGCACACCGGCGGAGCGGACGAGCCGCAAAAGTATATGCCGTCGATTTACACGCACCCGCCCTACAAGGCGCCTAACCAATGGGGCATGGCGGTCGATCTGAACGTTTGCACCGGCTGCAGCGCCTGCGTGATTGCCTGCCAGGCCGAGAACAACATTCCGATCGTTGGAAAACTGCAAGTCTCACACGGCCGCGCGATGCACTGGATCCGGATCGATCGTTACTTCGCCAGCGAGAAACCATTCGATGAGGACAACGGCGATTGGCCGGAGAATCCGGAAATCGTGCACGAGCCGATGATGTGTCAGCATTGCGAAAATGCGCCGTGCGAAACGGTGTGCCCGGTGAACGCGACCGTGCACAGCGAAGACGGCTTGAACGTGATGGCCTACAATCGTTGCGTCGGAACGCGATATTGCGCGAACAATTGTCCGTTCAAAGTCCGGCGCTTCAATTTCTTCGATTACAACCAGCGGCCGGTCGGAAAAAAGAAAATCGCGGGCGAATTCGGAGTTTACGAGGAATACATCGCGCCGTTCACCAGCAAGGGCGCGCCGGACATCGTCAAGATGCAGAAAAATCCGAACGTCACGGTCCGCATGCGCGGGGTCATGGAAAAATGCACTTACTGCGTGCAGCGCATCGAGGAAGCGAAGATTGCCGCGCACGTTCGCGCCGGCGCTTCGAACGATATTCAGATTCCGCGCGATTCGTTCACCAGCGCGTGCGCGCAGGCCTGCCCGAACGACGCGATTGTTTTCGGAGATATAAAGGATCCGGAAAGCAAAGTCTCCAAGGCCAAGCAGCAGGATCGTAATTATCGACTGCTCGAATATTTGAACGTGAACACGCGCACCAGTTACCTGGCGCGAATCCGCAATCCAAATCCGAAGATGCCGGATGCAAAAAATATTGGCGTGGCCAGTCCGGCGGAGGAGAAATCGTAGTGAATTTCAGATTTCAGATTTCAGATTTCAGATTGGCGGAGTTCAGTCGCGTCAATTCTTCGCAATGTGAAATCGACAATCGGCAATCTTCAATTTCGTGATGGATCCCGCACCGACAGCACCAGATGTGATCAGAGGCGAAGCCGCCAGCGGCGTGCAGCGTCCGCTGGCCCGTGTTCCCTTGGTGTTGAATCGCCGCAATTTCAGCTGGATCACCGAACGGATTTCCGGCGTGGTCGAACAATCCGCCCCGCGCTGGTGGTGGGTTTGCTTCGTCATCACCGCTTCGGTCGCCGGAATCGGTTTGTTCTGCATCGGTTACCAAATCTCCACCGGCGTTGGCACCTGGGGATTGAATCATCCGGTCGGTTGGGCCTGGGACATCACCAATTTCGTTTTCTGGATCGGTATCGGACACGCCGGCACTCTGATTTCCGCGATCTTGTATCTGCTGCGCCAGAAATGGCGGACCTCGATCAATCGTTCCGCTGAAGCGATGACTTTGTTCGCCGTGATGTGCGCGGCGATTTTCCCGGGCATTCACGTCGGACGCGTCTGGATGGCGTGGTTTCTCGCGCCGGTTTGGAATAACTACGGGATCTGGCCGAATTTCCGCAGCCCGCTGATGTGGGATGTGTTCGCGGTTTCAACCTACTTCACCGTGTCGGTGTTGTTTTGGTACACTGGTTTGATTCCGGATTTGGCGACGTTGCGCGATCGCTCGACCACCAAGATCAAAAAATTTCTGTTTGGATTTTTCTCGGTCGGATGGCGTGGCGCCAACCGTCACTGGCGGCATTACGAAATGGCGTATTTGCTTTTGGCGGGAATATCGACGCCACTCGTCCTATCGGTGCACAGCGTGGTGTCATTCGACTTCGCGACTTCGATTTTGCCGACCTGGCACACCACGATTTTCCCGCCTTACTTTGTCGCCGGCGCCATCTTCGGCGGCTTTGCCATGGTGTTGACGCTGCTCATTCCCGCGCGTGCCATTTTCAAGCTGCAAGACATCATCACGCCCCAGCACATCGACAAAATGGCCAAGATCATTTTGTTGACCGGCTCCTTCGTTTCCTACGCCTACGGCATGGAATTTTTCATCGCCTGGTATAGCGGCAACGCTTACGAAAAATTCGCGTTCTGGAATCGAATCTTCGGTCCTTATTGGTGGGATTGGTGGGTGGGAATGCTGTTCTGCAATATTCTGACGCCCCAGTTGTTCTGGTTCCGCTGGTGCCGTCGAAACATTTTTGTCGTCTACTTCGTCTGCATGTGCGTGAACGCCGGCATGTGGTTCGAGCGCTTCATCATCATCGTCGGTGGACTGCACCGGGACTTCCTCCCGTCTTCGTGGGGATTATTCATCCCGACCTGGGTGGATATCTGGACATTCATCGGCACACTCGGAATTTTCACGTCGCTCTTCCTGCTTTTCATCCGCTTCCTGCCGATGATCGCCATGTCGGAAGTGAAAATTGTTTTGCCCGAAGCCGACGCGCATCACGCCACGCCCGAAGGGCATCATCCGGTCGCGGCCGGCGGTAAGGAGCGAACATGAAAACGCCTTACGGTCACAACGTTTACGGAATGGGCGCGGAATATCCCAGCCCGGCCGCGCTGTTTGAGGCGGCCAAGACAGTCCGCGACGCCGGATTCAAACGCTGGGACACGCATTCGCCATTCCCGATCCACGGAATGGATGACGCGATGGGCCTGGGCAAATCCTGGTTGAGCGCCGTGGTGCTGATCGGTGGCATCACTGGACTGCTGACCGCCGTCACCGTCGAATTCGGCCCGTCGTGGGCAATTTATCCGCTGATCGTTCATGGAAAGCCGTTCGACTGGCGGGTAGTGCCGGCATTTTTCCCGATCATGTTTGAGCTGACTGTTTTGCTTTCGGCCTTCTCGGCATTTTTTGCGGTCTTGATCATGAACGGACTGCCGCGACCGAATCACCCGTTGTTTAACTGGGATCGCTTCCACCGCGCCTCGAACGACGGATTCTTTCTTGTCATTGAAGCGCGCGACCCGCGCTTTACCGAAGTTGAAGCGCGCGAGCTGCTGGAACGGACCGGCGGCCAGCATATCACCATGATCCACGAGGAGTAATGATGTTACGCGGCTTTATTCTCATTTCTATTTTGGTGACGATCGCGTGGATCGCCGTTTTCGGGTTTCGTGGAGACAAGTCCGGGAAGCCGCAGTTCGAGTTGTTTCCCGACATGGTTCGGCAAATGAAAGTCCGCGCGCAATCGCCGCTCAATTTCTTCGCGGATCATCGAGGGCCGCGCCTGCCCGTGGCCGGAACCGTTCCGATCGGCTATGAAATGCCGCATCCCCAAAATTCGCCGAATGGGGTGGGGCCGGGAGAAGCGACGAGTCATCGCCGGGTCGCATTCAGTGCGGGAACTGATTATTACGACACTGGCAAAATGGGCACGAGCTGGGGCACGGGGATTCCAGTCGAAGTGAATGCGCAGCTTCTCGCGCGGGGCCAGGAGCGTTTCAATATCACGTGTGCGATGTGCCACGGCGCGGTTGCGGCCGGAGACGGAATCACCAAACAACACGGCCTGGCTACGGTCGTTAGTCTGCAGGACGATCGAATTCGCAAAATGGCGGACGGTGAAATCTTCAACACCATCACCAATGGCAAGAACACCATGATGGCTTACGGCCCGAACGTCATGGTGGCCGATCGCTGGGCGATCATCGCTTATTTGCGCGCGTTGCAGCGAAGCCAAAGTGGAACCATCAACGATGTGCCGCCGGAACATCGAGCGGAGCTGGATAAACCATGAGCGAGCGTTCAAACGTGCCCGCGCCGGAAGGCGAATATTTTGAGAGCGGTCGGTTTACCGGCCTCTCACTTCTTCTCGCGATCGTCGCCGTGGTCGCCCTGGCTCTTTCGGCTGTGGGCGCCTTCATGCAACCTGCTCAGCTGGGTTTCTCCTGGCTGTTTGCCTTCGCGTTTTATTTCACGCTTTGCGCCGGATGTTTCTTCTGGACGATCGTCCACCATGCAGTCGATGCCGAATGGTCGGTGGTCGTTAGGCGTCAATTGGAAAATGTCGCTCTCCTCCTCGGGATCATGGCCATCTTTTTCATCCCGATTCTCCTCCTTCGCCACCATCTCTATGACTGGATGGATAAACCCCCGCGCGTCGACGAAGTCCTGGATGCAAAGCGCGCTTATCTCAATTTTAATTTCTTCCTCGTTCGCGCCATCGTCTTTCTTGGATCTTTGTCCATCGCCGCGTTTTGGCTGCGACGTTGTTCAGTGGCCCAGGACAAAGATGGTAATCCGCGCTTCACCATCCGGATGCGTCAGCTCTCCTTCGTCGGCCTTCCGCTCTTCGCCATCTGCCTGACGTTTGGCGCTTTTGATTGGTTCATGAGCCTGAACTATCACTGGTTCTCAACCATGTTCGGCGTTTATATTTTCGCCGGAACCGCCGGCAGTTCGATGTCGCTGCTGGTGTTGATCATTACCGGCCTGCGGAACGCCGGTTATCTGAGGAACGTGGTCACGGTCGAGCATTACCACATCATGGGGAAATGGATGCTCGCCTTCTCAATTTTCTGGGCCTACATCGGCTTCGGCCAATACATGCTCATCTGGTATGCGGACATGCCCGAGGAGACACAATTCTTCCTCGTCCGAAACACGCAATCCTGGTGGTACCTGAGCATGCTCCTGGTCGTCGGCCGGTTCTTCGGACCATTCGCAATCTTGCTGCTGCGCTCGATTAAGAAACATCCGCATCAGCTTTGTTACATGGCCGCGTGGATTGTTTTTATGCAGCTGCTCGACATGTATATCATTGTCTTGCCTGCGCTCCACGGCACCGGGGTTCATCTCAGCCTCTGGGATTTCATGCCGGTGATCGGTATCGGCGCGACTCTGATTTTTGTTTATCTCCGAATTGTTGGCAAAACATCGCTTTTCCCGGTACGGGATCCACGCCTGATCGAGTCCCTCAAAATCGTGAACTAAAATGGCCGATCTCGAATCCACCCGCAGACAAGTTCAGTCGCCCGCACCGTTTTCCACCTGGGTCGGCGTCGTGTTCTTGTTCGTCCTGTTCGGCCTCATCGTTTGGGCGGTGGTCGGACCTTCGCCGCGAGGTGACGATTATGAAAAGGCGCGCGCGACCAAGCGCATGGAAAAATTGAAAACGCTAAACGAAGCGACCAAGAAGCAGCTGTCTACGTATGGTTGGGTCGACAAGGCCAAAGGCAGCGTTCATATCCCGATTCGACGGGCCATGGAACTGGCGATGGCGGAGTTGTCCGCAAAAAAACCGGCGCCGGCCTATCCCATCGCAACGCCGGAAACTCCAGCAGCCGCACCGGCGGCAGCCAGTCCGGCCGCAGCGGCGTCAGTGGCGCCGCGGACATCGCCGAAGGCGACGTCGATCAATGGACCCAAATCTGAAAGTGGTGGCCAACCGGCCGCCGCGATCAAGCCAGCCGGAGCTCAGCCGGGTACTCAACCCGGCGCGTCAGCCACGCCGGCCGCTTCGCCGCAATCTTCTGTTTCCATCCCGGCGAATTCGCCAACACCCATTCCATCGCCAAGCACACCGGGTAGCCCGTTGCCTGTTCGCGGAAAGAGTCCACAACCATCCAATTGATGAATCCTGCAATCGACATCCCATTGAAAGAACCGGCAGTGATGGCGGCGGCCGGTGATGCCGAACAGCTGGAGCGCGCGGTGATCGATGCTTCGACACGCGTGCCGGTGCTGATGTTTTACGCGTCGGCGATTGTCTGGCTGTTAATCGGAACGCTGTTGGCCGGGTTTGTCTCGTTCAAGCAACATTCGCCCGACTTGTTTTCGAATATCGCGTTTCTCACGTGGGGTCGCGTTCGGCCCGTGCACATGAACGTGATGGTCTACGGCTGGGCTTCGATGGCCGGAATGGGAACCGCCATTTGGCTGATGGCGCGATTATGCCGGACCACCTTGCGTCATCCACTCTTGATCGTAGCCGGCGCCTGGTTTTGGAATATCGGGGTCTTGCTCGGTGTGATTGGTATTCTCGCGGGCGATAGCACCGGCTATCAGTGGCTCGAATTTCCTCCCTACGCCGCGATCATTCTCTTCGTCGCCTATACCCTGATCATGTCGTGGGCGGTGTTGATGTTCCGGTTCCGGCGCGGTGAACAGATTTACATCACCCAATGGTACTTGTTAGGCGCGTTCCTTTGGTTCCCATGGCTTTATGCCGCCGCCCATTTGATGCTCTTTACCGTTCAGGTCCAGGGCGTGTTGCAGGAAGCAGTCGGCTGGTGGTACGCCAACAATCTCATGTTCCTTTGGCTCGGCGCCATCGCGCTCGGCACGGCCTATTACATGATTCCGAAAGTGATTGGCCGGCCCGTCTATAGCTATCATCTGGCTACGATCGGATTTTGGACTTATGCGCTCTTTTCCAGCTGGACCGGAATGCAGCGACTCGTCGACGGGCCATTTCCGGCCTGGATGATTACGGTGAGTATCGCGGCGACGATCTTGACCGTGATTCCGGTCGCGACGGTGGGCTTGAATCATCACATGACCATGCAGGGCTATTTTCCTGTGATGCGTTACAGCCCGACGCTGCGCTTCACTGTTTTCGGCGCCATGTCGTATACGGTCTTTAGCGTGGTCGGCATTCTTCTTTCGCTGCGTTCGGTGGCGCATTACATGAGTTTCAGCGAGGCGAGCGTTGCTTACTCTCACCTCGGCTTGTACGCCTTCTTCACCATGGTCATGTTCGGCTCGATGTATTACATCGTGCCGCGATTAGTCGGTCGGGAGTGGCGCTATGCCGCACTGATCAAATTGCATTTCTGGGGTGCGGCCTATGGAGTCGGGCTGATGAGCTTGATGTTCCTCGTCGGCGGCATCGTTCAGGGATCGAGCGAACAAAATCCGAGCCTGTCATTTATCGAAAGTGTCGCGAGCGTTCTGCCGTATGTTCGTGGCGTGACGGTGGCCGCATTGTTGCTGACAGTTGCGCATTTCATTTTCGCATTTCATTTCGGCCTGATGATTCTGGGTCTGGGTCGAACCTCGAGCGTGCCGACATTCTTGAACCCGATTGATTCGGAAGGATCGGAGCCGCACCTGTGAAAGGTTTATTCCCACTCTTTATTGGCTTGTTTGGAACGTTCGCCTTTTCCTGGCTCGGGCTCACGGTCGTGCCGAATGCGCAGATTGGGCATCTCAGCCCGGAAAGCGATGAAGAGGGCACGGATATTTATCCGATGCCAAAATCGGGGATGGTGGAACGCGGCCGGCAGGTTTATGTCGCGAACGGCTGCATTTATTGCCACAGCCAGCAGATTCGGCCGGATTATATTTCGGCAGATATCGATCGCAAGTGGGGCGAACGTCGAAGCGCGCCGCGCGATTACATTTTCGAACGGCCAACGCAACTCGGTAAAATGCGAATGGGTCCTGATCTTTCCAACGAAGGCAAACGCTCGCCGAGCGAAGATCAACAGGCTGCGAATGCACCCGCTTCGTCGCCGGCAGCTGCGAGCCCTGCCGCAGGAACAACCACCGCCGCCGCCCCGGCGTCGCCGCCGGCGGCATCAGCTGCACCCGCCCCGGGCGCCTCGCCCGCTATTCCAGTTGCCGACACGACCAAGAATGGAATGCCTCTTCCTTATTCGGAAGGCTGGCACCTTCTCCATCTGTATTCGCCGCGCAGCATGAGCCCCGATCTGGTTGATTCGAACATGCCAGCTTACAAATTTCTCTTCGACAAACGACCGATCACTGGCCAGCGTTCGGCCGATGCGCTGCCTTTAACCGGTTCGGACGCGCCGCCTGAAGGCTGGGAAGTGGTTCCGAGTTACGACGCCAAATGTTTGGTCGCGTACATCATGTCGCGCGATCAATCGCACCCGCTCAAAGAGGTGAAATCTGGGGCCGCACCTGCCGCGCCGGCGGCAGCCGCCGCGCCGGCGAAAGGAGCGAAATGAACAATCCTTCCGATCGCCCATCGCTCGCGCGCCAGGGAACTGACTATGGCGAGACCTCCGACGTGCAGGAAGTGCACGCGGCGATTCAACGTGAAAAGCGCGAGCCTCGGGTGGGTCTCGAGCCACTCTCCATTTGGCTGATCGCCGTTTACGGCCTGGCGATTTTTCTCGGCGGCGCGTATCTCGGCCGTTACTCAGGAAGTTTCTCCGGCGACAGTCTCGATCCGTTAGGCGGCCCGCCCCCCACCGCGATAAAAGGCGGCGCGGTGCAAGGACCGGGTGCGCAGGTTGAGCTCACTCCGCGTGAACGCGGCAAAAAAGTTTTTGCGGCCAACTGCCAGACTTGTCACCAGGCAAATGGTCTCGGAATAGCCGGACAATATCCGCCGCTCGCGGGCTCGGAGTTCACGACCGGTGGAAATCGACGTCCGGCGATGATTGTTCTCAAAGGATTACAGGGACCAGTCACGGTCAAAGGGCAGCATTTTGGAACCGCCGTGATGCAGCCTTGGGAAAGTCTCGGCGATCAGAAAGTGGCCGACGTTCTGACTTACGAGCGTAGCGAGTGGGGGAATAACGCCAGCCCGGTGACGAAGGAACAAATCACCGCCTTACGGAAACAACTGGCCAGTCACGGTAGCTCGTTCACTGAGCCGGATATTCTGGCCATTCCGGCCGATGCCGAATTGCCCGGTGGCGAAGCCGCCCAACCGGGAGAGGCTTCCAAGCCTGCCGCGGCCGTCGCGCCGCCCAAGAGTTAGTGGCCGACCGCCCCGGCGAGAAACTCGGCCATATGGAGCGGCCGGAAACTCGTGAGATCGCCGATTTGATGCCGGCAACTCGTTCCCGAAGCGATGACGACGTCCGGTTTGGATTCGTCGAGCTTGCGGACCAGGTCGGTCCCCACTTGAACGGATAAATCGTATTTGTTTGAGAGCGCGCCGAACGCCCCGGCCATTCCGCAACAACCGGTCTCGAGCACCTTTGCTTTTCGTCCTGGAATCCGTTCCACCAATTGCGCCATGAAAGCCGGCGGCAAAATCGATTTCGCGTGGCAGTGCGCATGAATAGCGACTGCTATCTCGCCGTTCCCGCTTTCTTCCAGGCCCCCGGGAGTTTGACTGCTTAACGCAGTCAGGTTTGAAAGCGCCTCGGGATTTCGCTCGAGGAAATCGTCGACGAAGCTTTCGAACAGGAAGCAACGAGCCGCGATTTGCTCAGCATTTGGAATTTTCAGCTCACGATAATCTTCCACGAACATCGACCAACAGGACGGCTCTAAAAATAGAACGGGAGGTTGAGCCGTTGAGAGATTGAGTCGTGGTGAAATGATCCCGACGTTGTGTTCGCCGAGTTCGGCGGCCAGGTCGAGGTTGCCTTGGCTGAATGCGGGCCGGCCGCAGCATTTGCGATTTTTTACCAACTCGACCTCGAACCCGAGCGCTTCGAGAACTTTGACCGCGGCAATGCCAATCTCTGGTTCGTGGTAGCGCGCGAAGGTGTCATCCCAGAGTATGACCTTGCCCGGTCGACCGTCTCCGCGAGGCGCCGGGGCCTCTGAGAGAGAGGCCCTGGAATGTCGATGAAACCAGCGATCGAATCGCTCGTCGGCGTAATGTGGCAACGATCGTTTGGCGGAGACGCCAAGCACTTTTTCGAGAAGCGTGCGAACCGGCTTGGCGTCCATCATTGCGTTGGTAAACCCCGGCATCGCGCAGCCGACTTTGCCTAACAAATCGACATTGCTGAAGAATCGCTCGCGCAGCGGCAAGCCGTCACGCCGCCAGCGGGCGTGGAGCATTTCCGCTTTCAATAAGGCGAGGTTGACGTTGGACGGGCATTCCGGAGTGCAGCCTTTGCAGGAAAGGCAGTTGTTCAGCGCCGCGTCCAGCTCCTCGGACTGCAAGGGGTCGTGTCCATGGCCTTTCAACTCGAGCGCGCGCCGGATGATGTTCGCCCGGCCGCGGGTCGACATCACTTCTTCACCGGTAGCGAGAAAGGTAGGGCACATGATCGGTGTATCTTTCAGGCAGCCCCCGCACCCGTTGCATTGCTCGAGATTTCCAATGAACGAGCGGTCTTTGAAGGCAAATGCCAGACGAGGTCGAAAGGGCAGCTCGATCGGATGCGAAAAATTGCCGCGCAAATAGTTATCGATCCGATGTTCCGGTTCAACCGCCTTGGGCCCGTCGCTCAGAATTTTTCCGGGGTTGAAAATATTCTTCGGATCGAAAATGCCTTTGATTTTGCGCATGACGTCGAGCAAGGCATCACCGAGTTGCTCGCGCATGTATTCGGTTCGCGCGATTCCAACACCGTGTTCGGCGGCCAAAGATCCCTTAAATTGTTTCACCAGGGCCGAAGTTTGGTCGGCGACGATGCGAAACTTTTTCAAATCTTCGGGGCGATGCAGATCGAGCACCGGTCGCACGTGGAGGAGACCGCTGGCGGCGTGTCCATAATAACTGGCCTCCAGCCCGAGCGGCTTCATGATCGCTTCCAAGCCGCGGACGTATTCCGGCAACTGCGCCGGACGGACGGCTGCGTCTTCAATGAACGCGACCGGTTTCGCGGCGCCGACGCGTCCCGTGACCAGCGACAGGCCCGCTTTCCGGACCGACCAAACCAGGTTCATCGCGCGCGCATCGGTCAAAATTTTGGAACGCAGGCCTAACGAGCGTGTTTGTAACGTCGCCAGCCTCTCCGCGACATCTTCGTAGAATTCCACGATTAAAATCGACTGGCATGGCTTGGAATCGAGTTCGAGGAGGTCCCGCGCGGGTTGAAAAAGTAATTGTCCCCTGGTCTGATCGAGCAGGGGACGATCGATGTGCTCAATCGCCGCCGGTTTGAGATCAATCAGTTCCACGGTGGCCTGCATCGCCTCGGCTACGGAGGAAAAAAAGATCAGCCCCAGCCCTTTCTCTTCCGGCAACGGCGAAATTTTTAATTCCGCCGAAAAGATGCCGGCCAGCGTGCCCTCACTGCCCGCGAGGATCTCGTTCAAGTTGCTGGGGGCGCGTGAGAATCGCTCGATACCATAGCCCGGCCACCGTTTGAGCAATCCGGGCGGCCAGTGCGCCGCCATTTCCGACGATTGCGCCCGAACCAGGTTTTCAATTTTTGTCCGTTCCTCGCCTAACGAATCGCTTCGCGCCCCGACCTGCGCCATCCGTCCATCAGCCAAAACAATTTCAATGGAAATGACGTGATCCGCCGTGGTTCCATAAATCGGCACCCGTGCTCCGGATGAGTTGTTGGCGATCATTCCGCCAATCGTCGCGCGTGAACTCGTCGCCACGTCCGGCCCGAAACAAAATCCATGCGGACTCAAAAATGCGTTCAGTTGGTCCAGAACCACTCCGGCGCCGACTCGGACACTGCGATTTTCTAAATCCACTCCGCCGATTCCCCGATTGTGCCGCGCGAGATCGACGATCAATCCTTCACCGATCGAATTTCCAACCAGACTGGTTCCCGCACCTCGAGGCGTGATCGGAACATTTTCGTCAGAGGCGGTCCGAATCAGCGCGCTCGCTTCAGTGGCCGTTTTCGGAAACGCGACCCCGGCCGGATCGATTTGGTAGATCGAGGCATCGGTGGCGTAAAGCTGTCGGGTCAGACGATCGAAACGAACATCACAGCCGGTAGCTGCGAGTCGCTTCTCCTGGTCGGACGTCATCTCTCAACATTTACTTTGCCCGACGGATTACAAGCCACCCGCGCGGGTTGGCAGACGACCTGCTTTCCTGGATCGAGAAGTGATCATGCGAAGCAGAGCCAGGATTCGTGACCAGGAACTGAGCGTAATGGAAAACAACGGCCAGGTGACGTTGCCGACCTTTTCCCGGTTCGGATCGCGATTGACCAAACGACAGTTGCGCGGTGTGCTCTTATTTGGCGCGCTGGTTTTAACATTCTTTCGATCGCGCCGCTGATTCAGAGCAACGAGAGTTGCGTGGAATCGGGGACCGGGTCGGAAAACCGTACGCCAACCCCGAGCAGGCGCACCGGTTTGCCGGTTCGCGCAAAAGCTTCGGCCAGCAAGGTTCGAAATCCATCGATCGACGGCTCCAAACCGGCCCGTTCGGCGGTTGTCCTGGTAAAATCGTTGAATTTCAGCTTCACGAAAATCTTGGCCACGGCGCGCGTCGCTTCTTTTTGGGCAAGCTCCGCCATCAGCTCGGTGAAGAGTTCCTCCAGCCGCTCTTCGCATTGCTCCAACGTTTGCAGATCGAAGGAAAATGTTTCTTCGGTGCTGAGCGATTTCCGGGGGCGATCCGGTTCGACCGGCCGAAGGTCGATTCCGCGGCACAGATCGAAAAGTTCCAATCCGAATTTGCCGAAATGCTCGACCAGTTCGGCCCGCGAAAATCGCTGGAGATCGCCGCATGTTCTTACGGCTAATCGTTCCAACTTGTGTTCGGTCTTTTCGCCAATCCCCCATATTTTTCGAACCGGCAGCTCTGGCATGAAATCGGCGACCTGATCGGAGGTGATTTCGAGTTGGCCATTGGGCTTGTTCATATCGCTGGCGATTTTCGCCAGCAGTTTGTTGGGCGCGATTCCGGCCGATGAACTCAGCTTTGTTTTCTGAAAAATTGCCGCGCGAATCACTTGAGCCAAAGCGGCCGGAGCTCCCGAATGTGAGGTCACATCGAGATAGGCTTCATCGAGCGAGAGCGGTTCCACTAAAGGACTAAATCGCTGCAGAATGGCGCGAATCACCGCGGCCTCCCGGCGATAAACGTCGAAACGCGTCGGTAATAAGACGAGCTGAGGACAACGTTGCAGAGCCATGAAGGTGGGCATGGCCGACCGAACGCCAAACTCCCTTGCTTCATAATTGCAGGTGGTCAGGACGCCCCGGTTTCGGGTTCCGCCGACACCCACCGGTTTGCCGCGCAATGCCGGCTGGTCGCGCACTTCGATCGCCGCATAAAAGCAATCCATGTCGAGATGAATGATCGCGCGCCGGTCCGATCCGTGTTGCACCTCCCACTGTAAGACCTTTTCTCCCAGCTTGATGACGGTTTTTTTCGCTGTTCCATTGACGAAAATGGCCGCTTCAATCATCATGCATAACTGCAAGATGGCTCTGATCCCCAGTGAATCGCATAGTTTTCCGGAGCAGTTCGTGCAGGACGTCGGTTATGCCCGAAAGGCACGGCGGCAACCAGCCGCTCCCCCGCCCGAACCGGAGCCGCAAAAGGTCTTTGAGCCGGTTCAAACAGAGATTCAGCCCAGAGCGAACCGCCTTCGCTGGTGGCGGCTCGCGGGATCGCGTCAGGCCGAGAAAGACCGCGCCCAGGCCAATATGGAAAAACCGGTCGTGCCGGGACAGGAACCAATGTTTCAGCAGCCGCGCACGCACGTTGACTCAGCTGTAACAGAACCTTCCGTTTGGTTGCCGGCCGAACAATCGGCACTCTCTCCGCCGATATTTGAAACACCGGCAACGCCCATGTTGGCGCAAGGGCCGGAATGGCCGATGAATCAAAATCCGGTCGCTGCAAAAAAGACGGGACCGATAGTCGATCGCTCACCGATCGTTGACGATAAACCGGCGCTGGTCGCGGATCACCATCGGATTGTCGATGAACCGGCCCGGGCCAAGGTGAATCAGGCTCCGCTAATGGAGCAGATTTTCGAACCGCTGTTGAATCAGGCCGCCGAAATGCCAGCTGCGCTGGCCGCGCCGCCGGAAAAGTTTGAAACGCCGGTGGATCCCCCGATCGCGCCGCCGGAAGATTCGGTGGCCGCGCCGGACGCGTTCATCACGCAGTTGGAACCGGCGCTCATGCCGGAGCCTTCACGCGAACCTGAGGAAGCGCAGTCGCCAAAAGTTTTCATTCCGAGTCTTGTTCCGGCCAATCTGAAAAGAAAAGTTCGCTGGAACAACCGGGCTCCACAGTCCGAGCCGGTTCCGGCGACAGATGCGAACATTCTTAATTTTCACTCGGATGGTCAGGCGGCTGAGCCTTATATGCCGTCACCTCCGCCGCCGATTCCGCCTTTAACCAGTTCGAAACCGAAACCGGATCTTCGTCCGACAATTTCTCTCGTTCCGCCACCACTGGAAGTCCCAAAACCCAAGCCCGCGCCGGTGGTCGAACAAAAGCCGGCGCCAATGGAGGAACCGGGTTCGCGCACGGTTGAAGCGCCATCGGCTGACCTTGTTCAAACACTTCTGGCTCGCGCGTTATTCGCCAACCAGACGGAGGCAGCGGCTCCAGTGGAACCGGCAACCCCCACGCTGAATTTCGCGCCGGCATCGCACCAACCCAAGACAAGTCACGTCCCACGACGGGCCCCTGAACCGAGACCGGTGGTTCAGAAAATTGAACCGGTTGAGACGCGATTTGTTGATTCCGCCGCGCCTGCGCCCAAAAAACGTCGCAGTCCGAAGTTCCGCCGCTTTCTCATTTGCGAGGCCATCGCGGTTGCGGTTCTCCTTCCGTTGGCGGTGGTGGGAATACTTCGCGTCTTTCAAAATCCGGTAATGATTCTGATCATCGACGTGATCACGATTGCCGCAGCGATTACGGCCACCGTGATGCCGATTCTTTTCTTTGCCGTCGCGCCGCCGCTCCCGCGGGGCGAAGAGTGAGCGTGAATCGCCTCGCCGGAATCGCGGGGAAGATTTGCCTCAAATGAATCCATCGGTGACTCGCGTTTTCATGGTTCGCCACGGCGCGACCGTTTTGAGCGTGGAAGATCGCTTTGCCGGCGCCACCGATGTCCAGCTTTCCGATGAAGGTCGCAAACAGACCCAACATCTCGCTGAGCGACTCCGCGGAGAGAAAATCGCGGCCGTGTATGCGTCTCCGATGAGTCGGACCATTGAAACGGCCCAAATTCTCGCTGCGCCCTACGATTTGCCAGTGCAAGCGCGCGACGGTTTGCGAGAAATTTCACACGGTCGTTGGGAGCAAATGACGCGACTCGAGGTGGAGGAAAAATTTCCGGAAGAAGCCGCAGAGTGGGAAAAAGATCCCTACACCTTTGCCCCGAAAGGTGGAGAAAGCGGCTTGGCCGTTACCGCTCGAGCTCTTCCTGCGCTGATCGAAATTGTTCGCGCGCATTTGGGAGAACACGTTTTGGTCGTTTCCCATAAGGGGACGATTCGATTGCTGCTCAGCTTGCTGCTCGGTTTCGATCCGCGCCGGTATCGCGATAATCTCGACCAGAATCCGGCCGCGTTGAACATCGTCGACTTCCAGGATCCATCGCGCGCGCGACTCACGTTGTTCAACGACACGTCGCATTACGACAAAGCGGGAAGCGCGATTCCTCAAATCCCACACTCGCGTCTGTCGCGCGCGTGGAATCGGGACGTGCGATGACGAATTCTTCGCGCCTGAGCTTCGAACCGTCATTGTGACCGCATCCTCTCCGGTAATCATCGGCGCGACCGGCGGATCCGGGACCCGCGTGGTCGCGCGGATTGCGCGACGGGCCGGTTACAATCTCGGCAGCTATATTAATGAGGCGAACGACGCGCTGGCCTTTCGGTCATTTCACGATCGATGGATCAATCGATTTCTCGGTATGCGCGGGCCAAAGGCGATCACGAGCGATGTCGATCGGGCAACGAAAGATTTCCACGTCGCGCTGAGCCAGCATCTAGGCTCGGCCATGCACGAACAAATCCTTTGGGGCTGGAAAGCACCGCGTAGCATTTATCTTCTGCCATTTCTGCACACGCAATTTCCCGGTTTGAAATTCATTCACGTCATTCGGGATGGGCGCGACATGGCGTTTTCGAGAAATCAGAATCAACTGCGCAAGCATGCGCTGGAGGTGTTGAGCTGGAGCGAACGCCTGTTTTCGCCGACTCCGGTCCGCTCCATTTTGCTCTGGGCTCGAATCAATCTGCAGGCGTCCGAGTTTTCGGAAAAGCATTTGGGCCAAAATTATTGCCTGGTGCGGTTTGAAGACCTTTGCCAAAGACCGGTGGAAACGACTGCGAATATTCTGCGGTTCCTGGAGGTTGAGCTGGATCCACAAGGCATCGCCGCGGCGGAGATATTGGCGCCGTCTTCCATCGGCCGCTGGCAAAACCATCCGCCGCGCCTGATTTCCAAAATGACGGCCGTCGGTGAAAAAGCGCTGCGGAAATTCGGCTATCTCTAGCCGTTTCCGCATGCTGAATCCTTCCGCCGGGAGCCGGTTCCGAGGGTGCGGCCATTTTTGACTGCAAAAACGATCAATTTCGAGCTTTGCAATGAGCCTTTCCCTTCTGATATTGGCAGGATAACTTTTCTTGAGAAATGGACGCGTCTGTAGAAACACAACACGATTCACACGGCCACGCCGAGCACGAACACCACGAACTCGGATTTTGGCGTAAATACATCTTTTCGACGGACCATAAAGTGATCGGGATCCAGTACGGCATCTCCGGGCTCGCTTTCCTGTTTGTCGGCTTCTGTTTAATGATGATGATGCGGTGGCAGCTGGCCTATCCCGGCCAACCGCTCCCCGGGGTCGGTTGGGTCGCGGCCAGTATTCAGAGCTTTTTGGAACAGCATCCGGCCGCCGGGCAGTTTGATCCCTGGTTTTGGCTGCGCGGCTTGATCAGTCCGTTCACCAAAGGCGTGCTGACGCCCGAAGGTTACAACTCGTTAGGTGCCATGCACGGCACCATCATGATCTTCCTCGGCGTGGTGCCTCTGGCTTTCGCCGCGTTTGGAAATTTTGTCGTGCCCCTGCAAATCGGCGCCCCGGACATGACCTTTCCCAAGGTCAATGCCGCCAGCTTTTGGGCATTCGCGGTCGGTGGAGCGATCATGGTCTTTAGCTTTTTTGTTCCCGGCGGTTCGGCCAAAGGGGGCTGGACCTCGTACACGCCGCTGTCGGATATTGCGGATAAGGGGCCCGGTTTTAATCCGATTTTCAATGGCCAAACGCTCTGGCTGATCGGTTTCATCTTCCTGATCACGTCGTCGTTACTCGGCGCGGTGAATTTCATCACCACGATCATTCAGCTGCGCGCCAAAGGGCTGACCTGGATGCGCCTTCCATTCTTCGTGTGGTCTCAATTCGTCACCGCGTTCCTGCTGTTACTTGCGTTCCCGCCACTCGAGGCGGGAATCATCATGCAATTGATGGATCGAATCGCCGGAACCAGTTTCTTTTTGCCGGCCGGGCTGGTCGTAAATGGCGCCCCGGCAGATATCAGCGGTGGCGGAAGCCCGTTACTCTGGCAACATCTGTTCTGGTTTCTCGGTCATCCGGAAGTTTACGTTTTGATTTTGCCCGCGTTCGGAATTGTCGGCGAGATTCTGGCGAACAACACGCGCAAGCCGTTGTGGGGGTACAAGTCGCTGGTATTTTCGGTTCTGACGATCGGATTTCTCTCCTTTGTCGTCTGGGCTCATCACATGTGGCTGACGGGAATGGGTTCGACCGTGAGCGCGTTTTTCCAGACCACCACGCTGCTGATTTCAATTCCGTCGGTGATCATCCTGAGCGCGTTCTTTATTTCACTCTGGGGCGGCTCGATTCGTTTCAATGTTCCGATGCTTTTTGTCACCGCGTTTTTGCCCATGTTCGGAATCGGCGGGCTGACCGGAATTCCGCTGGCGTTTAATTCAGCCGATCTTTATCTGCACGACACTTACTACGTGATTGCCCACTTCCATTACATCGTCGCTCCCGGAACAATTTTCGGGCTGTTTGCCGGCGTCTATTATTGGTACCCGAAAGCAACCGGCCGAATGATGAGCGAGTTCTGGGGCAAAGTGCACTTCTGGATCTCGCTGGTGTGCATGAACGTGATTTTCCTTCCCATGTTTTTGCAGGGAATGCTCGGCATGCATCGCCGCTGGTACGACGGAGGTCAGGGGTGGCAGTTGGCCGGCGAACACATTTGGGGACTGAGCGGATTTCAATGGAATACGCCCATTTCGTGGGCCGCGTGGATCATGGGCCTCGGCCAAATTCCGTTCATTATCAATTTCTTCTGGAGCATCAGACATGGAAAGAAAGTGAATGATAATCCATGGGAAGCGACCACCCTGGAATGGACCGCGCCGAACCGGCCGCCCCACGGGAACTTCCTCACGACGCCGGTGGCTTATCGCGGACCGTACGAGTACAGCCTTCCCGGACGGGACAAAGATTTCACCATGCAAAATGAACCGGTTGAACCCACTGAACGCACTCGACGCGGCGGGGCCGCACCCACCGGCGAACCGGTTTTGGTTTAGACCCAATTATCCATGGAAATTCCGTACACAGTCTCGACCCGGCCGGACACTGGTCTTTGGAATGCCAAAATCGGCATTTGGTTATTTCTCGCATCCGAAGTGATGCTCTTCGGCGGACTTTTTTCCGCTTATGTTTTCCTGCGGCTTGATGCCGCACCTGGAACCTGGCCGCACGGCCTGCTCAACGTTCCCGTCGGCACTTTTAACACCGCGGTCCTGATCGTATCGTCGGTGACCGTGGTCCTGGCCTGGGCCGCGCTCAAGATGCGCCGCTACAATGCGTATTGGTGGTACATGCTGGCGACCATCCTCTGCGGCATCACTTTCCTGGTGGTCAAACTGGCTTACGAGTGGCCGCAGAAATTCGTGCACTTCGGCGCCTATATTAAACCGGCCGCGCTGGAGAAATACGAGCCATACCTTGGCAACAAGCGACTGGAAGAAAAGGGTCTGCCGCCGCGCATCGAAATCACCGGTCACCTGGAAAATCACGAAGCGCTCAAAGATCCTAATATTAAAGAGTACGAGATCGCGCTCGATCCGGTAAATGCCGACCCGGACAGCCCGGAACACGACCGGCCGCATTTCCTGTATGTGCCGCCGACGGACAAGGTGGCGAAGATTGAGAAAGCGGATGTGGCACGGATCACCAGTTTCGGTCCGTGGCACAATTCGTATTTCGCGAGCTATTTCACCATCACCGGTTTGCATGGTCTGCACGTGCTCGGCGGCGTCCTGGTTTTCATTTACATGTGGCTGCCGGTCAGCAAAAAGGTTTACCAGCAAAATCCGGAACATCTGGCGAATCGGGTCGAAGTTTCCGGACTGTTCTGGCACTTCGTCGATCTCGTCTGGATTTTTGTGTTTCCGCTCTTTTATTTGCTCTAACTCATGAACAACCCGCCCGATATCGCGCAGGACCCGGCTGAACACGAGGAGTACGCCCACGGAGTGCAACAGCACGTCTCCCGCTACTTAATGGTGGGCGGACTGCTCCTCTTCTTCACCCTTCTCACCGTCGCGCTGTCGTACGTCGATTTCGGCGGCTTCTTCTCCTGGCTCTTCCACATCAATATTTCTCCGGCCACCGGCCGAAAGTTAAATGTCGCGGTTGCGATTATTGTCGCGGCTTTCAAGGCGAGTCTGGTGGCGTTGATCTTTATGCACCTGGCCGCGGAAAAACGTCTGATCTATCGCGTCCTGATTTTTACCGGCTTTTTTGTGCTCGTTCTTTTTTGGCTCACCTATCTGGCCTGGTACGATCCGATCTCCCGTTAAAACATGTCGCTCAAAGGTTTTCATATCGTCTTCGTCGTTTTCATCACGCTTCTCGCGTTGGGAATTGGAAGCTGGTGTGTTTATAACGACATGGTGGCCGGTGCGCCGGTCTACCGCACCGGGGCGATTGTTTCTTATTTCTGCGCGCTCGTCTTCGTCATTTACGGGATCTGGTTTTACCGGAAAATGAAAAGACTTAGGATCATTACATGAAGAAGATCTTATCCAGCCTGTCTCTGCTTGTGCTGCTCACGGTCCAGCAGGTTAGCGCCTGTGCCTTTTGTTACGGCGCAAAGGATGGCAAGAGCACCGAACACATGGCGGTGGCCATCTGGTTCTTGTTCGGTGCCGTCATGTCCGTTCTCGGAGGAGTCGGCGCTTTTACCTTTCACCTTTGGCGACACGGAAGGATGCCGCTCGAGCCTTATCAAATTTTAGTCGAAGAAGAACTCGAGAAATATGAATAGTATTGCGTTGATCAACGAGTTTCTCGGGCAACCACCCAACGCCTCCGAGCACGGTTTTCAGATCGATCACATCATCGAATTTGCGCATTGGTTCATGGCCGCGCTCTTCGTCGGCTGGACAGTCTTTTTTATTTACGTCCTCATTCGCTTCCACAAAAGCCGTCACCCCCGCGCGGATCATGCCGGCGTAAAAAGCGGCATCTCCACTCACTTGGAGTTTTCCTGCGTGCTGATTGAAGCCGTGCTCCTCATTGGTTTTGCCATTCCTCTTTGGGCAAAACGGGTAAACGAATTTCCAGACACGAAGGACGCGGTCCTGGTTCACGTGGTCGGCCAGCAATTCAACTGGACCTTTCATATGCCGGGACCCGATGGCCAGTTCGGGAAGCGCGATCCGGATCTGGTTTCTACTTCAAATCCGCTCGGGCTGGATGCGAACGATCCAGCCGCGAAAGATGACATCGTCGTGCTCGGAGAATTGCATGTCCCGGTGAACCGTCCCGTGATCATCGAACTTTCATCGAAGGATGTGATTCACAATTTCGATTTGCCTTCTATGCGCATCGCGGCCGATGCGATCCCGGGTTCGTTGATTCCGTTGTGGTTTAAGCCGATCAAGACCGGCACCTACGAAGTGGTTTGCGGACAGCTCTGCGGCCTCGGTCATTACGGAATGAAAGGATCGCTCGTGGTCGATACCCCGGCCGATTACCAGGCTTGGTTGAAGGAACGCGCTGAAATTCCCGCGGTGCAGCAGAATGCGCCGCCCGCCTTGCAGCGGCCGGCGGGCGAACCCGGACCCATCGCAACACCGGGAACGGTGCCGCCGCCAGGGGCGCCGCGAAATGCGAATCCGACCGCTTCGCTGGCGCCAAGCCCGAAGGCTTAATTTGACGGCCGGGACGCGCATTTGCGCGTCAGAAAATCCGCGAAATTTGGTTCATCCGCGGTTATTCTTTTTTGCATGTCGAGGGAGAAATCAACAGTCTGGTTGAACCGTTTCGCCTGGTTCACGGCGGCCGCGACGCTTCTTCTCGTCTGTAGCGGCGGCATGGTCACGAGCCAGAACGCCGGCCTGGCGGTGCCGGATTGGCCCACCACATTTGGCTACAACATGTTTATGTTCCCGGTCTCGAAATGGATCGGCGGGATTTTTTTTGAGCATACTCACCGGCTGATCGCTTCGACCGTCGGGTTTCTAACTATTATTCTCGCCATGTGGCTTTGGCGAACCGGCCAGTCCGCTTTGCGAAATCTCGGCCTGATCGCCGTCGGCGCTGTGATTTTACAGGGAATCCTCGGCGGCTTGCGCGTGACCATGTTGAAAGATCAGATCGGCATCTTTCACGCGCTTTTGGCGCAAGCGTTTCTCGGGCTCATCGTCTTCATCGCGTTCACCACCACGCGTTTTTGGCGGATGCGCGCACAAACCTTGACCGGTTTAACCGCTCAAGTCCGGACGCGCCTTCGCAATTTGAACACGTTCGCGGTCATCATCACCGTCGCCATTTATGGCCAGCTCGCTCTGGGCGCGGCGATGCGCCACCAACATCGCGACTTGTCGATTCTTGATTTTCCGACAGCCAGCGGTGCCTGGATTCCAGATACCGGCACCGCAGCCCTGGCCAAAATCAATGCCTGGCGCGATCTGCAGGGACTATCGGACGTGAACGCGTTTCAGATCTGGTTACAAATGGCTCATCGTTTTCTTGCTGTCGTCATTGCCGTCATGATTGTGACGTTTTGTGCGCGGGTCTGGCGAAATCCGCAAAACCTTTCCGTCCTGAAAAGGTTCTCGGTAAGCTGGGTGGTTCTGGTTTTTTGCCAGATCACTCTCGGGGCGTGGACAATTTGGAGTAACAAGGCGGCCGACATTGCCACCGCCCATGTCGCCACGGGTGCGATCATGCTATCGTTTGGGGTGATGATCTCGGCCCTTTGCTGGCGAGCGCGATTGACGACAGGCGCAGTCGATATTCCGATGCCCCTCGCCGGAAACGCAACAATCGCATGAAGATGGCCGTGGTGTCAGACATAGCGAGCGAGTCCGAAGTTTTGCCGCCGCGTTTTGCGTCGGATTTGGCGGAGCTGGTCAAAGCGCGACTGACCTTGCTCGTTTTGCTCACCACCGCGGCAGGTTATTACCTGGCCAGCTCGTCTCCGGTCAATTGGATGGGATTATTCCACGCCTTTCTCGGCACGTCACTCGCTGCCGCAGGCGCAGCCGCATTGAATCAATGGTGGGAGCGCAGCCCCGACGCGCTGATGCATCGGACCAGGGTTCGTCCGGTCCCTGCCGGAAGGATGCGCGCGCGGGACGCCTTATTCATCGGAACGGCGATGTCGCTGGTTGGCGTGACCTATCTATGGCTTTTGTGCAATCAGCTCAGTGCGGTGTTGGCCGCGATTACGATCGTTCTCTACATTTTCGCTTATACGCCTTTGAAGAAAATTAGCACCGCCAACACGCTGGTGGGCGCGATCCCGGGTGCGATTCCGCCCATGATCGGGTGGGCGGCGGCACGAGGAGAAATAACCGCTGGAGCGTGGAGCTTGTTCGCGATTCTTTTCTTCTGGCAGATGCCGCACTTCTTTTCGCTGGCATGGATATATCGGGCAGACTACGCGCGAGCCGGTTTTCAAATGATCTCAAGCGACGATGAAACCGGCGCCCGGAGCGCGAGTCAAAGTGTTCTCTTTAGCCTGTTATTGCTGATCGTCGCGAGCATTCCGGGCTATGTGGGGATCTCGAATTTCTTTTACGTGCCGATCTCTCTTCTTTTGGGCGGGGGATTTATCGCAATGGCCATGCACTTTCATACCCACAGAACGGCTCGCGCCGCGCGGTGGTGTTTTTTAACGTCGATCATCTATCTTCCATTACTCCTGATCGCCATGGTGGTGACGAAATTATGAACGCAACTTCAATGCCGATGGAACAGCACGCGCCGCGCGGCTCGCGCCTTTGGAAATTTGTCCTGGTCGCAATTCCGATTGTCACGTTGCTCCTGTTGTTATGGCTTCGTCATCTGGAGGTTCAGGCGCTTCGACAACGGAGCATTTCATCTTTTGGGACCGTCCCGGCTTTCATTCTGACGAATCAAAATGGACAACCGTTTGGATCTGCGCAGCTGGCCGGAAAAATCTGGATTGCAGATTTCGTTTACAGCACCTGCCCGGGGCCATGTCCAATGATCAGCAGCCGCATGAGTGAATTGCAAGCGCCGCTGGCGAAAACGGATGTGCACCTGGTTTCGTTTACGGTCGATCCGGCCAAGGACACACCCGAGGTGTTGAAAGGTTATGCCAATGCGCTGCGGGCCGAACCCGGTCGCTGGGATTTTCTGACCGGTCCGCGATCGACCATTTACAAGCTTTGTCGCGATGGGTTTAAAGTGGCCGTGGCCGGCACCGACGAAACGAACGGCGCGCCGATTCACAGTACCCGGATGGTTTTAGTCGATCGACACGGCGAGATTCGCAATTACTACGATGCCGCTGATCCGCAATCGATCACCCAGTTGGTGGCCGACACCAGTCATCTTTTGCGGGACCAGCCGAAATAAAAATCGTCTGTCCGGCAAGCTGAAGTCAGCTCGCGTGATCTGCCATTCGGCCTTCGTTGCAAACCATCTTGAGATAGTCGCGGTACTCGCCTTTCGGCAACCGGTCGGTGATGCGGACCAGATCTCGATCCGAAATAAACCCCTTCCGGAAAGCGACCTCCTCCAAACAAGCCACTTTTAATCCCTGACGATGCTCGATGGTTGCGATGTAATTGCCGGCTTCAAGCAAGCTGGTTTGCGTTCCAGTATCGAGCCAGGCCATACCGCGGCTTAACAATTTCACATGCAGCGTTTTTTGCTTCAGATAGAGCAGATTGAGATCGGTGATCTCCAGTTCGCCGCGCGCAGATGGCCGCAAGCTCCGGCATAAATCGACCACCTGCTGGTCGTAAACGTAGAGGCCAGGCACCGCAAAATGACTTTTCGGCTGCTCTGGTTTTTCCTCGAGACTGATCGCGCGACCATCCGGACCAAATTCGACCACGCCGTAGCGCTGCGGATCCCGCACCTGATAACCAAAAATGCAGGCGCCGTGGTCGATGGCCAACGCATCGCGAAGGAAATCGAGTTTCCCGTAAAAAATGTTGTCGCCGAGAATGAGGGCGGCGCCGGAGTCGCCGATAAATTTGGCACCAAGGAGAAATGCCTGGGCGATTCCTTCCGGCTTCGGTTGCTCCGCGTATTCGATGCGAATGCCGAGGTGCGAACCATCCCGAAGAAAATCGCGCAGCATCGGGAGATCTTTCGACGTCGAGATGATCAGGATGTCGCGCAATCCCCCGAGCATCAGGGTGGCCAGCGGATAACAAATCATCGGCTTGTCGTAAACCGGCAGCAATTGCTTGCAGACGATCTGCGTCAGCGGAAAGAGCCTGGTCCCGGCCCCGCCGGCCAGAATGATCGCCTTTTTATTCATTGCAGACTTCGGTATCCGCAATTCGCATTCCGCGACCCGCAATTAAGAGAATCTGACGTCTTTGCCAGGATCCATTTCGAAATCCAGGCTCAGGGCATCGGCCGTATTCGGCTTGATGATTTCCTCCATGAATTTCACGAAAATCGGGTCCTCTCGAAAGATCGCGAACTTGTCCATAGACTCGAAGTCGATCGCGATAAAAAATGGCCACGGGACCTCCGGATCGATCCGCTTGCCGCATTTGATGCTGAGCACTTCCTGGATCTTCAAAAGCTGCATGCGGGTGTTCATCATCATCTCCTCGACCCGGGCAGGGGTGACCTCCGGCTTCAGCTTATAGAGGACAATATGGTGAACCATGGAGTTAAAGCTATTAGGCGCTTCCGGCAGGCGGTGCAAGCGAGAATCCAGCCCCCCGGAATCTTTATTGAATCGCCATTTTAGACGGGGCCGGATAGGTAAGAAATTCAATGAAAACCGGTGAGACTGGACCCGGCAAAGAGCGCTTCGAAGCGTGGCTGCCGATCAGCTTGGCCCTGCTTGGCGCTCTCATTTTCTGGTTTTCCACCAAAGCGGTTCAGCATCCGTTTGATTACACCTACCGCATCGGATCGGCTCTTCTCACCGGTCACCTCGGGGTCCGGGAGCCGCCGCCATCCTGGCTCAATGAAATGGTCCCGCGCGGCGGTCAGTTTTACTCGGTATTCCCGTTGGGAGCCGTCCTCAGTGTCGTCCCGGTATCCTTGCTGGCTGCCTGCGGAGTGATCACCAAATTTCCCGCGCATTTGGTGGCTTCTTTGATCGCCGGTCTTTGCGTTTATTTCTTTTTTCAACTTTCCGGGTTGGTGCCTCAATCGTTGACTCGACGGATTTTGCTCGCGCTCTTTCCCGTCTTTGGAACATGGATCTGGTGTAATCTTGGATTCGCCGGCGCCTGGCAGATCGCCTTGGGCTTTGCGCTGCTGGGGGAAGCGGCGGCACTTTATTTCACGGTTGTCCGACCTCAACCGTTCGCCGCCGGCGCCATGTTCGCTCTGGCCTTTGGCAATCGCACGGAGCTGATCCTCGCAGCGCCCATTTTTCTTTGGCTGTGGCTGAATCCCCGCCGCCCGGGCCCGTCCCTTCCGTGGAGACAACGAATACGCGATCGCCAATGGCCGTTGGCCCAGTTCCTGGCCGTTCCGGTCGTTCTGGGATTGCTCACGGCCGTTTACAACTACGCGCGGTTCCATTCGATTTTCGATTTCGGCTACAGCCATATCCCGAACGTCATGACCGAACCATGGTACGAACATGGGTTATTCTCGTTTCAGGCAATTCCCTGGAACATTCACAAAATGGTGTTCGAAGGGTTCGGTGACGACCCCGAGTTTCCTTATCTTCAATTCTATCCATTTGGGTGCTCGATCTTTCTGGCGTGTCCGTTCTTGTGTCTGGTTTTCCGCGAAGGCGGCTGGTTTTGCGCGCCGGCCTGGATCGCCATCGCCATTCTCACGTTTGCCCTGTGGTGCCACGGAAACCCCGGTGGCTGGCAGTTCTCTTATCGCTACGCCATCATTCTGGTGCCGTGGATATTTCTCCTCATTGCCGGCAACGGGCCGAAGAAAATCTCGCCCATCGAACTCATCCTGTTTTTTGTCTCAGTCGCCATCAACGCGCTCGCGACTTACGAGTTTTTGTGGACCGATAACATCCACGTTTGAGAAATGATCGCCAGGTTCAGGCGTGTTTTTTCGAGTATCAGCCGGAGCGACTGGATCGTCATTGGCTGGACAATCGGAAGTACCGTTTTCATCCTGGCCTTTGGCGTCATCAGCTATCAAATCCTCGGAGATCGATATGTTGGTCGCGTCGAGAAGGCGGCCGAGATCTGGAATCGTTGGGACGCAGTTCACTATCAGGAAATCGCTCAATCCGGATACGACGCGACCAGCGACCTCAAGACGTGGTTTTTTCCGCTGTATCCCTGGGTGATCCGGGGCGTCGCCTGGCTCGGATGTTGTGGTTACGTGGCCAGTTCGTTCATTGTTTCCTGCGTCGCCTGTGTCGCGGCTGCGCTTTTGTTACGTCGACTGGTCGAATTGGATTTCTCCCGCGCGATCGCTTTGCGGGCCGTCTGGTTCTTCCTGATTTTTCCAACCGCTTATTTTTTGCACATTGGTTACACCGAAAGTTTATTCCTTAGCCTTGCCCTGGGTTGTTTTTTGGCCGCCCGAACCCAGCGTTGGTGGCTGGCTGGCCTGCTTGGCGGGTTGGGCGCGATGACCCGGTCGACCGGCATGATTTTAATTCCAGCACTCGCGGTGGAGGCGGTTCAGCAAATGTTGCAGGAAAAGCGCTGGCGTTGGTCGGCGCTTTGGCTCGCGCTCGTTCCACTCGGTTTTGGCGTCTACTTGCTTCTGAATTGGAAGGTGACGGGGGATCCTTTCGCATTCCTCGAATTGCGAAAGGAAGTGTTTCACTTGTATTTCACCTGGCCATGGGTGGGAATTGCGATGGACACCCACACCATTTTTCACACCCCGCCTTCTGAAAGCCAAACCTGGGCGCACGAAGTGTTGTTCACTGCAGTGGGATTGGTGGGCGCGATTGTGAGCTGGGTGAAGTTGCGTCCCAGTTACAGTATCTGGATCGGCGGTGTCTGGCTGCTCTCCACCAGCGCTAATTACGTTAACAGCATGCCGCGTTACGATCTGACCATGTTTCCGCTCTTTATTCTGCTTGCCCTCATCGCCGCCAATCGATTTTGGAACGGACTGATCACCGTCTCATCCCTTTTGTTGCTCGCGCTCTTTATCTCTCTGTTTACTTTCGGGCACTGGGCCTTTTGAATCGGCGCCGAGCGGAAATTAAAACATTAAAGGCGCCAATAATCAATGCTTGGGACTGACTGTGACATGATTAAGGCCCAGGACCGATCTCCAGGCATTTCTCGTCTCTGTCGGCACATTCTGATCCGCGTCGGCCATCCATGAAATAGTAGTCGCGGTGTTGATCGCGACCGATACGACGACCAGTACGATCACGGCATATTTGGCGTGATTGAGCCACTGGCTCCGACTGGCCAGGAAAACGAGCAGGCAAGCGATCAGAAAAGGGTAAAGATCCGCGGCGTAACGTTGGGCGAGCGCGAAGTACGACAGAACCAGCACGAACTCGACCAGGAAGGCCGCGGCCGTCCCTCGCTGAAATGGATCTGATTGATTGCGACGGAAAAGGAAAATCAAGCCACCGATCGCGCCGGCGATCAGCCAGGTCGAAGACCAAATAATCGAAAGGTAACTCTCACTTGTCGGCATCGGGTAGAATGCGCGGCACGGTGCGGCGTGGCGCGCGCCTTTCAGGAAAGGCGCTGTTGATTGGACCTCGGGGAATCTGAGACTGAAATAATCAATCAGACTGCACGGCACCCGGCGGAGGTTAAACATTGAATGATGCGCAGCAAACTCGCGATAGACCGGGTTGATGTATTTTGCGAAGTCGACCCCGGTCCAGGTGCCGAATCGAGCGTAACTAAGTAAAGCGTAGGCAGCGACACCGGCGGCAAATGGAAGAAAAAGAGCGGCCAGCGCCGGGATGCTGCGTTTGTTCGGCAGCCCCAAAAAAAGCAACGGCCCAATGAACAATAGTGGCAGCCCGAATGTGACTCGCGAGAGCAAGGCTGCCGCGCCTGAAAATGAAAAGCCCAACAGATACGCGATCAACTTTCGGCCCGTGGCAACGCGAGCGCGGTTTGCAAAAAAAAGCGCGGCCACCGATCCGGCCAGTCCCCAAATCACCGCCTCGTTGTAGATGGAAAGATTTCCCAGGAGGAAAAGAAGTGGCGAGGCCAGGGCGAACCCCGCGACGCATGCGCTCCCGAGCCAGGCGCGCGTGACGCCTGAGACCGGAGAAGATTTTAAGGCGTCAGCCACCAAACCGGCAAACACGGCCAGCGCGAGAATGCCTGCGCAAAGTCCGGACAGACGGGACCAGCGCCCCCGGCCGGCGGGGTGAATAAAATTTAGCGGAATGCGCAGGAAAGCGGGAAACGGCCCGAAATACATCCGGGATTGATGGTCGACCACCATCACCTCGTGTTTGATGTCGTCGCCGTCGACGTCAACATTTCCGCGCAGAAAATGTTCGGCCTGAGAATCGTAGGCCGAGCCGAGCATTTCCTGAACGAAGACCTGCCGGAAACCGGTGGTCGCGAAAGCCGCGAGCAAAACGCCGAAGATCAGCGTTGAAACAAGCGGCCAGCCCGCCCGCTGAGAAATCAATCGACTTACTTCTTCCAATCGAGCGCGCCTTTTTTCAGCGCGTAGATGTAGCCGACCATGAGGATGGCGATGAAGCTGAGCATGCTCCAAAAGATCAGCGAACCTTCCTTGATCGCCTCTTTATAGACGACGGCCCACGGATACATGAACACGATCTCGAGATCGAACAGGATGAAGAGCATCGCGACCAGGTAAAATTTTACGCTGAATCGCGGTTGCGCCGGGCCTTGCGGGATCATGCCGCACTCGTAGGCAATATCTTTGGCCGGTGTGCGTCGCCCGGTTTTACCGAGCAACACGCTGATCACGAGCGCGGAAACGGCAAAGCCGACGGCAATAATCACCTGCAGGAGGACCGGCAGATAATCTCGCAGCATGGGCGCCGCCAACTTAAGAAACTTCTACTTACTTCGTCGCCGCTGGGGCTGGGATGAGATGGCCATTCTGAGGCGCTATCGCCTTCGCTAAAGACGCGGGAAGACCCTTGTATTTCTTGCCATTCTTCTTCACTGCACCGCGCGCCACCAGGTTCTGCAACTTCTCGTACGCACGCAGCCGCAACATCTCCTCGCCACCACTGGCCGCATTGCGGGCCCGCAGGTTCTCGTGAACGATATCGAACAACTCCTTGAATTCGAACGAGGCACGGCGCGATAGGACCGCTACGAGTTCCTCAGTCACGAGATCCGGAACGCGACGGGAGAATGCGTTTTTCTTTAGGATAGCCATAGGGTGGCGACTATAACACAAAATCGGAACTTCGACAGCACAAACTCGCCGGGTTTCGCCCTCTGGGAGATGATCCCCAGTGGGGTGGAGATCAATCGTGCCGGCTGAGCCAGAAAGTAATCGGAACTCCCACAGTGACTGCGAGTTGTGTCAGGGTTATCGGACCTGCCGACTCGGTAATGTAGCCGTCCCGGTCGTAGCGTTGTGAGCAAACGATCGGGCTCAAATGTCTCGTCACCACCTCGGGCGCCGGAAGCTTGTTCAGATCGACGTTGGCCGAGATCGCCGGCATGAACATCGCCGCCATCATCAGCATCGGCCGGACGGATGCGTCGAGCCGCGCATAGAGAGTCGGAAGGTCCACGTAAGCGTACGCGGTTGTCGGTTCCGGTAAGACGCGAGACGCCTTTTTATAGGCGGACGACTGCGTCATATCGCCTCCGCTTTGTTCCCCTCGCTTGATCGCGTCTTCGACCGATCGCGAATCCATTCCAACCACCAGTAGGTTCTTGGAAAGCGCGATCGTCGGCGCCACCGCAAACCAACTGAACGGACTTTTCATGACGAAGAACTGCACGCCGTCCTTCTCAATTTTGTTCCAACCCGCGTCTTCATCGATCGCGGTTGGCAGCACATTCACAATTTTTTGCGCTCGGGCATAATCTTTGACCCCGAGCGTGGCAATCATTGACGGCCAATGCGCGGGAGGTGGCCAATCAGCCAGCGATCCGAGTTCCAGATCGAAGGCCGCGTTCCAATCTGCGGCAGTGACTCCTTGGCGCGAAGCGACATCAAAAACCTTTTGCAACCAGCGCGACGCGGGCGTGGCATTTCCAATCTGACTGAGTGCACTCAATCGGTCGGGATCCAACAAGGTCGCGACGTAGAGAATGGTGTCAGTCGTTCCGAGTGCGGCCGCCGATCGCTTAAGCGTGGCGTCATTCCGCTTCGGCGTTCCGATGAACCAAAGGTCGCGGATTTTACCGCCATCGAATCGCATTGCGCCGCAAATACCGTGAACTTGTTCCAGGCTCGTTTGCGATGGTGAGGGCGGCGTCCCTGTCTTCTGCGCCTGCAGCGCAGCCACCCGCTCCGATAGTGCTTTCGGCTGCACATACACCATGGCCGCGTAATCCGGAGGCAGGTGCGAGCTCGCCGTCCGGAAATTTTCGTCCTGCTCCAATGTCTCGTCCGCCGGCGTTCCGGCATGACGATGATCCGCGCGATCGAGCAGATGCTTCAGTTGGTCGACATCGTTCGCGGCAAAGTACCAGTCGTGATCGTAAGCCGTCGCCACCAGGCCGACACCTTCGCCACTCACTTCGATATGATGCTGATTGTATTCGACGGCTGGGTGCGCGGTTTGATCGCCCACCGCAGACGCGCGCCATTTGGCGATCGTCGCTTCCGCGTCATGCTCACTTCCGCGATAGCGGAAACCGGCGACAAACAGGTGGTTATTATTCTCAATCGCGGTGATGGCAATGAATCCATCTTTGATTCCCAGTTGCTCGATTTCGCGAATCGTCTGCGCGGCGCTGTCGGCTTTTGGCGTCTGGGTCAACGGCTTATGCAGAAAATCCTGCATCGCCGGTTCGCGGTAGAGTTTGTAAATGTCGGTGCCGTGCCATTGATCGCGCATCCGATTGAAATCCGGGAGGTGCACCACCGCGACGGTCTCGCGGGGGAGCAGCTCGGCGACCGCGCTGGTCGAGACGGGGGTAACGCCATGTTTCAGCGCCAGGGAAATTCCCACGGCGAGATCACGGCAACGATGGCGAACAGACCAAAACGCTTCATAAATAAGGCGGGACTGGTGATACTCGATGGTTGATGCCAGATCAACTGGCTCTCGCCAAATGGGAGGTTGAGGAGTTGAGCCGGAAAGCAGTTGAGGAGTTGAGCAGTTGAGGAGTTGAGTCAGATCAAGGAGCGGCGTGCTCCTGCGCGCCGGATACGGAACGGATGTCTCACACCACGGCCACAAAGTTCACGACGGCAGAACCAAGGAATTTCTACTTTGTGTCCTTGGTGGACTTTGTGTGAGGCAATTCCAAACGTCACGACACGGAGCGCCAACGGCGCGTCCTCAATCATAGCCTTGGGCAACGCCCAAGGTTTCATAGATGCTAAGACGATGAGCGCTGAAAGCGCGTCCCAATCGATTCCCAACTGAATCGCGCCTTCAGGACTCTGTGTGAGCCAATTCCGATTACCGATTCGCGGATTAAAGACGGCGATCGAGGACATCGCCGCTCCTTGACGACTAGAGATCCGCCTTCGCACAAGGCTCCAGCGCGCCGGATACGGAACGGATGTCTCACACCACGGCCACAAAGTTCACGACGGCAGAACCAAGGAATTTCTACTTTGTGTCCTTAGTGGGCTTTGGGTGAGACAATTCCGATTACCGATTCGCGGATTAAAGACGGCGATCGAGGACATCGCCGCTCCTTGACGACTAGAGATCCGCCTTCGCACAAGGCTCCAGCGCGCCGGATACGGAACGGATGTCTCACACCACGGCCACAAAGTTCACGACGGCAGAACCAAGGAATTTCTACTTTGTGTCTTAGTGGGCTTTGGGTGAGACAATTCCGATTACGCCCTTGGATGAAACTTGCGATGCACCGCCTTCAATCGATGCTGATCGACGTGCGTATAAACCTGGGTCGTTGAAATGTCCGCGTGACCGAGCATTTCCTGGATAATGCGCAGATCCGCCCCATTGCCTAACAAGTGCGTGGCAAAGCTGTGCCGCAACAAATGTGGGTAAACATTTTTTTCCAGGCCGGAATGTTGCGCGATCCGTTTCACAATCTGCCAGATGCGTACGGTCGTTAATCGGGTGCCGCGGACAGACACGAAAATTGTACTGTCCGGCCGAGCGCCTCCGGACTTGCCGGTCCGGGGTTTCACCAGTTTCGGGCGCTCCATTGAAAGATACGCGTTGAGCGCCACGCTCGCCTTGCGTCCAACCGGCACCAGGCGCGTCTTGTTCCCTTTGCCGGTGACGCGCAAGATTCGCTCATCCGCGTCGAAATTTTCCAGGCGAGCGCCGGCCAATTCGGAAATCCGGAGACCGCTCGCGTAGAGCAGCTCGACCATTGCCCGGTCGCGCAATCCTAATGGGACCTTGGTATCAATCGCTTCAATCAACTGTTCGACCTGCAGCTCGTTCAATGTTTCCGGCAGATATCGCTCGATCCGGGGGAGGGCGAGCGTTTCGGCTGGGTCGTTTTGGATCGCGCCGCGTCCGGTGAGATAACGAAAGAAAATCTTCAACGCGACCACGATCAATTTGATCGACGATGCCGACAGTCCATGACGTTTTCGATCGGCCAGATAATCGCTGATCATCGGTAACGTCACGTCGCGCCAATTCGTGGTGCGCGCTTTCAGCGCTTCTTTTTCTACGTGCTCGATGTCCTGGGGCGTTGCCCCAGGCTGAGTTGAAGCGCACCTTTGGTGCGGCGGGGTGGCGCGTGCGGCGGTTTGGGCAGCGCCGCCGGCAGATCTCTTCCTTCCTGCGCACCACTCTGCGAAATCGGTGAGCGATCGCTGGGTGGAGAGCTGATAATTTTCCGACAATCCACGCTCCACCGCGAGAAAGCGGATGAACGACTCGATGGATTGCTCCATTGCGTCGGCAATCTAGAAGTGATCCGCCTTCGCACAAGGCGACGGCGGCAAGGAAGTTGAGTCGTTGAGCCGCAAAAAAGTTGAGGAGTTGAGAGGTTGAGGGGTTGAGGGGTTGAGTTGCAGCCACGGCACTATGTCGCCGTGTGCGGGCGCGCCGCAAAGAGGTTGAGGAGTTGAGGCAGAAAGAAGTTGAGGAGTTGAGCCGCGAATCAAGGAGCGGCGTGCTCCTGCGCGCCGGGTTATGGAACGAAAGCCTCGCACCAAGGACGCGAAGAAGTTGAGTCGTTGAGTTGTAGTCACGGTCGCTGATCTCTGGCCTCTGACCTCTGACCTCCGATTATCTCCGCGACCTCCGCGAACTCTGCGGTGAACCTCTTCGTCGTCTTCGTTGCCTTCTGTAAAGATTCTGGATCTGACCGCGCTCGTGATCGGTTGTTTGGGAATGGGATAGCGAATGCCTCACACCAAGGTCGCAAATAAGTTGAGGAGTTGAGAGTTAGGAGTTGAGGCAGAATCAAGGACCGGCGTGCTCCAGCGCGCCGGCTACTTTGTGTCCTTAGTGGACTCCGTGTGAGGCAATCCGATTACGTCCTTGGATGAAACTTGCGATGCACGGCCGCCAACCACGGGAAGAACCTCACACCAAGGCCGCAAAGAAGTTGAGGAGTTGAGAGGTTGAGAAGTTGAGGCAGAATCAAGGAGCGGCGTGCTCCAGCGCGCCGGTCACGAAGGCAGAACCCGGAATTTCTACTTCGTGCCCTTAGTGGACTCTGTGTGAGGCAATTCCGATTACCGATCCGCGGTTCAAAGACGGCGGTCGAGGACTTTGCCGGTCCTGGACGACTTTCCCCCCGAAGCACCCCGGCCCCCCGGGCTCTACAACAAATTCTTTCGATTTGTCTATGGACAAAAGAGAGCGGCAAGGCCCGCGACTTATTGACAATCAAAGGTTAAATATCTGATGATTTTGGCGGGATGAGTTTGGACTTAAATACAATTCTGAAGGATTGGCCGCACCAGAACGGCTCGATCAAGGTCCGTAAAATCGTAGGGCTCGATGGTCGCGAAAAACTGCAGCTCCGGATCGATCTCGGGGTTCTGCAAATGGAACTAAGAGGACGCCCCGATGGCGTGCGGCCCTACGGCTGCGAATCGTTGCTCGATTATCATCAGCGCCGATCGGATATCGCCGATCACAAAGGCGAATCTTACGAGCTCAGCTCGGAACAATGCGCCGAGCTCCAGCAGGAAGGCATCCAATATTATCATCGTTACCTGAGCCTGTTTCAGATCAACGATTTCGCCGGCGTCGTCCGCGACACTCAACGCAATCTCGATCTCTTCGATTTCGTGGCCGAACACACCGACCGCGACGAGTTGGCCTGGACGCTCCAGCAATTTCGTCCCTACGTGTTGATGATGAATACCCGTGCAAAATCTTCGATTTTCCTGTCGCTCGGAAAGTTTCCGGAAGCGATCGCGGAGATTGAACGCGGACGCGATCGGATCGTGGAATTTCTCCGGCGCTCGAACTTTCCGGAATTGGCCGCACGAAGTTCGGAGATCAATTTCCTGAACGAATGGCTGGCCGAAGTGAAAGCGAAACGACCACTCTCCAAACTCGAAGTGATGGAGCGCGAGATGGAAACGGCCGTAGCCAAGGAACTCTACGAGCGCGCGGCCCAGCTGCGCGACGCCATTAACCAGCTCAAAGCGCAGCCGCATTAAGAGCGGTTGAGAAGTTGAGGGGTTGAGAAGTTGAGCCGCGAAGAAGTTGAGAGGTTGAGAAGTTGAGTTGAAGCCACGGTCGCTGACCCTGACCTCTGACCTGTGACCTCTGACCTCTGATTTGTCTCCGCGGCCTCCGCGGCCTCTGCGGTAAAACTCTTCGCTTCCTCTGAACGCTTCTCTGAAATGTAGGAGTGTTTCCTACATTTTTCTTGTGACCCTAAATCGAAATTGATCTAATCGGGCCAAGCTCTCCGTTTATGAAAACGCTTTTCAAGCTACTCCTTGTCTCCGCGATCACGGTCACGTTCGTCGCGCCAATTGACGCTGCGTCCCGCAAGAAAGCCAGCCCGCGGCCCACGGCTGAGGTTGACATGCACGACCGGATTACTGCGCTCCATCTGGCTTCGGTCACAGTCACGCTGTCGACCACGCACGAATCCAAGGAATATCAGGTCAATTCCGCGACCCGGGTGACGATCAACGGTCAACCGGGGGACTTAAAAGGTCTGGCCGTTGGAATGGACGTCAAAGTCACGACCGCGCCTAACCAGCCGACGATTGCGGCCACCATCGACGCAAAAACGGTCAAGAAATAGTCGGTCATCGGACTGGCGTTTTTCTCTTTTACAGAGGGAAACGAAGGCAAGCTTTTGGTTCTCTCCGTTTGCGGGTCTCCGTGATCGTTCGTCTTACCGTAATGCCCCTCCGGCCGTACTTTTCAGCCTGTCAGCGTCTCAGCTTTGCAGTTTCTCCTGTTTGCAGAGTCGGCGATCGTTCGTCTCACGGTAATGTCCGTCCGGCTCGGACTTTCAGCTTGTCAGAGTTTCAGCTTTTCAGTTTTCTCTTTCTGTGCGTTCCCTCTGCGAGATCTTCATTGTGGGCGCCCTGCTTTATCTCGGCTGGGACATCCCGTTTGGACAACGAATCGATCAATTCCGTGACAAGCCCTCTTCTGTGGAGGCAGGCGTGTCGCCTGCGAGGGCTAAGATTGTGGCTCGCACTGCGCCGCCACTGCAACCATTTGTTAGGCCAACATCAACGGCTCCCAGCCCTGTGCTCTTAGCCCCTCGCGCAGCTCAGACCCCTTCCGGCTCCTGGATGTGGGATCCAAATCACCGCTCACCACTCGACCCGCCGCACAAAGCAGTGACACCACACAATTAATATGCGTACTCTCGTTGAGATCCTCGCCATCAGCGCACTCGCGTACTTCACTTGGGATGAATCTTTGCGCGACCGTGTCGGCGATCTCACCGGTCGCCCGGTAATACAACAGGCAACCTCGGTACCGGAAGTTCCGGTCGTAAGGTATGTGCAACGACCGCAACCGACTCCATCTGGTCAGTGGATGTGGGATCCTTCTCGTCGATCAACCTTAGATCGACCAGCGTACGATTCGCACGATCCTTCGCAACGATATACCGATGCCCAAGGTCGAAAATACTGGTACGACGCAAACGGCATCCGGCATTACGACCCGTAGGGTGTCCTATTCAGTTATGACCCGGTCAGCTAGAATTTTGTAAACACTATCGGTGGTGCGAACAATATCCGAGTTAGAAGCATCAGGGGTGAACACGGCTTGACGCTCGACATACGCTTCCCCGAGATATTCGGCCATAACCTCCGACTGGCCGTCTACGACGCCATTGTGGTTAATGTCTTTGATTGCTTGTCCAACATAAAGGATCCGAAAAACGTTTCCACGAGTTGTGATTGAGTTACTTATTTCTCGGAACACCTGCTCCACCTCGAAATCCTTATGGTAGTTTGCGGCGGGAGTAGCGGTCGGATCTGCTCGCAAAGCGCTATAGACTATTTTCGATATACTACTCGACGAACTTGTGTCAGACGCTTCGCTCGCGGATATCAGGCGACTTAATGTGGGCGCCAATTCGCCGATTTGGAAGTATGGTTTGGGTGGATTGTTATCCGATGTCGGGGCCTCCCCAGAAATAGCGCTTCTCTTATTAAAGACACTCGAAACCCGGTAGCTTTTTGCGGATATCCCCGTCCCGGAGCTTTGTGCGACTGTTGTTGAACTAACTAGTTGATTTGCGCTCGTGCCTATGAGGTCGGCGGAAGATGGCGACGCCATTGGTGCTGCTTGTGTCAACGGTTGTGGAGTTGGAGTTGCTAAAGGAGATCCTACTGGGATTCCAAAAAACAAGCCTGCAAGCGCTGTCGATGCTATCGTGCCGCCCGCCGGGAGGTATTGAATTTGCGTATTAATATTGATCCCACCATTTCTCGTAGCGTTACCGCCCGCGCGAAATAAATCTACTAGTATGTAATCTAGACTTTGGCTTCGCCTTTGCTGAATGTCAGCGTTCGAGGGTGCGTCGGTCGTGTTGGCGGGGCGCTCAGGTTGCTGCAAATAAAGCGTTCTCCATGGATATTCGCACGTTGCTATGTTGCCTAGTTCCCCAATGTTTAGCATCTGACCGTTGCGGATGAAAGCTAGAGGTCTGTCGCCGGAATAGTCGTACCAATCTACAGAATACGAGCGCGGATTGGCTTCCGCTTGGTCCACGAACGAATCGATTCGGTTCTGTTTGACCGGGGTCGTAACCCAATTGCAATCCGTGTTGCTCGTGCAAGTAGCATCGGTCCGGGAATCATTATCCCACCGATCAGACGTCGTTGCCGTCAGAGCCGGGCCACGATACCTCGGATCGCCAAATTGCGCACTCGCCGGCGTAGCTCCCGGTACGGCTATCTTGTCTGTCAGACTGATACTCGCGATCTGAGGCAGAGGGTTGTGAGCATTTCCCATATTATCGACAGTATCTTCGACAAAATCCCCTCGGGACGAGAAAGAGGTACTCCCACTGCTAGGACTTCCATAATAGTATCCGGCCAATTGCGAGTTAAGGCTAATGGTGAAGACGTCCAAACGCTCTCCGCTTTTCCCAAGCACTCGAACATTCAATGTCCCGCCTGAAAATTTCGGGCGTTGATCTCCCTTCGGAGGAATAGTGAAAGAAGGGCTTTGTGTCACTAGCCAATCGGTCTGAAAGGTGCGAACACCAGATGACGATTGGCCGTCGACACCGTGTGGAATTGAAACGCCATTTCCCTTAACAGGTCTAAGATCTGATGCTGCCGATGGCGCCGGCTTTATAGTCGCGGTGAATTTTTGAGACGATACATCAACAAGGGTACTCCCATTTTTTGTTACAGCTGGCACTCCCGTGACCTCGATACTACCAATTTGGTCGGACAGTAACAAATCCGATTCGAAAAGATTGATAAATCGAAATTGTAGCTTCATTTTGATTGTTACCGTGTAGCTGCCTGGACTTGGGTTAGGGCTGGGTCCTGGCGGTGGAGTGGTGTTGGACGCCTGGTATAACACCTCGATAGCATGTAGATAAGGTATTTTTTCTATGCCGATAACCGGTACTGGCGTTACCGAAGGCGCAGCGCTTGGGTTGGGACTTATATCTCCCATATCCGTGGGCGGTCCCGGCGGCGCAATATAGTCAATGATGTTTGCCGCAACTTGCTTACGAAGCCGATCGTCGCCGAATAGCTGGCTTCCGTTCAAGCTTGAGATTGCCGTGGGGCCGGTCCACGCTGTTTGAATCCAGTTTGCGATGCGGGTTGCCGCTGAAAGCTTTGTCGCATTAGTCGTAAGAGCCCCTGCGATTGCGTTTAGGTCAAGTCGCTGCCATCCGCGCGCAGTCGTGTTATCATCTTTCGAATAGATGGTAGTTAGGTGTGCGTAGTCGGGAAACGAGCTGCTCCACTCCGGCAACAAACCTAGTGTTGATCGGCTCGATAAGCGTCCACCGCTCGCCCCCAAACTTACGAGGGCGGTATCGGCTGCTACACGATTCGGCGGCGAGCTGGCTTGAAGGGGCAATACAGCCCCCGGATCGACCTCCTGAATTTGGTCTGGTGGGGTCGGTGTAGCAGTCGTCAAATCATTCGTTCGAGAAGCAGAAGCATTCCCGCTGTAATTCAAATTCACCTTCATACTCTCGTCCTCGATAAAAAATGCATATCGTCCGATAAGATCACCGGCTGAGCTTCGAACGTTTACCCACTGTCCGAGTACCGCTGGTGGTGAAGCAGTCGGAGAAGGTTGAACGAGCCTTGCATTAGAATTCGTTCCCATTCGTACCAATTGATTGAAGTTGTAACTGTTCCCGGTTGGAGTGGGCGATACGCGCGGAGGCATCTGTTCTTCCACAAACGCGGGAGAAGGGCTCGGAACGGTGAAAGGAGCGGTCGATGCAAGAGGCGACGGGATTGGAGCGGGCGTCGGCCTAGGATCGACTTGCGGAAACGGCGACGTTGTCGTGGGAGATGCTCGAGATACTAAAATGTCGCCAACAGCATTGTCTAGCCTGAGATAATCTGGCCAGTAAGTTGCAGGAGGAGGAGAAGGTAGATCTTGTGGCCGATAAATTTCAGTGTACAACGGAGCTGGCGAGGGAGATTGGGCCGGCATTGCGGTGATGTAGTTGCCGTACTTAGTGTTGTCGTAGAGGAGTTTTGTCGCGGCAGTGAGTCCAGCCTCAGCAATGATTTTGGCGCGTTCGCGGTTTGCATAGACCGACGCTGTGGATCGTTCTGTGCGTGTGCTAATCAAGTAGGCTACCACGATAACCGCGACAAAAGCCATCAACACAATCGTTAGTGCCAATGCAAATCCAGCAGCTTGGTTAGTTCTTTTCAAAGGATTTAATGCGGTGGCGGCAGGTCGACTTCCGTCCGGAATTCTCGCGCGGACTGCGAGATTATACGGTTGTAAGGCGAGTTAAGATCCGTTGGATTGAAAGGAACAGCGTTGAGGCGAGCGATGGATTTTTCATCGATTACTTTAATGCGTACCACCACCCGCCGAGGTGTATTTCCTAGCATGGTTGTAGCGCCAGAAACAGAGTTCCAGGTATTCGCAGGGGTCGCATCCGTATCCAAATCTTGTTGGGAATACGATTGGATTTCGAATTCCAACACGCCGCGTGCGACAGTTCGCCAATCTAGGTTTGAATAACCCGACGATTGGTATCGATTGACGGCAGCAGCCGGCGAAGGTGTCGGAGTTGTGCCACCCGACATACTTGCACTGCTGTCGACAAAGGCCCGTTGCAACGTATGGCTATTTGCGCCGTTAGAACTTGTATCAATGTCAATATGCCGGTAGGCGATTACGCATAAATCACCGGCTCCGACGTTAGGATAAGGAGCTACGAAAAACAGATTTTCAGACTTACCAGCTTGCGGCGTAGGCTGGGGGTTTGGCGTTGGACTGGGACCGCCGCTTTGGAAGGCGGCAGTAAGTACGTTTTCCGAAAACTCAACCTGGTTCGACGCTGTTGCCCCTTTTAGTTCATCTGCAATTCGAAGTAGAGATTGACGGGCGGTCGCGAATGTATCGATTTGGCTCATGCCACGTTGCCATACACTCATGGTTGCTGAGGCGACACTTATCAGAAGTGTGGCTAACACCGTCGTAATCGCTAAAGCAACAAGAAGCTCTGCAAGCGTAAATGCCCCGGTTCGATTCTTCATGGCGTCGGGGAAGGTGTTGGTGTTGTCAACGGCTGGTTCATTAGCGTTGAAAAGCGAAATTTTTGTTGGTTTTGCGCAGGAGCCAGCGCTGGGAATGCCACTTCCGCGTTGACTACCCAGTCTGCAGGTTGCGGTGCAGCAGGCGCAACAAAGAACAACGAAACCATGTAGGCCGGAGCAGTTGAGTGTGCGGTTGCCACATAGTCCTTGACCTTGCCAAGATCGCTCAAATCGGAGTCATAATATCTCGGATCGTAAGTATTTGGAAAGGTTGATGCGCCCAGCGAACGGATCCGGTTGAATTCGTTCGCCGCTAATCTCGCCGCAGATTGCTCATCGCGAGCATTTTTATCCGTATTACTTGCAACTGATAAAAGGCCAAACGTTGTCACAACAGCGAAACTGACAACGCCGATTGCAAGCACAACCTCGACCAAGGAAAACCCATCCCGAAATCTTCTCACTTGAGTGAAACACTCCCGCTGATCGGATCGATCGTTACGGTCGATACTAACCCCACGTTTTTAGGTTTGAATGTCTCCGTCGGCGCGGTCACGACAAACCCATCGGCCACGCTTACGGCCGGGGCCGGACTCGCAGTCGGATCTAAGGTGCAGCTGCCATTGGCTAAGAACTCAACATATGGTCCGCTATAGTCGTAAGTGCGATTGCCACTACCTCCAACATCAATCGGAATCGCGCCTGGAGTCGGCGTGGGGGTAGGTTGTACAAAGGACTTGACTGCGACTCCGTCAGGAAACCGATTCCATTTCCCACGTTGTTTCCATACCGATTCGGTTTTCTTTTCGCTTGTGATTACGTAACCGCGCAGGGCGATGTCGCTAGGCCATGGCGTCACGGAAGGCACCGGATTCGCAAAGTTAGTCGCACTCGAAGGCAGCAATACGCGTGTCCGAGTTCTTTCGGCTATTGCGATTAAGCGGGCGTTCTCCAAGTCAGCGGCAAACTGATGACTGGCACCATCAAGCGCTCGACTCGAATTCGGCGACAACGCCGGTATCAGAAATGCCGCGACAATCAAAATGATCGCGATGACGACAAGCAGTTCCAACAGAGTAAAACCGCGCAAGTTCGACGATTTCACAAGGCTAACCTACTATTGCCACGACAAGACGTCGTCGTCTCCGGTGCTCACTTGGCCTGTAACTTTGTATGTGCCATTATTGTTATCCGCACCGCTTTGGCCATCTTTTCCGACTGAGTAGCCGATAACTCCGTACGAGAGCGAACTTGGGCCGGCTCCCTGTGTATAGGGATTGGCAAGTAGGTTATCGTAGTCCCAGTCGATTCGAAGCCGATATGTATTGCCCCAGGGGTCGTAATATTTATTTGCATTATTACCGCTGGGACAAATTCCGCCGCGTGGCGCAGTCGCATCTTTTGCGAACGGAGGATTGATGAAGACAACTCGTTTCGGATTTAGATTTCCACCGCTTGGGCTGTCCCAGGTAAAACCGTCTGCGCGTAACACGTTGAGAAGATCGGCGATATTGGTATCAACGATCCAGTAGTCGTCAGGGCTGTTCGTTGCCGCGCCCGGCAGAGGATATCTTCCGTACTCTGTGTAGTAGCCGGTGATCGCGCTAGTTATCTGCATCAAATCGTTCTTCGCCTGGACTTTTCTTGCCTGATCCTGCGCGCCGCGGAACACGGGAAACAATAGGCCCATCAGGATAATGATAATGGTAATGACGACTAACAGTTCAATGATGGTGAACGCACCATGGGGATGTTGAGGAGTTGAGGCGTTGAGGGGTTGAGAGGGAGAGACGCGGGGAAGTTGAGAAGTTGAGAAGTTGAGAAGTTGAGAGGAAGAGACGCGGAGAGGCGGTGAGAGCTTGAGAAGTTGAGGGGTTGAGAGGTTGAGTCGATCGGAACGAAGACAACCTCGGACGCCCAACGCGGACCAGCCAACAGTCAATGATTTGCAAGACGATTCAGCTGCGTTGCGGAGTTCCAGATTCACTGCGGCGGCGAGACGTAGAAATTATAAAGGACAAATTACAAAGTAGAAGGCAAAAGGGAAAAAGGCGAAGAGCGAGGAGCGAGGAGCCGGGGGGCAGAGAGCAGAGAGCAGAGAGCAGAGAGCAGAGAGCGGAGAGCGGAGGGCGAAGAGCGGAGAGCGGAGAGCGGGGAGCGAAGGTCTCGTATTTGAATTACAATTTTGTAAATTTTCAAACCTCGATTTTCGGTATGTAAATCTCTGAAGATTTGGCTTTTACACCATAAAGACGTCAAATTTGAGAAAGTCGCAAATTTGGGAGGCAAAATAGCCCCTCTATAAAGAATAGGGGCATGGTTCTAGCTTTTTACCTTCGACGTGCTGGAACACACCCTGTCCGCAGACGAACATAGTCAGATCGTTCAGACGATCGAGATGTTTGAGGCGATCACTCAAACACAGCCCGAGGACTATCAATCGCTCGAAATTTTAAAGGAAGCCTACGCGAAAGTCGGCCGGCATGACGACGCCTTGCGCACCTCCCGAAAACTGGCGGAAGCATATTTTACTTCCGGTTCGTTCACGCTCGCTCTGCAAGAGTGTGAATCGATCCTGATTAAACAACCCGGCGCGCCGGAAATTTTGGCGATGCTCGGCGAAATCGAGCAGCGCTTGCAAGCGTCGGGGGAAGGGATCGCCAACCACAAGGCGAGTGCCGATCTGACGAAAGTGACCAGCGTCGAGGGCGCGTTAATCGACATCGATGCCGGCCGCGGCACGGGCAAGCTGTTGAACCTGAACGATCGCGGCTACGAACAGCTTTCGAAATTTTTGATCGTTCAGCAGCTATTCAACGAAGAGGAAGTCAAAACGACCACCGAGCGAGTGACCGCGGCGAACAAGGATTTGCCGGACAAGGCGCTGGCCACTTCGATGGTGGAAGAGCTTTGCCAAGGCAAAAGCGACCGCCTGGAAGTGGTGATTTCGGCATTGATCGACCGGACGAAATTCGCCTATGTGCCTCTCGAATATTACGACATCGATCGCCAGATCGCGCCGATGTTGCCGAATCATCTGACACTCGGCCGGTTGTTTGTGCCTTTCGATCTGGTCAGCCGCACGATGATGGTGGCGTGCTGCAATCCTTTTGATGTGAACGGCCGCGAGGCAGTCCAGCAATCGGTGGATTACACGGTGGCGTGGTATTTGGCGCGGCCATCGGCAATTTCCAAGAGCCTCCAGGCGATCTACAAACTCGAGGCCAAAGCCTAACGAAAGATGAGAAGTAAATCTTTCGGAGAACGGATCGCAGACGCATTGATTGAGGAGGGATTGCTCCTTCCGAATCAATTGCAGGAAGCGATCAAGATTCAAAAGACCGAAGGCGGCCGGTTACTCAAGATTCTGACCAATCGGCAATTTGTCACCGAGCAGGACATGGCTTTCAGCATGGGCCGGTGCCTGAACACACCGCCGATTAATCTGGGACGTTTGCGCGTTCCGGAAGAGATCATGTCGATTGTTCCGCGGGAAATGGCGCGGACCAACAAGTTGGTGCCGATCGCGCGATTGAACGGAAAACTTTTCGTGGCCATGGCCGACCCGACCAACGTGTTGGCGGTGGACGATCTCAAGCGGCGGATCCAGCTCGAGATCATTCCGATGATTGCGACGGAGCGCGCGGTCAACGAAGCGCTGAGCGGCGCCCACGGCGGCGGCGACATGAGCGAAGTGCTCAAGCAGGTTTCGGAGGCGGCGCAATCGGCCGACAGCGTTGAAGTTCAATCGGCGAAACGGGAAGAGATCGATCTCGACCGGTTAGCGCACGACAGCGAGGAAGCGCCGGTCATCAAGATCGTTAATCTGATCCTCGCTCAGGCCGTCAAAGAGAAGGCGTCGGACATTCACATCGAGCCGTTCCAACACACGCTCAAGCTGCGTTATCGAATCGACGGCGAGCTCATTCCCGCGGAATCCCCGCCCAAAGCGCTGCAACTGGCGATTGCGTCGCGTATTAAAATTTTATCCGGGCTGAACATTGCCGAGCGCCGCGTGCCGCAAGACGGCCGTTTCCGAATCAAAATGCTCGGCAAAGAAATCGATCTTCGTGTTTCGGTGCTGCCGACTTCACACGGCGAAAAAATCGTGATTCGTCTTTTGGACAAGAGCGCGCTGAGCGGAAGCGTCGACCAGATGGGCCTGGACGATGGAACGCTGGCCAAATTCCGCAAGGCGATCGCCGCGCCGCACGGGATGATTTTGGTGACCGGTCCCACCGGCTCGGGTAAGACGACCACGCTCTATTCGGTGCTCCAGGAATTGAACAATCCGGAGTACAACATCGTGACGGTCGAAGACCCGATCGAATACGAGCTCGCCGGAATTAATCAGGTCGCGGTTCGTCCCGACATCGGCCTCGATTTCGCGTCCGCGCTGCGGTCGATTTTGCGTCAAGACCCCGACATCGTGATGGTCGGTGAAATTCGTGACAACGAGACCGCCGATATTGCGGTTAAGGCGGCGCTGACCGGTCACCAGGTCTTGAGCACGCTACACACGAACGATGCGGCGGGCGCCATTACTCGACTCGATGACATGGGGATCGAGCCATTCCTGATTTCCAGTTCCATTCTGATGACGTGCGCGCAACGATTAATTCGAAGACTCTGCCAGAATTGCCGCGAAGAATTTGTGCCCGAGCCGGAAATGCTCGAGCGACTGGGTTTGGGTGACCGCACGGAAGTGCAATTTTTCCATGGCACCGGCTGCGATCGTTGCAAAGGCCGCGGTTACTTAGGACGAATGGCGTTGATTGAAGCGCTCCCGGTGACAGAAGCGATTCGGCGATTAATTATCAAGCGCGCTTCGTCCACTATTATTAAGAATCAAGCAGTGGCCGAGGGAATGAAGACCCTGCGGCAGGTTGGAGTCGATAAAGCACTCGAGGGTAGCACAACGCTGGAAGAAGTCTGGCGGGTGACGGCGGAGGACCACTAATCGATGACCATCCCGTTTCTCGATCTGTTCAACAAATTACGCGGTCGGTTCACTCCCAAGACAACGGAGTCGGTCAAACCGCAGGCTCCGCGAGTCGTTAGGCCAAGTGGCGATCGGTTGAGCAAAACGGTCGTGCCGCGGCCGACCGCACCGCGGGTGATCGGAGCGGAGGCTCCGCGCGCATTTGCCCCGGCCCCGCGCGCGCGCGAGTTGCCCCCGGCCCTGGCGAAAGCGCTCGAACCCAAGCTCGAACGCGCGATCTCGCTCCAGTTGAGCGAATTTCTCGATCAAATTCCGGCGGAATATGTCAAGCCGGTGGAAGTGATCGATGCAAACCGGCCAGTCAGTCTCAAGGCCTCGGAGGTCGAAAAGGGAATGCCGGAGAGGAAACCGAGCATTTTACTGGCGAGTCTTTATCAGCAGGTGCCGGGGATATTTTTGAAGAGCGTGGCGGCGAGCGATCCCACGCGGGTCTTGCTGCCCTACGAAAAGGTTTTGGAACAATTCAGTAACGTCCAGGTGCGCGCCGACCAGCAACATGACGACCGCGTGCCGCAATTGGAGACGCCGATTTTGCAGGCAACGCTCGAAGATACCGAGCGGTTTGGGACCAAGATGGAACCGGTGGTGAGCTCATCTGCTCCAAATATGCCGGTCAAGCCGCCTACGGCCGCCAATTTCGCTTCCGCAGAACCGGAAGCGGCCGTGACGGAAGTGGTCGGTTCGAGTAAATCAGACGCGCCGCGTCCCGCGATCAAGTTGTCCCCGACCGAAACGAAGCCGGAAAAGACGCCTTATCCTTTTCAATTCAAAACGACGGCGCCGCCCCCGCCGTTAAAAATTCCTTTTCAATTTCCGCCGAACGGAACGGGTGCGCCCGCCTCTGAGAGAGTTCCAGCCTCAAGTGGGCCGCCCGTTCCACCTCTTTCAAAATCGCCGCCAAAACTAACACCGCCCGAGCCGGCCGTCGAGAAAACCGAGTCCACCGGGAAAACTCCGGAGAAGATTGCGTTCCAGCTCGAGGATAAGGCGCCCGAGGCTCCGCAAGCACAATCAGCAACCGCGAAACGCGAGGAGCCGGTGCTGAAACTCGCTCCAGCCGCGGCGTCTCCGGAAATTTCTACAGCGACTCTTTTCACGGAAGAGGTCGAAGCCGGCGACAAAGAGCCGGTCGGAACGGTTTTCGAGGAGGCACACTCTGAAACATCGCTCGAAGCGCTCGAGCGGGAATATTTTCAAGGCAGCAAAGGCGCTCCGATTGAAAAAGCGGCCAATGACGAAGGTTCGATGGTCGAGCTCGCGCTCAAGCCGATTTTTGAAAACATGCCGATCTTCCAACGAGACGGCGATGCCGGAGCTGTTTCCGAATCAGCTCGCATCAAGTTCGCGCTCAACCTGATTCAGCCGCAGTTGGCCACCGGCCGTGTTTTAATCGCCGCCAAGACATTTAAGCGATTGTTGCCGCCAAATTATCGTTCGCTCTTCGCGATCGATCCGGAAGAAACACCGGTGTCGCTTCCGTTACAGGAAGTGCTGAAGAATTTTCCCGTTGAATTACTGAAAGTTCGCGAAGATCAGCAAAGATTTTTGCCGGAAGACGACATCGTTACGCCGATTTCGGAGAAGGCGAAGGAGGACGCGGAACGCTTTCAAGCGGTTGAGGAAACGGCCAAAACTCCGGGCACGGCGCCAGAAGCGGCGAAAACGGGGACGACAGGGGAATCTGCGGAAAAGATTGACGCAAAGAAAATCGTCTCGACTGCGTGTGACTTGCCCGGGGTGGCGGGTTGCGAGGTCATGTTCCCGGATGGTTTGAGTCTGGCGGGCAATTTGCCTTCTGAGATGGGCGCCGACGGTCTTTGCGCGATGGCACCGACGCTACTGCAAAGAATCGAGACGCACATGTCCGATACCAAGCTTGGGCGATTGGCTGCGATGACGCTTCACGGAGAAACCGGCGCCATTACCTTGTTCGCTTCCGAAAATATTTATCTGGCGGCTTTGCACAAAGACGCCGCTGCTCTCGCGTGCGAAACGCGCGCCAAGCTGGCCGAGTTGCTCGAACAACTCTCCCATGCATTCGCGAAACCGGAGGTGCCGCATGTCGATCATTAATTACGCCAGCCGCGAGATCCAATTTAAGATCGTTTATTACGGTCCGGCTCTTTGCGGAAAGACCACCAATCTCAATTACATCCACCAAAGGATTAATCCACAGAATCGCGGAGACCTGGTGTCGCTGGCGACCGCCGCCGAGCGGACTTTGTTTTTCGATTTCCTTCCGTTGAACGCGGTCGTGATCAAAGGCTTCGTCACCAAGTTCCAGCTCTATACCGTGCCTGGCCAGGTCATTTACAACGCCACCCGGCAGCTGGTATTGCGCAGCGTGGATGGAGTGGTCTTCGTGGCTGATTCGCAATGGGAGAAAGTGGAAGAGAACGTGGAGAGCTTCCAAAATCTTGCGGAAAATCTCGCGTCGCAAAACATGTCGATCGACGAGGTGCCGTTGGTGCTCCAATACAACAAACGCGATCTGCCTAACGTCGCACCCTTAAATTACCTGGAGTACACCCTGAACAATCGAAAGAAGCGCCAGCAAAGTTTCGAATCAATTTCCAGTACGGGCCAGAACGTTTTCGCCACGCTGAATGCCGTGTCGCAAATGTTGTTGCACAAATTTGGCAAACAAAGCGATGTCCCGCCAACCACGCCGGTCGCGGTGGCGATTCCAGCCGAACCGATTGCGCCGGAGAAGCAAAACGCGCCGGCATGAACGCGATCCCGGTCCTGACGATTCAAGACGTGGCCACGCTGGATGGCGTGCTTGGGGATTTTTTGAAAAAGGCCGACGCCGAACTGACGGTGGTCATCGATCGGGGAGGCAATGTCATTTCCCAGTGCGGCGATGTCGACGCGATGGATGTCACCATCATCGCCGCTCTCGCCGCCGGTTCCTTTGCGGCGACCCGGGAACTCGCGCGACGAATCGGAGAATCGGAGTTCAATGCCCTCTATCATCAAGGCAATGGCAGCCACATGTTCATGAACTCGGTCGATGATGACACGATCATGATCACGGTCTTTGGTTCGCGGACAACCGTCGGTTTGGTCAGATTTTATTCGGCGGCAACGGCTCACAACGTTGCCCAGATTCTGAAATCCTTGCAGCGCGGCTCACACGGCGTTGCTTTCAGTGCGAAGGAAATTTCCGCGACGCCGATTTTCGCAGACGCGGTTCCGGCGACAAAGTAGTGCGTCGTTTGGCGGGCGCTCGTTTCGGCGCCTGGTCACTTTGGACACGACGACGCGTGTCCCTCCAGATGCGCGAATGCGCCGAGAAACTTGGTGGGGCGAGACTCGGTCGAGCCGGCTATATGAATGATCCTATCGCGGCGTTCTTAATAAGTAATCCGTAACTAAACACGGCGACGCAGCGCCGTGGCTACAACGCCACCAAGTTGCGCGCTCATCAAATGTTGTAGCCGCCCCGCCCACGCCTGCATCGCTGTCGCGAAGCACTGCGGGCAGGTCTGTCGGGGCGTCGATCACGGACTGGAGTTCGCGACGTTGTCGGCGCCTGGTAACTAGACCAGTTCGCGCGTGTGCGGCAAATTGCTTCATGCCCCCGGCCGAAGCCGCCTCGCCACATGAATTGAAGCAGCGACTCCATCCGTCGCTCTCGCGCTGGTTTCAGGAGACGTTCGCCGAGTTCACTCACGCCCAACTCCTGGCCGTCCCGGCGATTTTGGATCGCAAATCAATCCTCCTGACGTCGCCAACCGGCAGCGGGAAAACGCTGGCCGGTTTTTTGGGCGTCTTCGATTTTCTCTTGCGGTCCGAGTCTGTCGCCGGCTCGGTTCGACCGCCGCGGTCAACGAACGCGCTTCGCGGCGTCCAGTGCATTTACATTTCACCTTTACGCGCGTTGGCCTATGACATCGAAAAGAATCTGCGCGCGCCGATTGCCGGATTGGGGAAGGAGAAGGAATGGCGAGTGCATTTGCGGACGGGTGATACGCCAACGGCCGAACGATCGCGATTTCGGAGACAAGGCGCGACCTTTCTGGTCACGACTCCGGAAAGTCTGGCGGTGATGCTCGCTCAGGAAAGCTATTCTGCCCATTTTCAAAATTGCCGCTTCGTGATCGTGGATGAATTGCATTCGTTCGCGGGTAACAAGCGCGGCGCGGACCTGACGATTTCTCTCGAACGACTGGAGCGATTGGTCGCGCTGCGCGCGGATGGTGACGCCGGGATTTCGTCTGGCGAAATCGGCGAGGCAGGCAAGCGATGCGCTTGCCCGACAATTCAAGAAACAAGTTTTTGCCGGATTGGCTTGTCGGCAACGGCGGCACCGCTTGATGAGCTGGCAAATTTTCTCGTTTGCACCGATCGCGAATGTCTGGTCGGTGAAGCTCGAGTCGAAAAGAGAACGATCGTCGAAGTATTCTCTCCCATCCGACGCGATCCATATCCGCCCGCCGGTTACAGTGGTGCGCGGCTGTACGAGGAACTGGCGGACTTAATTCGCCGGCAGCAATCCGTCCTCGTCTTTACCAACGTTCGCTCCGCCGCGGAGCAAATCGGTCATCGTTTGAAAGAATTGTTGCCGGAATTGGCCGACCAAATTGAAACGCATCACGCCTCGCTTGATCGGAGCGTTCGTTTGGAAGTTGAGGATCGATTGAAAAATGGCGAACTGCGCGCGGTGGTTTGCTCGACGAGCTTGGAGCTTGGGGTCGATATCGGCGCGGTCGACCTGGTGGTGATGGTGTCCACGCCGAAAGGAGTATCGCGCGCGATCCAACGCATTGGCCGGTCGGGTCATTCCCTCAACCGCACCAGTCACGGTGTCTTGGTGGCAACCAACGTGAACGATCTGGTGGAAGCGACGGCGACGGCGGCGCTCGTCCGAAAACAGGCGCTCGATCCGATCCGAATTTCGGACAAACCGTTCGATGTCGTCGCCCAACAGATTGTCGGAATGGTATCGAGCGGCGCCACTGCCGCAGACGAAATCTTTGGAATAATCACCCGAGCATATCCTTTTCGCGAGCTGACGCGGGAGGAGTTCGATCGCATCCTGAACTATTTGGAAGGCGGCGGAGCGTCGTTGTCGCCACAATACCGGGACGTTTTTGGTAAGATCAAAATCGAAGACGATATCGTTTCCATCGCGCACCCGCGTGTGGCGCGCGACTTGTTAGTCAACATCGGCACCATTGTGTCGGAGGGGTTTGTTGACGTTCTGCTCAAGCGCCGGCGACTGGGATCGGTCGAAGAGAATTTCATCAAGCAGCTGAACATCGGCGACGTGTTTGTTCTCGCCGGACGAGTGGTCAGGTTAGTGGATACGGCTGTGCATCAGGCATTCGTGGAACGCGCGGATGGTCATTTGCCGACGGTACCGCGATGGAATGCGGCCAAGATGCCGCTGACTTCGGGTGTCGCTCGCGGGGTTCGAAGTTTGCGAGAGAACGTGGCCATGAGATTGGCCAGCGGCGCGGATGAGACGAGAGAATGGCTGGTCGAAAATTACGATATCTCGAGCGCCAACGCCGAGGCGATCGTGCAACAATTCAGGGCGCAAGCAACGATCTCCGAGATTCCTCGCGCGAACCAAATGTTAATCGAGCTCTATCGCGACGAGGAACGTCTTCATTATTTTTCGCATTCGCTGATCGGTCGCAGTGCGAACGATGCCCTTTCCCGGATCGTGGCGTGGCGAATCAAAAAGCGGATCGGTGGCAACGCGCTGGTGACGATTGATGATTACGGATTCCTGCTCACGCTTCGACCATTTCAGGAATTGGCGCTGGAAGACTGGCGGCTTTGTTTTGAGCGCGAAGGAGCGGAAGAAGACTTAGCGCGCGCGCTTCGTGGCTCGGAGCTGGTGAAGTGGCAATTTCGCGGTGTGACGCAGACCGGGTTGATGGTGCCGCGGAATTTCCCGGGAGAACAGCGGCAACGAAAACAACTGACCTGGAGCAGCGAAGTCTTGTTTCGCGTTCTGGAGCAACACGAGCCGGACCATCCGCTGCTGAACGAAGCTTATCGCCAGGCGATGCACACTTTTCTGGATGCGGACGAGGCTTATCGCTTTCTCGATCAGACAGCAACGCTGAGTTGGAAATTGCGCGAACTTCCTGCGATATCGCCGTTCGCATTTCCGATTTACGCGAGCGTGATCAAGGAGTCGATGATGCTGGAGGATCCGGCGGCGGCGATTGAACGGATTTATCGTGAACTGTACCTGAGCGTCCAATCAAAGATCGCGGACCGTAAAAATGCGAAAGCGCGGCCCGCCGCCGCGCCTCGCTGAAAAATTAGGGGCGGACCCACCCATGGGCCCGCCCCACCTGTCTGCGAGCTTCTCCCTTAGTTGCTCTTGTTCTGAGAGACGATTTCGTTGAGTTTGAAAATTGGCAGGAACATCGCGATCACGATTCCACCGACGATCACGCCGAGGAAAACGATCAGCATCGGCTCGATCAACGAGGTCAGTGCGTCGAGCAAGGCTTCGATTTCTTCATCCCAGAAATCGGCCATCTTCTCGAGCATGCCATCGATCTTGCCGGTGGCTTCACCAGCCGAGACCATTCGCAGCAACATCGGCGGAAAGATCGGCTGCTTGGAAAGTGCGATAGAGAGATTGTCTCCCGTCTCGACATCTTGACCGACGGCTTTGATGCTCGTTTCGATCACGTGGTTGCCGGACGAAGCTCCGACAATGTCGAGCACTTCAAGAATCGGCACACCGCTGCGGAGCAATTGCGCGAAAGTCCGGGCGAATCGCGACATGCAAATCTTTTGTCCAAGCGGACCGAAGACCGGCAGTTTTAAGCGCCATTTGTCCCACAATTGTTTACCGCGTTTTGAGCGGAGAAACGTGCGGACACCGAAAAATACGCCGCCGATTCCGAGGAGCATGAAATACCATTCGCCCCGAACAAAATCGCTCAAGTCGATGAGGAATTGGGTCGGCGCGGGTAACTTGGCTCCGAAATCTTTGAAAATTTCGCCGAAGATCGGCACCACCTTAACGATGAGGAAGGTGGTAATCAAAAAGGCGATGGAGACAACGATGACCGGATAGGTCATGGCCGACTTCACCTTCTTGCGAAGACGGGAGCTGGCTTCGAGAAAGCCGGCGAGTCGGTCGAGAATTTCTGCGAGCAGACCGCCGGCTTCACCCGCTTTTACCATGCTGACAAAAAGTCGATTGAAGACGCGGGGATGTTTGGCCACCGATTCGTGAAAGGTCTCGCCTCCCTGGACGCGAGTGGTCACATCGCTGATGATGTAACGCAGATTGCGCTGGCGTTTTGGGTCGCACTGTTCATAAAGCGCGGTCAAAGCCTGGACCAGCGAAATACCGGCTTCGATCATGGTGGCGAGCTGGCGGGTAAAGAGAACGAGGTCGGACTCTTTGACCGATGTGGCGCGTTTGCGGGATCGACCGGCCACCGCTTTCTTGTGCAGGGAAAGAACCATGAGGCCCCGGTTCATTAAGGAGGTAACGGCGTTGTCTTCATTCAGGGCATCCTGAATGCCGGAGACGATGCGTCCGGAGGCGTCGCGAGCTTGGTAGGAGAAGGTTATCATGACTATGGTAATTATAGGAAACATAGCAGATCAGGTGCCAGCCACCCAGGTGATCCCCTAAACCGGCCCCTGGCACACCACCCAAATGCCCATCGCCCAAGACTTTCACCAGCCCGCCCCAGGCCTTTCTCTCTGGCAAGCCTACGACCCCAGCGTCAAAGCCGACCTCTTTTCAACCGCCCTTTCCACGCCTTCCGGGCTTTATTTGATCGATCCCATTCCCTTGCCGGCCGACCGATTGGACGATCTGGTTCGAACTGGACCTCCGCGCGCCGTGATCGTGACCAACGCGAACCACCATCGCGCGGCGGCCGATTACGCGAAGAAGTTCTCCATCCCAATTATTGATCGCAAAGGTCAGCCCGGTGCTTCCGGGGTCGATTTGATCTTGATCGATGGAGCGGCTGAAGACGAGATGGCCGTCTATTACCCCGGAAACGGAGGAACACTGGTAGTGGGAGATGCGCTCATCAATTTTCAACCATACGGCTTTACCTTTCTCCCTCGAAAATATTGTACTAATGAGCGGGAAATGCGTCGTTCGCTTCGTCAGCTTCTGGATTTGAAAATTCAGCGAATATTTTTCGCTCACGGAATGCCGATCCTTCACCGCGCGGCCGAACAATTGAAAGCTCTGATCGAATCGTGAACGAAGGTAGCTCCCCGGCAGTTCAAATCCAGGTTGAGCCTGCCACCGGGAAGGCCGTTTCGCGATTTCTGCGGCTGATCCGGTTTACGCACACCATTTTCGCGCTGCCTTTTGCGCTGGGGGCGTTGGTTGTTGCAGCGAACGGATGGCCTTCGCTGCGCGTTTTGTTTCTCGTGCTGGTTTGCATGGTCTCGGCGCGGACTGCGGCGATGCTTTTCAATCGTTTGATCGACTGGTCGCTTGATCAACGCAATCCAAGGACGGCATCGCGGCATTTGCTGGTCGCCAAGCCGGTCGCGATGATTGGTTTGGTGATTGCGGCGGCCGTGTTTCTACTTGGTGCCGCTTCGATCAATCGGCTTACCTTCTGGCTTTCGCCGTTCGCCTTGGGAAGCATCCTGTTCTATTCGCTGACCAAACGATTCACCGCGGCGACGCACTTTTTCCTCGGCTTCGCCTTGGGGATTGCGCCGGTCGGCGCGTGGATCGCGCAAACCGGAAGAATTGATCTTCCGCCCTTGGTCCTGGCCGCCGGCGTCATCTGCTGGGTTGCCGGATTCGATTTGATTTACGCCACGCAGGATTACGAATTCGATCGAACAGCAGATTTGCATTCACTTGTCGTTCGACTGGGTATCTCGCGGAGTTTGCGTCTTGCTCAAATACTGCACCTGGCGATGCTGATTGCGCTCATCGGCTTTGGATTGATGGCGGGCCTGGGCTGGATCTATTTTTCAGCGATGCCGCTGGTGGTTGGCGTGCTTTTCTTCGAACATCGCAGCGCGAATCGTTTGGACGTGGCCGGTATTAATCGCGCTTTTTTTCAGAGCAACGCGTTTCTCAGCGCCGTTTTCCTAATCGCAGTTTGTCTGGATCAATTGATTCGATAATCGGACTCGGCGGTCCGGTGTCTACATCGCGTTGAGCATGGCCACTCGCGGCTCGTGCCGGCCGCCGTCGAAGGGTGTTTCCAACCAAGTCCGAACGATGTTCAGCGCTATTTCTTCAGAGATCACGCGCTCGCCCATTGAGAGAACATTGGCGTCATTGTGTTGACGGGCCAGTCGCGCCGTTTCCTCATTCCAGCAAAGGGCACAGCGCACTCCGTGCACTTTGTTCGCGGTCATCGCTTCACCGTTACCGGAGCCGCCGAGGACAATACCGCGATCGCAAACACCACGCGCGACGGCCTCTGCCGCCGGTCGGACAAAAAGCGGGTAATCAACCGGATTCTCGTTAAAAGTCCCGAAGTCCACTGTTTCATGACCTAACGATTCAAGCAGGTGCTTGATTTTTTCTTTGTAGCGAAAGCCGGCATGATCGGTGCCAAGGGCGATTTTCATAAAATTATCCGCGGTGTAGTCTCGCTAATTCATTCCAGATTTCGCGCTCTCGTTCGGTCAATTTTTTTGGCACTTGAATTTGGAGGGTGACGTACAAATCGCCGCGCTCGCCCGAGGCGCCCGGAAGACCGCGGCCGCGCAAGCGAAATCGCTGGCCGCCCTGGGTGCCGGCTGGAATTTTTAGTTTCGCTTTGCCTTCCAGCGTCGGCACGCGCAATTCCGATCCGAGAACGACTTCCCATGGAGCGATCTTCGCTTCGTGGATGAGGTCGTTGCCGGCAACGGTGAAATCCGGATGTTTGGCCAGACGAACGCGCAAGAAGAGGTCGCCATTGGTGCCGCCGCCTGCTCCCGCTTCACCTTGTCCGGCGAGTCGAATGCGTTGTCCCTCGTGAACTCCGCGCGGGATTTTGACCTGATAAGTTTCAACCTTGTTCGAGCCGGTCCGGCGTAACGATACCGTGCGCGTCGATCCCTGGAGCGCTTCTTCGAGCGTGACCATGATGTCCGCTTCCACATCCGCACCGCGCTCCGCGGTGGCCTCCCGCCCACGAAATCCGCCAAAGGCCGAACGCCCACGGCCGCCTCCGAAAAATGCTTCGAAAAAATCGCTGAAACCGGTGCCGCCGAATTCAAATTGGACGCCGCCGTTATCGCCGCCCCATTGCTGAAATCCGCCTCCCGGCTGCTGCGCCCCCCATTCAGGCGGTGGTTGGAATCCGCCGGGCTGATTCCAGTTCGCACCAAGCTGATCGTACTTCTGGCGCTTTTCCGGATCGCTCAGGACTTCGTAGGCTTCGTTGATTTGCTTAAATTTTTCTTCCGCGCTCTTCTTATCCTTGGCGACATCGGGATGGTATTTGCGCGCCAGCTTTCGAAAAGCGCTGCGGAGTTCATCCTCGGTCGCAGTTTTGGAAACGCCGAGGGTTTCGTAGTAATCCCGGAATTGGACAGCCATGTGGCCTCAAACCTTGTGCGGGTGGGCAATTGGCGCAACCTTCTCTGTCAATGAATGAAATCGGCAAACTTCTGGTCGTCGCCGGCGTTGTCATCGCGGTCGTCGGCCTCTTGTTCTGGAGCGGTCTCACGCCGAAATGGTTAGGCCGTTTGCCCGGTGATATTCGAATCGAGCGTGGTCATTCCGCGTTCTATTTCCCAATTGTCACCTGCATCGTTATCAGCATTCTTCTGAGCCTGATTCTTTCCCTGTTTCGCCGCTGATGGCGGCCACATCAAGACAGAGGTTGAGAAGTTGAGAAGTTGAGAAGTTGAGAAGTTGAGAAGTTGAGGGGTTGAGGGGTTGAGGAGTTGAGAGGTTGAGGAGAACGTGTCAGTAGAATTCAACTCCACAGCTCAACCCAAATGTCTTCGAAATTACGCGTGCTGGTTTGGAACGAACACGTCCACGAACGTGAGAATTCAACCGTGGCAAAGATTTATCCAAAAGGGATTCACGGCTGCATCGTGGACGGTTTGGCGGCGGACGATGAACTTCGGGTCGGGACCGCGACTTTGGGCGATCCGGATCACGGTCTGACGAGAAATGTCCTGGACGAAACTGATGTGCTGATCTGGTGGGGGCATGCGGCCCATGGCAAGGTGCAGGACGAAATTGTCGAGCGAGTTTTGGAACGGGTATGGCAGGGAATGGGATTCATTGCCTTGCATTCCGCGCATTACTCCAAGATTTTCAAACGACTGATGGGCACGACCTGCTCGCTGACCTGGCGCGAAGCGGGAGAACGCGAACGGGTTTGGGTTTGTCAGCCGGGTCATCCGATCGCTTCCGGCATCGATCGTTGTTTCGAAATTCAAAACACGGAGATGTACGGCGAACCCTTTGCCATCCCCACACCGGACGAAATGATTTTCGTCTCCTGGTACGAGGGTGGAGAGGTTTTTCGTTCGGGTTGCACGTGGAAAAGGGGTAACGGTAAGATTTTTTATTTCGCTCCCGGTCATGAGATGTATCCGATCTATTTCAATCCCCACGTGCGACGAGTCTTAGGCAATGCGGTTCGCTGGGCCGCACCCGATTCTGAAAAATGGATCGACAGTTGCCCGCAAGTGCCGATTTCGGAAGCGCGCGAGCCGCTCGACCTGAAGGGCCCGCGCCTGCACCAAGAAGGCGAGGAAGGATTTAAATGAAAGAACAACCGCACATTAATACCCGGAGCGATATTCCCGAATCGGAAAAATGGGATTTAAGCCATCTGTTTGTCGACGTTTCGAAATGGCAGGAAGATTTTGCCTGGATCGATCGCGTTTACGCCGAGATCAAGAACTGGAAAGGCAAACTGGGTCAGTCGGCGAAGGATCTGGCCGAGTGCCTGGAGTTTGAGAAGACAATCGATCTGAAGCTGGAGCGACTGTATCACTATGCCTCGCTGCAGTTGGCCGAAGATGGCGCCAACACGGAATACCTCGGGCGGATCGGACAGTTGCAAAATTTGATCACGAACATGGGCGAGGCGTTCGCGTTTGTGGTTCCGGAAATTCAACACATCGACGACGCGACTTTTTCGAAGTTCATGGACGCTCCGGCCCTGGCGGAGTGGCGAATCAAACTGCGCAAGGTCCGGCGATTGAAGCCGCACGTCTTATCCGAGCCGGAGGAGCGTTTGCTCGCGTTGGGCAGTGTCGCGCTCAGCGGATACGACGACACATTTTCCCAGCTGACCGATGTTGATATGAAGTTCGGGGCGCTGGCGGACGAAAGCGGCCGGGAAAAACCACTGACGCAAAGTTCGTTCGGTTCGTTTCTGGTGAAGCGTGACCCGGAACTTCGGAAACGCGCCTTTAATCAGTTTTACGCCGAATTTGAAGATCACCAGTACACGGTCGCTTCAACGCTCGCCTATTCGGTCAAGGCGGATGTGTTTCGTGCTCGCGCCAGAAATTATTCATCGGCGCTGGAAGCGGCGCTTTTTCCCGATGACGTGCCGATTTCCGTGTATGACGGCTTGATCCATTCAGTTCGCGCGAATCTGAAGCCGCTCTTCCGGTATTTCGATTTGCGCCGGCGGGTGCTCGGATTGAGCGAGCTGCATCACTGTGACACTTACGTGCCGCTGGTGGCGGAAATTGAGACGCGTATCCCTTTCGCCGAGGCGATCGACAAGGTGTTGGCCGCTTTAAAGCCATTAGGCAGCGAATACGTGGATGCCTTAAGCAAAGGATTGCGCGGGCGCTGGTGCGATCGTTATGAAACCAAGGGCAAACGAAGTGGCGCGTTCTCTTCGGCGAGTTACGGTTCGCCTCCTTACATCCTGATGAATTACAAGGAAGATGTCTTCTCGGACGTCTACACGCTGGCTCACGAAGCCGGCCATTCGATGCACACCTGGTTCGCGCAAAAATCGCAGCCCTTCCAGGATTACGATTATCCAATTTTCCTGGCCGAAGTTGCCTCCACCTTTAACGAGGAGCTTTTAACTCATTTCCTGCTTGAGCAAACGACCGATCCCAAAATGCGGGCCTACATCATCAACCGGCAGATCGATGACATCCGGGGCACGGTGTTTCGCCAGACGATGTTCGCCGAATTCGAGAAAGTCATCCACGCGGTGGAGGAGGGCGGCGGTGCGCTGACCCTGGATGTGTTCAAGTCTGAGTATCGCAAATTGTTGGATGCATATTTTGCGGAGAACTTTGTCATCGATTCTCAACTTGAATTGGAATGTCTGCGAATCCCGCACTTCTACAGCGCGTTCTATGTTTATAAGTATGCGACCGGCATTTCGGCCGCGGTCGCACTTTCCGAAAAGGTTTTGAGCGGCGAACCGGGAGCGGTGGACAAGTATCTTGGCTTCTTGAAATCCGGCGGCTCGGAATTTCCGCTGAAGACGTTGAAGGATGCCGGCGTCGATATGGGAACATCGGCCCCGGTCGAGAGCACGCTGCGCTTGTTTGAACGGCGGGTAAGCGAGCTGGAAAAATTACTCTTGTAACCGGATTGAATCGCAGCGGCAAAACCCCTTCCACCGAAGGTGAATTGTTGCCGGATCTGCATTGGCAAGCTCCATGCTTAAAGCCAATGCGTGACTTTTGAATGGCGGTTTCGGGCAGCGTGCGGCTATGCCGAACTGGGCATGGCGCGCGAATCCTTAGCTGAGCTCAATGCCATCGAAGCGCGTGCTCAAAATCGACCGGAGGTGTTGCAACTTCGATTGCATCACTTGATGCAGCGCAAAAGTTGGTGCCGCGCCCTGGTCGTTAGTCGCAAGTTGTGCCGGGTCGCGCCCCATTGCGCCGCGGGATTTTTGCACGCCGGTTTCTGTCTGCATGAACTGGGACGAACGGCGGATGCGAAGAGAGTTCTCCTTCGCGGGCCCACCGCATTACTGAACGAACCGATCTACTTTTACAACATGGGCTGTTACGATGCGTTGCTCGGTGATCTTTCCGGCGCGCGAACGAATTTGCTGACCAGTTTCAAGATGGAACCGTCCTTCCGGGATCTCGCCAAAAAAGATCCCGATCTGAAATCCCTCCAGGCGATCTTGTAACGAAGAGCTGCGGCTTCGTGGTAAAATGTTGCAGGCGGCGCGCCTGGCATTACAGCTTGGTTCATGGCCTTGCATGCGCACGAGCTTCGCGCCCGGCTCGAACCTCTTTTTCGAGAGAATTTCGAAAGATTCGGCGAACTGGGCGCGGCGGTTTCGGTCTGGGAAAATGGGAAACCCGTTCTCGACCTGTATGGGGGATTTCGCGACGGCTCGCGGCAAAATGCCTGGACCGGAGACACCATTGTTCTGATCTGGTCGGCGACGAAAGCGATCGCCAGCGCGTGTCTATTGCATGCCTTACAGGAGAACAAACGCGAAATCGGTGAGCGCGTGGTTGAGTTTTGGCCCGAATTCGGACAAGCAGGCAAAGCGGAGATCACGCTGGCGCAATTGCTTTCGCACCAAGCGGGACTCGCCGCCCTCGATCGTCCGATCGACATCCTCGAATACGATTCGGTGATCGAAGCGCTCGAACAACAGGCGCCGAACTGGCCGCCGGGGACGGCGCACGGCTACCACGCGCGAACCTTCGGTTTTTTGGTTGACGAACTCGTTAGGCGAATCGGCGGATGTTCCGTGTCCGAATATTGGCGAAAAATGTTTGCCGATATCCTGGAGCTGGATCTTTGGATTGGCCTACCGGCGAAGCAGGAACAGCGGGTCGCTTCCATTTATGCGGCCAAGACCGGGAAAGATCCGGGTCATCGTCAGTTTTACGCCGAGGTGGCCACTCGCGGCACCTTTGCCAACAAGGTGTTTACTTCGCCGCAAGGATTGTCATCGGTCAGCGCGATGAATAAGCCGGAAATTCGCGCATTGCCGATCGCCTCTTTTGGTGGAATTGGAAGTGCAAACTCGCTCGCCAAGTTTTATGCGCTATTGGCGAATCGAGGCGAGATTGAAGATCGGCAGTTCTTCGTGGCCAAGACGCTGGCCTGGATGACAACAACTTTGACTGACGGGTCCGATCGCGTCTTTCAAATGCCGACGGCTTTCTCCGCGGGGTTCATGAAGGATTCATCACAATCAACCAGGAGAATTTGCGGACCGTCGCGATCGAGTTTCGGGCAACCCGGGGCAGGAGGCAGTAATGCTTTTGCGGATCCCGAAAACCGCCTCGCCTTCGCCTATGTCATGAACCAAATGGAGCAACATGTTCTGCCTAACGATAAATCGCTGCGTTTGGTCGACGCGATGTATTCTTTTTAGCCTGGTTCGTTAGCCGCGGTTTGAATTGCTGATGATCCACCATCAGCGACGCAGCTATTCTCCGATCATCGTCAAATGCACCCGCCGGTGATGGCCGGCTCGGCGATGCTCGAAAAGAAAAATTCCCTGCCAGGTTCCCAGTTCCATTCGTCCGTTCACAATCGGTATCGTTTCGCTGGTCTGAGTGAGAACCATCCGGATATGTGATGGCATATCGTCGGGTCCTTCATCATCGTGTTCATAGTCGGCATCTTCCGGGGCGAGTTGTTCGAAGAAGCGCTCGACATCACGTCGGGCCGCGGGCGCGGCGTTTTCCATCATGGTCAGGCTGCAACTGGTATGTTGGACAAACACGGTGATCGTTCCGTTGCGGATTCCGGCCCGGCCGATCTTTTCGGCAACGGCGTCCGTCAATTCGTAGGTGCCCTTGCCGTTGGTATGAATCTCAATCCGTTCGTGTGCGACGCGCATGATTTGGAACTCTGCCAGCGTTCCATTTGGCCTCGCCGGAAGCAAACTGCTTTGGCGGAAGAAGGTCATTCGTCCGATTGATTTTTCGACGCGACGCGGGATGATTGATGATGCAGGCCGACCTCGACCGGGTGTTGTTTGATGAGCGGACAATTCTCAAACGCCTGGATGAAATCGCCGCGGAAATCTCGAAGGATTATTCGCGGAAGGAACTCACCGTGATCGCGGTACTGAACGGCAGCCTGATGTTCATGGCGGACTTGCTTCGGCGAATCCCGCTGCCGCTGAAACTCGACTGCCTGAGCGTCGCCAGCTACCACGGAAAGGCGCAAACAACCGGCGAAGTCATTTTCAAACAGATCGCGCTGCCCGACGTGGAGGATCGCCATATCCTGATTCTGGACGACATTCTCGATAGCGGAAACACCCTGGCCGCGATCCGCGAAAAACTCGAAACTGTGGGGCCACGCAGTATTAAGGTTTGTGTTCTTTTGAGCAAAAAGAAACAACGCACCCGAGCGGTCGATGCCGACTATTTAGGCTTCGAAATCGAAGATGAGTTCGTCGTCGGTTACGGGCTCGACTACGACGAGCGTTATCGCAACCTGCCTTATATCGGCGTTCTCCGGAAAGACCTGATCAGCCGGGATGGGTGAGTCGATGCGAGTTCGTGCCCATTTTTACGCCCAGCTGCGGGACGTGACCGGCGTTGAGACATTTGAGACGGAGCTCGCTGAACCGGCGACAGCTTCAGATCTGCTGGGGAAAATCTTCACCGCATTTCCGCGTCTTCGCGATCATGACAAAACGATTCTCATGGGCGCGGGCATCGAGTTTGTCGATCGCGAATACAAGCTGAGCCACAACGAAGAGATCGCAATCATGCCACCCGTCCAGGGAGGCTGAACCGCCCGCCGGCGGTCGAAGATTAGTCGCGGAAATTTTTGAAGTTCGTCGCTACGCCAAAGTCGCGACCGCGGATAAATTGAATGACGTCCTGCAGCTCGTCTCTTTTTTTTCCAGTCACGCGAATTTGCCGATCCTGGAGCTGACTCTGCACTTTGAAGTTTTGGCCTTTGATCGCCAAAATGATTTCCTTTGCTTTTTCTCCTTCAAGTCCTTGCTGAATTTTCAATTCTTGCCGGGCATGGCCCATGGATGAAATCGCGGGCTCGTCCTGCTTCACGTTCCGCAGGTCGACTCCGCGCTTGGATAGTTTGCCGATCACGATTTCCCGGAGCGCGCGCAAGTGATTGGCGTCATCGGCGGTCAGGACAATCTGATCCTTCTCCTCGACGATTTCGGTCTTCGCGCCTTTCAGGTCGAAGCGCGTGGTGATTTCCTTGCGCGCCTGATTCAGTGCGTTGTCGAGCTCCTGTTTATCGACTTCAGAGACAATATCGAAAGAAGGCATCTAAAATTTCGAATTTCAGTTTCGGATTTTAAGTTTGGATTTGCAAATCGGATTCGTCGGATCGGCGAACTGTCGCCCGCATGCTGGAAAATGCGAACCTCACGGATTTGCTTCCATGATCTTAATATCTCCGTGGTCGGCGGTCAGATTGAAGGTCGCTTCAGCACGATCGCCGATGACGGCATCGACTTTGGTGATGATTGCGCCGGTGCGGTCCTGCTGTTCGGCAAAGTCATTCCCAATTTTTCCGTTTGGCGCCGCAGCCTGCATGTGAAACGAAGCGGCACCCGGTATCGTAGCGAATACGTTTCCGTCTGCCATTTCCGCAACCGCAGTGAATCGCTTCGTCCACCACCAATCGTAACCCAAAGTAATGGTGCCGGTGGCTGCTTTGGCTTGCGCGTTTCCGAAGCAATTTTTGATAAAGATCCGACCGTTCTGGACGGTGGCGCTGACATCGCCGCTGTCCATCCCCGCCAGCAGAATCTCACCGTTTTTTAATTTTGCGCGCGAGATGGTGCAGGTTGCCGGTAAGACAACCACGTAATCAACCGTGCCCGAGCGATCGGAAAAGCTCCACTTTTTTGAAGGCGGAAAGCTCGTGGTGATGGTGGTGGTGTTGGCGGTCTGTGTCACGTTGACTTGAATCGCCTTCAGCCGTTCCGAGCGGTACGCCCTCTTGACCGCTTTTACCTGAAGGCCAGGTTTGTGTGCGCCGTAGATTTGGATTAATCCGTCGACATTGGTCAGGTCCAACGAACTATTGCGATCGATCGCGTAGGTTTGCTCGAACGTTTCTTCGAGCGGATCAGTTGCGCCGCAGCCCAGGAGAGCAGCCGCAAACAAGACTGGGAGGAGGCGAAGCGCGTAGTTCACACCCACAACGTGCGGTCGAAGCTGCGATATTGAATCGCTTCGCTCACATGTTCGGGGGAAATATCCGGTTTACCATCCAAATCGGCAATTGTTCGCGAAACTTTGAGAATCCGATCGTAGGCACGCGCGCTCAGGTTGAGTTCGGACATGGCAATGCGGATCAGTTCATTCGCATCGGCATTCAATTGGCAATGGTTTTTTAGATGCTTCGTCGTCATGCGCGCATTGCAGCTTGTTTTTTTATCTCCGGCAAACCGTTCCTGCTGAAGGCAACGCGCATGTCTAACACGTTCTCGGATCGGGAGCGAATTTTCTTCATCTCGTTGGCTGGCAATATCTCGATATTCGACCGCCGGAACTTCGATATGGAGATCAATCCGATCGAGCAACGGGCCGGACACCCGCTGCCGGTAGCGTTGCACTTGAATGGGGCTGCATCGACACTCGCGTTTGAGATCGCCGAAATATCCACACGGGCAAGGATTCATCGCGGCACATAGAATGAACTCAGCCGGAAATGTTAAAGTGCCGGCCGCTCGAGAAATGGTGACGCGCCCGTCTTCCAGGGGCTGGCGCATGACTTCAAGGGCCGACCGTTTGAACTCAGGAAGCTCGTCTAAAAAGAGCACGCCGTTGTGAGCGAGGCTGACTTCACCCGGGCTGGGGAATGTTCCGCCGCCAAGTAGTCCAATGTCGCTGATCGTGTGATGGGGCGAACGGAACGGGCGGGTCGCAACGAACGATCTTCCATTGTTCAACAGACCGGCAATGCTATGGATCTTTGTCGTCTCGATCGCCTCGTCGAGCGACATCGGGGGAATGATTGTCGGAATCCGTTTCGAAAGCATCGACTTCCCGGAGCCGGGCGGCCCGATCATCAAGATGTTGTGCCCGCCCGCGACGGCGACTTCGATGGCGCGTTTGACGTGCGCCTGACCTTTGACATCGCTGAAATCGACGTCGTAGTCCTGGTGGTGAGCGAAGAATTGCGAAACATCGCCGCGAGTCGGGTGCAATGGCAATTCTCCCCGCAGAAATTGAAACGTTTGTCGCAGATTTTGCACCCCGTAAACTTCGATCTTGCTCACCATCGCGGCTTCCGCGGCGTTCGCTTCGGGAACAAATAAAGCGCGCTTGCCGCGTTTGCGTGCTTCCAGCGCAACCGGGAGCACACCTTTGATCGGCCGAACCGAGCCATCGAGCGCGAGTTCGCCGACAAAACTGAAGTTCTGAAATGGTGCGCTGTCGATTTGTTCGGTGACCGCGATCATTCCCAGCGCGATGGGCAGATCAAAACTTGGGCCTTCTTTTTTAATGTCGGCCGGTGCGAGGTTTACCGTGGTGCGACCGCGCGGCCAGAAATAACCGCTGTTCTGAACCGCGGTGGTGACGCGGTCTTTGCTTTCTTTGACCGCGGTATCGGGCAGCCCGACGATGTAGATCTTCGGGTCGCCGCCTGCTCCATTGACTTCGACTTCGACCTCATAGGCGTCGACGCCATAAACCGCCGCGGAATAAATTTTTGCCAACATTGGGGGAACGTTGCGCGACTAGAGTTGCAGAAACCTTCAGCCGTTGGAAAGCCACAAATCCGGTTCCTTTCCGCGTGGTATTCCTCATTGGCTGATGAAAGATTCAGGGAAATTCCGCGTATGAATGCAATGAAACGCATCTAAACGACTGATTGGAGCCGAACGGGTCTGGAGAATCTGAGCGTTTTTGCGATGTGGAAACTGAGGAAGGAAGGGGTCGGATTTGGGTCGAAAACAGGGAAAAAACGGGGTGGCTTGACGGGGTCAAATCGGGGGGTCTTGACAGCTAAAATTGATCGATTCGTATACTACTGATTACCAGAGCTTTAGGTGCCATTGAAGAAATTATTGAACGGGCACGTCTGAAACACTGTCAGAGGTTGGAATATTTAACCTTGTTAACTACCTAAAGAATGTTAAAAACTGTGATCGGAGAACTGTTGGTCGAGGGTTTCTCCATTGGGTTTTCGATCCAACCCCAGAGGGTAAGTCATGAAAAGAGGCTATATGGCCGCTGAAGATAGCGATACCGGAATAAAAATTTATCTGCGCGAGATCGGGCAAATCCCACTGCTCACGCCGCTGCAGGAGATTGAGCTTGCCGCCAAGATCAAGAAAGGCGATCGCGAGGCGCGCGCGCTCATGATTCGTTCCAATTTGCGATTGGTCGTCAAGATCGCGCACGATTACGCGAACCTGGGTCTGCCGCTGCTCGATTTAATTTCCGAAGGCAACATCGGACTGATGAAAGCGGTCGAGCGATTCGATCCGGCCAAAGGTGGCAAATTAAGCACTTACGCCGCGTGGTGGATCAAGCAATCGATCAAGCGCGCCTTGGCCAATCAATCCAAGACGATCCGTTTGCCCGTCCATCTGGTGGACAAGATTTCCAAGATGCGCCGTGTTTCGCTGCAAATGAGCGAGGAACTCGGCCGCGAACCGACCGATGAGGAGCTCGGCGAAGAAATTGGTATTGCCAGCGGAAAAGTTTCCCAGCTCAAGACCGTTTCCATTCGTCCGGCTTCCCTGGATGCGCCGATTAGCGACGACGACTCCACTGAATTTGGCGAGATCGTCGGCGACGAAGATGCGCAAACTCCTTTTGAATTGCTGCGCGATAAGAATCTGCGCAACGAAGTAGGGGGGTTGCTGGACGTTCTGGATGACCGCGAGAAAAAAATTATTTTCCAACGCTTCGGACTCGACGGCGGCAAACCCAAGACGCTCGAGGAAGTTGGCAAAAAGTTTGGCGTGACCCGTGAGCGAATTCGTCAACTGCAAAACATCGCGCTGTCGAAACTGCGCCGGGCCTTGAGCAAGAAGGAAAAGCCGATTGATGTGGAATTGCCGGTCGAAGCGTAAACCGGATCAGAAAATACAGTTTTGAGAACGGCGCTCGCTCGAGCGCCGTTTTTATTTTGCCGTGCGCAGCTGCACACAATCGAAACGGGTGCCTTCGGAAAGGATGTCGCTGATGATCACGAGATTGTCGCCGGCGACCGTGAGCTTGTGAGTGCGGAGGAATTTTTCCGCTGTTTCGATTGTCGCGTTCGGATCGTCACTAAAATCGATCCGGGCCGGATACACGCCCCAGCACAGCGCGACCTGACGGCGCACGGCTTCGCTCGGGGTAAAAGCAAAAATTGGCGCGTTTTCAGGTCGCATGTTGGACGCATGTCTCGCCATTGCTCCGTGGCGGGTGAAAACAATGATTCGCGCCCGAGGCAGGGAATTCGCCAACACCACGGCCGACGCAACCGTTTTTTGGCGCGCATCTTCCAAGATCGCCGATTTGGAATAACCGGCGCCACCGCTGCGCTCGATCCGCGTCGCCACGCGATTCAGAATCTCGACACATTCCACGGGATAACGTCCCACCGTCGTTTCGCCGCTCAGCATGATGGCGTCAGCCTGCTCAAATACGGCATTCGCCACATCGGTGATCTCTGCCCGTGTGGGCAGCGGATTCGTGATCATCGATTCCAGCATGTGAGTGGCCACGACGACTGGTTTGCTCAAACGAATACACATCTTGACGATGCGCCGCTGAATGATCGGAAGTTCCTCGATCGGAACTTCAATCCCGAGATCGCCACGCGCCACCATGATCGCATCGCTGGCCCGAATAATGGAATCGATGGAATGGACCGCCTCCTGGTCTTCAATTTTCGCCATCACCATCGCTTTGCTTTTGTGCCTGGCTAAAAATGCCCGGAGCTCGTCGAGGTCCTCCTTTTCGCGAACGAAACTGAGAGCGACTATGTCGACCTCCATTTCCGCGCCGAGGGCGACATCCGCGAAATCCTTTTCTGTCATCGGGGGAAGGCTGACGCGCACACCCGGCAAGTTGATGTGACGCCGTGATCCAAGCGTGCCCGCAGTCAGGACTTTGCCGCGAACGCGGTCGCGCGTTTTGTCCAGAACCAGAAATTTCAGAATTCCGTTATCAACGAGAATCGTATTGCCCACCGAAATGTCATTGGGTAGTCCATCATAGTTTACGGCGACCGAATATTCTTCGGTCGGCTTGGCGCGGTGAACCGTGAATTCGACCGTATCGCCGACTTTCAGGTGCAGCGGCTTGGCCACATCTCCGGTTCGAATGGCCGGGCCCTGGGTATCCAGCAAAATGCCGACGGGACGTTGGGTTTCGTCGGCAAGTTTCCGGATTCGCGGCACGATCTCCCGAACCCAATCGGCGGTCGCGTGGCTCATGTTCAGGCGGAAGACGTCCGCTCCGTTTCGGATCAACTCTCTTAAAACATCAGCCTTCTCGGTGGCTGGGCCGAGAGTGCAGATAATTTTAGTCCTGCGCATGATCGATCAGTATGGCCGTTGCTCGCCCCAGTTTACGTATCTGGCCGTCCATGAACAGCATGGCGTAATCACTCTGCAAAAAAAAGCGGCGCGCCATTTGGCGCGCCGCAACCAACGAGTCGGTGGAATTTATTTCAGTTTTGCCTGAACATCTTTCGCCAGATCCAAATGTTTCTTGACCCCTTTGGCTGTTTTGTCCGCCCAGCTTTTCAAATCAGGATCGGTGCCATTTTTCGCTTCGTCTTGAAAGGCAGCCAGGTCTTTGGTATGATCCTCGACCA
>CAWJUP010000002.1:0-294508 GCA_963846065.1 uncultured Verrucomicrobiae bacterium
ATTTCGCGCCCGTATTCGTGAGCGTAGCAGGCGGCTAGCTCCTCGGGCGGCAGTTTGTTCCTCCCGAAGTCCCACTCGCGCCAATCGAGCGGAGACGGTTGCATCACCTGTTTCGTCGCACGCACGCAGCTTTAACCGTAGCCGTTGCACTACACGTCGCTACTGGGAATCGGGCAAAGCAAACGTCGCTAACTTAGGTGGAAATCAGCGGATTTGTTGTGACTTTCGTTGTGAATCGGGCGTTTTTCACGCGCATTCTCGCTGATTTTACCTATGAAAACAGGCGGGGGCGGGAATCGAACCCGCGAATAGCGGTTTTGCAGACCGCGACCTTACCACTTGGCTACCCCGCCGTTAGCAAGAGCGCACAATATCGGTGGCTCGCGCCCCGTATCAAGCGCCGATCGAATTCGACTCAGAGCGCACAGATTCGCGGACTCTTTTTTTGTCGGCGCGGCAATTTGGGTTCTGGAAATCTGTGGCTACCTTCTGCTCCGTGACTTCCCGTTCATCCGAACTCTTCGCCCGTGCCCAGAAGCTCATTCCGGGCGGAGTGAATTCGCCCGTCCGGGCCTTTCGCAACGTCAACGGCGAACCGTTTTTCGTCGCGAGGGCGAAGGGCCCAAAAATCTGGGACATCGACGGAAAAGAATACATCGATTACGTCGGCAGCTGGGGGCCGGCCATTCTCGGTCATGCGCCAACCGTGGTGACGGAGGCCGTTTCCACCGCCGCCGAGCGAGGACTCAGTTTCGGCATTCCGAATCCGCTCGAAATCGATCTCGCCGCGCTCATCTGCGCGTGGATGCCCTCGATCGAAAAAGTGCGAATGGTCAACAGTGGCACGGAAGCGACGATGTCGTGTCTGCGCCTGGCCCGCGGATTCACCAAACGCGATAAGATTATCAAATTCGACGGTTGTTATCACGGTCACGCCGATTCGTTGCTGGTGAAATCGGGCAGCGGCGCGCTCACTCATGGCCAGCCGGACAGCGCCGGTGTTCCCAAAGCATTTGCCGATCTCACTATTTCGCTGCCGTTCAATGACATTGAGCTGGTTCGAAAAACGTTTCGGGAAAATAAGGACGAAATCGCGGCGATCATTCTCGAACCGATCCCGGCCAATGCCGGGCTCTATTTTCCCAGGGAAAATTTTCTCGCGAACCTGCGCGAGGAATGCACGCGCCATGGCGCTCTTTTAATTTTTGATGAGGTGATGACCGGCTTTCGCGTGGCTCGCGGTGGCGTCCAGGAATTATGCGGAGTGAAACCGGACCTCACCGCACTCGGGAAAGTCATTGGTGGCGGTCTGCCCGTTGGGGCATTTGGCGGTCGCGCCGAAATCATGAATCATCTTTCGCCGGACGGCTCGGTTTATCAGGCGGGAACGCTTTCGGGAAATCCTTTGGCCATGGCGGCGGGCCTGGCTCAGCTTCGCGAACTGGAAAAAATCAACGGATGGAGACTGCTGGAAGATCGCGGGGAAGAGTTTGAACGTGTGACCAAAGAAGCGATCGCCAAAGCGAGGCTGACCTTTCATCGAATCGGCTCGATGTTTTGCCTGTTCTTCACCTCCGAGCACGTAATCGATTTGGCCACGGCAAAGACCAGCGATCTCAAAGCGTTCGCCAAATTCTTCCATGGCTGCCTTGCCCGCGGCGTTTATTTTGCCCCGTCGCAGTTTGAGACCGGATTTATTTCGACCACTCACACCAGTGACGATATCGAACGCACGGCCCGCATTGTCGGCGAAGTTCTCCTGACTCTGTAGGTGACGCTGCTAGTTTTCTCCGTCTAAAGTGAGAGATTCCTCGACTTCGCCCGGAATGACAAAAATCCTCGACCTTCCCAACCAACGGATCCGGGCTGTCGCTAAATTTTTCTTTGAAGACGACCGGAAGTTTTTTGTCAAAGGGGTGACTTACGGCCCGTTTAAGCCCGACAGCGAAGGATACTACGTGGGACGGCCGGAGCAGTTGGAAATTGATCTTCGTCTGATGCGCGAGATCGGCATCAACCTCGTCCGGATCTATCATTCACCGCCGCGCTGGTTCCTGGATCAATGCGCCGCCGCCGGGGTGCGAGTCCTGATCACCTTGCCGTGGGCCAAGCATATCGAGTTCTTGCGCCAGCGAGCGGCGCGCAATGAAATCATCAAGGCCGTCCGCGACGCCGTGCGCGAACATCGCGGCCACCCGGCGGTGTTTGGTTACCTCGTCGGCAACGAGATTTCGAGCACGATGATTCGCTGGCTCGGTGTTCGGCGCGTGACCGAATTCGTCGAGCATCTGATTCGAATCGGACGCCAAATCGACCCGGACGTTCTCTATTCCTACGCCACCTATCCGCCGACGGAATATTTGCTTCCGCAAAACGTCGATTTCTTCTGCTTCAATGTTTACCTGCACAACCAGCGCGAATTTGAAAATTATCTGCTTCGCCTGCAAAACTTGACCGAAGAAAAGCCGCTGATCCTGGGCGAATTCGGCATGGACACGATTCGTCACACGGAAGACGAGCAGGCGCAAATGCTCGGCTGGCACATCGACAGTGTGGTGAAATGCGGGTTGGCCGGAACGGTTTTCTTTTCCTGGACGGACGAATGGTACACCGGCGAACAGGAAATCACCGATTGGGCGTTTGGCATCGTGACCCGCGATCGGAAACCGAAAAAAGCTTTCGACATGCTGCGCGAGAAGCTCGGTCGCGAAAATTCCATTTTGCCACATCGGCCACTGACTAAAACGCCATCGGTCTCGGTTATTGTCTGCTCCTATAACGGCGCGAAAACGTTGGCGGCATGTCTCGAGTCGTTAGGGAAAATGAATTATCCGGATTACGAAGTGATCCTGGTCGACGACGGATCGACGGACGATACCGGAAACATTGCCGCTCAATTTCCACACGTTCGCTACATTCATCAAACCAATCATGGCTTGAGTTATGCCCGGAACGCCGGGGCCGCTGCCGCCCGCGGCGAAGTGATTGCCTACACCGACTCCGACTGCATGGCCGACGCGGATTGGTTATATTATTTAATCGGCACCCTAACGAGTGGTGATTACGCCGGTGTCGGTGGCCCCAATATCACACCGCCAGGGCAAAACTGGGTCCAGGCTTGCGTGGCCGCGGCGCCGGGTGGTCCCAGCCACGTGCTGCTGACCGACACGGTGGCCGAACACATCCCCGGATGTAACATGGCCTTCTACAAGTGGGCGTTCGATAACGTCACGGGTTTCGATCCGGAATATCGGAAGGCCGGCGATGACGTGGATTTTTGCTGGCGCCTGCAACAAGCCGGAGGCGTGATCGCCTTCAGCCCGACCGCCATGGTTTGGCATCATCGCCGCTTCACGTTGCGCGCGTTTTTCAAACAACAGGATGGCTACGGCGAAGCCGAATCATTGCTTCGGTTCAAGCACCTCGTCTTTTTCGGACCGACCGGAACGGCCAAATGGCGGGGCCAGATTTACGGAACGCCTCGTTTTAGTTGGTTCTTGAATCGCCCAATCGTTTACCACGGAGTTTTCGGCGAAGGATTTTTTCAGTCGATCTATCCCACCCCCCAGTCGGAATTGGCGGCCTACTTGAGCAGCATTGAATGGTTCGCGTTGACCATTTTCCTGTTCGGTCTGGGAATCTTTTTGCCGTCGCTGCGAATTGTTCCTTACCTGATGTTCGGCGGCACCCTGTGTGTTGCCCTTTCTTATATGGTCCGGGCGCGAGTGGAGCCGCGATACGACACAATCATTGCGCGTCTGTTGGTCATGTTTCTCGCTTTCGTTCAACCGCTGGTTCGAGGATTTTCTCGTTACTTCACCTGGCTTCGGTTCAAGCGCACCCCACGGAGTGTCATTGCGACGCACGAGCATCTGCCCGAGGGAGTCCGCAGCCGTAGTTTCTGGCGGCCAATTGCTTTCTGGAGCGAAGAAGGACGGGACCGCCACCATTTGTTAGGCCAGATTTTCCAGCTGTTGGAAGAAGAAGGCTGGCGCTACTCCACGGATTCGGGCTGGAATGAGTGGGATCTGCAAATTTACGGAAACTTTTGGTGGAGCGTGGTGTTGCAAACGGTCACCGAATATCATGGTGGTCCCAAATGCCTGACTCGCGTTCGGATTCGATCGCGATTTGTCACGACCACTGTCATTTTCAATTTGATCGCGATCAGCATATTGATTTATCGCCAGATCAACGTGGCCCACCTGGATTTGTGGTTCTTCATTCCCTACGCGGCCTTCTGCGCTTTTCTGCTGAATCGAGCACTGGCTTTGAAATCTCGAGTGGCGGAACTGGTGGACCTGGCCGCGGTCCGCGCCGGAATGCAGCGAGTTGCGCGGCGAGGTAAACGGGCGGCCCCCGATTCTGGCCCCGAAATTGAAGTTCCCGCCGCGGCGGATCCCGCCGCGCGAATTTAGCCACGCAACTGCACAACGACGATTCGTTTTCCTTTTCGCTTCGTGTCCGATCGCCCAACTTCAAAAGCCACCGGAAGATCCGCACGGAGTTGTTACAACTGGAGCGAGCGCAGCGCCTTCTGAAAATCCTCAGGGACCGGTGCCTCGAAATCCTTCCACTTGTTCGTCCGTGGACGTTGAAAACCGAGCTTCCACGCGTGCAACATCTGACGCGGAAAATTGCCCGCGGACCGTGCGCCGTAGATTTTGTCACCCAAAACCGCGTGCCCCAAATGATGCAAATGGACGCGGATCTGATGAGTCCGGCCGCTGTGCAATCGGCATTCGACCAGGCTCCCCTGCTCCGACGATCGAACCACGCGATAATCCGTCCGGGCTTCTCTTCCGTGTTCCGGTTGAACGCTCATTTTCTGGCGCTGGAAGGGATGGCGCCCAATCTTCTTTTCGACCGTGCCTGCAGTTCGCTTCATTCTTCCCGCGACCAGAGCCAGGTAAACTTTTTCGACGGTGCGATCGGCGAACTGAATTGAGAGCGCCCGATGGGCTTCGTCGGTTTTCGCGACGACGAGGCAACCGCTAGTTTCTTTGTCGAGCCGATGAACGATTCCCGGTCGTTCTTCGCCGCCAATCCCCGACAGGTTCGAACAATGATGCAGCAAGGCATTGACCAAGGTGTGTTCGCGATGACCCGCCCCGGGATGAACGACCAGACCGGCAGGCTTGTTGATGACAATGAGGTCGTTGTCTTCAAAAAGAACGTCGAGAGGAATGTTCTCCGGTTTGTTTTCGGTTTTCTCCAACGGCGGCTCAATCAATTCAATGGCGTCGTCCGTTCGGACGGGATCGCGCGGCTTCGCCGGCTGATTATTTACTTTTACAAATCCGCCTCGAATCAACTGCTGCACGCGTGACCGGGAGAATTGCGGAAGCTCACGGGCAAGAAACTGATCCAAACGAAGACGATTTGCTTCTTTTGCAACAACTAGACAAATAGGAATATTGTTTGTCATTCGGGAATTAATCGACCGTTCAAAATTCGAAACTCAGAAGCCGCCAGTCCGGCTTAGTTCGAATCTCGAAAGTGGAACTCATGCAAAAAGTAGAAGAAAGTCATCGCTTGGGACATTCGAACTTATTTCGGAATTCGAAATTTGTCCTTTGGAGCTTTCAGGTTTGATTGCCCCCGGCATTCGGTTTGGTAGAATCGCGTAAGATGCCAGCAGAGAATGCGGTGATGCAAACATGTCCGGCGTGCGGCGCACCGATCGACACGACCGATGCCGAGCCGCTCTCCCGCATCTCCTGCCCGAGTTGCGGCGAAAAGATGCGGGTCGAGCGCTCGTTCAATAATTTCGTCTTGCTGGAAACGCTCGGTGTGGGCGGGATGGGAACGGTTTATAAGGCACGCGACACATTACTGGATCGTTTGGTCGCGTTGAAATTGTTGCGCAAGGACCTTGGGGGCGGAATCGATCAAACTGCCCAACTGCAGCAGGAAGCCCGCGTCGCTGCGTCGGTCAATCATCCGAACGTCATTCAGGTATTCTCGTCCGGGATGGATCACGGCCAGTTTTATTTAGTCATGGAATTGGTCGATCACGGAAGCCTCGACGATTTCATTGAAGAACGGAAACGCTTACCGGAAGAACAAGTCCTCGAAGCGGGAATCCAGGTCGCCAAAGGTCTGCGCGCGGCCTACGCCAAGGGCCTCATCCATCGTGATGTCAAGCCGGCGAACATCCTCTTCGCGGACGAACAGACCGCGAAGATCGGCGATTTCGGATTGGCCGGCGTGGCCGCCGAAAAAGCGGAGAATCGCGGCGAAATTTGGGGCACGCCTTATTACGTTGCGCCCGAACGATTGAACACTCAGCCGGAGGATTTCCGAAGCGATATTTACAGTCTTGGCGCCACGCTTTTCCATGCCGCTGCCGGCAAAGCGCCGATCGAAGGCGACACGAATTCCGCCGCGGAGCTCATGACTTTAAAAAACAAGCCGCTCGATTTGCGGCAGGCGGCTCCGGAAATTTCGGCCGCGACCGCCCGTGTTCTGCATCGGATGATCGCACCCGATCCAAAGCTTCGCTTCGCATCGTACGACGATGTGGTGAAGGAACTGGAACACGCGCATCAATTGCTTACCGGCAAAACGATCGGCGGCGCGGGCGGCGGCAAAGGGCGCGGTTGGTTTCTGGGAATCGGCAGCGCTATTCTGGTTGCTATCGTCGCCCTTGGACTGGTCGTTATCCGAAAACCGGCCAGGAACGGTCCCGTTCAGCCAGGGTCGACCATTTCCAACGTCGAACTGGAAAGGCGTTTTGCCGACGCGCGCCGCGAACTCACTCGAGACCACCATCGCGTCGCGCATGCGGCTTTTGCGCAAATTGCGCTCGACGCGAAAAACCGCCAACCGCTGTATGACTGGTTGCGATTAAACGAGGGCCTGGCCGCATTGATTAGCCGCGAGCCCTCCCAAGCTCAGCAGGCTTTTCAGCACGTCGAAAATGCCGGCGACGTTGGATTTCAAAAGAGTGACGCCGAATTGGCGAAATCCCTGCGGGCGATGGCGCAACGAATGGTTGAGCCAGACAGCATTCCGGCTGGCACTGCCGAATCGAATTCTTTCTCACTCCTCTTGTTCGGATTCAAAGACATCACCAAATTGGACATCGCTAACGCCGCCTCATTATTAGAACGCTTTGTCAGTACCGCACCGCCGCCCGGCGCGGCCTGGGTGACAGATTACAAATCTCTCGCTCAAAAATATCTGGATGACGTACACGCCTACGTCGCCTGGAAAAGCGAATCGGCCGACGCCGACCCGGCATCCAACCTGCAGAAAGTTCGCGCCTTAAAAGACCGATTGAAAATGCCAAGTGCGATGCGCGACGAAGTGAACGCGTTGGAAAAATCGCTCAGCCGGCAAGTTGGCGAACAACAAAAGGCGGAAAGCGCGGCTCGGGAGCAGGAGAAAAAGAAACAAGCCGAACTGGCCATACAGAAGAAACCGCAATGGCTGGCGGAATGGAAAACGAAACTGATTCAAGATTTGAATCAGCGACACTTCAGTGGCGCGATCTCCGACAGCACCGGAGTGCAGTATACCGGCATCGAATCCGCCACGGCGGACAAATTAATGATGAAGTTGCCCTATGGCAGTGTGCAAATTGATTGGAGCAAGCTTTCGCCAAAGACACTGCTGACCGTCTCCGCGGCCTTCATTCCGAATGCGGCGGACGCAGCCGACCGGGAATGGGTCTGTGCCGTTTATGCCAGCGAGACCGGCCAATCGGATGCCGCCAAACCATTGGCGGAAGCTGCGGCCAAAACGAAGCCGGAATACCGGGATTTGCTTCCGTTACTCGTTAGGTAAGCTGGCCAGACATCCCGGATTCTGGCTCATGTCCTGCTGGCTAAAGAGCCATGCGTTATCGTGTTTCCCCGTGGATGATCGTTTCCATCTTCGCCATCTCGTTGGCCTTTGGCGGACAACTTCCGCTCACCTTCAAAGAGATCAGCTTGATGCTGCGGACGGGTTATCCGAGTGCGACAGTATTGAAAGACTTGTCCGTGCGACATTTTGCCGACACCTACACCGCGACCGAAGAACATTCCCTCCAGCAAATCGGTGCGTCGGCCGAGTTGTTAGGCGCGTTGAGGCAGGGAACATATTCCTTATCGGCGGATCAGACTGCCGTTGAAAAACAGAAAATGGCCGACCTCGCCAGGCGGCAGCTCGCTGAAGGCGCGCGGCTTCGTTCCAACAGTTCGAATCGGAATCAATTTGGCCAACAACGACCGGCAGGTGTGAAAACCGTTCCGGCGGGCGCCGGGCCAGGCATCGCCCGCGATCTTTTCAAAGATCGGCTTGTCTCGCGTCAGAACGGCAGCCTGACTCCGTTTGATGATACGAAATTGGAAAACAAATCGCTGATTGCGTTGTATTTTTCGGCGCATTGGTGCGGGCCTTGTCGAAAATTCACACCCGAATTGGTGGATTACTATAATCGCGTCGCGCCACAACATCCTGAGTTTGAAATCGTCTTTGTCAGCAATGACAGATCGCCCATGGCCATGGACACCTACATGCGAGAAGCAAACATGCCCTGGCCGGCAATTGATTTTCAAAAGCTCGCCGGTGCCACCGATCTTCGAAAATATGCCGGCAATGGCATTCCGTGCCTGGTCTTAATCGACTCGACCGGCAAGGTGGTTTCGAACAGCTACGACGGATCGACCTATCTCGGCCCGCACAAGGTTTTGACCGATCTCGACGCGATCTTCGCGAAAGAAACGCTGGCGCAAGCTCATTAGACGCATCTGTCTCGAACAGCCCGCAAAACGCGCTTTGTGGCCGGCGTTCCCGTCGGCTGAAGGATGAACAAAAGACCGCCTGAGCGGTCTATCGGTATTTACACCGATCATTGCCATTGTAGACTTTGGCGCGACATTTCGTCGTCGATCCCACATGGAGCAAAATCCACCACCTTTCCCCACGCCCGAGGAGTTGAAGGCGAAGATCACGGAGTTTATGAAATCGAACTTCGGCGACCGCGTCTCTGTCGCCACCGTGGTCGAGCCCGAGACGGAAACCGCTGATACGCCGAGCGACGACAAGGTCGGAACGCAAGAGGGCGAAGAATTCCAGTTCAATTTCCTGCCGCGCGACATCAAGGCCCATCTCGACCGGTTTGTCATCAAGCAAGATGAGGCAAAGAAGGTCCTCTCGATTGCGGTCTGCGATCACTACAATCACGCTAAATATTTACACAAACTCGAGCGGGAAGATGCCAAACGCGCCGAGGAACTCGAGTACGCCAAACAAAACGTCATCCTGGTCGGCCCGACCGGTGTCGGAAAGACCTATTTAATCCGTCATATCGCCGAGCTCATCAAAGTGCCATTCGTCAAAGCGGACGCGACAAAATTCAGCGAGACCGGATACGTTGGCGGCGATGTCGAAGATTTGGTCCGCGAGCTCGTGCAGAAGGCCAACGGCGACGTCGGCCTGGCGCAGTTCGGAATTATTTATATCGATGAGGTCGATAAAATCGCGTCCGCGGCCAATCTGATCGGCCGCGACGTGAGTGGACGCGGCGTCCAAACGACGCTCCTAAAACTGATGGAAGAAACGGAAGTTCCTATCCGCAGCATGAACGATCTCCAGGCGCAGCTCCAGGCGGCGTTTGAATTTCAAAAGCGCGGCAAAGCCAAGCGCGAAACAATCAATACCCGCCACATTCTGTTTGTGGTGAGCGGCGCGTTCGAAAGGCTGAAACAACAAGTATCGCGTCGCATTTCCCAGGGGCAGATCGGATTTAGTGCCGAGCCGGTGCAGGTCATGGATAATGATTTGTTCCAGCACGTCACCACGCAGGATTTTGTCGAATACGGCTTCGAACCCGAATTCATCGGGCGTTTGCCGGTCCGGGTGGTCTGTGAAGAGCTGGGAGCAGACGATCTTTTTCAAATCATGAAGTACTCTGAAGGCAGTCTGCTTCGACAGTACGAACGTGCTTTTCAAGCCTACGGCATTGAGATCAGTTTCGAGGACGACGCGCTCAGGTTGATTGCGGATTCGGCCGCCAAAGAGAAGACGGGCGCCCGTGGTTTGCTTACAGTTTTTGAAAAATTATTCCGCGATTACAAATATCACCTGGCCGGATCCGGCATTAGCCATTTGCGCGTCACCCCTGACCTGGTGCGTGAGCCAAAACGCGTGTTGGAAAGACTAATGGCCGAGGGCGAAAAAATCGAAGTCGCTTCGCTGCAGGCCGGTGTCCGACAGTACGCCGACCGGTTCCGCAACGAGCATGGACTGGAAATTATCTTTGACGAGAGCGCCGTTAGGCGTTTGGTCGAACGAGCACACAATGAACGGATGACCATGCAGGAACTCTGCGCGCACCTTTTCAAAGATTTTCAGTTCGGATTGAGCCTGGTCCAGAAGAACACCGGTCGAGGCCAATTTGTTCTCGACGCCGCAGCGGTCGATCAACCCGACAAATTCCTGAGCGATCTGGTCGTCCAGTCGTATTACCCTGCCGCTGCTTCCAAGGCGTGATCTGGCGATGAAACGCGCGGCAATCGAAGCAATTATCGTTGGCTTTTTTGTCGCCATCCTGGTGGCGGGAGTGCAGGCCACCGGGCGGCTCACGGAACTCGAAACAAGGGCTGTTCGGTGGATCACATCACCCGGCGCCGACACTCGCGTGGTCGGCGACGTCGCCCAATATATCCTCATCTTCATTGGCGCTCTCGGGGCCAGCTATTTTACCCTAACCACCCTTCGGCGGGGACGCATCGGTATTCTGGTCGTCGCGCTCGCGCTGGAAATGTTTGCCGCCGCGTGGATCTGCGGACTTTATCACACGTTTTTCCAACCTTTGCCGGTGATTGGGGCCACCATTGTCGCCTATCTGGCCGCATTCGGTTATGGAGCAATCAGTCAGCGCGGCCGCGCTTATACCGCTAAGGCGCTGTTTGCGGAAAGACTTTCCGCAGATCAGCTCCACCGGGTGATTGCCGGCGACATTCCGTTCGAAACGGAACCGAAGACGTGTGAAGCCACCGTCGTGGTTTGCGATGTCGCTAACAAATACGATCTGGCCGAGGAATGTCAGCCGGGAGAGTTCGCTGAAATTACGCAGATGTTTATTCATCGCGCCACCCAGCTCTTCCTCGAAGCCGGGGGTTACATTCAGGCCGCGGACGGTGAAGGCGTGGTCGCATTGTTCGGATTTCCGGAATCGGACGCGCACCACGGCGACAAGGCTGTTCGCGTCGCTCTCACCCTGCTCGACCAATTTCGTGATCTTCGGGAATCGTCCAACAATGGCGATTCGGCGCCGAAATGTGACGTTCATCTCGGGGTGAGCTCAGGCACCATGATTGTGGCGCCGATCCGGGATGGCGATCGCCCTCATCTTCTGACCAGCGGAGAGCCGGTCGAATTGGCCCGACGCTTTTGCGTCGCCAATCGTTTTTACGGTTCGCGAGTCCTGATCGGTCCACGAACTTTTGAACTGGCCAGTCGCTACGTCGTTGCCCGACCCATTGATTTCCTCAGTGGCGTGAACACGCGCGAGCGGCATGAAATATATGAGCCACTCTGGCTGGCAGCCGAAGCCAAACCGGAACAGCTCGCGCGACGCGATTCCTTCTGGAATGGCGTGGTTCTCTATCGCGAAAAGCGATGGGCCGAGGCCTACATGGAATTTCAAAAGGCCCGGGATCCGCAATTGGCCGATGAAGACGCGCCACTTCAATTGTATTTGCGTCGCCTCGAGCCGCTGGCTCTCCATCTCACCGCGGAATCCCACGAGGCTTAAGGACTCGGAGGGACGAGTCTTACCGGTATATTGATCGCGAATGAGGAAAACGGAATATCCACCGGCGCTGCGGGAACTGGTGACGCAACTTCGACGGATGCCGGGTGTCGGTCCGCGCTCGGCCGAACGCATCGCACTTTGGATGGTGCAGGCTCGCGAAAATCAACCGGAAGAAATTGCCGGCGCAATTACCCACACGCGAACCTCCATTCATCCATGCAAACTCTGCGGCTATTTCGCGAGCAACGACGTCTGCGAAATCTGCGCGGACCCGGCCCGCATTACCGGCGTTTTATGCGTGGTGGAACAGCCCACCGATATCTTGCCGCTTGAAAAAACGAGCGCGTTTCGAGGCCGTTACCATTCGTTAGGCGGCCGCATTTCGCCACTCGACCACGTTGGACCGGAAGATTTGCGGATCAAGGAACTGCTGGAGCGCGTCGAACGCGAGAATTTTTCCGAAATCATTTTGGCGCTGGCCGCCGATGCCGAAGGCGAAGCGACGACGAACTATTTGGCGGATCTTCTCAGGAGCAAGTCGATCTCCCTCTCGCGGATCGCGCGCGGTCTGCCGGCTGGAGCGGCATTGGAATCCGCGGACGAGCTGACTTTATCGCAGGCGCTTTCCGGACGAACCAAACTCTGAGCGCTGATGCGTTCAACGGTTGAAGCGGAAATGAACGTTGTCACGCTTCAACTTTTCAACCGTGCAACGTTGCGCTAGCTTGGTCATGCATGTCGTGCGCCAAGATCGACCCGTCGCTCCATCAGCCGAACAAACCGTCGTGGATTAAGGTCCGATTACCGTCCAACCCGGTATTTTTCTCGACCAAGGCGCTGATTTCGGATCTGCGCCTGCACACCGTGTGTGAAAGTGCACAATGCCCAAATCGCTGGGAATGCTGGAGCCAGGGCACGGCCACGATGATGATCGCCGGCGACCGCTGTACCCGAGCGTGCGGATTTTGCGCGGTGACCACAGCCAAACCGTTCGCGCTGGAGGTCGACGAACCGGAGCGTGTGGCCGAGGCCGTTCGACGCATGAAGCTGAAGCACGTGGTCATTACTGCCGTCGCTCGCGACGATTTGAAAGATGGCGGCGCCACTCACTTTGCCCGCGTGATTGCCGCGATTCGGAAGATGGATTCATCGGTCATTGTGGAAGTGCTCGTTCCGGATTTTCATGCTCAGGATTGGTGCATTCAGATTGTCCTGGATGCCGGTCCCGACATCTACAACCACAACATGGAAACGGTGGAACGATTGACGCCACTGGTTCGCTCGCGCGCGAAATACCGGACTTCCCTCCAGGTGTTACGGCGAGCCAAAGAATTGTCGCCAAAAGCAGTCACAAAGAGCGGAATCATGCTCGGCCTGGGCGAAACCGAGCCGGAGATCTTCCAGACCATGGACGACCTGCGCGAGGCCGGCTGCCAGGTCCTGACCATGGGACAATATTTGCGGCCGTCAGCGAATCATCTGCCGGTTGTGGAATACATCGCTCCGGAACAATTTGAGCTTTACGGCGAAATTGCCCGCAAAAAAGGTTTCGACCACGTGGCCTCGGGGCCACTCGTGCGCAGCTCCTATCACGCTGCCGATTTTCACCCCGTCGTTAGAGAGTGATGGCAAACGGCATCGCCTTTGCTTGCACATCTTCTCTCTTCGCGTGAAATGACAAATCCGAACGCTCGAGCGCAGATTGCTGCGTTGATTCCCGCTTTCAACGAAGAGACGCACATTGGCGAAGTCGTGTTGCGCGCGCGGGCCCAGCTCGACCATGTTTTGGTCGTCGACGACGGATCGTCCGATAAAACCGCAGAACGCGCGCGCTCAGCCGGGGCCGAGGTGATCGTCCACGAGCAAAACCAGGGAAAAGGCGAATCGATCAAAACCGGATTGCGCCGCTGGCTCGACCGACAAATGGAATTTGTCATCATTCTTGACGCCGACGGCCAGCACCGGCCGGAAGAAGTCGATCGATTTGTTGCCATCGCCAATCTGCCGGCGAAGCCGATGTTAGTGGTGGGCAACCGGATGAATGATGTGGCTCGCATGCCAAAAATTCGACGATTGGTAAATCGATTCATGAGCCAACAGATCAGTCGCGTTTGCCGGCAGGAAGTCCCGGACACGCAATGCGGTTTTCGAATGCTGCATCGCGATTTGATTCCCGATTTGTTCGGTGGAACCGCGCGGTTTGATTACGAAACGGAGATGCTTTTCATCGCCAGCCGCAAAGGATATCAGATTTATTCGGTGCCGATCAGCACGGTTTATTCTGACGAGGTGAGCAGCATTCATCCGGTGCGCGACACCGTCCGATTCTTTAGACTGATGCATCGTTACCGGGGACTCAGCGGGACATGGCCGGCGGCGCACAACCCTGACCAATAATTTCCACCCGGGCGCGATCGGGTGGTTTCGATTTTGCCGGATGAGTGCGCCAGCCGTGTAAACGCTGGTCGATCTTTTTCTTTTTCGGATTAGTTTCCCGAGCGAATGCCACAGTTTTCTTATCGCGCGCGGAACGCGGAGGGTGCTTTAGTCGAAGGCATATTGGATTGTGCCGATCGCGGGGTGGCCATTCGCCAGATCGAGCAACAGCGCTGCATACCAATCAAGATCGAAATCGTCGGTGGCTCGGCGAACGGAGCCAAAGCCGCTTCCGCGGCGGCGGCGGCAATTCAGGCGCACCCGACTCAGAACCTGAAGATTTCGCACAGTCACTTGCTCCTCTTCACCGAGCAGCTCGCGCATTTGATCCAAGCCGGAATGACTTTGGATGAAGGATTGTCGATCCTCGAGAAACGTCTAAAGCAACCGCGGCTGCAACAAATGACGCGATCATTACATCAGGCGCTGGTGGATGGCCGCAGTTTCTCGCAAGCCCTTCGTGATTTCCCAAAAATTTTCCAGCCTCTTTACGTCAATCTCGTGGCCGCGGGCGAAGCGAGCGGTGCGCTCTCGGAAATTCTGCGGCGATTGGTGAAGCATTTGATGCAGGCGAAGAATCTTCGCGATCGGGTACAAATGGCGTTGATCTATCCCACCGCGCTGGCCATCGCTGGAATTCTTCTCATCACCGTGTTCGTCACATTCATGGTCCCGCAGCTGACCCAGTTCATGACCCAGAATGGCGCGACCATGCCGTTGCCCACGCGCATTCTGATCGGCGTCCATCATATGATCATGACCTATTGGTGGCTCGCGGCCATGATTATCATCGGCGGATTCACCGCCTTTCGCGCGTTCGTTCGGACCGATGAAGGACGAACCAGCTGGGATCGTTTTCGTCTGGTGGTGCCGGGTTACGGGCGACTGATCCGCGACCGCTACTATGCGCAGTTCGCGCGGACGCTTGGGACATTGATTCAAAATGGAGTGCCACTGTTGCGAGCGCTGGATTTGGTCTCGGAAATCGCCGGAAACAAGTATCTGGAATCCAAACTGACCGATGTCCGCCGCGCGGTGGTGGACGGCGCCACCCTTTCCAGCGCGCTCGGCGCACAAAAACTGTTTCCCGATCTTCTCACCGATATGATGGCGGTCGGCGAACAGACCGGCAATTTCGCGGAAACCATGCAAACCATCGCCGACGTTTACGAACGCGAACTGGATCGGACCGTCGGCATCATTTCTACTTTGATTCCGATTGTGATCGTGATGCTGATCGCAGTGGTTGTGGGCGCAGTGGTTTACAGCATTATGACCGCGGTATTCGAAATGACGCGGAGCTTGCAGTATCGACCACATTGAGTTAGCATCGACTCGATTTTAGATGGTTCGCCGCTTTGTAGCGCTCGCATATTTCTTTGGCGTACTTTCTCTCTCGCACGCGCAGCAAGCTTTGCCCGACTCTTTGCCGCCCTCCCCGGTCGCACCGCAAAAGTCGTTCACCCCTCAGAGCGCGTGGATCGATCTGCGTCAGAACACCGATCAGCGTTCGACGACTCAGAGCGCGCCCGATTGGGTGGAAGCCGTGTCCATGACTCCCACTCTCGGCACGGATGGAAATCCCCGAACCATCTTTCGAATTCGCGTGACTCATCCGGCCGGTGATTATCGCGTCTTGTTTTTCCGCTTGTTCTTTGAAGACAAAGCCAACGCGCGTCCGGAACTGACCGCTTGGGACGAATCCGGCTCGCAGATTTTGCATTCCGGGCAACTTGGAACTGGCATGGTGGATTTGCCCACTTCCCAGTCGGTCGTGATCCCAATGAGCGGCGTCTCGGCCATCGACGTGGAAGTACCCGGCGACGGGAAAACGATCCGCGGCGCCTATGTCGATTGGATGACCAGCAGTGAAGTCGTTCATCCGGTGAATACGGATGCGCGCGAGGTGATTCCGGAACCATTCTCGGCTTCACCGGCGTTGGCGGCGCCCACTCAGGACAAGGAGCAATTTGGAACGGTGACCGCGTCGTTGTCGGCCGACACCATTCCGATTAAATCGACTCAGGACGGTGCCGGAGTTTTCCAATTCTCTCTTGAAGCACAGCCACTTCTCGCGTTGCTGACGTTTGAAGTGGCAAGTCCGCGGGTCGATGCGCCTCCCGAAGTGTTTGTAAACGGCGAAGATGTCGGACCCGCCAGTTTAACGCTGCCGGAGCTGGCGGACCCCGGGTATCGTGGCCAAGCCGCGGCCTTGGTCGGCCAAATGCATTTTCAATACACCGGGTGGTTACGCGCGCAGAAAGTGGTTCCGGCGGCAAATCTGAAGGTCGGATCGAACGATGTGACCATTGTGAATGGTGACGGTGCTCCCGACTCGGCGATTCGCAGTACTCAAATTCAGCTCAAGTATCTCTGGGAAAAATCCGACTACGTCCTGCACCCCGGTGAATAGGGGCGAGCCGCCCTCGCCGTCAGAACCGCAGGCAAATCGGCCAAACTGTGCTAGTCTTGTCGCCCGTATTTAATCTGTTGTGAAAACGAAAAAGACTCAGTCAAGCGCCTTCACGCTCATCGAGATCATGCTGGTCGTGACCATCATCGCACTCTTGCTCGGAACCGCGATCTACAAATTCACGCCGGTGGTTGACTGGGTGAAGAGCGTTCGCGTGCAGAGCGACATCAAGTCGATTCGGACGGCGCTTCAGACTTATCAATCGACCAATGGATTTTATCCGACGACCGAACAGGGCCTGCAGGCATTGGTTTCGCGACCGAGTGTCGATCCAATTCCGGAACGTTGGTTTAAGTTTTTGGAATCCGTTCCAAAGGATCCATGGGCCAGTCCCTACGTGTATCGTTGTCCCGGAACCAAAAATCCGGACAGCTACGATTTGTTCTCGGCGGGGCCAGACCGAACGCCAGACACCGCCGACGACGACTGGGGTCAGTAGCGATTCGGATTAATCCTGCGGAAGCGGCTGCGTCAGCGCATTTGGATTTCGTGGAATCACCCCTCGGGTGTGGGGCGTGACGTTTGGCGGAGGGACCCGGACTGGCGGTTTGGGAAATCCGCTTTGCGGCGCCGGTTGTCCACCTTGGAACTGTGGGGGCGGAACGGGAGGAGGTGGAACCGGGCCGGAGGTGATCAAGGCTTGATTGAAAGTCAACGTGGCAAACTTCTGGTCCTTACTGATGGTCACTCGAGTCCCGCCGGGCGTTTCCGACCATTCAATATTGGAAATGCCGTAGCCATGCTCGTTAGGCCCGGTGGTTGAAAGATATTCTTTCAGGCTCTTATCGTCGGTCGATTGGATCGTCACCAGATCCCCATCAGGCGTCTTCGCCGCATTGGCCACGTAAAGACCCTTGGCAAAATCGGGCGGGGCGATCGGTGCCACCACCGCGCTGGCCACGGCAAACGGCGAGTGATCGAGCATTTTTTGATATCGATCGAACTTGAACCGGGTCGGCAATTCGTCGTCACCTCTGACCAAAAGCGGCGCGGCAATCAAGCTAAGAATCCAGAGCGTTCGTTTCATCATTATTCCTTCTTGCGTTGTGGTGGTGCAAACCATCGCGCAATCTTGAATCGGCCGCGCATCATGGTCGGGTCGCTGCTGTCGATCATCAGATTCACGCTATCAAACACGACGAAACTGTCCGGTTGCTGCACGTCGTATAAGAAGTGCACCAGCGGAGGCCAAGGACTCTTTGTTTCGATCGAGGCAAACACGGCCTGGTGATTGGGAGTGGTTTCACCCGCACCGATGGCCGGATTTTCGACCAGGATTTTGTATTGGGTCGCGGTCTGTTTCAACTGATCCAGCAGGTTGGTCTGCGCTTCCCCGGAATTTTTCAGAGGCGGCTGATGTTGCCGAAGCCAGTCATCTCGTTTCGTCCAGAGCGGCCGGTCTTTAATGAACAGCTCTTCTTCTTCTCGTTGCGATTTCTTCGTCATCACTTCAGCGCGCGCCTGACTGATCGCGCCCAGGAGCCAGCTCCAAATGAAAATATTAATGAGCAGAAACACCGCCCCTCCGACTGCCGCGGAGAGGATGCGTTCGCGCCGGTTCATCCGTTCAAACCATGGTGGAAGTTTCATTTCGGTTTCCCTTCCAATCGAAATTGCGCATGATCGTTAGGCAATATTCGTGGCGCCGACATGTCGAACCGGAAGATCTGGAGGCCGGGATTCTTCTTCACATTTTCGGCAAACTGATAAGCCAGCGCGGCCGAGTTGGCTTCGCCGTCGATCGAGACCTGGCGGGCCGACTGATTGTAGGCGGTAATTCGAACATCCTGGGATGGCAGGCTTTCGAATAAATGCAGTAGAATCTCAACCGGATAGTAATGCGGATCCACCGCCGGAGCCAATGCCTTCCAATCTTTTTCCGCGGCGCGCACGAAGTCGGTCTGCGGATTGTCCCGCGCAATCAATCGATTAAGCCGTGCGATCTGCAGCTTGGTAAACCCGAGGTAACCAAGAAACAAAAGAAAAATGGCCGCATACGCGCCGCCGATCTGAATCAGGCGCTTCTGCCATTGACCTTGCCGAACCAGCTGCAACCGCCGCTGCTTCCAGCTCTCGGGCAGAAGATTCAGTTTCACCGGCGCCGGCGGAGTCTCCGCGCTGACAATTTCTGTGCGGCTATCAAGGATTCCCTGGACCGTGTCGCGTAAATCGTAACAAGTTTCGTCGAGCAAAACATTCTGGAATTCAGCCGTGATGCCCTGCAATTCCGCGCTTAAGGTCAGTTGCGGCAGCTCCGTTTTGAGTTGTGACGGCTCAACTCCTTCAAACGTTCTGGTCAGACTGATTTTTCCGTTCTCACTCACGGCGGATACCAGCATCTCGCCCTCCGGATAGATCAGTAACGCGCGTCCGGTTGGGGCATGAGTCGTTGCCCGCTGCGATGCATAAACGGTCACCTGCCGTGGGATGAGTCCGTGATCCAATAACGGTCCGACGATCTTGGCCAGTCGATCGTTTTGCACCGCGATTGCGGAAATCACACTTTCGTTGTCGTCCTGCTCGATCAATTCGTAGTCCGTCGTGATTTCCTCCGGAGCAAACGGAAGAGCTTTTTCGATTTGGATCCGCACCATTTCCGGAAGTTCGGCGGGATCGACCGTCGGTAAGCGAAAGCGTTGCGCGAGAATGGCGGAGACCGGCAAACTGAGGACGAGATTGTCCTCGGCGTTTAACAACGGGACTGCTTCGTCAAGCGTTTGCAGAAGCTGGACGTCCCACGATCCATTGTCCCGGGCCGGCCGCAGCAAATTCCAGCCATGGGCAGTGGGAGTAATGAACACCGATCTGGCGGACTTTTCGATTTCTAAAACTCCTTCCACGTAATCACCTGAGGCACGACGCCGACCCGACGAAAGACCATCTGAATCGTATGCGTGGCGGGTCCAGCCTTGCCCACACTGACCACGCGATAAACCTGATCTTTCACCGAAATCAAGGTCCCAATGGCCTGAAATTGTTCCTCCTGCAAACCGAGCGCGGCCTGCACGTCCTGGGTCGTTTTGAATTGCATGTCGTCGTCAGTGCCCAGAATGCCGTCCGCTCCGTTTCGAATCTGAATGAATCGATCGACCATAGCATCCGTTAGGCCAGGCAACGCCAGTAACACCTCGCGCGAAGCCCAGCTCACATCGATCGGGCCGCTGCTGTTCAGAGTGAAATCATTGTCCCAGCCCGGCGTCGAAGTGAATTTTTCCCAGCCTTTGACCTTCTTCAAGGTATCGAGTCGCGTCAGCAAAGTATTATCGGGATGATAATTGTCGCTATCCTCTGCCCCATTCAAACGCGGAATATTGTCGGGATCGACCCAATCCAGGAGACAGTCGATCATGTGGTCGCGCTCATTCAAATCGATCCCCTTCGCCTGCAAATAGCTGCGCAGAATTCCGATGCGCGTCGGATCCTCTCCCGCGATCAACCAGTTGATGTTCAACCGACCTCCTTCGCCGCTGATGTGCGCCTGGTAACTCTTATTGCGACCCATCACTCCTTCCAGACTCGGCGACCCCGGCTTGATCACTGGATGCAAGGCCACCTCCGCACCGGAACAGGCCATCGCTTCCGCATCCAAAATTCGATTCGCGTTTCCGGAAATCGTCACCTGCGAATTGATTTCGACCGCCCATGAGATGACCATGGCACTGAGCAGAAACAACGCCCACAGCGAAAGCAACAGCGCCGCGCCGCGAATAGTTTCCCTGGGTAATCGAGGCCGTTTCATATGCTTAGAGCGGCGTTCGTCCAAGCGGGACAATGACTTCCCACGGAACTGTTTCATCCGTCCGACCAATCGTCACTTTGATGAGGCGAGGCAAAGTCACCGCATCACTCCATTTGTCGATCCATGAATTAATCCGCGGATCAAAATAGCGAATTTGCATGCTCTGCACATTTTCTATTAGCGGCACCCAATTTTTCGTATCCGCCGAGAGATTCGGGTCCTTGGGTTGCCGCAAGAACCCTAGATCCAGTTGATTGCCTTTGTCAGAATGGCGCTGAAGTCGCATGGTGACGATGAAATCACTGGACGCGTAACGCGTGAGCAAGCCAGGGCCACTGCCACAGATCCACCTGATCTCATCACGCGAGCGATCGTCCAATTTGTACGGATCTCCCATTAAAGAACCGTTGCCGGGAGCCAGACTCTGCCATTGTGCCGTGACCAAATCGCGCAAGCCGCCATAGAGCGAATCTTCCGCGCTCGCCTCGCTGGCAACGTGGATCGCGATAATGTTTGTTTGCACGAAACGATAGATCGCCAACGAAATCATGGCCAAAATCGCGACCGCCAAGGTCACTTCGATCAGCGTAAATCCGCGGCAGCGCGTTCGCATTCGTCTATCCTCCACCGGCGCGATAAACATAAAATTGAAGTTGCCGGGATTGATCGATCCCCTCGCGCGCCCATTGCGCAGTCAACGTGACCAGGGTGATCCCGCTCAGCTCGACATTGTCTTGTTTCAGTCCGGCGGGAACCGTTTTCTGAACCAGCTTCACCATCCCGTAACCGGTGTTGATCTTGTTTTCTTTCGCCGCGTCCGGAAACCCCGGCGTAGCCTGAATCTCCGCCATGCGATTGGACAAAATCAGCCGAACTCGTTCGTCTTCGGCATTGAGCGCGCTCGCATTCAGACAATTCTGAACACACCGGCCAAGAGCGAGAACGCCGATCGCGAAGATCGCGACCCCGATGAGGACTTCGTACAACGCGAATGCTCTGCCACGATTAGCGGGCGACATAATTTTCTAATTTTTCGGCGCCCGTCAGCGGAGAATATTTCGCCTTCCATTCACCATCCCGGCCTTTGAATTGAACCACCGCGAGTTCGCAGGTTCCGGATGGCCAAAAGATCCATTCGGCCGGTGGATCCTTTTCCAGAGCAGCGGGAAATGAGATTGCCAACGAGCTCCCGCGCGGCACCGGAAAGACCGCGGTCGGCTTGTCATCTTCATCCGGTGCAAGAGCCTCGGGCCTTAACAAAATCTGGCCGTCTCCCCAGGCAATTAAATAGGCGCGGTGTTCTGCCATGCTGCGCTCCTGCGCTTCCCGCACGAGCCCGTTAAACGAATCGAGTGAACGCCGCAACCGCTTGTCCGCCAACACGCCAGTCAAACTCGGCACCGCCAATAACGTGATCATCATGGCGATCACCACCACGATGACGATCTCGATGAGAGTAAAGGCCTGACGAAGCGAACCCGCCCTGATTCTGGTGGAACTCGGCACCGGCAAAAATACTCCGGATTTCGCTTTTCTTCTACCCCGGCCATTTGAGTCAATTTCCGTTAAACGGATGCGAACAAATGATCAAAGAGCGGCGGGCGTGCCAAATTTTTTCCGGTTTGCTCAACACCATGGGTGTCGTAACTTCCTCGCAGTGAGAATAACGCGTTTACTTTGCGGGTTACTTCTTCTGATGACTGTTTCGTATTCGTTAGGCCAAACCCAGTCGCCGTCCGGAATCGAGGGGACGATCCAGCTCAGTCCGGCACATCCCGGCCCGACCCGGGAAGGGATGCCCAATTCCCGGCCGATGGCTGGAGCCACCTTCGTCGTCACCAACCAAAGTGGTTCAGTGAAGGAATTTACCACTGACGAGCAGGGCGGGTTCAAAGTCCTGGTGCCCCCGGGGCACTACTCCGTTTCGCTGAAAGATCGAAAAGGTGGCATTGGCCGCTTCGGTCCATTTGAGGTGGATGTGACTGCGGGCCAAACCGCCAAAGTCACGTGGCAATGTGACTCGGGCATGCGATGATGACAGAAACGGAACGCGTTCCGTTCTGATCTTTACGAACGATGCAGAGGCGAATCGTCGAACTATCGTTTTCCGCCTAACAGCGATTGATAGAGCTCAATCGTTTTCTTGGCCACGGCCGACCAACTGAACTTCTCCTCCGCGCGTTTCCGGCCAGCTCGGCCGAATTTCTCCCGCAAGGCAGAATCTTGCATCAATTGATTAATGCGACTCGCGAGGTCGCGCGAGAACTTCTCGGAGTTCCGCGGCTTAAAAGATTCGTCTTGTTCGAGAGGCACCAGGAAACCGGTTTCGCCATCCACCACGACTTCTTTGATGCCGCCCACCGCGCTGGCCACCACCGCGGTCTGACACGCCATCGCTTCCAGGTTGATGATGCCAAAAGGCTCGTAGATGGAAGGGCAACAAAATACCGCCGCGTGTGAATACAATTCGATCGTCGAATTTCGGTCCAACATTTCGTCGATCCAGATGATATCCGGCCTCTCGGATTTCGCTTTCGCGATCGCCTCGTTCATTTCCGCTGCGATTTCGGGCGTATCCGGTGCGCCGGCGCAAAGCACGATTTGAAAATCGCGGTTCATAAAAGGAATGGCGCGAACGAGGTGAATGATTCCTTTCTGGCGCGTGATCCGGCCGACAAAGAGCAAAAACGGTTTGGTCGGATCAATCTGGTATTTCTTGAGCGCGGCCGTTGACGAGAGCTGGTGGTATTCCTCGAGATCGATCCCGTTGTGAATCACCGGGACCCGCGCGGGATCGACCTGGAAGAGACGTTCGATGTCGGATTTCGTTTCCTGCGAGACGGCAACGATCGCGTCCGCCAACTCCAGAGCAGTTTTCTCAACCCAAAGTGAAAAATCGTAACCGCCGGCGAGTTGTTCGCGTTTCCACGGCCGCAACGGTTCCAATGAATGCACCGTAATGACCAGCGGAATTCCGTAATTCTTCTTCGCCAGGATCCCGCCCAAGTGAGTGTACCAGGTGTGACAATGAACCAGATCGGAATCGAGATTGGTCCCATTGAAATCGACGCAGCGCTGAACCGCTCCAAAAACCGATCGCAACGGTTTCGGGCAGGTGAAACCATTTGGATCGACCTCGTAACCGTGCACCGTCAGCCGCCCTTTCTCAAAATGCTGGTCGCCAAAGCAACGCACATCCACATCGATCGTCCGGGCGAGCTCGCGAGACAAATAGTCGACGTGCACTCCGGCCCCGCCGTAAATGTGCGGCGGATATTCGTTTGTTAGGAAACAAACCTTCACCCGCTTCTACCTCGTTGTGACGGCGCCGCTGTCAAGACCCGATACTATTTTCAGCGCGAAGAAGCAGCACCGGAATTTGCACGGCGTGACGCACTTGGTCGGCGGTTGCCCCGAAAAGAATATCTTTGAGAAACCGGTGACCGTGGGTGCTCATGGCAATGAGATCCACGCCATGCGCCTTCGCCACCTTGATGATTTCATCGGACGGCTCGCCCATCGCCAGAACGGCATCACATTCAAAGCCTTCGTCCTCGAGTTGGGCCCGGCGTTTTTCCAGATAAGCACGGTCCTGCTTCATCTCCTCGCTTTCGGCCAGCTTCAATTTGGCGTAATTGCGGGCAACCCATCCATCCGCCACATGCACCAGAAGCAGTTTCGCCTTAGTCATTCGCGCCAGCGGCTTGATGTGATTTAAGATCGTTTCGTCCGCTGCGCTGTATTCGAGTGGGACGAGAATGTGACGGTACATGGCAGCAGCTTAAGTGGGGCCGGAAAATCCGAGCATATGATAGAACGGCCGAAGGAGCGAGTCAGGCAAGAACGTGTCGATCAGCAATTTCAGGTTCAGCAAAATGATCACCGCGGCAGTGAGCCAGCCAAGGGTTCGCATCCACCCTCCATTTGCGAATTCACCCATCTTCGCTTTTTCGCCGGTAAACCGCATCAACGGCCAGACCGCAAAGCCGAGCTGCATGCTGAGCACGACCTGACTGGCGACCAATAGTTGCGTCGTCTTGCTCTCCCCGAACATCCCGATGACGACGATGGCGGGAATGATGGCAATCGCTCGCGTAATCAGTCGCCGGAGCCACGGTTTGATTCGAAGGTTCAGAAAACCCTCCATCACCACCTGGCCGGCCAGCGTTCCGGTCAAGGTCGAGTTTTGGCCGGAAGCCAGCAGTGCCACCGCAAACAAAACGCTGGCAAAACTGACGCCAAGCACCGGACGAAGCAGTTGATACGCGTCCTGAATCTCCGCGACATCCTGGTGTCCGGACCAATGAAAAGTCGCCGCGGCCAGGACCAAAATCGCCGCATTGATAAAAAGCGCGAACATTAAAGCTCCGGTCGAATCGATCGTCGCAAATTTGATCGCCTCACGTTTGCCTTCCGTGGTGCGCTCGAACTTGCGCGTCTGCACAATCGACGAATGCAAATAGAGATTATGCGGCATCACGGTCGCGCCGATGATGCCGATGCTGACGTAGAGCATCTGGGGGTTGGTGAGGATGTTCGAAGTCGGGATGAAACCCAGCGCAACGCCAGTGAAGCTCGGCTTCGAAAAGATCAGCTCGGCACCGAAGCAAAGGGAAATGGTGGCAATTAAGGTGACGACCAACGCTTCGATATAGCGAAAACCTTTGTTCTGGAGATAGAGCACGGCGAGCACATCGAGAGCGGTAATGCAGCAGCCCCAGACCAAAGGAATCCTGAACAAGAGCTGCAGCGCGATGGCCGAACCCACCACTTCGGCGAGATCGCATGCCGAAATCGCGATTTCGCACAGGATCCAAAGGATCCAGACCGTTCCAGTCGAGTAATGATCGCGACAGGCCTGGGCCAGGTCACGGCCGGTCACCACTCCCAGTTTGACACAAAGATGCTGGAGCAGAATGGCCATGAAATTCGAGATGGCGATGATTGCGAGCAGGGAATAGCCAAACTTCGCGCCGCCGGCCAAGTCGGTGGCCCAGTTACCGGGGTCCATGTAACCGACCGCGACGAGAAAACCGGGTCCGGAAAAGGCGATCATCTTTTTCCAGAACGTCGCCTGTTTTGGGACCAGGATGCTGCGATGGACTTCAGCCAGCGACACCTGCGGGGCGGTTCGGCGCCACCCCGTTTCGATCCGATCGGTTTCCGCCATTGCGTCTAATTTAGCCTTACCTAACTTAGTTTGTCTAAAGAATTATTATGTCCGTAAGCAATTATTTATTGAATTGACTACACGCCCGCGAAAAGTAGATTCGACCGGTGCGAAGTCCAAGAGCCCGTTCCAGCAGCGGCACGTCCGCCGCCGCCGAAGATTATCTGGAAAGGATTTTGGAACTGATCAACTCCAAGGGTTACGCTCGAATTATCGATATCGCCTCGGCCCTCAAAATCTCACAAGCCAGCGTCACCAACATGGTGCAGCGCCTCGATGCCGACGGCTTGCTCAAATACGAAAAATATCGCGGCCTGATTCTCACCGAAGCCGGCGAAAAAGTTGCCCGCGGAATTGCGCATCGGCACAAGCTGTTGACCGATTTTTTCAAGATCTTAGGAGTCAGCGATCGCGTCATCCATCATGACGTCGAAGGAATGGAACATCATGTCAGTCCCCCAACCTTGCGCGCGATCGAGGCGCTCACCCGATTGCTTCGCCGAAAACCCACCCTTCTCACCGGCCTTGAAGCTCGAAATTCATAAACCGAGTCGATTTTGGGTTCTCACCGGCGCTTTGACGGCCACGCTTCTGGCCGGGTCGCCTGCCTTCGCGACCACCAAAGGTCTCAGTCAAATTGTCACTCCCGACCTCCAGGACCCGGGCGATTTTTCGGTCAGTTTTCAGCTGCAGGATCAAAAGATCGGTAATCCATACCAGATCCAAACCGAGCTCGGCCTAACCAAATGGGCTGAGGTTGCCGTATTCAAAGGTTTTGATCCGAACGAAGTGATCTTCGGAACTGAGCTGGCGCTGATTCAAAAGGAACCGTGGCTGCTTTCTACCGGATTCATCAATTGGTCTCCGCACAGTCACGTCGATCCGCAGCCATTTGTGGAAGGCGGATACTACACCGAACACAACAAATTTATTGTCGGCGCGATTCATGCCGGCTACCGCAATGAAGCGATTCTCGGTTACGCCTACGATTTCAACAAGACGTGGCGCGCCCAGGTGGATTGGCAAAGCGGTTCCGGAAATTCGGTTACCTTTGGGTTTACCTGCAACGTGACCCGCGACTTTCAATTCAACCCGGCAATCTACGTGACCAACGACAAACCCCACGACGTCCTTGGATATATTGTCTTTACCTACACTTTCCACCTGTGGCACGGCCAAGAACCGGCGAAAAGGGAAGACGCGCCGATCATGCCGAAGTGACCGGCGTGACGGAACCGAACACTCAATCAAGAACGAATCTGGAGATCGACGATCTCTCCCGGCTGACAGCGCGCTTCGATATCGATCGGCCGACAGCACACCGTGCAGTCTTCGATGAAGGTCTGCTCAGCCTGCGAAGTATCGACTCGAATTGGGAAGGCTTCGCCGCAATGGGGACATCGAATCTCGGTATCGAGAATCAGCTCCATTCTTACGAAACGACGTCGCTCTTCGCCGCCCCGGCCGCTGTCTTTTCCACCAGCTTCTGAAAATGCAGTTGCCGAACCCGACGCGCGTCACTCTGCGTCACCGTGACGACGTAATTCTCGATCGTCACCTGTTCGCCCTGGCGCGGAAAATGGCCTAACAAGTGGGTGACGTATCCCCCAATCGTGCTGACGTCCGGATTTTCCAGTTCCAGGCCCGTTAAATCATTCAATTCGTAAAGACCGAGCGCGCCGTCGACGGTAAATTCATTCTCGTTCACCTTGCGAAATTCTTCCTTGTCCGTGTCGAACTCGTCCTGAATATCGCCCACCAGTTCTTCCAGGACGTTCTCCAGAGTGACCATCCCGACCGTGCCGCCGAATTCGTCGACCACGATCGCGACATGGGCGTGTTTGCCAAGAAATAGCGTCAGCAACTTCTCCAACGCCATCATTTCCGGAACCGGAATCAGATCGCGTTTGATCCGCATCAGGTCGGGATGCGGGTCGCGCATCATCGGCACCAGCTCTTTAATGTGAATCAAACCGATCGCGTTATCCAAATGGCCACGGACCAGGGGAAATCGAGTATGGCGCGAGGAGATCGCCTTTTGCACGTTAGTATCGAAGCTTTCTTCCAGATCGAGGTAAACCACTTCGCCTCGCGGCGTCATGATATCGCGCACCACGCGGTCGCGAAGGTCGAGAACGTTGAATACCAGTTTGCGACCGAGCGGCGAGACTTCCTGGGATTTTTCACTTTGCTCGAGGATCAATCGCAGTTCCTCTTCGCTATGGGCCAGATCGGCCGCGGCCACGGGTTGGCGGCGTAATAGTTTTTGCAGAAGAAAGTTGGAGGATTTGTTCAGGACCCAGATGGCGGGCCGGAATAGAAGATAAAATCCGGCTAACGGCCTAACGAGCCGCAATGCCACCGGCAAAGGATTGGCAATCGCAGTGTATTTCGGACCGAGCTCACCGAACACGATATGTAAAAAGGTGATGGCCAGGAACGCGATTCCAACCGAAACCCAGGTCACGAAGGTATGCGAGTGAATGTTCAGGAGCAAAAATGCCGGCTCGAACATTTGCTCGAGAAACTGTTCGCCTAACCAGCCGAGCGCAAGGCTCGCCAGCGTCACACCCAGCTGAGTCGCCGAGAGATAAGCATCCAAATGCGAGCGAACGTGCCTGGCATAAATTGCGCGCGTGTTTCCCTCATCGGCCAGCGCGTCCAGTTGGCTGGATCGGACTTTGACGATGGCAAATTCGCAGGCAACGAAAAATCCGTTCAGTCCGACGAGCGTGGCAATGGCGGCCAATTTTCCGATGATAATGGCCGGCGAATCCCAATGCTCGACCAAGGCGTCCGAAATCTGCGCAAACAACAACATTTTCATGCAATGGCAGACGTGGCGCCGGATGGGGGGCCGACACGGCTGCCGTTACAGCCGGAACTTACCAGCTCGACTTTGTTACGCCAGGGATCAGCCCTTGCGATGCCAGCTCGCGAAAAGTCAGCCGCGAAACCTTGAACCGGCGAATAAAGGCGCGGCGACGGCCACTGACCTGGCAGCGATTCACGACCCGGGTCGGACTCGCATCGCGAGGCAGTTGCGTCAAACCAGCGTAATCTTTCTTCGCTTTCAGCTCCGCCCGAAGCGCGGCGTACTTTTTCACCGTAGCGCGTTTGCGGTCGTTGCGATTGATCCAGGCTGTCTTTGCCATAAGAGAACGCCGAACGTAATCCATCCGTGCGAACTTTCAAGCCGATTAATTGACCCGAATTCTCCGGCATAAGAACCTGATATTCAGCCTATTAGAAAATCCACTTCCCAATGGCGTCAGATGGACGACTCATCCGTGCGCCGGAACTGGAAGTTTCACCAGAGTCTCGTTTGACATCGAAGATCAACCGTCGCACATCAAACGTCCGACGTGATCCCGTTAAATCGAAAACAATTTCCCTCGGCCAAATCCGAGTTGGCCGCGGCCCTGGATGAAGCAGCGCATCGGTTCATTCCCAAGGATGGTCAGATTGTCGAACTGCGCTCGCGCGTATTTCCATACATCGACGAGATCATAGTCAACGCCGATGGCAGTCGATTCGATAAAATTCCGCCGCCCTTTCCTTCTCTCCAAGGCGAAACGTCGCCCGTTTTCGAAGCGGCAAACCTGAGCGTGAGCGCGCGCGATATGTCGATTCACGATCTGCCATTAAATGGCGCATTGCTGGCGCACGATCTCGATTTGCACCGCGGCCAGGACGAGAACGGCGACGCGTTGCTGATCGTGCACCGCGTCCGGGACGGCCGCCTTTCCATCTCCGCCACGCAAATCGATCTGGAAAACGCCGTGACCAAAATGGCGCGCGAACAAGGCAAAGGCCTGACCGTTGACCGGGTGCGTTTGGCCATGCGAGCTCGCGGACCTCGCTCGATTGCTTTTGATGTGCATATCAACGCGCGAAAACTTTTATTCCGCGCCCGAATTGATGTTTCGGGCCAGATCGACATCGACGATAACCTGGTCGTCCAGGCTTCCAACCTGAAGTGCAAAAGCGACGGCGGCATCGGTTCCATCGCGTGTACCGCGCTCCAGCCCGTTTTTCGCAGCCTGGAAAACAAGCGATTCGCTCTTGGCTCGCTCCCGTTGGGCAGGATTCAGATTCGCGATGTCCGCGTCACGGTCGCGGACACGGTCGAAATCACCGCGGATTTCGGCAGCCCGGACTAATTCACGTTCCCCGGCCCATCCCGGCGACCTCTCCCGGTTTAACCGGTCAAGTCTTGAAAGTTGATCTCGACCAGCGCACCGTCCGCACGGTCGAGTTGTTACTGGCGAGCAAGACGCCGGAACATGAACAGACCCAGAACAATAAAGAGCACGTTCGGAAACCAGACGAGCAGTTCCGGATGCACTTTTGGATTTCCACGCAGCGTGTCGCCGATAATGACGAAGAGGAAGTACGCGACCGCGACGATGAGCCCAACCGCAAATCCAACTGATGTTTCGCGGCGATGCGCCGTCACGCCCAACGGCACACCAATGATGGCAAAGGTCAAACAGGCGAATGTAAATGAAAACCGTTTATTGATCTCCGTGCGGCTGGCGCTTTTTTCGCGCTCGTTCTCGCTTTTCAGTTGGTCGAGCAACTGGGCAATGGATAGGGCCGAGCGACTTGGCCGCTTTTTTTCCTTTTCGTAAAGTTCGTCCAGGCTGATCGGCAAGGTTCCCTCAGCCATGTTGATTCCGTCACGGATCTTGTGCAGGTCGCTCGGATCCTTTTCATCGCGCTGTTGATACCTGGCGCGATAGAGATGCATTAGAATGCGTTTATTTTCGAGATCGGCCTCGAGACGGCCGCTTCTCGCGAAAGTGACCTTCATCGGCATCGAGTTTTGATCGAGCTCGAAAACCGTAATATTTTCCAAACGATTGCCTTCTTTTTTACCGACGTAAATTTTTCGCCCGGGAAATTCATCGATCACCTGATCGCTGCCGAACAACGCCATCGGGTCGCGCGTCGCCATGTCGAAAATTGTGCTGCGCAGTTTTTCCTGAGTGGCCGGAGCAACCTGGACATTGAGCCACAGACAAATCGCGGTGCAGACAATCGCGATTCCGGCCAGAGACACACAAACTCGAGTCACGCTGACGCCGTTCGCGCGCAGAGCGATGAGTTCGTTATCCGCGGAGAGCCGGCCGAAGACGAGAAGGATTGCGGTCAGCAAACCCCACGGGATCGTGAAAATCAGAGAAAAAGGCAGAACGTAGGCAATGAAAGCCAGCAGGTATTCCATTGGCACATCGTGATTGACGAGAAGCGGCAGGAGTTTGCGGAAAATGTTGCCGACCACGAGAACAAGGCTGAGGACCGCGATGGCGAACATCACATTCACGATCAGCTCTCGACTGACGAATTTATCGATCAACTTCATTCAATGACCCGAACGGCGCAGACAGATTAGCACAGATTATGAGGTACGGTTTTGCTTCCGAGACAAAATTGGTAACATAAGAGAAGCGTGAATCATACGGACCTTTATGACGTAGCGATCATTGGCGGCGGCCCGGCCGGCAGCACCGCCGCCACACTCCTGGCCCGGGCGGGACGTCGGGTCGTCGTTTTCGAACGGGAAAAGTTTCCACGATTCCACATCGGCGAATCGCTCCTGCCGTTCAGTATGCAAACCTTTGATCGCCTCGGCATTCGGGAAAAATTCGACGCCACGTTCCTGCCCAAGTATGGCGGCGAAATCATGGCGGCGTGCGGCAGCAAAGGCATCAAGTTCTACTTCAAAGACGGTTTCCGTTCCGAACGCGACCGAGCCTATCAAGTCACGCGTTCTGAATTCGATAAGCTGCTGCTCGACAATGCGGGGGAAAAAGGAGCTGAGATCCACGAAGAGACTGAGGTAAAGAAAATTGAATTCTCCGATGATCGGGTCCGGCTCGAACTGGAGACGGTCACCAATGGCCCATCGATTTGCGAAGCTCGATACCTGCTCGATTGCAGCGGCAGGCAAACCATTCTGGGCAGCCGATTCAAATTAAAGAAGAACTATGATCATTTACAAAAGTTCTCGATTTTTGCTCATTACGAGAAGGTCGATCGATTACCCGGCAAAGATGCGACCTTGATTCGAATGGTGCGCGGGCTGGACCGCTGGTTTTGGATGATTCCTCTGACCGATTCGCGGACCAGCATCGGCGTGGTCATGGACACGAAAGCATACCAGAAAACCAAATTGCCGCCGGAAGCGGCACTTGATCAGTTCCTGGCCGAGCAGCCGCTGATGATGGAACGCATGACGCGCGCGGAGCGAGTTTCCCCGGTCTACTCCGCCGGAGATTATTCGTATCGAAATCGGGAGCTTTTCGGCGACCGGTGGCTGATGGTAGGCGACGCGGCTGGCTTTATTGATCCGGTTTTCAGCAGCGGCGTTTTTTTGGCGATGATGTCGGCGGAAAAGGCCGCTGATACTCTCGACGAGGTGTTACGGGACGCTTCCAAGCGAAAGCCGCTTTTCAAAAAATACGCCAACCATTTGAACCGAATCATGGATATCTATCTCAATTTCGTGACGGCGTGGTATCGTAGCGCACGGGAATTTCTCGAAATTTTTCTGAGCCCGGGCGAGACATTGCAAATCGCGGCCGCCGTAAATGCGGTGCTGGCTGGTAACGAAGGCAAAAGTCTGGCCATCAAATGGCGGATGTGGCTGTTTTATTTCTTTGTCCGGCTCCAACGCTTCTACAAAATTTCCGACCGATTATCTCTGATCCCGAAGAGGGAGGGGCCGGCTGCTCCAGTCGTGCGTCCGGCGTCGTAAGGTTTTTGCGCGGCCAACTGGAACCCCGTACGGCCACGTTGAATCAATCGTGCTTATGCGTTCAATAAAAAATCTTTTTGTGGTCACACTGTTTTGGGCCGGCCTGACGAGTTGTGCGACACCGACAACGCATCGGTTCGCCGAACCACGCAACGATTGGCAGATCCGCACCGGCCAGCTGATGTATCAGAGCCGGAAGACCCGCTTGATTGGCGACGTCGTCATTCGCTCCTCGAAGAGCGGTGATTTTGAACTCACTTTTTCCAAAGGACCTGGTTTGCCCCTTTTAGTTTTACGACAGGATGCGCAGTTCGCTCAGATTAAAGGTGCGCTCGCGCGGAACGGCTGGGCCGGGCCGACTGACCGCGCGCCGCTTCAGTTACGAGGATGGCTTCAATTGCGCGAGAGGCTTGGGCAAGCTCGCGGACAAAAAACCATTCACTATTCGAACGATGGCGAATCATTTCGCGCGGTGTTGAACTAGCAAACACCGGCGAACGGTAAAGAATCGAAGTTTGACCGCGCGTATCGTCAGATTTGGCTGTGGTGGTGAGTTCGTGTTGATTCCTGGTTCTCCATGAAGATCAGCGAAACAATCGCCAGAATTTTGACCGAGCGTCGCGCGCTGGTCTGGCTGTTCGTGGCCATTTTGACCACGGCGTGTCTCGCCGTTTTGCTGACTCGAATCAAAATCGATTCGGACGTGATCAACATGCTGCCATCAAAGTTCCGGTCCGTTCAGGCGCTCAAGATTTACGATCGCGAATTCGAACAAACGCGTGAACTGACGTTTGCTTTGCTTTGTCAGCCTAACGATACGGATAAATTAGAAGAATTCGCGACGGTATTTGCCGCTCGTCTGCGCCAACAACCCTGGTGCGTTCGCGTTCTCGCGGGCTCGCCCATGGAAACTCCGGACGGGATTCGGGATTTGCAAGGAATGGCCGTGCCACTGCTGTTGAATCTGGAGCCGCACGCTTTCGCCAATACGATGGCCATGTTGCAGCCGGCCAAAATTCAGGAGCGTCTGCACCGACTGCGGCAGGAAATCGAAGCTGGATCACCGCGTCCGGAGTTCGAACTCAATCTCGACCCGCTCGGTTTGATCGGGCCCGCCCTGAAACCGTTCGCGGAGAACAATCCGGTCGAGCAAGAGCAACCATTACGATCGCCCGACGGAACGATGCGCGTTTTTCTCGTGGTGACGAACCAGCAATCCATCAGCGCGTTCGCTTGCCAGCGATTGATGCGCGAGATCAATGGTTTCCGGCGCAATGCGACCGAAGGTTGGGACGGCGGACCCTTGCAACTGTTGATCACCGGACGGTCGGCGTTCGTTTCAGAGATTTCCTTAAGCATGCATCACGATATCGTCGCGACGCTGGGCAGCTCCGTTCTCCTCGTCGGCTTGGTTTTCTTTGCGGGTTTTCGTCGCTGGATGCCATTGCTGGGAATGGGATTCTCACTGCTCCTCGCCTGCCTCGTCGCGTTGGCCACCGGATTACTGATTTTTGGACAGCTCAGCATGGTGGCCGTCGGTTTCTCTTCGATTCTGATCGGTCTGGGCGTCGACTTTGCCATCCTGATCTTTGGCCGTTACCAACAGGCACGAATCGACGGCGAGGATCATCCATCGGGAATTGCTACGGCCGTCTCCAAACTAGGCCGGGCTGTGTTCTATGGTGCGCTCACCACCGCGGTTGGATTCATGGCACTCGTGTTGAGCGGCTCGATGGGCTTTTCTCAATTGGGAGTTCTGATCGCCATCGGCATTTTCTTCGCCGGCTTCCTCATGTGTACCGTTCTTTTCCTGTTCATTCGTGAGCGGCAACCTCCCCCCCGACACGACTGGGTTTTCGAATTGGTGAAAAAATATGTCTGCTGGACCGTGGCCCGCCCGAGACCCATGCTGATCGCGGCGCTCACGATTCTTCTCGCGCTCAGTGTGATCGGATTTTCGCCGGTACCGCGACTGCGCTTCGAGGCGAATGCACGAGCACTGGAGCCGAAAAATAGTCGCGCGGGAAATGCTCTGGCCACGATCATGAGCAAGATGCCGACCAGATGGGAACCGGTGCTCGGCCTGATTCGCGCGCGGAATCCTCAGGAGTTGCATGATGACTGGCAAAAGGTGTCCGAGGCCTGGGGCAAATTGCAGGCCGCCGGGAGAATCAAAACGTTTTCCACACCGGCCGCGCTTTGTCTTTCTCCAGAATGGATGCGGCAAAATCAGCAACAGCTACGGACAATCGACTTCGCCGCCGTTCGACAGGCGCTGGACTCCACCCTCCAGGTGGAAGATTTCAGTCACGATTCTTTTGTCGCCGGTTACAATCTGCTGGATGAATTACAACAAGCTGCCGGTTCGGTTGGTTCACTTCCGGATTGGCGAAGTCATTTGCCGAAATCGTCCAGCTGGTGGTTCATGGTCGACCGATATTTTGCGAAAGATCCGATGTTGACCGCCGGCTTTGCTACGACCAACGCGCCGATCACCACCTATCGTCAGCGCTTGGAACTGGGAAATGACTTGAGCGTGACGGATGTTCCCATGACGCTTTCGGGTTGGGCATATACCCTGGCGGATCTTTTACCGTGGTCGCGCCATCAACTACTGATGATCAGCGCTTTGATGGCCTTGTTCGACGTGTCGTTGCTGGCCATACTCTATCGGGATCTGCGATTATGGCTTATCCAGGTTGTTACCCTGGCCTTTGGCGTCGGCGCGATGATTGCCACGATGAAGTTTTTCCACATCTCTTTGAACCTGCTCAATGTGCTTTCCTTCCGGCTGGTCCTCGCCATTGGCGTCGACTACGGAATTTACGTGGTGCTGGTCTGGCAAAAATCCCTCGAACTTGAACATGACGTGGCCGGAGTGATGAAGCCCGTGTTGCTGGCCGGTCTCACCGCGGTTTGCGGATTTGGATCGTTAGGCTGGGCGCGGAATCCTTCCCTCAGTGGACTGGGAATCACCTGCGCCATCGGTATTTTTTGGACACTGCTTGCGACAATTTTCTTTACTCTTCCGGCGATGGCTGTGGCCAAACCGAAAGTTTGGCACAAACAATAATGTTTTCTCAATCAATGGAATTTGGAAGGCGTCCTCTGGGGGTGATTCTCATCTTGATCTGGGCGGCAGGAATTGGCGCTTTTGCTCAGCAACCGCTTTCGCCGGCCGACCTCAAGAGTTTGCTTGCGCAAATCCGGGACAAACAAGCGGGCGCACCGGACGTGGAAGCGGATTTCCGGGAGGAAAAAACGCTTCACTTGATGAACAAGCCGATCACGAGTGTCGGGCATGTTTGGTTCGAACTACCAAACAAGTTTCGGCGCGAAGTCCGTGGAAATTCCCCGAGTGTGACCGTGAGTAACGGCCGCGAGCTTTGGATTTATTATCCGAACTTCAAGTCGGCGGAGCATTATTTGTTAGGCAAACACTCGCCCATCGATGCGGCCATTACCGGGATTAATACTCTGCTCAGTTTGCAAAACGTGGAGAAAAGTTTTCAAGTCGCCGCCGCGAAATCGAGTTACCGGTTATCAGCTGCAACTCGTTCCGCGTTCGGTCACGCTGAAACAACGGATCCAAAGCTGCAATGTGCAACTGAACGGCGATCTCCACGTTTCCCGGACGGAGATGATTCAGCCAAATGGAGATCGGATCGCCACAACTTATTCGAACCATAGTCGCGCATCTGTTCCACCCGCGACGTTTGAGTTCTCGCCGCCGCCTGATACTCAAATCAGTACGCCGCTCGGTCGATAATCTCGCACTCGCCTTTTGCTAGACTGAACAGGTCTCCGTCTGGTAATCGTGCTTCGGTCATCCCCCAGATGCCCGCGCGATTCGAAAAAAAGTTGAAGAAAGATGGAATCATGGCGCGGCTCGGGCAGCGCTTTCTGCTCACGGCAAAGGAAAAGCAAGTCGTCATCTTCGTTCTGAGCGCGTTTCTGCTCGGGGTAACGACCAAACATTATCGCGATACTCATTCCGCGCCGATCCTGAAAACCAACGTCGGTCCAAAAGCCAGGAAGTCGCGCCAGAAACTGAACTCACCGCCTCGTCGATCCACCCCAGACTCAACGACGAGCGATGACGATCAGGGATAAGTTGCGTGGTAAAATCTCTTCGTTAGTCCAACGGCCCCGGCATCGTCGTATTGAAACGTGCCGGTCGAATCGGCCGTCACGCTCACCGGATTGCTAAATCCGCTGATCAAGTCCGGTGAGAACCACATCGAGATCGTCAAATGCGGCGCGGTCGTGCCAACGATCAGCGCATGGCCGTTCGGCGAATGAGTGATCGACGTGATTTGGACCAATGCGGGATCAAAAACATAACCTTGTGCCACGTCGATCAGATTGAAGAGCGAACCGGCGATGCCGCTGCCAATGAGATCCGCGTTGGTGTTGGCCGGCTGCTGGAGCGTCATCGTGCTGGCAGTGACTTCGTGCAATTTGCCGTCGATCGCGCCTGCCTCGCTCACCATCGAAAGCGGAACGTAGATGGTGATGGTGCCATTTGGCCCAAGCGTCGACTGGCAATTCGCGGCCGGCAGTGCCGTGGTCGCGCCCGGATACGTCAGACTAAATCCGCCGCCATTTGCCGCTACCGCGTTCTGCCCGACGAAGCATTGCAGAGCGCCACCATTGGTCGATTCGGCATAAACGTGGAAATTTCGTCCGCCCGTCGCATCCGTGAACGATGGAACGAACCACTGAGTCAACCAGACCAGATCGATATCCGGGTCCTGGGCGGTGGTCGGCGCGAGAGTGAGATTGTTGAGTTGCATCGCCACCTGGTAACAAGGCGCATCCACCGAACAAGGCGCGTTGGTGGTCAACCCCATGCTCGATCCCAAAATATCGAGCTGCGGCATATTGGCGCTACTGCTCCCCGACACTTCATATTTGCCATCACCACTCGGGTCGCTCACGAAATTGTAAGGCGTCAGGCCGGAAATATTCATCGGCGAAAAACCGGCGATCAATCCCGTGCCGCTGTTTTGCCTAACGAACATCGCGTGAGAGGCCAGGGTATGAACGATATTATTTGAATCGGCATAACTGATCTCCGCTTCACCCAAAGATCCGGTTCGCAATTGCAGGAAATCACCGACTCCTTGTCGATCGCCGCATTGCCCTCCCAAAAGCGTCTGGATGGTACCGACATGGTTGTGATGCTCGCTCGCCAGAGTCGGCGCGGTGAAAGTGGGGTTGGCGGCGTGAGCATTCAAGCTTTGGACTAACCACAAACTCCAAAAAGCCCCCGTGGTAGAGTCGGGACCGTTAATATTTTTTGATGGCGGCGTCGGTGGCGTCGATGCGTTTTGGCCACAGGTCGGATCGTTCGGATTGGACAATCCGGGGGTGCCGTACCAGGCGATATTGACGCGACCGTCATCACCCGCGGCAATCCAGGCAAAAACGTTGTTGTGCAAAACGCCGTCGACCGAGCCGGACGTGTCAATCTGGATCGGCGTCGACCAGGTGTTTCCTTCGTTCGTCGAATATGAATACATCAGCACGGTATCGCCGATGACATTTCCACTCGCGTCGGCCGGCGCCTGTTCCCAAACCGCGTAAAGATTTCCAGATTTATCAATCGCCATGGTCGGAAAGTCCGCGCCTGTTCTGGCGTTCGCTCCCAGATCCTTCACCAGCAGATCGGTGCAATTTAGTCCGCTGGGATCGCTCATGTTTGCCACCGGCGCACCAAAGGCGACTGGAAAACAGCGTCCCATTCGAATCTGGTTCAGCGCGTTGTTATCGTGGATCACGTAGATGTGTTTCACGGGCAGAGATAGCTGGGTAAAACCGCCAAAACCATTGGGCTGTCCGGTCGGTGTGGCCATCTGGCTGATTTCATCGTTACCCATGATCCCTTCGTCGCAGCTGCCTATCGCCGTGATGTGATTGGCCGGGCCAAAGGCAATTCCGGCTGTGCGTACCGAGCATTCCTGAAATGGGTGAGCGGTACATCACCAGAACATTGTTGCCGGCGACTCCGGAGGCACCATTACTGCAATTTACTCCTCCGGGGCCAACCTCGTCGTTTGCCAGGTAAACCGTACCGCCAAGCGTCGGATCGCCGTCTATCGCGTACCATTGCCGGTCAACCACCGTATCCGGAACTCCGGTGTTGCTGCACGTAAACGAAGCACCGAAATCATCCGAGCGCGACGTGCTGAAGTTTGCCAGAGTCAAATCGTTAAAATAAAGATGCCCACCCGAGTCCACTCCCAACTCCGTGTCGCCGCCGCCATTGCAGGTGGTCACCTTTCCCTCAAGCGGGAGCGCGGCCGGCACCCACTTGAAAGTTTTACCAGTATCCAGCGAGCGCCAAATCCAGCTGGTATCTGCGGCCGCTGAACCCGGCACACTCGTGTAAATGCGGGCGGGATTCGTTGGATCCGGGCGCAGGTTCTCTTCATAACCAAATCCACCGACGCCGCTGATCACCGGGTGCCCAAAAGTTGGCACATTCGCCGGTGACGGTGACCCTGATGCCAGCGGGTGCGGCGCCCCAAAGGACGCGTTTCGAATTTCAGAGACCCGAGGATGGAGATCGAGTCGATCCAGCGCGAGAACGGGACCGCGAATTGTCTTCGCCGGCAGAAAGGCAACCACGGCGAAGGAAATTCCGGAGAGGCAAAGCAGGAGGGCGAAGATGATGCGTCGGTGGAAAAATTTTGAGTGCTTTCGCATATTTCTGGGAGCGGCGAGCAGAAACTGAATGGTACGCCAAATAGAGCTAAATGCTCAAGGGAAACGTCTGAACCAGCGATTAAGACGAACGATAATGCTTTTGAAATGTCGGCGAGAACCTGTCGGATCGAACACAAATGGTTCGCGTTCTACTGTTTGTTTTCAGCCGTCACTCCCTCGGCTCCGCCTCGTATCTTTGTGAGATATTTTTCCGGGATCGGATGTTTATCGCTTTCCTGCTGCCAATAGATGCTCACCACCCACCATCGGCTGCCATCGTGAAATAACTGAATGCTGTTGATTCCCCGCATGAACGGCTTCGGTTCATCCAGACTATGCTTGGCTTCATAGGTGCTCCAGACGTGGGCGATTTGTCCGAATTGCTCCGTCACTCGCGCGACTTCGTATTCGTAAAACCCAGTGGTCTCGAAAAATGGTTCGACCCGCGCGATGAAACCCTCGACGTCGAGCAGGTTCGGTTCGAGCGGGAGGTGCTGTCCACCGGGATTCGTCGTTGGCATCAGCCGCGCGCCCGGGAAATAAAGCGATCGCTCTCGCTCCCAGTCGCGCTTCTTTCCGGCCGGACCGGATATGCAATCGTAAAGGACTTTGATAATCGCGTCGATTGATTCGACATCCGCCGGATCTGCTTTGGAATAATTCATCGCGTGACGTTTTGGATCTGCTTCAGGATTTTGTGCGCCGCATTGTGGCCCGGGATGCCGCTGACGGCGCCACCGCGTTGCGCACTCGAGCCGCAAAGAAAGACATTGGCCCATTCTGTCTCCACGCCCCATTTCCCGACCTGTTCTTCATCGGTGGCGAATGGCCAGGTCGGCGCATCCTGAAAAATATTGCCGTGATAAAGGCCTAACGAATGTTCGATATCGACCGGGCTTTTACTCTCAACGCAGCGCCGGCCGTCTTTGGCCAACGCCAGACAATCTTCGATCGGCTCCTCGAGCCATTGATTCAGGCTGTCCAGAAATTTGCGTTGGGCCAGTTCACGCATCGCCTCGTTGTTCCTGGCAAATAACGAATACGGCGTATCGAGGCCGAACAGCGTCATCGTTTGAAACCCTTTGCTCCGCAGCTCGGGTGACAGGATGCTGTCGTCCGTCAACGTGTGACAATAGACTTCGCACGGGGTGTGTTCCGGCAGCCGCCCTTTGCCCGCTTCTTCGTAGCTCACATTCATTTGTTCGTAGCCTTCATCACTGTGAAACGTGCCGCACCAGGCCTCTTCCGCGGAATATTTTTGATTTCTCAATTTCGGCAAACGCTCCAGCAACATGTTCATCTTAAACACGCTCCCCTCATCGACCGTTTTGGGCTGATAAGGTTTGCCCGCATATTTCGCCAACACATTGCGTCCAAAATTCACCAGGACGAAACGCCCTTCGATTGTTTGCTTACGATTATCGGTGGCAAATTCGACGGTCTTATTCTCTTGATCCAAATGCAGACCAATCAAATCCACGTTCGTTAGGCAGACCGCGCCCGCGTTTTCTGCTGCTTTCTCCAATTCGCGCGCTACTGCCCCCATGCCTCCAACCGGCACTTTCCATTCGCCCGTCTTATTCCCGATCAGGTGATAAAGAAAACACCGGTTCTGGACCAACGAGGGATCGTGCGGATGCGTGAAAAGACCGATCTTCGCGTCAGTCAGGACGAGTCCGCGGATCAGATCGTTCTCGATATATCTTTCGATCGCCTGGCCAATTGGTTCGTTAGCCAAACTTCGCCATGATTCACGCGATTGTTCATTTCCATCAAATCGGCGCGCCATTTCTTCCCTGGAAACAAGCGGCTCGAGCATCGAGTCCCACGAATGCTCGGCAAAGACGCGCGCGAGCTGGTAGAACTTTTGCATCTGATCAAAATCACGTTCGTTTCCAGTCAGGTCCGTGACCGATCTTCGGCTAAGCGCGTCGTCAATATTGCTAATCAGCAACCCATCCTGGCGGCCGTTCTTAATATAAGGGGTGAAAGATCCGGTCGTTCGCCGGCGCAGTTCGAGTTTCAAATCAAGGTCGCGAATGATCTTTTCCGGAAACAGACTGACCAGGTAGGAATAGCGCGATAATCGCGCGTCGTAATCGGGAAAAAGGCGCTGCGAAGTCGTGGCGCCCCCGATGTAATCGTTCTTTTCGAGCAACAGGACACTCAACCCGGCGCGACCGAGATAGCTCGCCGCGACCAGACCATTATGTCCAGCTCCCAAAATAACGACGTCGTAATTACTCCTGGTCATGGTCGTGCTTCGCGGGATGAAATCCCGGCCATCTCCGCAATGGTAAGGCTTGAATCCGGAAGGCCACAGATTACGCAGATGGCGCAGATTTCTCCATCGTTTTCGGCCGTGCATGTCTGTACTCTCCCAAGACCTGAAATCTGTAGATAAAAAGAATGCGAATGAGCCGGGGTTGAATCGGGATATCACTAAAGGTAATGGTTTCCGGATCGTGAGCATAGGCCACGTGGTTTTTGCCGCGACCATGATTGCCCTCGGCGTCATCGGCTTTATCAAAGGTGATTTCGCGCCGATATGGCAGCCCTCTCCGGAAAGCATTCTCGCGCGCGAATTGCTCGTTTATCTCTGCGCTTTTGTTTCTCTCGCAGGTGGTGTCGGCCTTTTGTTTCGCCGCGCTGCTCCGATCGCCGCTCGTCTTTTACTGATCTATTTCCTGAGTTGGCTGCTGTTATTTCGCCTTTCCAAGTTCTTCCGTGCTCTTGCTTCCCAAGATTCCTGGTCGGGTTGGGCCGAGACCGCAACGATTACCGCGGGTGCGTGGATCTTATACATCTGGTTCGCGACTGATTGGGATACACGGCACTTTCGATTGGCGACCGGCGGTACCGGTTTGCGCATTGCCAGAATCGCCTATGGCGTGGCTCTAATCATTTTCGGCGTCGCTCATTTCAATTATCTCAAAGAAACTGCGACGCTCGTGCCGGACTGGCTACCCTGGCATCTCTTCTGGGCGTTTTTCTTTGGCTGCACCTTCGTCGCTTCCGGGCTGGCGGTGCTGATCGGCGTGTGCGCACGATTGGCGACCGCCATGGCCGCGCTGCAGTTGGGCATATTCACTCTATTCGTGTGGGTACCCGTCATTATGAAACACCCCGATGCTTTTCAATGGAGTGAATTCCTGATCTCTGTTGCGGCGACCGCGGGCGCTTGGATGCTGGCAAATTCCTATCGTCAATTGCCAACCATTTATGAGCGCGAATGAAATACCCGACAAGATTCCGTTTGTCGGCGTTGGCTGCGTCGTAGTTCGCGATGGCAAATTGTTGCTAGTACGCAATCGACGCGGTTTGTGGTCGACACCAGGAGGGCATCTCAACTTTGGCGAATCACCCGATGCATGTGCGATCCGCGAAACTTTTGAAGAGACGGGCATTCATGTTACCCACGTCGAGTTTGTCGCAATTACGAATGACGTGATTCCTGAAGCGGGAAAACACTATCTCACTGTCTGGATGCGTGGCGATGCGGACGAGAAGGCTGCAGGAATTGGTGATAGCGAAGAGATCGCTGAAATTGGATGGTATTTCCCTAATGAACTACCGAGTCCCTTGCATCTCTACTTTCAAAACTTACTTAAGGGTAATTGCTGGCCCCGGCCGCCAAACCTTCCGTTTAAGCTGACTGAAAAGGCCTAACGGAAGTCAATTCCTCATTGTCCATCTTCCGCAGCCCCCGAAACCGCGCTCTGCCACTCATCATTCGACCATAGGCTTCGCTCAACCTATTGTAACAATCGTGAAAGCAAAGCGCGTCAAGGTCACTGACCGGATGCAGCGCGGTTACGTTTATGATCGAACGAAGCCGATCGGCCGCGGATTTCGCCGTGGTTTTTGTCCCGACCTTTCGCCGAAGCAGATGCTTCAGCTGGGAGTATTCGGCGGAAAGTACTTAAACGATTGTCGCGACGAATTTCCGGTGAGCTGGTTCAAACGAGCCAAGCTTTGCCAATCACGTCACGATCCGAAGCTGAATTTCTTTGGCGTGAACGCTTCGCAACCGCTTTCGGAGTGGCGTCGAAAAGGTTGGATTTATCGAGCAGATCCGCGGGGCTGGTTTCAATGGTATTGCCGTTACTACATGGGGCGGCGATGCGTGGATGACGATCGTCAAATCAAACGCTGGCGAGCAGTCCGCCGGCATATCGCACAATTGACGAAGCATTGTCGGCGCGGCGATTGGGACTGCCGGCGAAAACAACGGCAGGCCCTTCTCCACTGGGCTTACGACTCCCGCAAAATTTAATTCGAGCCGGAAGTCACTCCGCAGACCGGCCTAACGAGTAATCACTACGGTTGCTTTTGCCGTGGACGATAATTTGTACCCATAACCTGCGCTCAGGGTTATCGTTGCGCTCTTGCTGATTTTTCCACTGCCACTGGCGTGTAGCACGACTGTGGTCGATTTCTGGCCGACTGAAATTGTCGCCTGCCCAACGGCCCCGATCAAAGTGTAATCGACGTCCTTTTGCGCAGTACCGCTCATGACGTAATTGATCGTGAGCGGCGTCGAAGGTGTGGTGGCGCTTGAAATGGTAAACGTGGCGTTGCTCCCTCGTCTTACCTGAGCGGGTGAAACTGTCACCGCGATCAACGGCGTTGACGCAGGAGTTGGTGTGGGCGTCGGAGTTGGTCGTGGTGTCGGAGTCGGGGTCGCAACCGGTGTCGGCGTGGGTGTAGCGCTCGGACTCGGCGTGGGTGTTGGCGTCGGGGCGACGGTCGGAGTTGGTGTGGGAGCCCCGCTCTGAACATTCACAATCACCGCGTCATACGCCACTGCGTGCACGCCGTCGGCTGCGCTCAATTCAAAGGTGTAGACGCCGGGTTGAGAAAGATTGACTGAAGATACGGCGGTGTTCGGACTGGTGATAGTTACGCCGGCCGGGCCGGAGTACAGCTTCCACCAAATGGTCGCAGTGCCGGTCGCATCCACCACTGTTCCATTCAAAGTTGCCGTTGAACCGGAAATCGTCTGATCGATTCCAGCGTTGACGGTGGGCGCACCGGCCGATCGGGGCCCTTCGTTAGGCCCGGTGGTTTGAATCACTTCGAAATTGCCGACATCGATGGTGGAAAGATTGTTAAACGCGTTCGCGCCAAAACGATCGTCCGGACAAACGGATATCGAAAAGAAGCCGGCACTGTTATCGGCTACGATCGCACCATATTTTTTCAGAGCGTAGCAGACCGCTTTTTCCTCGATCGTCCATGTCGTCGGAACGAGAAACGCGGACTTCAAACGAAACCTTTGCCCCATCGCCGGGTATTGCGTCAAAGTCGCGGCAATGGAAGAGGCGGAATGAACCGCGGGATAAATGTATTCCTTGCGCGTTTTTGGAACACAAAGTCGCAGGGCGTGTTCCACCGCTCCGCGTTCACATTCATCGTAACGAACCAGCGCAGGAAACATCGGGAGCCCGGCCGCATCACCCGAGGTCCAGCCGGCAGGACGCAACGTGTTGGAAGTCAGGTCGAACTTGGCTCCGTTGGAGGCCTGCCAGCCGCTCGTCATCAGCTGCATTTGCCACGTCTCCCAGACCGATCCCGCTCCCGGCGCGACGATGATGCCGTGGCGATCGCCCCCAAGATTTGTCACATCCTTTTGCCATTGTTGAAGCGTGAGCGTGCCGGTCTCGCGCGGCCAGGTTTCGATCGGCATATTTGACGGAATCGGATAACGGCCGTTCGGATAGGTCCCGCCATCGAGATCGGATTCGTCGGGATAATCGACGAAGTCAACCGTTAGGCGGGGCTGGCTGTCTGGGACGAGGACATAATTCATTTCATAAAACGGCTGTAATGTCTGACGGCTCGACGACAAATCGGATTGCAGCTGCGCAATCATCGTGGCCGAGTTCGACAACAGGGGCCGTCGCGAAATCTCTTCGTTCCACGGATTCGTGACTGGCAAAATCTGCATGGCCGAGACGATCGCGTCCGCTTGTGCGGTATTGAACAATGTTGGCGCGGTAACGACTGGCGCTGGACCGAGAATTCGGCCCTCCTGATTGATTCGCTCAGTTTGCGCCGCGACTGGTGTAGCGATTGACGTAATCGCGAATGCAATCCACTGAGTCCATTTCTTCCCCACTCCCTGTTTTCCCATAAGTTGGATCTTTGATATGATTCCTGCCTGGCCGAGCGGGAGAAGCTCGCGCGTTTTACAGCAGGATTTGCGCTAGAATTGCGGCACCTGCGCGACTTCTCAGGCGCCCACGGTGTCCGCTAATTTTTGATCAAGCTGATGCGATCGGCCACGTTTTGACCGCCCATCTTAATATAATGGACTCGGACCTTCTGATTCGTCGTTAAGCCGGGCGCCTCGACCGGTTTTCCGTCAGTGTCGACGTAAACGACGCTTTTACTCAGCTTGAATTCCATCGGTTCGGTCGGAGGAAGCATCTCCAAAACCAGCGAGACCCCTGGCGTGTATTCTTTGATAGCACCGGTTGTTTCAGCACCACTGAGCGGATCCGGGCTGTTACTGGTCGGTTGAGAAAAGGCCGCAGTTGCTGCGAAGAGGGCACAGACCCCCACGGTCACGAATATTGATTTTGTCATAACGTCCCTGTTAGCCCATCGCGTACCGACATTCAACCGGATGGTATCTCTTACATCCCGTTGTCGAGCAGGCTGCGTCGCTCCCCTTGAGTTTCGCGTTTCACTTCGATCGATCGATGCGATCTTGGCCGATGTTCAGGTTAGCTGGGGCATTCTTGCTGACAACTCTCGCGATGACAGCCGGGGCTGAGCCGAGTCTGTCGCCATCGCCGGCACCTTCGGAATCGCCTGCTCCGACGATTGCTGCATCGGTTTCGGCATTATCCGCCCAGCGCGCCGCGATGGAGCGATCGAGGATTTATCGGGCGGGTCTGAGCTACAGCCAGTGGATCGATCAATTGGCGAAAGATTCCGGAAACGCACTCCTGCAGCGGCCGATTTTCGATCACGTCACCTGGATGCGATTGGTTAGTTGTGGCGGGGTCCTGGGGATTCTTTCGGCGATCGCGGGAGGGATTTTATGGGTCGTCAGGCGGCGAGCCGGTGAAATCCATTCGAGAAAGGAGCAATCGTGGCTGGCATTGACCGCGTCCGCGTTTCGCAAACCGATCGCGCTATTTCTCTGGATGTCGGGAGGAGGATTTGCCCTGATGCCGATCGTCACCGGCATTGCCTCGCGACCGACGCGCGTCTTTTGGGCGGGAACATTGACGGCAATTCTTTACGCGGGTTGGATCATCGCACTGCTCTGGCTGGTTTTTCGTATCATCCGCGGCGTCGAAAAACGGATGGACTCGTGGGCGAAACGCTCCGCCAGCTTGTTAGGCAAAGTTACGGTGCCGATTCTCGGTCAAACGCTACGCCTGGCCGTCCCTTTATTAGGCGTTATCCTGCTCCTTCCGCTCCTTCGTCTTCCGGAAGATTGGGTATGGGTGACCCAGAAAGGGTTCGGCATTCTGCTGATCCTGGCTCTTTCCTTTCTCATCGTGCGCGGAATCAATTCCGTGCAGACGGCCCTGATGAGCCATCATCGCCTCGACGCACCGGACAATCTAGCCGCACGCCGGATCTTTACTCAGGTTTCGGTCATTCGAAAAATTATTGTCACCACGGTGGTGATCATCGCGATCGGCTCCATCCTGATGTTATTCGATCCGGTGCGGCAGTTTGGAACGAGCATTCTTGCGTCGGCGGGCATCGCCGGCATCGTCATCGGCTTCGCCGCGCAGAAGACGCTCGGGAATATTTTGGCGGGAATCCAGATTGCGCTGAGTCAGCCGATTTTGATCGACGACATCGTGGTGGTGGAGGGCGAGTTCGGGCAGATTGAGGAGATCACGCTGACTTACGTCACGGTCCGAACGTGGGACCTGCGCCGGATGGTTTTGCCGATCACTTATTTTGTGGAGAAACCTTTCCAAAATTGGAGCCGCGTCTCGACCGAGTTGTTAGGCACGGTAATTCTCCACTTGGATTACCGAGTGCCGATGGGTGATCTCCGGAAGGAATTGAAGCGCGTGGTGGAGAATAATCCCAAGTGGGACCGCAGAGTCTGCGGATTACAAGTCACCGACGCCAAGGAAACCACCATCGAGGTGCGCGCCCTGGTCAGCGCGACCGATCCCGCCAAGATGGGCGATTTGCGGTGTGAAATTCGCGAGGCCTTGATTGATTTTCTGGCCCACAATCACCCGGACAGCCTGCCCCGCGTGCGCAATTTGGACGTCACCGAATCCTCTGAAAGTCCGCGCCGGAAACGCACAGACGATTCAACCATCGCTCCGGGGACTGAGCACGAACGCGGCGACAAGAGTCCCGGTGTCCATGCCGACGATAAAGGCGATGGTGGGTCTGGCTAATGGCAGGTTTTTACTCTCAGGCCGAGGTGCTTCTTCCTTTCATTTTTTTGCGGAAAATGCAGAATCCCGCGGGCCATTGAATCAAAAAAATTTCTTCGCGGAACTAAAGCGGCGCAACGTTTACAAAGTTGCGATCACATATGGTGTTGTGGCCTGGCTGCTGATCCAGGCCGCATCAATTTTGCTGCCCACGTTTGAAGCGCCGAACTGGGTGATGAAAGCTTTCATCGTTCTTTTGGCGCTCGGCTTTATCGGCGTTGTTTTCATTTCGTGGGCATTTGAATCGACACCGGAAGGACTCAAACGAACGGAGGACGTGTCACCGGAGGAGGCGGCGAAACTTCCATCCTGGAGTCGAAAGAAATTTACCACTTTCGTGGGGGTGGTCGCATTGATTGCAATCGGATTGCTCGTTTACAAATTTGTTGGTCCAAGACTTCCGGTCCGCACCGTTGCCACGGAAAACGAGCCGGCCATACCACCAAATTCTGTCGCCGTGCTGGCGTTCGACAATCTCAGTGACGACAAAGGCAGCGAATATTTTTCGGACGGAATCAGCGAAGAATTGCTAACCGTATTGCAAAAAATTCCCGATCTGCACGTGGCCGCGCGGACCTCGGCCTTTTCGTTCAAAGGCAAAAACGCCACCGCGCAAGAGATCGGGCAGAAACTCGGCGTGGCCCATCTGGTCGAGGGAAGTGTGCGCAAAGCCGGCGACGCCGTTCGCATCGCCGCACGGCTCACCCAGGTCAATACCGGGGAAGAACGGTGGTCGGAAAATTACACGCGCAATTTGAAGGATGTTTTCGCTGTTCAAACCGAGCTTGCCCAAACCATCGTCGAACAATTGAAGGGCCGGCTCACGGGTGGCACGACCAAATCAACAACTCGGGCAGAGATCCAGGCTCAGGTTCAGGCGGCTGAAAAAGGCGGAACCAGAAACGTCGAAGCGCACGAAGCTTATTTACAAGGTCGCTTTTTTCTCAATCGCCATTCCGAGAAGGAAACCGATCAGGCGCGGGCAGCTTTTGAACGCGCAGTGCAGTTGGATTCCAGATTTGCACTCGCGTGGGCGGGATTGGCCCAGGCCCACGTATGGGATTGTAATTATGCTACCGAGGGCGGACAGAAAGGCTTCAACGATCATCTGGCCGCTGCGCGAGATGCGGTGGAACAAGCCCTCGCCATTGAACCCGACTTGCCGGAAGCGCTGTATCCCAAGGCGACGATCGAAACAAATTTCGATTACAATTGGAAAGGTGCGGCCGAGACATTGCGCAAGGCCCTTGCTCTGGCCCCACAAGATCCGACGCTGCTGATGGAGGCCGGAAATCTTGCCGGCGCACGCGGGGAAGTGGCTCGGGCTCTCGAATTTAATCGACGCGCGGTCGCGTTGGACCCGGTAAATGCCCAGGCCCGGGCGTCTCTCGCTACCAGCCTGGCGGGATCAGGACAGCAGGAAGAAGCGCGCGCGGAATATTCGCGGGAAATTGCCTTAAACCCATCGGCGCCGAATTCCTATGCCGGCATGGGTTTGTCTTATGTTTTGCAGGGTCAATTTGAAGAAGGAGTGACAGCTGCGCAAAAGGATGCAGCCGATTGGGCGCGGCTCCTCACTTTGAGTTGCGCGCGCTGGGGTCAAAAGCGAGTTCCCGAATCCGATGCGGCTCTTTCGGAGTTGATCGCAGGCAACGGCGAAACCGCAGCCTATCAAGTTGCCGAGGTTTACGGGTATCGGAACGGAAAAGATAAAGCGTTTCAATGGCTGGAACGCGCACGCCGGCAACACGATGCCGGTCTGCCTGGTTTGCGCGCGGACGCGCTCCTTGCCAACCTTCACGACGACCCGCGGTGGGATACATTTCTGCGCAAAGTCGGCCTAACGGATGACCAACTGAGATGAGCGCTGACGAGCAACGCGGCTCGCCGGGCCTACGGCGCGACAAGCAATCCATCGCCACACGCGCAGTAGATAACGGGACAACAAGCGATGACGGAGACAGAGCAACGAAGCTGGCAGCGATCATGTTCACCGACATGGTCGGTTACAGCGCACTGTCACAACGCGACGACAAGCTCGCGTTGGAACTGCTTGAAGAACATCGCGAGTTACTGCGCGGAATTTTTCCGCGCTTTCACGGGACTGAGATCAAAACCATTGGCGACGCTTTTCTCGTCGAGTTCAACAGCGCCTTGGAAGCGGCGCAGTGCGCGATTGAAATTCAACGGGCGTTGGCCAAGCGAAATGCCGACGCTCCGGCGGATCGTCAGATTGAGCTGAAGATCGGCATTCATATCGGTGATGTCGTTCATCGCGGCGGCGATGTTTATGGCGACGGAGTCAATATCGCTTCGCGCATCGAGCCGTTAGCTGGCGCGGGTGGGATTTGCGTCTCGATGGACGTCGAACGCCAGATCCGCAATGCAGTCGAGACGCGTTTCGAGAAACTGGCGCCAACGGAATTGAAAAACATTTCCGTGCCGATGGAGTTGTTCCGCATTGTCCTTCCGTGGGAGCGGAAGGCTCCGCTTGCCGCCAAACCCGAAATCCGAATTTCGAGATCCGAAATTGGAAGTCGGCCGTGGATTTGGGCGGCATCTGCAATCATCGCCCTACTCGCCATCGGGCTCGGCTGGTGGTCCAGTCATCGAGCGGATCGTTCGGCTGGAATGCCTCGACCCGATGCCAGTCCGGCTCGGACCGAAGCGGCTACAACTTCCAGCAACGTGGCTACGCCTGTTCCGGAAAAATCGATCGCGGTGTTGCCATTTGAGAATCTGAGCGATGACAAATCAAATGCTTACTTTGCCGAAGGAATCCAAGACGAAATCCTGACCCGCTTGTCCAAGATCGCCGCGCTCAAGGTCATTTCCCGCACTTCCACTCAAAAATATAAAAGCGCGCCGGATAATTTACGCGAAGTCGGGCAGCAGCTCGGCGTGGCGAATCTGCTCGAAGGCAGCGTCCAAAAAGCGGGCAACGCAGTCCACATCAACGTCCAGTTGATCAAAGCAGCGACGGACGCGCACCTCTGGGCGGAAAGCTACGACCGTGAGTTACAGAATATTTTCGGTGTGGAAGGCGAAGTCGCGGGAAGGATCGCGGATGCGCTTGATGCTAAACTCAGCGGCGCCGAGGAGAGAGCGCTGGCAGTTAGGCCAACCGACAACGTCGCCGCCTATGATGCTTATTTGCATGGACGAGCGATCGAGGCCACGCGCTTTGGCATTTCGGAGGAACAACAGGTCGCCGCGGACTACGCCCGGGCCGTTCAGCTCGATCCCAGTTTTGCCCTGGCCTGGGCACGTCTCGCGATTGTGCAAAGTTTCCTCTATTTCAATTTCATCGAACGCGCCACCAATTCTCCAACCGCAATCAAAGAGGCAGCCGATCGTGCGATGGCGCTGCAGCCGGAGTTGGGCGAATCATGGATTGCCCAGGGAATTTATCGCTATCAGGTGGCGAAGGATTTTCCGGGCGCGCTGGCCGCTTATGCAGAGGCTGGCAAACGTCTACCGAACAGTGCCGATGTTTTCGGTGAAATGGCGTTCGTGGAACGGCGTTCGGGGCGGTGGGATGACGCAATAAATCACTTTGAAAAAGCGCTCACGCTGGATCCGCGAAATCTTCAGCTCCTCGTTTTTACCGGCGAAACCCTCGGTTACGTCAGGAGATTCAGGGAAGCCGAACAATATATCGATCACGCATTACAAATTGCGCCGGACGAAGCCCGGCTCCTTGTCTCCAAGCTCGGAACTCTCCAAGCCGAGGGGCGGTTGGACGAGGCCTCCAAAGTCGCCGCACGAATCGTCGTGCCGAGAGAAGGAAATGTGCAGCTCGAAATCTCGGCCAAAGCATTTCAGCTTTTCTACGAACGAAAATTCGACGCGGCGATCGCTCTGCTCCAAACCGCGAAAATCCCCAGTAACCCGGGAGAACCTCTGGACGAGTGGAAACAGGCCAATCTTCCATTGTTAGGCTACTGTCAGCAACTGAGCGGTCAGACGGCCGACGCACGAGAAACCTATACCCTGGCCATCCAATCAATCAAACCGTCGCCCGACGCGACGATCCCAATTGATCAGGCGCAGTTGCCCTGCGTTCTCGCTCTCGCCTACGCGGGACTCGGAGAAAAAGACAAGGCGCTCGCTCAAGCGCACAAGGGCATCATCGATTTCCAGAAGGACGCGATCGCCCAGGCCCAGGCTGAGATTTTCCTCGCCCAAGTTGAAGCACAGGTCGGCAACGTCGATGAAGCCATCGCCGCTCTTCCTCGCCTGCTGGAAGTGCCTAACGGACTGACACCCGGAATTCTTCGCCTCGATCCCTACTGGGATCCATTGCGAAAGGATCCGCGTTTCGAAAAACTTTGCCAAGATAAACCTAAGTGAGAGGTAATTTCTTTGCCGAGCTGAAGCGGCGGAATGTTTACAAGGTGGCGGTTGCCTACATCGTCGGCGGTTGGGCGCTTTCTCAAGGTATCGCCCAGGTCCTCCCCGTTTTCGATGTTCCCAACGGTGCCATTCGCTCGATCGTTCTTTTGATTATCCTCGGGTTTCCGGTCGCCGTGATTATCGCCTGGTTCTTCGAAATAACTCCCGAGGGCATTAAACGAACTGAGGCTGCAGATGCCGCGAATGAGCGTTCGCGCGGGAAGACCTGGATTTATGTCGTGGCCGTCGGAGCCATCGCGTCCCTGGGACTGTTCTTTCTTGGTCGCTTCAGCGCCGGGAACAGGACCGGCCCGACGCCTAACGATGTGTCCAGCAAATCAATTGCGGTTTTGCCATTCGAAAATCTCAGCGACGACAAGAACACCGCCTACTTCAGCGACGGCATTACCGAGGAAATACTCAACGCCCTGGCCCAAATTCCCAATCTGAAAGTGGCCGCGCGGCGATCGGCTTTCCAATTCAAGGGAAGCGATCTCGACCTTCGGAAGATCGGCCAGGTGCTCGGCGTGGCCCACATTCTCGAGGGAAGTTTGCAGAAGGCCGGCGATCAGGTGCGCATCAATGTGCAATTGGTCGACGTCCAGAACGGATTGCAAACGTGGTCGGAAAAATTCGATCGCAAACTCGACAACGTTTTTACGGTTGAAGATGAAATCGCCAAGAAAATTGCATCCAAATTGAGTGTCCAGCTCACTGGCGGCGCCGGCCAGCCCCTGGTGGCGGACAGCACGAAAAATCCGAAAGCCCACGAATTTTATTTGCGCGGCCTGGCTTTGCTCGCTGCGCGAGGGCCGGGATTGCGTGAAGCGAGAGACTCGTTTCAACAGGCTACGAAACTCGACGATAGCTATGCCCAGGCCTGGGCCGAGTTGGCCATCACCGATTTGCTCTTGCCATCTTACGGACTCGACACCTTCGCAGCCGCGCTTCCGCGAGGTGAGGCGGCGGCGCAGCGCGCTCTGTCGATCGACCCGAATTTAGCTTCAGCCCACATCGCGGTTGGACTGGCCGAGACGATCCGTTTTCACTGGCCGGAAGCCGACCTGGCCTTCCGCCGCGCATTAGTTCTCGCACCTGGTGACGCGGAAGCGGTCAACCAGTATGCTCAGTTTCTCGCGACCGTAGGCCAGCTCCAGCCGGCCTTGCGCGAGATCGAACGGGCCGAGCAACTCGATCCGTTATCACCAATCATTGGAGTAATTCATGCCGGCGCGCTTTCCGCTTTGCGGCGCGATGACGCGGCGGACGCGCAGATCAAAAAGATTCTTGCCGCGCACCCTGACTTTCGGCCGGCGCAGGCGTGGGCCGCCGCCCAATATATCGAGCGCAAAAAGTATCCGGAAGCGAAAGAGGCGCTTCGTGCGGCTGGCAAACTGATCGGTCAAAACGGAGATGCCAAAGCGTTACTGGTCCGGGGCATTGCCGATCCCGCTCAACGCGCCGCGGCGGTGAAAGCGCTGGAGACTTCGCCGGATAACGACGACATCCGGGAGGACAAGATTCTCTACGCGTTCTACCTCGTCTCGTTAGGCGAACGTAACCGCGCTTTGGATGAACTGGAAAGTTATGCGGACAAGCATGACAGCGGTTTCGCCGGATGGCTTTGGAATCGAGGTTTTGATCCCTTGCGTGATGAACCGCGTTTCAAGGCGGTGCTGGCCAAGCTTTCACTGCCCTACACCCCGCCCTCGATTGCCCAGCCCTAAGCAAAAAGCCGCGTTCTTATTTGAATACGAACATTTCTTTCTTGGCGTGAAGCGGTAAAGATCTCGTAGCCCGGTATGCCTGACCAACCAAAAACGAACCTCCGTTTGGAAATAGCTCACGTCCTTTTCATCGACATCGTCGGATATTCCAAGCTGACGACGGACGAACAATCCGAAGCGTTGCACGATTTGAACGCCATCGTGCGAAGAACGGAGGCGGCGCAAACTGCCGAAGGTGCCGGCCAGCTCGTCTTCCTTCCCACTGGTGATGGAATGGCCTTGGTCTTTACCGGTTCCGAGGAGGAGCCGGTCGAATGCGCACTGGAAATTTCTCAAGCGTTGCGGGCAAAACCAAGTTTGCCGGTCCGCATGGGAATTCACAGCGGACCGGTCCACCACGTCGCGGATGTAAATCATCGCGAGAACATCGCCGGCGCCGGCATTAACATTGCCCAGCGGGTAATGGATTGCGGCGATGCCGGACACATCCTCGTTTCAAAAAGGGTCGCAGACGACCTCGCCCAATCGCGCCGGTGGCAGCCGTACCTGCACGATCTCGGCGATGTCGAGGTGAAACATGGCGATGTCGTTTCCATCGTAAACCTCTACGCGGATGTCGTCGGTAATCCGGCGTCGCCGGCAAAGATTCAAAGCGCGAAATCACGCGCCTTGCCGTCTGCACCTTCGACGCCGCGGCCGCGAATGCTGAGTGCGCTTTTGATTTCCGGTTTCCTTTTGTTTTGTTTCGCGGTCGGGGCGATTATTTTCGCGCCCGCGCTGCTCAAGCAAACGCGATCGCATCAAACCGGCGATTCATCATCCGTTCCGGCGGTCACGAATATTCCGGACAAAAGCATCGCGATCCTTCCATTTGAAAATCTCAGCGACAACAAGGAGAACGCATTCTTCACGGACGGCGTTCAGGATGAAATCCTGACCGATCTGGCCAAGGTGGCGGATTTGAAAGTGATCAGCCGGACCAGCGTGATGCAATATCGCAACGCGGCCGCGCGCAATCTTCGTGAAATCGGTCAACAACTCGGTGTCGCGCACGTGTTGGAAGGAAGTGTGCAACGGGCCGGCGACACGGTGCGAGTGAACACCCAACTGATCAATGCCCGGACCGATGCCCACGAATGGGCGGAAAAATACGACCGACCGATCACGGATGTATTTGCGATTCAAAGCGAGATCGCGCAGACCATTGCCGAGCAACTGAAAGCACACCTTTCACCAAGCGAGAAAGCCGCGATCGCGGAAGCGCCGACCAAAGACCTGGTGGCGCTAGACCTTTTCCGCCGCGCCCGCGTGCTGGACGATCAGGTGAACGATCCGGGTTCGAAACCTGGTTTGTTTCAAGCAATAAGCCTTCTCGAAGAGGCGATCCGGCGCGATCCGAATTTCTATCTCGCCTATTGTCTCATCTGTGAAATTGACCTCGATCTTTACTGGGGCGGGTTCGATCACACGAACGATCGGCGGGAACAAGCTCACATCGCTCTCGAGAAAGCGGAACGGATCAATCCCGATGCCGGAGAAGTCCATTTGGCAAAAGCGGGCTACGCTTATCATGGTTTCCGTGATTACGAGACGGCACGCAAAGAGGCGGAACTAGCCAGGCAAACGTTGCCCAACTCGTCGCGCCTCTATATCACAATCGCAGCGGTGGACCGGAGGCAGGCTCGTTGGGACGAGGCGGTTCGCAATTGTGATCGCGCCGCGGAACTCGATCCACAATCTTTCAACGTGGCCGAGGAAGCCGGGTTCACCTACCGGGGTCTCCATCGCTATCCTCAGGCGACCCGGTTACTGCAACACGCGGTGGAGTTGTCGCCAAAGGATTTTTTAACGAGGGCGGCGCTGGCCGCAATTCCGTATGAGGAAGACGCCGACACCAAGCCCTACCGCGTGGAACTCAACGCGATTCTGGGCGAGGGTCAAAACGCGGCCTCTCATGTGGCGGCTTTCTTTATCGAATGTGCGCTGGCCGAACACGATCATGCCGCGGCTCGGCGCGCGCTCGATTTCATTCCGGCTGAAGGGACGATCGATTCTCAATACGATATGTCGTGGCCGCGGGACTGGCATGTGGGTCTGGTCGCGCATTGCTTCAAAGAGGACGAAGCGGCGAAAAAGGCATTCGCTTCCGCGCGGCCGGCTGCGGCGAAAGATGTTTCCGATCAACCGGACTACGCACCTGCCTGGTGCATTCTCGGCGCGATTGACGCCGGCCTTGGCCGCAAAAACGACGCCATCGCGGAAGGAAAGCGGGCTTGTGAATTGTTGCCGCTTTCGAAAGACGCATGGGACGGCGCCGGTTTCGTGAGCTATCTCGCCTTGATTTACAGCTGGCTCGGGGAGAAAGATCTCGCGATCGATCAACTTGCCATCGCCGCCAAAGTCCCGAACGGCCTGAGTTACGGTCAACTCAAGCTGGACCCGACTTGGGACGCACTGCGCGGCGATCCGCGCTTCGAAAAAATTGTTGCGTCATTGGCGCCGAACGGGAAAGCCGTGGACGGCCGGTGAACGGGCTCGATAAATGAACTGGGAAATGCTATCTCAGTCGGTAGGGATTCACCCTGACTTTTCCAGCTCAACCAGTTGAAGGACTCCAATTTTTTCGCCGAACTGAAGCGGCGCAATGTTTATAAAGTTGCGGTAGCGTACGCGGTCGTGGGTTGGCTGCTGATACAGGTTGCCACACAGGTCTTTCCGTTTTTCGAAATCCCGAATTGGGCGGTCCGGCTGGTAGTACTCTTAATCGCGGTCGGTTTCCCGATCTCACTCGTGATCGCCTGGGCGTTCGAGATGACGCCGGAAGGAATCAAGCGGACTGAGGCTGCGAATGCGGAGCATGAGCATTCGCGCGGCAAAACGTGGATTTACGTGGTCGTCGTCGCTGCCGGGATCTCAATCGCACTGTTTTTTCTCGGCCGTTACACTGTCGAAACTCCTCGACCCGCCTCCGCGGAACTACGCGCCGGCGGACAGATGGAGCCGGCTGCAATCCCGGAGAAATCAATTGCCGTACTTCCGCTGGCGATCGAAGGCGGCGCAAAAGATGACCAGTATTTTTCCGACGGCCTCTCGGAAGATCTCATTACCGCGCTTTCGCAATTTGCTAATTTGAAAGTGATAGGTCGCAACTCGTCATTCCAATTCCGAGACAGTCAGGACGATAGCAAAACCATCGGCGCGAAGCTTGGTGTTGCCCATCTATTGGAAGGGAGCGTGCGCCGCGCGGCCGATGCTGTCCGGATTAGCGCTGAATTAGTTAATGCGGCGGACGGCACTACGGTTTGGTCTCAACATTACGACCGTCCTTATAAAGACCTATTCAAACTCCAGGATGACATCACAACGGCAGTCGCCACTGCGCTCAAAGCAAAACTGCTCAACCCGAATGACCCCGCTGCGCAAAGTGACCGACCCCCGAGCGGTAGTCTCGAGGCCTACAACGCTTTCCTTAAAGGAAACTTTCATTTTCAGCACAGCACAAAGGACGCCCTTCGCCAAGCGATCGATTCTTACCAGACTGCGGTTTCGCTCGATTCGAAGTATGCCCAGGCTTACGCCGCAATGGGCTCCGCTCAAACGTTCTATGGCGACTACTTTTCCGGCGCCGAGGCCCAACAGAACTTTGCCATGGCGCGCGCTTCCATTAACACAGCGTTAATCTTGAATCCAGATCTCGCGGGCGCGCATCAGTCGCACGCTTTACTCCTGGCTTTTGCGGACCTCGATTTCGTGGGCGCGAAAACCGAATTTGAGCGCGCGGTGGAGCTGGCGCCTAACAACCTCGACGCCGTGGCGTGTCTTGCGCAAATGCGCGCAGCGTTTGGACATCCCGAAGCCGCCATTGAGCCAATCCGCCAGACATTGGCAAACGACCCGCGGAACGCCGGCTGGTACGGCCTGTTGGCGAATGACCTGATGGCGGTTGGGCGGCTGGACGAGGCGGAAGAAGCAACCCGTCAGCAAATTGACCTCGGAGGGGCCGAAGAAATCGTAGAGTCGCGATTATCCAAAATCGAAGTACTACGCGGAAATGTATCGGCTGCCCTCCAGAAGGCCGAACAATTACCTCCCGGAAAAGGTCGGGATCTTGCCTTGGCCCGCGCGCGTCAGATCGGCAACGACCCAGCCGCAGCATCAGCGGCGCTCCAAACGCTGATCGATCATTACGCCAACACCGATGCATATTATATCGCCGGAGTCTATGCTTTGCGGAGAGATCCAGATGGGATGTTCGCGTGGCTCGATCGCGCGTGGGTCAACCGCGAAAACAGCATCAGCACTCTGTATTATGATCCGTTTCTTCTGCGATATAAAGACGACCCGCGTTTCGCTGCCTTCTGCCGGAAGGTCGGACTACCAACTCCCGCCGAAGTCGCGGTGTCGAAGCCATGAGCCAGTCCGCTCTCTCTATATTATAGGACCCAATGAGCAGCCCGATTGAGCAACGCCCGCTTTCGCCAGGCCGACGACCCGGCCAGCAATCCCCCGGTCGCGATCACGCGCCGAAGACGAGACCGCTAAGCAATGAACGACGCTAAAGAGCAACGCAAGCTGGCTGCGATCATGTTTACCGACATGGTCGGCTACAGCGCCTTGTCGCAACGCGATGACAAGCTGGCTCTCGACTTACTCGAGGAACATCGCCGAATTCTGCGGGAAATTTTTCCGGAATTCAACGGCATCGAAATCAAAACGATCGGCGACGCTTTTCTGGTTGAATTCAACAGCGCCTTGGAAGGTGCGCAATGCGCCATTGCCATCCAGCGCGCGCTCGTCAAGCGCAACGCCGATGTTCCACCCGATCGCCGCATCGAACTAAAAATCGGCATTCATATCGGCGACGTGGTTCATCGTGCCGGCGACGTTTACGGAGATGGAGTGAACATCGCTTCGCGCATCGAACCGTTAGCCGGTGCCGGCGGAATTTGTATATCGATGGATGTGGAACGCCAGATCCGCAATGCGGTGGAGACGCGCTTTGAAAAGCTTGCGCCGACTGAGTTGAAAAACATTTCCGTGCCGATGGACCTGTTTCGAATTGTTTTGCCCTGGGAACAGGCTTTGAAGCCAGAGACCAGAAGTCAGCGGTCAGAGAGTAAAAAAGCGGCAGCGTTTTCGCCCGCCAAGCTCGCCGTCGCCGCAATCCTCGGCGTGATGGTCATTGGAATCATTTGGTGGTCGACCGGTCGGTCACACAAACATCAAACATCGATAAGGACGGAAGAGAGTCTGCCGTCCCGGATTCCTGAAAAGAGTATCGCCGTTCTGCCCTTCGAAAACCTGAGCGACGACAAATCCAATGCCTACTTCGCTGACGGTGTGCAGGACGAGATTTTGACGGACCTGGCCAAAATCGCCGACCTGAAAGTGATTAGCCGGACCAGCGTGATGCAATATCGCAATGCCGCGGCGCGAAATCTGCGCGAGATCGGACAACAGTTAGGCGTCGCTCATGTTCTGGAGGGAAGTGTCCAGCGGGCGGCAAACAAGATTCGCGTGAACGCACAACTGATCGACGCGCGCGACGACACCCACCTTTGGGCACAAACCTACGACAAGGACATCTCGGATATCTTTGCCATTCAGAGCGAAATCGCTCAGACCATCGCGGAACAGCTACAGGCCAAGCTTTCACCGAAAGAGGCAGCGGTGGTTGAAGCCAGGCCGACAAAAGACATCGTCGCCTACGATCTCTATTTGCAGGCATCGGAAATCGAGCGAAACCGCGCCAGTAGCATTGGCACCGGCGGAGCTGAAGGAGCGAAGCAGGAAATTCAGCTGTTGGACCAGGCGATTACGCGTGATCCCGCGTTTGTTCCCGCACTTTGCAAACTCGCGAATACCTATCTGTATTTGCACTGGCTAAACGATCGGAGCGCTCCCTACGTGGATCTGGCTAAAAAAGCTCTCGAGACAGCAGCCCGCCTTCAGCCCGACGCGGGCGAAGTGCATCTGACGCGCGGGATCCTCTATTATCGTGGATCTCTCGATTACGGAGCGGCCTTAACCGAGTTTGCCATCGCGCAACGCAGCCTGCCTAACGACGCATCCATTCCGTTTCTGATTGGAATGGTGGAGCGGCGACAGGGGCATTGGGATGAATCGATTCGACAAATAGAACAGTACCTCAGACTGGATCCACATAACGTCCAGTCTGTTTCTGAACTGGCGACCACACTTCTCATCGTGGGTCGTTACGAGGAAGCCGCAAAAGTTCTCGATAACGCGCTCTCGTGGAAGCCTCGCGATTTTGGAATGTCGCTTGTGCGCGCCTGGGTCGACATGCAATGGAAAGCCGACCTTGGCCGGTGGAAAGCGGTTGTCTCCGGCGAAGCCGACACGCCGGCCGATCCGAATGATCTGATTAGTGCGCGCCTTCTTCTGGCTTTCTGGGAGCGCAACTATCATGCGGCTCAGGAAGCTTTGGAAATGCCCGGCCTGGCCGAGTTCGACGATAACGGTTACCCCATTCCGCGAGAATGGACCGAAGGAATCATTGCCCGGGGACTGGGCGACAAGGCGCGCGCTAACGCGGCATTCCTCGCTGCTCGCGAGCGGGTGGCGGCCACAGTGCAGAAAAATCCCGACGACGCCAAAGCGCTGGTCGTGCTAGGCCAGATCGACGCTGCTCTTGGCCGAACGGCAGATGCAATCGGAGAAGGCGAACGGGCGCGCCAGCTTCTTCCGCCTTCGAAGGATGCTCTGAATGCCGCCCTGATTTTGAACAGGGTTGCTCGCATTTACGCTCAGAGCGGCGACGTGAATCGCGCAATCGATTTTCTGGAAAAGATGATGCCAACACCCAGCCGGCCAAGCTTTGCCGCTCTGACTTACGGCGAACTCAAGCTCGAACAAGACTGGGACCCTCTCCGCGGCGACCCACGTTTTGGAAAAATCGTTCAATCACTCGCTCCAAAATGATCCATGTTCTCCCCGCGCCGAGAGCCTTGCCCAAGGCTGCTCAGCTTGCTTGCTCCAAACGATCCGCGCTCCAAAAACTTGGCCAAGAGAAGCGGAAATGAGAGACTCAAATCTCTTCGTCGAGATCAAGCGGCGTAACATTTCCTAATCCTATGACGGACGATTCCAAAAATCTGCCGCGGTTGAGGAGCTCGCCAAATTGTTGCGTCATTGGCGCCGAACGGCAAAGCCGTGGCTGGCCGGTAAACGAGTCGAAACTTCGGATCGATAAACAGAGGGAACCGTTGCGCCAGCTTACGATGGCATTGACCACGAGCCGCGTTTCCGGGCAGTTGTGAAAAAGGTCGGATTGGAATAAGACTTGAATGCCAGCTCCCAATTGAATCGCAATGCCCGCTGACGCCCCATCAGAAGTGAAGTTTGAGATCGGTCACGTTCTGTTCATCGACATCGTGGGCTATTCGAAACTGCTGATTACCGAGCAAACCGACCAGATGGCGGCGCTGCGGGACATTGTTCGTGGCACCGAGCAGTTCCAGACGGCTGACGCCGAAGGCAAATTGTTGCGTCTGCCAACGGGAGATGGCGGCGCACTTGTTTTTCGAACGACTCCAGAAGCGCCGGTATTGTGCGCACTGGAGATCAGCCGCGAGCTTAAAAAACATCCGGAGATTGGCGTCCGGATGGGCGTTCACAGTGGGCCGGTCAACGCGATCACGGACCTGAACGAGCAGGCCAACATTGCCGGCGCTGGAATTAACATCGCGCAACGGGTGATGGATTGCGGTGACGCCGGTCACATTCTGCTCTCGCGACACGTCGCGGAAGATCTCGAGCATTATCCCCGATGGCGCGATCAACTTCATCCGTTAGGCGAAGTTGAAATCAAGCACGGTGACAAGATTTCACTGGTTAATTTCTACCAGGATGAGCTCGGAAATGCTGCGCTACCGCAGAAGTTCCAGAGTGTTCAGCGCGTTTTCAGCCGGACTTCCGATGCAGCGGTTACAACCTCATCGTCGCGACAAAAACATTTCATCCCCGCCGCCATCGCCGCGGCAATCGTGATCGTCCTCGCTGTGTTCTGGAACGTGACCAAAACCTCGCGCCATCGGTTGAAGCCAATTGAAACCGCAGACAGTGGAAACGTCGAGCCGGCGTCCGCACCCATTCCAGATAAAAGCATTGCCGTTCTGCCCTTCGAAAATCTCAGCAGCGACAAAGAGAACGCTTACTTCGCGGAAGGCATTCAGGACGAAATCCTCACCCGCCTGGCGAAAATTGCGGCGCTCAAGGTGATTTCGCGCACGTCCACCGAGAAGTACAAGAGCGCGCCGGAAAATTTGCGCGAGGTGGGCAAACAGCTGGGGGTGGCGCATGTCCTCGAAGGCAGTGTCCAAAAAATCTCCAATGCCGTACACGTTAACGTGCAGCTCATTCGTGCGTCGAACGATGAGCACGTCTGGGCCGAAAGCTACAATCGCACGCTCGACGATGTCTTCGGCGTGGAAGGGGAAGTCGCCAGTACCATCGCCGAACAATTAAACGCGAAATTGTCGGGATCCGAACAACGCGCCGTTTCGGAAAAGCCGACGAAAAGCGCGGTCGCTTACGACGCATATCTTCGCGGAATTGCGATTGAAACGAACGCCGATTACCAGTCGTTTGAAGAATCGGCGCGCGCCTATCTTCAGGCAGTGCAAGCCGATCCAAAGTTCGCGTTGGCGTGGGCGCGATTGGCCTTAACCAGGAGCTATCTTTATTTTAACGGAATCGAGCCGGCGGTGAACACAGGCGCCGCGGTGAAGGAAGCGGCCGAGCAGGCTCACTCCATTCAGCCGGAACTCGGCGAAGGCTTTGTCGCTCAGGGAGTCTATCGGTACCGCGTGATGCGAGATTTCCCAGCCGCCCTACAGTCTTACAACGAAGCGTTTAAACGTTTACCTGGCAGTGCTCTCGTCCTCGAACAAATGGCGCATGTCGAACGCCGACTCGGCAAGGCCAATGATGCGATCAAACACTATCAGATGGCCGCCGAACTCGATCCGCGCAATTTCGATGTTCTCGTCACCTTAGCCAGTACGCTCGGAGGATTGCGACGATTCGATGAAGCTCAGGCGGTGCTGGATCGGATTTTGAAAATTTCGCCGGGGAGAATAGGCGCGATTAGCCAAAAAGCTTTCTTGTTTCAGTCCGAAGGGCAACTGGACAAATCGGCTGCGGAATTGGCAAAAGTACCCGCCGATTTAAGTGCCGACGACATTGTTTTGGCGCGATACATCCAATCCTACCTCGAACGCAATTTCGATGGGGCGACTCGTCAGGCTCAAACGTCTTCATCGGCGATCTTTCGCGACCCGAGATCCGTGACACTGCTCGCCGAATGCCAATATTTAAGCGGCAAGAAGGGTGAGGCGCGTGCGAATTTTCAGCGCGCGATTGGTCTGATTTCCCCCAAGACTGAAGCGGACGTTCCGGTAGATGCCCGCACGCTCCTATGTTATTTGGCAATGGACTACTCCGGCCTGGAAGAAAAAGACAAGGCCTTCGCGATGGCGAAACGGGCAGTCGCTGAATACAAAGATGATGTCCTGGCTCTTCCATTTGCGGAACAAACTTTAGCGGGAGTTCAGGCGCATTTCGGCGACCTCGACTCAGTTTTTGCCGCCCTTCCTCATTTGCTGGAGATACCCGATGGTCTCACCCGGGGGAACCTACGGGTCGACCCGATATGGGATCCGCTTCGAAACGATGCGCGGTTCCAAAAGTTCATCGACGGCGAATGAGCGGCTGTTAAATCGCCCAGCGTCAGCCGGTTAAGTCAAAAAAATGATTGACGGGCAATAATTCACAAGTCATCAATCGCGCCCATGAAAACAAAACTCTTTGGTCTGATTTTGGCAGTTTGCTTTCTGTCGAGCGGAGCCTGCTTCGCCCAGGCCTACAACGGCACTTGGAAGCTGGATCCGGCAAAATCAAAATTCCGTTACGGTCACGCGCGAAACTTCTGGGTCGTTTACGACGGCGCGCCTTTCACCTGGACCAAGGTGACGGTGAAGGGCCGCGATGCGAAAGGACAGGAAACGTATAATGAATGGACCGGCTACTTTGACGGCAAAGCGTATAAAGTTGACGATTCGGCGGAGGAAGACATGCGCGCCTATACCATGGTCAACGATCGCACCTTGAACTTTATGAGTCTGAAGGACGGAAAGGTGGTTCAGCGCGGCCAGATTGTGATCGCCCCGGATGACAATAGCCGAACCGTAACGACCTGGAAAAGGGTTTGGCACAGACACCATCGGATCACGCTCAAGAACGTCGCTTATTACGATCGCGCTTAGAGGAGATGAATTCGCCTAACAAATAGGCGTCGCAGAAATTTGGCAACGGGCGGACGAGAGTTCGCCCGTTGTTTTTTTGTGTTGAATCGATTCCCCTACGGTTGGTAGAGAACAGCCCCGGATTTATAACGCATGTGCAATTTACCGGAAGTCGGCCGCGAATCCGCCGCCCCATTCTTATCCAGCGCCATCATCCAGTTTCCGCCGGGCAAGATAATATCCACGCTTCCCTCGTTGGCGCTGTTCAACACTACACATGCGCGTTTCCAGGTTTCGCCGGTCACCCCTTCGCCATTCACCGTATAAATCAAAACGTCGCGATTCCCATTTTCGACAAACTGAACTCGCGCTCGGACGTCGGCAGTGGTTCGCAGACGAAACATCGGATGAGCCTTGCGCAGAGCGATCGCATCACGGACGTAGTTGAACAAGTCGAGATGCTCGCGTTTTAACTGCCAATCGACTTCATTCACCGAATCCGGCGCCTCAAACGAATTGTTGTCGCCACCTTTCGTCCGTGCGAACTCTTCGCCGCCCTGCATGAAGGGAACACCTTGCGACGACAAAAGCGCCAGATAACCGAGCTTCATTGTTTCGATGCGCAACGCGTCGGTCGCATTCGGCATGGCCGAAACCAGTTTGTCCCACAACACGAGATTGTCGTGGCAAGTCATGTAGTTGATCGACTGGATCGGTGACGCGAACCAGTTGCTCACCAGCATTGCCCCTTTGAGCGCATCGCGATTCGAACCGTTTTCAATCCAACCCGCATCTTTCCCGTCGGGCGACCCTTTTACCGCATTGCGGAAATCATCGTTAAACGCGCCCGCGGGAAGTTGCCGCAACCCTGATTTGTCGCTCTTCTCCCGCAACGGCGACGTGCCACCAGTCCATGGTTCGCCATAGATAATGATGTCCGGATTAATCTTGCGCAGCTCACGCTCCGCCTCGCGAATCGTTTCTTGGTCGATCAATGCCATTAGATCGAATCGGTACCCATCGATGCCGTACTCGCGCGTCCAGAATTTTAGCGAATCGACAATCAACCGGCGGCCCATGGGCGATTCGCTTTTGAATTCATTACCACAGCCGGAGCCATTCGCGGGCGTTCCGTTTGGCGCCCTTCTATAATAGTACTCGGGCGCGATCGACATCAATGAACAACTGCTCGCGGTGTGATTGAAAACCACATCCATGATCACGCCGATGCCTCTCTGGTGCAGCGTTGCAATTAAGGCCCGAAGTTCCCGGACGCGACTATCGTCATTTGGGTTGGTGGCAAACATTCCTTCCGGAGAAAAGAAGTCGGTCGTGATATAACCCCAGTTGTAGCCGCCGCCGGTCTCATCATTTTCAAAATCCTGCATCGGCAGCAGCTCGACATGCGTGACGCCTAGATCGCTCAAATGGTCGAGTGCCGTCTTGATTGGGCCGCCGTGACCAAACGCTGCCTCATCGGCCAAATGTGTTGCCGGCTCCGTCCAACCCAGATACAGACCTGCATTTTTGACCCCCGAACTCGGTGCGATGGTAAAATCGCGTACGTGCATTTCGTAAATGATTGCGTCGGTCGGCGAATCAAGCTTGGGACCGCGTCCAACCGGCTCCGTCTGTGGCGTGATCCGGCCGCGCGTGCTGCTGGCCACTGAGTTTGTTGCATACGGATCCAGCACCTCGCGCGCGTGCTTGGGATCTTTCTCATCGAGCAGGAACGTATAAAATCTTCCCGACAAATCGCCGCGAATCGTTGCCTCCCACAGGTGATTCGATTGTTCGCGCAGAGGTCTTGCTGTTCGTCCATCCGATCCGGACGATTGATCGTAAAAAACAACACTGACTGTTTTCGCCGTTGGCGCAAAAATGCGGAACGTCGTCGCCTGCTGTGTGTAGAGCGCTCCCAGCCCCGTTTGCGTTTCTTCGAAAGTTGCCTCTACGATTTTCTCGGGCGGCCGAATCTCTTTGGTCGCAATCGCCGGCGTCGACGCGGTCGGCGGTTTGCGTTTTTCCGTTTCCGCTCTGACCAGAGCTGTTCGCGCGCGCGCATCCAAATCTGTGGCGATAATCGGAACCCGGCGATTACCGCCCATATAACTGGCGCCGATATCCGTTTTGCTAATGTCCGTCACGTCGATCGAAGCGCCGGCCGGAACAATCAGTGATCCGACGGTCTTGCCGCCCGACACCGCCGGGAATTCCATCGACCCGCGGAGAATGACTTCTTTCGGCCAATGCTCTTTATGCTCAATCAACCAGACAATCGGATCGACTCGCGGGGTTGCCGTGGGCGATGCGGTCGGCTCCGGAGTTGACGAAGGCGCGGGGGCAAGATTTTCCCGGATAAATTTTTCCACCGTAGTTTGCAGTTGTTGCCACGTTCGTTCCGGCAACTGATGCCATCGATACATCGCGTAGCCGAACCCGGCTGCGCCAAGGATGATAACGATGCAAAAAAAACGCAAACAACCCAACCCGCGCCCTCTTCGTCTAAGCGAAGCCGGCGGCTCGATCGGTTGCAAAGCGGCATGTTTCCGCGGCGGCACGATCACGGATTCGTGACAGGATGGACATTCAATCTTCTTTCCGGCGAGTTCGTCGTCACCTTCAAGATTTTGGCCGCAGTGCGGGCAATCGAAATTCGTCATGCGTTCTGGGTGTTGGGAATCGCGCGAATTAAAGCCGCATTCGCTCAAGATTTCTACAATTTTTCGGCCACGGTCGCTACCGGACGGACGCTCCACGTCTGTGCAACTCGTCAGAATTTCCGGCGGATGGCCGTTTCAAGTAACGAGATTCGGAAAGGCATTCGTCGCGCGGAATGCGGCTGGTCTCATCTTATTGCAACAACCAGCGATCGACGCTGAATCGACCGGGTCCGGAAAGTAATAACCACAGCAAAATGATTAGATAAAGAACCTCCGGCAGATAGAGAAAATCACTGATCCAATCGAAAGAAGACTTAGCTGTAATGCTCGGAAGAATCGTTGTGGCAAGAGCACCGATCATGACTCCAATCAGTAAAACGCAAGAAATCGGCGTCAGAAAACCGGCCAGCAGCGCCGCGCCGCCGAGGAATTCGATCAATGATATCACCGTCGCGCCGACGCTCGGCGCCGGTCCTCCCGCCTTGGAAATTGTTTCGCGCATTTGGTCGCGGCGTTTTTTGACAAATAATTTGCCGGTTCCGGAGAGAAAGAATAGCAAACCCAGAGCGAGGCGTGCGACCAGGGCACCGATCCACTGCCATTGGGCCAGCCCGCGGGTGAAGTTTGTCAGCTGATTCATGATTTCGGCGATTCGTCTTTATGGCAAGATCGAGCCCGAAACACCAGCTTGGCCCGTCGGCACGCCCGACCGATCAAGAGAGCGGTTTGTTTTGCGACAGCGCGACCGAAACCCGGTATCCGGTCGGCAACCGATGATCGTCGCGCCCCTTGTCCGACTATTTGATTTTAGTGCAAGATACGTAGATTCTCCCCGCTCAATGCTTGACGACGGCCAGCCCGATTTGCAGCTCGAAATCGCGCACGTGCTTTTCATCGATATTGTCGGCTATTCGAAGCTGCTGATTAACGAGCAACGCGAGTCGCTCCAGGAATTAAACAATGTCGTTCGCGGAACCGAAGCTTTTCGAAGCGCTGAGGCGGCTGGCAAATTAGCGAAGATCCCGACCGGCGATGGAATGGCCTTGGTTTTTTCCACGACCCCCGACGCTCCGGTGCAATGCGCTCTTCAGATTGGTAAGGAACTGAAGAGCCGGCCTGATTTTCAGGTCCGAATGGGAGTTCACAGCGGGCCGGTCAGCGCAGTCATTGATGTGAACAATCGCTCCAACATTGCCGGAAGCGGAATTAATATGGCGCAGCGGGTGATGGATTGCGGCGACGCCGGCCACATTCTTTTATCGAAACGCGTAGCCGACGATCTAAGCCAGTATCGGCAATGGCAATCGACTTTGCATGACTTGGGCCAATGCCAGGTTAAACACGACGTCACTCTCTCGGTTGTCAATCTTTACACCGACGAAGCCGGCAATGCAGCGGTGCCGGCGAAATTCGCCGGGTCTTCCGCCCCGGCCAAGGGATCGAGCAGACAATTAAAAACGAAGCCGAAAGTTTCGCTGATCGCCGGGGCGGCAGTTGTGGTCCTTCTGCTCGTTGGGGCCGGATTTTGGTTTGTCTCGCGGCAGCCTTCGCTCCGATCCCCGACGGCAGCAGCTTCCCCTGCTGGATCGCCCGGCCTCGCATCTGCAATCCCCGAAAAAAGCATCGCCGTTCTGCCGTTCGAAAATTTAAGTCGCGATCCCGATAACGCCTTCTTCACCGATGGCGTGCAGGACGAAATTTTGACTGATCTCGCCAAAGTGGCGGACTTGAAGGTCATTAGCCGCACCAGCGTGATGCAGTACAAAAGCGGCGCGCCGCGCAATTTGCGAGAAATTGCACAGCAACTCGGTGTCGCCCATTTGCTCGAGGGTAGCGTCCAGCGTGCCGGGGGGAAGGTGCGCGTCAATGCCCAATTGATCGATGCCCGGACCGATGCCCACCAATGGGCTGAGAATTTCGATCGCGATATCGCCGATGTGTTCGCGATTCAAAGCGAAATCGCCAAGGCCATCGCCGATCAATTGCAGGCAAAACTTTCCGCGAGCGAGAAAACCGCAATCGAACAGAAGCCCACCTCCGACGTGACCGCGTTCGATCTCTATAACCGCGCCAAAAATATTCTGCTCACGACGAGCTTTAACGCAAATACTCAGGGCCTCTATTTCCAGGCGGTCGATCTCCTGGATCAGGCGATCGCGCGCGATCCCTCATTTTTCGAAGCTTACTGCCAGCTGGCCTACGCACATGACAATCTCTACTTCCTGGGGAACGATCACACTCCGGCGCGGCTGGCTTTAGCCGAGGCCGCCATCCAATCGGCTTTTCGATTGCGGCCCGATGCCGGCGAGGCGCACCTCGCTCGCGCGGAAAATCTTTACCGCGGCTACCTGGATTTTACTGGAGCTCTGGTGGAATTAAAAATCGCGCTCAAAACCTTGCCCAATGATTCACGCGTGCCCGAACTAACCGGTTACATTGTTCGCCGCCAGGGCAAGCACGAGGAGGCGATCAAAAATCTTCAGCGGGCGATTGAGCTCGACCCCAAAAACTTTTTTATCCTCGAGCAGATTGCTCTGAGTTATCAAAATCTGCGGCGCTATCCCGAAATGGCCGCGACCTTGGACCGTGCCTTAACCATCAAACCGGGCGACGTTGAAATCGGCGCAACCAGGGCGTTGCTGGACCTCGATTGGAAAGCGGATCCCCGGCCTTTGCATCAAATGCTCCAGTCGCTGAATTCCGAGGCCATAAAAAATGTCGGCGATACTTGGTTCATGTGCGCGATGGCCGAGCGCGATCCAGTCGCGGCCGAGCGCGCCTTGTCTGTTCTCGGCGAAACCAACATCGGAAACGATGCAGTTTATCTTAATCCGGACGTCGCGAAGGGCCTGATTTACCGCTTGACCAAGAACGAAACGAAAGCGCGCGCGGCCTTCGCCGCCGCCCGCATCAAACAGGAAAAGCTGCTGCAGCAACAGCCTGACTGGGCTCCAGCCATCTGTGTTCTGGGCTTGATCGATGCCGGGCTTGGCCGGAAAGAGGAAGCCTTGCAGGAAGGACGCCGCGCGGTGGACCTCCTTCCCGTCAGCAAAGACTCGATCAACGGCGTCCACATGATTGAGTATTTGGCAATGATCGCAGCGTGGGTAGGAGACAAAGACCTGGCCTGTGAACAGCTGGCCAAGGCAGTGAGCCTCCCCGGCACTATCAGCTATGGGCAGCTCAAGTTGCTTCCCTATTGGGACCCGCTGCGCGGTGATCCTCACTTCGAAAAAATCGTCGCCTCTCTCGCGCCCAAAAGCTGATCGTCGAAGCAGTCATATTGGCCCCGATCTTCTTGGTTTTCGAGTTTAGGAAATGTCGTCGCTTGATATCTCGTCGTCCCGTGAGGCTGATGTTTACCTGCGTTTTACGGTCCGCTGTTCGTTAGCTGGAGAGAAATTTCGGCGGAATGTGCCCGGCGTGATCCGAAATCGACGAGTAAAAGCGCGGCGAAATGAGTCGGCTCCGTTGAAACCAACCGATTGGGCCACGGTTTTGACCGAAGCTTCAGCCAGGGTGAGCCGGCGTCGCGCTTCGTTGAGCCGCAACGTCTCGATAAAGGTGGCCGGCGACGAACCAAACTGTTCCTTAAAACGTCGATAGAAATGTCGCGGCGAAAGCGACGCACGCCGCGCCAGCGAATCGATCGACATCTTCTGATTTGGATTGTTCGCCATCCAGGCCACCACCTCCGCCAGCCGATCGTCGGAATGAGTCTGAAATTGGAGAGGTTCAGAAAACTGTTCCTGTCCGCCCGAACGTTTCAGATAAACAACGAGCTCGCGCGCGACATTGAGCGCGACTTTCGGACCGAAATCTTCTTCAATGAGGGCCAGCGTGAGATCGATCCCCGCCGTCACCCCAGCTGAGCTATAAAACTTGCCATCCTTCACGAACAAGGCATTTGGCTCCATTTTCACCTTCGGAAATCGACGAACCACATCGTTCGTGAATCGCCAGTGCGTGGTTACGCGCCGGCCATTCATCAATCCCGTTGCGGCCAATCCGTAGAGGCCGGTGCAAACCGAAGCTACTCGCCGCGTTTGCTTGGCCTTGGCCATGAGCCAGGTCACCACTTGTCGATTGGTCAATGGATCCCGAAGGCCCTGTCCGCCTGGAATAATCAAGGTGTCGAATTTCACCGGCGAATCGAATGAAGCGGTCGGCTCGAAAACAATTCCCGAGTCAGCCACAAATCGGCGTTTCGTTAGGCCGATGATCGCGATCTGATAACAGCGCTTCGATCGCCCCCTGCCATCCTCGATCACCGCGGAAGCAAACGCTTCGGCCGGACCGACGATATCGAGGGCGGTGACCTGATCGTAGCCAAGGATGCCGATTCGTCGCGGTGTCATCCCGGCAATTTAGAGCAGAATCTCGTAATGGCAGAATGCCAAAGTTCAGACAAATCCTGCCATTCTCCCCACCCTGCTTTTGCCTTGCGAAAACGGGGCATTTCTGCCCACTATCTCCCCCCAACCAGACATCGGTGAGCAGCCCAGGTTCCCGCCTTGCCCGAACTTATCGAATGAGTCGTTTTCTGCCACAGTTCAGGCCGATCCTGGCCACCATCGCGACACTTTTACTCGCCCACAACGCCGACTCGGCCGGAACTTATTTGTTGAATGAAAATTTCAACAGTATGACCACGAACGCGGCCCCGACGAACAATTGGACCAGTTCGGCACCGAGCGGGTCGGTCCCGGTTCGCGAGCTGCCCTTTGCCGCCGACAAAAGCGTCCGCATTGAAAAAACGAGTGGCAGCACAAATGCCACGAGCCTCTCTCGCACCTTGCCAAACTACAGCGGAAAAGTCGTCTTCGAAGCCAAAGTGATGATGCGTGAGACCGCGCCGTTCCACGTCTGCCCCTACATTTACGACGCAAACAACAACCCGGTCGTCTCTATCGGCTTTTCCAACGGCAACATCGTCGCTTACGACAAGCCAAGTTCGTCCTTCCAAAACATCCAGTCTTTCGTGGCCAATGATTGGTACATGATTCGTGTCGTGATCAACACCGCGGGCAACACCTACGATCTTTTTATCGATGGTGTGCGCAAACTCAGCAACGCGGCTGTGCGCACCAACTCCAGCGTGCTCGGGAAATTGTCGTTCTACATGGACAGTTCGAAGGTCGGCACCTTCTACGTCGATAATGTCAAAATTTGGGAGCTTGGCGATTTCATCGGCGCGCCCCCGAGTCCTGTTTTTAACGTGCGTGATTACGGCGCAACCGGCGATGGATCGACTAACGACACCGCGGCAATCCAAAACGCCATCAATGCCTGCACCGAAACGGGCGGTTCCGTGGTTCTGACTAACGGCGATTTCGTAGCCGGCACACTTTATCTCCAGAGCAACATGACATTCTTTCTCGATTACTCGGCCAGTTTGGATAGCACCGCGAATGGCAATGATTACCCGAAACAAAATCCGCCGACCACGAACAATCAGCTGCTTAATTGTCGCCGCGCCATGCTCTACGCGGTGAATTGCAGCAATCTGACGATCGACGGCGGCGGGACCATCTGGGGCAAAGGTGATACCGGGCAAACCAATGGTGGTTCGTGGTATGGCGACGCGATTAAAGAAGCCGAACGGCCGATGTTGATTTGGACCGTGGATTCAGATCACGTGACGATTCAAAACATCTACGGTCGGTTGTCGCCGATGTGGGCGATTGTGCCAATGGAGACCGACGAACTTCTGATCAAGGACGTGCTCTTAAACACGGACCTGTCATACACGCACGATGGGATCGACATCGTCGATTGCCATCACACCGTCGTGCAGGATTGCACGGTTTACACCGGCGACGATTCGTTTTGTCCGAAAACCGGGATTCGCCGCGGCGTGGACGACCTCATCATTCAAAACTGTTTCAGCGGACACGCCGGATCGAATGGTTATAAATTTGGAACGGCCAGCTACGGTGGATGCGTCACGTGAAAGGCGTGACCTTCACGACCAGCACTTCACAACTCAACGGAACCGATGCGCGTCCGGAAAAAGCGACCAATGATGTTTCCAATTCTGTCACACGCGTGGACACGGATGGCTGGAATGCCGGACGATTGGGAGCAGCAATATTTTGGTTCGCCAATCGCCGCCGATCCAAATGGAGATGCCGATGGAGATGGTGTGAGCAACTATGCCGAGTTTGTGGCCAGCACGAACCCTCTGGATCCGAACGATCATCTCGCGCCGATCAGCGTGACGTCGAACGGAACGACCGTCACTCTCACATTCCGAAATGTGGCGTTGAAGCGCTATCAGCTCGAGTCCACAAGCGATATTTCGAACCCGAACTGGTCGAGTCTGGGCAACATCGTTGCCGCGACGTCAAACGCGTTAGTCCTAACCAATACGCCGATCACGGCTCAAAGATATTATCGGCTCCGCCCCTTGATTGATTAGTCCGGGACGGAATTTGAACGATTAGTTTGCCGCTGACCGGTCTCGCCAGATCGGGCTAATCCTGTCTAGTTATTCCTCGTTGAAAGCTGTCCGACTCACCAAAATTGGGAAACCGCTTGAGCACGCAGATATTCCCATTCCCGAAATCAGGCCATCGGAAGTTCTGATCCGCGTGGCCGCGGCTGGCATCTGTCATTCGGACGCCCACTATCGCGCCGGCATTTCAACAATTGATCGTCTGCCGGTTAAGCTCGGTCATGAAGTCGCAGGCATCGTCGAAGAAATCGGGAACAAGGTAACAGCTATTGCGCCGGGCGATCGAGTCTGCCTGCATTATCTCGTCCATTGTCGTTCGTGTGAATATTGCCGGCGCGGGCTTGAGCAGTTTTGCCCGACCGTTCAAATGATCGGGAGCATCGCGACGGCGGCTTTGCTGAGTTCATCGCTGTTCCGGCAAGAAATGCGTTTCTCCTGCCGCACGAGATCTCCTTCGAAGCCGGCGCAATCATGATGTGTTCGTCCGCCACGGTGCTTCATGCGCTGAAAAAGGCGCGACTGAAACGCGGAGAATCGGTCGCGATTTTCGGTTTCGGTGGACTTGGCTTTTCTGCCTTGCAACTGGCACATGCCCTCGGCGCAGAAGACGTCCATGTCGTCGAGATCAATCGGCCGAAACTACAATCGGCTAAATCCTTCGGCGGAATTCCGATCGACGCCAAAGCGGATGATCCAGTCGGACAAATCATGAGCGAAACTGGCGGACGGGGCGTTGACGTCGCGCTTGAACTGGTCGGCTCGGCCAAAACCATGCAGCAGGCAGTTCAATGCCTGGCCAAACTCGGTCGCGCTGCTCTGGTTGGCCTAACGAACGAGGCACTATCGATTGCCGCGTACACCGAAATCATCAATAAAGAGGTCGAGCTCGTCGGCGTGTCCGATCATCTCGCCAGTGAGATTCCGGTGCTGACGGAATTCGCCCGCAGCGGCGAACTTCGTTTTCCCAACGATGCATTACGAACGATCGATTTGGACGCGATGGAAATTAACGCCGCGCTGGATGCGGTTCAATCTTCCACTAATCACATCCGAACGATTGTGACCACTTAACGCTTCCTCCCCTTCCGAGCTTTAACGGTTCAACGATTTAACGATTTAACGATTTAAGTCGGTTGCCAGCGGTCAATTGTTCCACACATTGAAATGGTCACCCGCGCGTCGCGGCTGACGTTTCCATGTCCGGGGTCAAAACATCCGCCACCTTGTTAGGCGATTTCCGCACCGACGCGCGCGTTTTCGTTCTTGCCGGACTGGCGATTCCGATTGGAGTGATCAGCGCGCTGGTGGCGAAGGCGTTGCTCTGGCTAATCGCAGTCATTTCCAATCTGGTTTTCTTCCAAAAATATTCGCCCGAACTCGGTTCGCTCGTAAATCATCATTTAGGGCCATGGGTTATCTTCGCGCCCGTCGCCGGCGCTCTCATCGTCGGACTGATGGCGCGATACGGCTCGGAAAAAATACGCGGTCATGGAATCCCCGAGGCACTGGAGGCGATCCTGCTCGGCGGTAGTTTGATTCAGCCGAAAGTCGCTCTGCTCAAACCGATTTCTTCGGCCATTTCCATCGGCACGGGCGGACCGTTTGGCGCGGAAGGCCCGATTATTATGACCGGCGGCGCGTGTGGCTCGATTCTGGCGCAGCTGTTTCATCTTAGCGCCGCCGAACGCAAAACACTACTGGTCGCCGGTGCCGCCGGAGGCATGGCGGCGGTGTTTGCTACGCCCATCGCGGCGACGCTGCTCGCTGTCGAACTCTTGTTGTTCGAATGGCGCCCGAGGAGTTTCATTCCCGTCGCGCTCGCCTCGCTAGTCGCATATCTTGCGAGAATTCCATTGATCGGTCCCGGACCGATCTTTCCCATGGCGCCGCACGGCTTACTCGGGCTATGGCCGGTTCTCGCCGGAGCGGTGATCGGAATCGCCGCCGGATTTGGCTCCGGCCTTCTGACCGGCATTGTTTACTTCTTCGAAGACGCGTTTCAAAAACTTCCCATTCACTGGATGTGGTGGCCGGCAATCGGCGGACTGTTCGTCGGTATCGGTGGTTGGATCGATCCGCGCGTGCTTGGTGTGGGCTATGATTTGATTGGCGGATTATTGGCCGGGAAAATTCTTGGCGGCGCCCTCCTCGGATTGCTCATCGGCAAAGCACTGGTCTGGGCGATCGCTCTCGGCTCGGGCACTTCCGGCGGCGTCCTCGCTCCCCTGCTCATTATCGGAGGCGGCCTGGGCGCTGCCATCGGCCAATTTTTGCCAATCGGCGATATCGGACTGTGGGCAATGATCGGAATGGCGGCAATGATGTCAGGCACCATGCGGTCGCCGCTGACCGGCATCTTTTTCCTGCTCGAGCTCACGCACGACTTGAACGCTTTGCCGGTTTTGTTGTGCGGCTGCGCCGCGGCTTTGGGTGTCACCGTGTTGTTGATGCGACGTTCGATTCTCACTGAGAAACTTGCGCGCCGAGGCCAGCACATCGCCCGTGAATACAGCGTCGATTTCTTCGAATTAGCTCGTGTGGCCGAAGTCATGGAGGCCGATGTTCCATTGATTCCGGCTAAGACTCCGCTCCCCCGTTACTCGGCGCGCATTGCCAGCGGTGACCCGTTAGTCTGCACCAGACAGGCAACCTTGCTCGGCGACGAAAATGGCGAGCTCGTCGGTATCATTACTCGCGGAGACGTTGTTCGAGCATTCGGTCGATCCAATGATGAAGACCTGACCGTCGGCGAAGTTGGATCGACCGACTTAATCGTCACGTTTCCGGACGAAACTCTACACAACGCGATCGCGACGATGCTGAAATACGATATCGGACGATTGCCCGTGGTCGATCGTTCAAACCCGCGGAAAGTTCTCGGTTATCTTGGGCGGGCGAGCATCATGAAATCGCGCGAGCGTTATCATGTTGAAGAAGAACAGCGAGCGCGTGGTTTCGCTCGAGTCGCCGCCGATGGAAGTTGAATCGCCGATGCGGCGAACGTCCGCTAAAACCGTCGATATGCGTTCGCCGCTTAGCGATGAACCTGCGGCCAAATGAAGACCGCACCGCTCGGCCATTTGGACTCTACTTTCTGGCGACGTCTGCGGAGTCCTTGCATGAATCTCCGCCCGAGCGGAATCCGCTCCCGCGGGATCTTGTGCTGGGCAAAATAAAGCGCATTATTTTGAGTCACTGTGGGTTCGATCATGGCCAACGTCCTCCACTGAGACTTCGCAGGTGCCCGCTTCTTCGGCCGTATCGAAACGAGGCCGCCTGATCGCCGGCCGGGCCGTAGCCTTGGCGAAGACCGGTCACACGTTACTCACCGCTCGTCACTCTTTTTGCTTTCTCGGCAGATACAATTGGCTGGCCAGCGCATTGAGAATTTCGGGGTTCCCCGAGCCCATGCGTTGTCGATCGTGATTCGGTTGAATTTCCATTTCTCGCCGTCCCGGACCAATGTGCAATCGTAACGATTCATCAACAGCGCGAAATCGGAGCCAGGCTGCGAGCTCTGACGCGGCATAAAATGTTGCGACATCAGGTAGGCCTGGAGCGTCGCCGCATCGCCTCAATGAAGCAGCGCGGGCGCTATTTCCGCTTTCATCCCCCAACCTTCCACTTTCTCAGCCTTCATCCCTATTGAAGTATTCTTCCGTACTCACTGGTCTTGCCGCGCATATCGAAATAACGAAACACTTCCAGCGCAACGTCACTAATCATCCGTTCCGCGGCGCGCTCGTCGCGATCGTAGGCCGTCATCACGCTGAGCACGAACGGCCGATTTTTGACGAAGACGATCCCGCAATCGTTTCGGATCCCGTCCAGATCGCCGGGCTTGTTGGCAATTTGTAAATCCGGGGTCAACTGCCGTGGAATGTAGCTTTCCTTTTTCGTGGAAAGTTGGGCCAGGTAAGCGTCCGAGAATTGCTTGTTCAACGCTTTGCCGCGGTAAATCAAGGCCAGCAATTTTGTCATCTCCTCCGGCGTGGACACATTTTCATTTCCCCGCCTGGCCGCTGCAATATCGATCATTTTCCGGCGTAACATCGTTTTCGTGAGGCCAAAATTTCGCAATCTGGAATTTACGTTCGCCATGCCCACACGGTTGATCAGCACGTTGGTCGCCGCATTGTCGCTCACCGCGACCATAAATTGCGCCAGATCGTGATTGGTCATGCGCGTGGCGCCCGCGGTGAGGCCGGCCATGATTCGACTGTCCTCCACCAGATCTTTTGGATTGAAGACGTAAGCGTCACTCAATCGCGCTTTGCCCGAGCCGCCGTCGTGGGCTTCCTCTTCCTGCGCATACAGCTCAAGTAAAATCGCGATCTTAATTGAACTCGCCGTTGGGAAGACGTGATCAGCATTTTTGAAAATAGTCCTTCCATCAGTCAGATCGAGAATCGTCACGCCGGCAACCCCGTCAAAATGGTCGATCATTTCGGAAATTCGCGCGTCGAGCTTTTTCCAAAGCAAATCGTCGGTGATCGACGGCGCTGGCGAAATTTGTTGCGCGAAAGCGGTCGCGACGCAAAAGGCGGACAGAACGAAACTTCGGGTCATTCTGTTTCTTCTTTTACAGAAGGAAACGAAGATAACGAAGCCGGATTTAAAGGAACTCGCGCTTGCTGTCTTACGCCGGCAGCGCTTCCTGCTCTTCTGCCTCAGATTTGGCGTGCTTCTCCACCGTCTCTATATATGTACGAGTAGCCGCTGGCAGCTCGTGCCAAATCCGGTAGGCGATGAACGCCCCCGCCAGCGCAAATGGCATCAGAAAAACCGGCCACCATTGCCATCCGCGATGCGAGAGGTCGAACACCTTCGCTCCGGCCGCGGGGTGATCTCCGACCAGAAATCCGACGCAAACCGATTGAATGCTGCTGCCAAGATAAACAAAGCCATCGGTGATTCCCGATGCCGTCGCGGTCGCTTTACGTCCACCAAAATCGGCCGAGGCCGTTCCCGACATTAGCGAATGCACCCCCGTCACCGCGGCGACGATCAACAACGCCGAAAGGCCGACTAAAAGGGGGAACCGGAATAGATTCATCGCCATCACGGCCGCCATCATCAGCATGAACGCGGAAAAAATCGCAACCGGCGGACCGCGACGCGACTGGAAAAATTTGTCGGAGATCAATCCGCCGGCGAAACCACCAACGATTCCGAACACACACAGCAGCAAGCCCCAGTGGACAAGAATGACTTCTGCGCCCGCTTGTTTCACTTGCTGACCGAAGATTGTGTACCATTGCATGATCCCGTTGCGCAAAACACCGGCGGTCAGCTCGACGAACGCAAACATCATGATCAACGGATTCAGGAAAACCTTTTTGAGCAAGTCGCCCGCGGTGTAGTGCTCGTGCATGCGACCCGATGACGCGTCGTGCGTCTCGAGATAAGGAAATCCGGCGCCTTCCGGTGTTTCTTTAATCAGCCACAAATCCAGCAATGCCCACCCGATCAAGATTGCAGCCGGAATAAAAAAGACTCGCCCAGGTCGCGTCCACTTTTTGTCCGCTCGAAACGAAAATGTTCCGGATCGCTCCGCTCAGCGGGCCTAGGCCGTTTCCAATTTTTGGCGGAATCGCTTTGGTCAGGTTGATCAGGGCCTGTCCCCAATCGAATGCGAAATAAATGCCGAACGAAATTAATGTGCCAAAAATCGCTCCGAACATGCCGCGTTCCCGGACATGGAACCAGTTCGCCTTGACCTTGATGATCGAGACGGCGCCGTAACTTTGGAAATACATGTTGAGCGCGTAGATCGACCGAAAAAATCCCGAGTAACCGGACATGTAACCGATTGGTCAACACCAGCCACGTGATCACGCCCAGTGTGATATTCATTGCCGATGCGCCGGCCGCAGCGATGAGAATGCCTCGCTTCCCGCCGATTTTGTCGACCAACGGGCCATTAATCAGGAAGGAGAAAGCGTAGGTGGCGGTCCCGGCCGCGAAGATCAGACCGAAATCCTCGTTCGACATCAAATTGCCTAACGAGTTCTTCGCGATGGTCAGATTATAACGTCCCATGTAGAGGAACGCATAAGTCATCCCAAGTGGGAACCAGTTGATGAATCGCCGGCTCAAAAACCACGGACCATGCTGGAGCGGGTTATTATAGAAATAAATTCCTATAACCAGAGCCAAACACAAAAGAACAATGCTGAGCGACATTTTCGAAATCGATGAGATGAGCAGGGTCGAGATCGGGCATCGGCTGCTCTCCGCCGCCGTCATAGCTATCAGCTATCAACTGATGGCGATCATCGCCATAACGAAACACGCCCGTGACTCAAATGTCACAATGTGAATAAGGGTGAATAACCTCCGAAACCGCAATTTCTTGCGAGAAAGCGCGCGGGCCGCGTTCCTTGTCGATCACGGGACCATGGGTTGCCGCCGACTGTCACTCATCACTCGTCTTCCTTGTTCTCCTCTGGGGGCGAGTGTGATATGATTGCACCTTTTCGCATGATCCCTGCCAGGAAAGCCATTCTCACCTTAACCGTGCTAATCATTGGCACTCTTCGCGGCAGTTGCGGAGGTGTCCCCGACGCCAACTCCCAGTCCAACTGACACTCCCACTCCGACTCCCACCCCAACTCCGCCGCCAACGCCAACCCCCAGTCCAACCGATACTCCCACTCCAACACCCACCCCGACTCCGCCGCCAACGCCAACCCCCAGTCCAACTGATACTCCCCACTCCAACACCAAGCCCGACTCCGACTAGGCCCGACTCCCACGCCGACACCGACACCGACGCCGACGCCCTCGCCGACTCCGACACCAACTCCCACGGCCAACTTTTCCTACGACGATGGAAATGGCCCGGCTGATTCCGGCACTTATCCAGCGGGTGGCAGCTTCACCTTTTCAGTCAATCTGGCGTTCGCTCCGGGCGGCAAGGTGGCGAATCTGGTGGGTTTATCTTACTGGTTTGAACAGCAAAGCCCGCTGGCGCCTTACTATTTCTCAATCACCAATCGCGACATCTCGGGTAGTTCCTTCACGTTCTTGCAAACGCCGGGGCTGACCTATCCTCAGGCTCTGGCTCCGGCCAATCCGAGCGATCTCGGCGGATCCACTCAAAGCGGGGCGGGTGTCGGCGCTGGAAATTATCTTGTTTCTAACATCACGGTTTCGATCGATCCCTCGACGCCGGCCGGCACCTATATTATTGAGAACACCACCAGTCCGGCGGCAAAGAGATCGGTGATATCAGACGATCACGGCCATACTTTCGGCATTCCGCAAACGACCTACACCATCACGGTTGTCACTTTCCAGATGACTTCGATCGCCCGCCAAAGTAACGGGGATGTCCTCCTCCACGGCCAGGGCGTTCCAAATAGTTTGAATCGGATCGAAGCTTCGCCCGATCTGTCGCCGAATTCGTTTCAGACAATCGGTTCGGTCACACCCGACATGAGCGGAATAGTCTCCTACACCGATTCGAATCCAGGCCTGTCACAGCGATTCTATCGTCTCGCTTTTCCGTAAGGAAGAAGTTGCGCGAGGTCGACGTAGCTCCTGCAGATCAACGTCTGCAACTACGATCTTATCTTCATTTCTTTGTTACCTTCTGTTAGAAATCTGCCTGGCCAACCGCTGTTTTGTAGTCAAACCATGAATTCCCCGTTCCGTCGTTATCCTTGGAAAACAGCTCTGTTCTTGATCGTTGCGGCGATAATCACGAGCCCATTGGTGATTCCGTATGCAGTTGGTCTGGAGATGATCGCTCCAGGCGGGCCGCCGCCGCCGCAACCGTTGCTCTCGATGTTGATCGGCGGATTCAAAGAAAATCTCCTGTTCATTCTCCCGGCCACTGCGCTCGGACTTTGGTTCGCGCCCAGGATTGGATTGGGCGCGCCTTATCTTCAGCACTGGTTCGACGGCGCCCCACGGCCGGCCCAACCGTTTCGATCGATCGTTTGGCCGGCGATTTTCTGGGCCGTGCTCACCGCGATCGTCGCTTTCGTCATTGATGGTTTCTTCAAATATGGGCTGCGGGTCGATTTTCCAGCGCCGGAAATTCACGCCCGCATTAACGTTCCCTGGTGGCGCTCGGTGCTGGCGAGTTTCTGGGCGCCATGGGCGGAAGAAACGTTCGATCGCCTTTTCCTACTTTCGCTGATCGCGTGGCTGCTGATAAAAATCTTTCGCGTTTCGATCGACGGTACCGGACGATGCATTGCCCTCTGGATCGCCATCGTTGCGACATCGTTCTTCTTCGGTTGGTATCACATCGACAACGAACGCATTTTCGCTAACCCGGTGCCAATGATTGTGCAGTGGCGAACAATCCTGATCGTCGCGCCGGTTGGACTCGCCTTTGGCTGGATCTACATTCGCCGCGGACTGGAAGCTGCGATTCTCTCGCATTTCATCATCGACCTGATCATCCATGGCGTCCGCCCGCTGGCCGAAGGAAGGTTTTAAAATTAAGGGGTTCAACCAAAGTGTCACGTCGTTATTCCACATCGTGAACATCGATTTCTGGGAGCCGTTGTGAAAGCCGAGTGGCAAAGCTGAGATCGAACCCCCCGATGTGCTCCAGATCGAACGGCTTCATCATCACACCTCCGTGAGCTGATTATTTTTCAGATGCGGTCGGCCGCTGGCCAGCAGAGATTCATCTTCGATCCCGGGCGAGCTGTAAAAAAACCAGATACTGGTCGCGTCGTCGATATCCGAATCCCAGTCCGTAACGGTTGTGATTGTCTGGTGCGGGACAGGTTCGCATCTGACAGGATTGGCCGATTGCACGTCCGCCGAAGTGAGCGCGAAGCTGATGAGCTTGGCCGCAAGGCAGGATTTCCTCCGCATACCAAATGAAGAGACAGGCGAACCCGACGACGGTTACAAATTAGATTCGCCCTCCGGGCGCGCGGAAATCACGGAGACGACGAGCGGAACTTCATTGGTCTCGGATTTTCAACGCGAGACAGGCTGATCGGCGAAATTCTGGCTCAGCGTTTCGGCCTGAAGATTGTCACCGTCGGAATCGCGGGAACGCGACGTGCTCTAGGGCAAAAGAAACCTGTACCATAATATATGACCCTATTTGGAACTAACCAGCGCACGACCGAGGCCGAATACACACCACCCAACCGCACCAACGGCAACGGATCGTCTCATCATTCGAATGCTTCCTCGGCCGCGAATCGATTATCATCCGACGTTTCCATCAAAGGAGACGTGACTTTTGAAACGGAGCTGGTGATCGATGGGTATGTCGAAGGAGATATCCTGTCCGAGGGCAAACTGATCATTGGCGCCAATGGCAAAGTGATCGGCGATATCGAAGCGGCATTTGTCACCGTCCAAGGCAAGGTCGAGGGAGATGTCCGCGCCACCGAGCGATGTGGATTGGAGGCGGGCGGTTGTCTGCAAGGCAATATTCAATCACCGCGTCTCGCGGTTGATGAAAACGCCAGCTTTGTCGGCAGCGCGACGATCACTTCCAAGAAAAGTGGATAATCGATCAAACGGCGAACAAGTTAGCCGTTAGTCGTGAGGCGTTGTCGGGCAAACGTATCACTTGCCGTAATAGCGCGCCCATCTCAGCCGCAATCTTGCGCAAATTCAGTGTTCCGGTTATCAACCGCGAAGGAACACGAATAGGCACGAAGCACGAAGCCTAAAATAGGATTTAAGATTTCTTTCGGGTCTCGCTGAACTCGGGCAATTCTGTCCGGAAAGAATTCTTTTCTGGATTCCCGATTCAATCAAAAACGACTTCAACTAATCTGTGCAATCTGCGGATGGATAATTCCCCCCGACTCGCTTCACGTCTTGAATGGTCGGCGCGACGTCTCGAAACGTCCGAATGTCCGTCGCGAGGTCCGAAACTGCTGAAGCATGTTAATTAATCTTTCCGGATTCGGGACGGAATTTTCCCGGTCGCGGGAAATCCGCGCGCGCCGGGCAACTCGTTAGGCTAAATATAAGTTGCTGATAGAGCGCGCATTACTTCGCGATGCGCGAACCGGGCACGCCTTATGCCCATAACATGCGCAACATGCAGGTCTCAACAACTAACCGTGGAGGAAAAACGATCATGAAGAAAGTCATTGTCAGCACCATTGCCTGCGGCGCATTGATCGCGCCGTTAGCGCTAGCCAAAGATCAAAATGGAAAGAACTGGGTTCGGCCCTGGCATTTTGCGTTCCTTACCGAACGACCGCTCACTGTCACCGCCCCGACTAGCAAGACTCAGAGTGTTCAAGGTACGGCGGCGGCTTACCAGCCAGCCAAGACCCTCGTGGTTCAACAAGACGGTCTCGGGCGCTACGTTCTGGATGAGCCCGGTCATGTGTTCAACAGCAAAGGTGAACTCGTGCGAGGCCGGCTCCGTCCTGGCGCACCGGTGCGCGTCTACTTTGCTGCCGACGAAGACGGCAAGAAAACGATCGACCGGGTCATCGTCGATTGAAGTTTGACCGCTCCCCCTGGTGGGATCCCGGGGGTTCGATGGAAGCCGTGGGCTTTAAGACGCCCGCGGCTTCTTGGGGTTTGAGAACCATGAAGGACACGAAGTTGTCGCCACGGCGCCATGTCGGTGTGAATGGCGGTTAGGGCTTCGGACCCCACAATCGAAGGCGAGCACTCAGCTTTGTCGATTATCCTCACTTGTCACTCATCACTTTTCTTTAGAATGTGACCGATGCGCCTGCCTTGCAGTGATTACGTCGAGACCAAAGGTGTCGCTTTCTTCGCCCGGATGTTGGACAAGCTGCGCCTGAAAGATCAGGGACTCTTGCCTGCTGATTACAACTATGCCGGTTGTCCGGTCCACGATTGTTTCGATGGGTACTGTTGCCGCTTCTTCGAAATTGATGCGCCGCAGTTAGTCGAACGAGTCCGACGCGGTGGCAGCAACGAAGAAATCCTGGACTGGTGTTTCGAAAAATTCGGCGATCCAATCGAAGAGAAAATCGAATTTTGGAATAACTTCGTCGTCAAAAGAGGTTGGCGGGACGATAGCACGGCGGAACTCGAGCAAGTAAAACGCGCGGACGGATTCGGCGATCGCGCCGATATCCAAACGTGGGTTGATTACCACGACGTTGACGAAGGTCGAACACCTCGAAAATTTTAGCGGTTTTCGTGCCCTTCTTATTCTTTGTGTAGTCGGGTTACTATGGATCGATTGATTGATGCCGCAGTTGAGAGATTTGCCGAACAACACACGGAGCCGGAACCGGATTTGTACATGCGCCTGCGCGAGGAAACCTATCGCGAAATGAAGTGGCCGGAAATGCAGGTGGGCCTGCTGGAGGGACGTTTCCTGCAAATGCTCGTCCGTTTGACCGGCGCGCGAAGCGTTCTCGAGATCGGAATGTTTACCGGTTACAGCACGCTGATGATGGCCGAAGGGCTGCCTAACGATGGTGGCTTGATCACTTGCGAGATCGATCCGAAAGCCGAAGCAATCGCGCGAAAATATTTCGCGGAGTCCCCGCACGGAAAAAAGATTACCGTCCGCATGGGACCGGCTTTAGACACGATCAAGACACTGTCGGGTCCGCTCGACCTGGTTTTTATCGACGCCGACAAACCGAACTACTCGAACTATTACCAGGCCTGCGTTCCGTTGCTGAAACCCGGCGGCTTAATCGTGGGTGACAACGTTTTGTGGAGCGGCAGAGTCATCGATCCGAAAGACGACGAAACTCGCGCTATTGTTGCCTTCAATGAACTCGTCCAATCCGACGATCGCGTGGAAAATGTTTGTTTAACAATTCGCGACGGAATGATGCTGGCTTGGAAGCGATAGGAACCGGTAGGATTTAAGATTCGGTTCCGGCGTCGTGCCCTCGAGAACTCCAGGGCCCGGGCGGCCCGGGTGGAAAGATTTCTTAGATCTGATTAACCGCAGAGATCGCTAAGGCAACTTCGTCGCATCCTTGCCGGCACCTCCCGAGCTGCCGCGAATCACCGTGGCCGGATAAATCAATCTACGTTCCGCAATCCGCAAATCCGCAATCCGTAATCCGCAATCCACAATTCTGCATCGCTGCGTTGTTCATTCGCCGGCTGATTGAGTTCTCGTTAGGCTATTTGACCGCGATCAGGTCGACCACGAAAACAATGGACGCATTCGGTGGGATGCTTCCATCCGACGTCCCATTCTCGCCGTAACCCATTTCCGATGGCACGATGATCACCCGTCGGCCGCCGACTTTCATCGGCGGAAATTCGTCGTTCCCGCCGATTCCCTGGGTAAAGCCTTTCACCACCTTTTTCAGGGAAAAGGTGGTTGCGCCGCCTCGGTCCCATGACGAATCGAACTGCTTGCCATCGGCGTAAAGCACTCCGAGGTACTTCACCGTTACGGTTGAAGTCGGGGTCGCGGCGTCTCCCCTACCAACGACCAAGTCCTTGACCTTTAGCGTGGCTGTCGGGAGTGACGACTCGGAACTGACTCCCGGCTTGGTCGACATGTGGGTCGCGCCCGTGACCGTCACCGATTCAAAGGTCACGGCCGCCGACGCGTCTCCGGCGGCGCGACTCGGCCAGGTTCCGGCCGCGATGATCCCTGCAATAGTAAGCAGAACGAAACAGATTTTCTTCATGGCTTTTTGAAATCGTCGCGTGTCATTTTCGAAAAACAAGCAACCCCCGCCTAATAGCTTTTTCCGATTCTAAACCGCAGCGCCCAAAAGAACGAAGTTTTAGTCGCCTGGGCGAAAGGTGGTCAATTGCATAAATGGATATCGCGCGAGTGAAGATGACCTCTCGGCCCCGCAAACTGAGACCGGCATCAAAGGCCAGATGGGCTTGTTTCTACAAAATTAACTTACATTCCTGTTTGACGACTTCGAAAACTCCGCTAATATGCTGGCTCCGCTGAAGGCGGGACCCTGCAGGTCGCGGGGGAGTTCTTCTCCGGCGCTGGTGACGCCGACCTTAAAGAAGTTGAGACGTTGGTCCGAACCGGACTGGCGTTTCGTTGAACTGTTGGAGAGGTCGGATTTTGCTTTGTACCGGGGGTGAGAACGGTTGGTCTTTGATAGTTTGGTTTTGAATTCAGCCTCACAGGGAGCGAATTCAAAATGATCGTCAGCAAATATTGAATTGTGCGTTATCTGTTGATTTTCTTTGGAATAAAGAAATTTGATCGGACAAACCCGCGCTAAACGAATTGAGCAATCGATTCGTCGCGCGGTTATGAAAAGTCAGATCGTCCCGCTGAAAAGGCGGGATTTATCAAACTTTCGGTTCTCTCACGAGGACCGATACGTTTTTAACGGAGAGTTTGATTCTGGCTCAGAACGAACGCTGGCGGCGTGGATAAGACATGCAAGTCGGACGAGATTTTTCGCTGTAGCAATACAGTGAAACGTCTAGTGGCGAACGGGTGCGTAACACGTGGGCAATCTGCCATAAAGTGGGGGATAGCTCGGCGAAAGCCGAATTAATACCGCATGTGATTAGAGGCGACATCGTCTCGAAATCAAAGGTGCCGCAAGGTACCGCTTTTTGTGGAGCCCGCGGCCTATCAGCTAGTTGGTGAGGTAACGGCTCACCAAGGCTTTGACGGGTAGCTGGTCTGAGAGGACGACCAGCCACACTGGGACTGAGACACGGCCCAGACACCTACGGGTGGCAGCAGTCGAGAATTTTTCTCAATGGGGGAAACCCTGAAGGAGCGACGCCGCGTGGAGGATGAAGGTCTTCGGATTGTAAACTCCTGTCATTTGAGAACAAGGTGCATACGTTTACTGCGTGTGCATTGATAGTATCAGAAGAGGAAGAGACGGCTAACTCTGTGCCAGCAGCCGCGGTAATACAGAGGTCTCAAGCGTTGTTCGGATTCATTGGGCGTAAAGGGTGTGTAGGTGGCGCCGTAAGTCGGGTGTGAAATTTCGGAGCTTAACTCCGAAACTGCATTCGATACTGCGGTGCTTGAGGACTGGAGAGGAGACTGGAATTTACGGTGTAGCAGTGAAATGCGTAGATATCGTAAGGAAGACCAGTGGCGAAGGCGGGTCTCTGGACAGTTCCTGACACTGAGACACGAAGGCCAGGGGAGCAAACGGGATTAGATACCCCGGTAGTCCTGGCAGTAAACGGTGCACGTTTGGTGTGGGAGGATTCGACCCCTTCTGCGCCGGAGTTAACACGTTAAACGTGCCGCCTGGGGAGTACGGTCGCAAGATTAAAACTCAAAGAAATTGACGGGGGCCCGCACAAGCGGTGGAGTATGTGGCTCAATTCGATGCAACGCGAAGAACCTTACCAGGCCTTGACATGCATCTCTAAGTTGGTGAAAGCCAGCGAGTCTCGAAAGAGACAATTTGCACAGGTGCTGCATGGCTGTCGTCAGCTCGTGTCGTGAGATGTTGGGTTAAGTCCCGCAACGAGCGCAACCCTTGTGAACTGTTGCCACGGAACCGAGAGGTTCCAGCACTCTGTTCAGACTGCCTCGCTTAAACGAGGAGGAAGGTGAGGATGACGTCAAGTCAGTATGGCCCTTACGGCCTGGGCTGCACACGTACTACAATGCCCAGCACAGAATGATCCGAGACCGCGAGGTGGAGGAAATCTCTAAAACTGGGCCCAGTTCGGATTGGAGGCTGCAATTCGCCTCCATGAAGCCGGAATCGCTAGTAATGGCGTATCAGCTACGACGCCGTGAATACGTTCCCGGGCCTTGTACACACCGCCCGTCACATCATGAAAGCCGTTTGTACCCGAAGTCGCCCTCAAAAGGCGCCGAAGGTATGGATGGTGATTGGGATGAAGTCGTAACAAGGTAGCCGTAGGGGAACCTGCGGCTGGATCACCTCCTTTCTAAGGAGAGATTCATCGCCTTCGAGTCTCCAGATTCGAAGCGCGGTTGAATAGGTCGACGGCTAAATCCCCTCGGGTGAATCAATTGATCATCCGATGTGGACATGCCGTTGAGACTCTGGAATCGAAAGAAACCAGAGCCCAAAGTAATGACGCAGGTAACGCACAATTCAGTCTTTGCTATCGATTAAATGCCGATTCCGGAAACTCTCCGGGATCGGCATTTTTCGCGTACCGAGCTGGTTGAGAGTTGAGAGAACGCGGCTGACGCCACTTTTGGTTGAGAGCGTTCGCCCGACCGAACTCTCAACCAGCTCGCAGCAGCGATTCATCGATGTCTGCGAGCTTCGTGCACCCGCACAGTAACATCGCCTCATCGAGTTCCCACCGCAGGATCTCTAGCACGTTTGCCGCGCCTTGTTCGCCACCCACACACAATCCCCACAAAATCGCCCGGCCGATCAGAACCGCCCGCGCACCGAGCGCAATCGCTTTGAGCACGTCGCTTCCACGCCGGATCCCGCCATCCACATAAATCTCCCCTCGCCCGTTCATGGCCTCGACCACGTGCGGTAGCACTTCGCTGGTCGACGGAGCAGTATCAAGCTGACGACCACCGTGATTCGAAACCACAATCGCTTTCGCCCCGTGCTCGATCGATCGCACGGCGTCGTCGCCCCGACAAATCCCTTTCACAATCACCGGCAATTTCGTGCAGCCGCATAACCACTCGAGATCCTTGAAACCCAAATCGGGTTTAAAATTTTCGCGAACGTAAGCCGCCAGCCCACTTCCGCTAACTTGTGGAATGTCGCCTTTCCCGAGCGGCGCCAGATTCGCCACGCATAATCCTTCTGGCAGTGTGAATCGGTTGCGAGTATCGCGTTCGCGAGTTCCAAGTCCAGGCGCGTCAACCGTCAGGACAATCGCTTCCGCGCCGGCGTTCTCGGCGCGTTTCACAAGATCTGTCGTAATCGCGCGATCTTTATAGACGTAAAGTTGAAACCAGCGGGGACTCGCCGTGGCAGCGAAGACCGATTCCATCGGCGTGTTCGACAGCGAGCTGAGAATAAACAAAGTCCCGGCCGCTTCTGCGGCTCTGGCCGTGCTCACCTCGCCCTGCTCGCAGGCCAGTCGATGAAACGCGGTTGGCGCCACGACAATCGGCATCGATATTTTTTGACCGAGCACGCTCGTCGCCAGTTGGCGTTCACCAACGCCAGCCAGGACGCGATAATAAAGTTTCAGTCGCTCCCAGCCGGTGACATTTTCGCGCAGCGTAATCTCGTCCAGGGCGCCCCCGTTGTAATAATCGAAGCAATCTTTGCGGAGCTTACCGCGCGCGACCCGCGCATAATCGGCAACGTTGAGCAACACAGTGTCCATTGGGTAAACGCAGTTTATAATTGAGAACGCGGCGAAGCGAGTTCGCCCTTGGCCATAGATTCACGGCAACATCCGGCGCGGGACAACGCCGGCTACGAGGCGTCACGCAGAATGTTGTAGTCGCCCCGCTCTGTCGGGACGTCGGTCACCGACCGGAGGGCGCCGCGTTGTCGGCGCCACCGTAACTTCGGACACGACGACGCGGGTTCCCTGCAGTGCGCTAACGCGTTCGATATGAATTTCGCCGCCCGAAATTTGTGGAGGCAAGGGGATTCGAACCCCTGACATCCAGCTTGCAAAGCTGGCGCTCTACCAACTGAGCTATGCCCCCGAGAAGCTCGATTCGGACGGGCCGTATCTTAGCGGGAAGATCGCAGATTGCAAAGATTGGGAAATTATCATTCGCCTGTTCTTTGCGGCGATTGCGACCCGATCAATTGAACAATACCTGGCCTGATCACGTCAGATTGATTGGGGGGGACGACATTATGGACGTAGAAATACCGAAACTGGCGATCTCATTGCCGCTGGACGACATCAAATGCCTGGTCGCTGCGGAAGGTTACGTCGAGCTGGGCATGTACGAAGAAGCCCTGGGAGAACTTCAACAAACCAGCAGATCGTGCCAGGATCTCCCGGTCGTTCGAACTCTTGAGCTTTGCGTCTGCGCCGGGTTGGAACAAAAATATCAGGCGCGGATGGCCCGGCGACCAAATATCCGGAAGCGCTCCGGCAAATCGCGAAGCCGAGCGCGCAGGCGCCCCATCGGTTGATCGTTGAGAGAACCACCCGCTCCCCCTTGGCTTCGGTCAAAAGTGGGCCTGACTGGGCTCGAACCAGTGACCCTGCGCTTATCAAGCGCATGCTCTAACCAACTGAGCTACAGGCCCCTCAAATTACGGATTTCGGATCGCGGATTGCCGAAGGAAATCGGACCGTTTCTGTAAATCTGAAATCGGTAATCTGCAATCTGAAATTACTTCAGTTTCTTTAGCTCCGCTTTCGCCCGTTCGGCCTGCTCCCCCTCCGGCTCCATTTTGAGCACTGCCTGATACCATTTTCGGGCCGCCGCTTTGTCACCCAGTTTTGAGCAGACATAGCCCAGATTCGTCATCACCAAAGTATCCTTCGGGTCGGCCTGGTTCGCCTTTTCCAACCACTCGCGCGTTTTGGCGTTATTTTTCTGAATCGAATAATAAACGGCCACGTCATTGAACGCGTATGGGTGATTCGGAAATTGTTCGGCCGAAAACATGGCGATTTGCAGGAAGCGTTTGTCGTCGGCCGGATCTTCCTTCTTTTCATAATACATACCGTAGCTGTGCAGTTTGTCCGGAATGATTTGATCGGGCGGGTCGGAAAGATTTTCGCCATTCAACCACTTGAGGCCGGCCGGATGATCGTGCGCATACGCGACCATGTTCTTTAAGGTGGCAAATTCATCGTCGAAATTCCCGCTTTCCTGCTCGATGAATGCCAGGCCGCACCAGATATCGAGGCGGTCGGGAAATTTCCTGGTGGCCTCTCCTAAGAGCGCGATCGCTCGCTGCAACGAATCCTGGTCCGTCTCGAACGAAATACTGCCGGCTTGTTTGCCGGTTTTCTTGTCAGTCAGACTGAAATCACCTTTGCCGGCCGGTTTCGTGGAAATGACCGAGTGGCGCTGATTGAAATAAAAATTCGCACTCGTGATCCACGCCTCCGGGTCGTTTGGCTTCTTCTGCGCGCCATTCGGTCAGTAGCGGTTCGATTTGTCCATCTGGCGCCTTTTGCGCGCGCAGCTCTTTGAAATGGGCGGCGTAATCTACCTCCGTGGCGAGGGCAACGGTCCAAAACGAGATCGTTAGGATAAAAGCGGAAGCGCTTCGATACCTCACAAACTCGTTTTAGGATTTAACCGAGGTGGCGGCGAGCTTTTTTGTTACCGCCACGCTGCGTTGCCGTCCGGGCGTTCCTTCAGCTCTCAATTACCACCTGCCGGCGTCTGGCAAAGCCAAAACAAATCAGCAGACCGACGAGCGCACCGCACGTGTCGATCACCACATCGTGCACCGACGAAGTTCGCGATGGAACAAACGATTGATGAAATTCGTCGCTGGCCGCGAACAGGCCACACGCCAGCCAGCTGACAAAAAAGAGCAGAATCAGTCGTGTTTGAAAGCTTCGGCCGCCACGCAACGCTCGCCAGAGCAGAACCGCCAGGACGGCGTATTCCGTAACATGGCCAAGTTTTCGAATCAACGTTTGTATCATCACCACGGTCGCAAGCGGGATGTGCGGATCGAGCCAGTGCAAAAACGGAACTAAAAAGCGGGACGTGTGCTCAGCCGACAAGACGTCGGTCGAGCCGAGAAAGATCAAGACCATCCAAGCCAGTGCCGGCATCCATGTTATGACGAGCTGTCGCATCCGCATGTTCAAAACAATCGCCGCATTTTTCACTCGATCGTTCCAAATACAAGGAGCCGATTGCAAAATGGTGATCGCGCGCAATGGTAGGCCGACTGTGATCTCGATTACTTCTCCCCTCACCTTTGAGCCCATTTTCATGCAACGAATCTGGGGCGGACAGCGATTCCGTTCCAAATTCGGCAAAAAATGCCCGATGGATCTCGATATCGGCGAAGCCTGGGAAATTGTCGATCGCGAAGAAGCGCAGAGCGTGGTCCAGCACGGGCCTTTCCGCGACCGGACCTTGCACGAACTCTGGACCCACGATCGCGAGGCAATTTTTGGAAATGTGCCTCACTCTCCCGGCCGGACTGACGCCTCGCGATTTCCGCTACTGATCAAACTTCTCGACGCGCATGACAAGCTGTCACTCCAGGTTCATCCGCCCGAGAAAATAGCCAGCTCGTTAGGCGGCGAACCGAAGACCGAGTTTTGGTACGTCGCTGCGGCCGAGCCCGGAGCTCGCTTGTTCGTCGGTCTGCAAAAGCCAAGCTCCCGTCGCGAATTCGAGGAAGCCCTCGCCGCGGGAAAAATCGCCGAGTTAGTCCATACTATTTCAGTCAAGGCCGGGGATGCGATCTTTTTGCCCGCCGGCCGTTTCCACGCGATCGGAGATGGGAATTTGCTGGTCGAAGTTCAGCAAAATAGCGACACCACTTATCGCGTGTTTGATTGGAACCGCGTCGATGAATCGACCGGTAAACCGAGAGATCTACACGTCGATCAGGCTTTGCGCTCGATCGATTTTAGCGACGTGGCGCCTGGCCTGATCCAACCCGACGGAGAAATACTTGTCCGCCATGAATTATTTGAAGTTCAAAAATGGAGCCTGGCCGCTCCGCGCGAGGTCATTGTTCCCGGACACTTTGCCATAGTCTGCTGTTTGACCGGAGCGATCCGTTGCGCTGACGTCGATCTCGCACCCGGAGAATTTTTTCTGATCCCGGCGACGTTGCCGGAGCGAAATATTCAACCGCGCGCGGAAGGCACCACGTTGTTGCGGATTACCATTCCGGCAAAAAGTTGAGAGTTGAGAGGACGCGAACTGCCGCTTTAGTTGAGGGTCTAATTGACAGCTGCTAACAGGCGCGTTCTGCTTTCAACTAAAGCCGAACTTGTTCGGCGATTCTTTCAATCCTCGAATATCGGTTCAGGCCCAAAGAAAAATCTTGTTCGGTTTGTCGTGATTATCGATTGGGAGAATTCGACTCCTCAGTGGCGGTGACGACTGCCGAATGTGCGATGAGACAAGAATTCCGGCGCCGCAAAGTAAAAAACAGAGCGCTATCAGTCCGAGTTTGGTCGGCGAATTCATGGCGTAACCAGCAACGACGATAACCGGCGCAGATATTGGAAGCTGTAAATCCCGGTATCATGACCATCGGCCCAGCGCGGCTGGATGGCGTAACCTCCAACGACCTGAAATCCAGCCAGCTCGAAACTGTTGGGCGAATAACTCACACTCGGCCGGATCACATTTCCGAGCACGTCCGGTTCGCCGCCACAGGCCGCGCACGGACAGGTCCGACGTAGAAATTGCAGGTCGAGATACGATTCGAGTCTGTCGTTCCACAGAATCGCCAACTCGTTTCCGATCTGCTGAACATTCGTCGGTTGCACAGGCATGGGTTGTTAATTTACCACGGCTGTCTACCCCGGAGCAATTCTCGAACCCGGGAGGGACACGCGTCGTCTTGCCCTCCAATTATCAATCTGCCGTCGTTTCGGAGTTACGCCGTTCCTTCGCTGTCGTTCGTGCTCCAAAAATTGCCGTGCCTACCCGGACCAGCGTCGCTCCCTCTTCGACGGCGACCTCGAAGTCCTGGGTCATCCCCATCGAAAGCCGCGGCAGCTTCAAATCGAACTCTTTCTCGAGCGAATCCCGTAATTCGCGAAGCTGCACAAAATATTTTCGCGAAGATTCAGGCTCCTCCGCAGCGGGCGGAATGCACATCAGCCCTTCAATCGCAAGACGCGGCAGCGAAAGCAGGCCGTCCATTTGCTCACGCAGTTTGTCCAGTTGAAAACCAAACTTACTCCCCTCGCCCGCGACATTGATCTCCAACAAAGCTCGCGGATGCAATCCTTCTTCCTGCGCGATTCGATCAACTTGCTGAGCCAGGTCGAGCGAATCGATGCTGTGAATTAATTCGAAAAGCGGAAGCGCGTGCCGGATTTTATTCTTCTGCAGATGTCCGACAAAATGCCAGCGCGCGCTCGCAGGCAGCTCCGGAATTTTAACGCGCGCTTCCTGGACCTTGTTTTCACCGAATAAAATTTGCCCGGCTTCGATGGCCTGGCGGATTTTTTCGGCTCCGTGCGTCTTCGAAATCGCGACCAGTTCGACGTCATCGGCAGTCCTTCCCGATTTCGCGACCGCTTGCCCGATTCGTTCGCGCACGTGTTCCAGATTTTCGGCTATCGAATTCACGCTCGAATTGTAGGGCAGGCGCTCCGCCTGCCAATTTGATTATTTAGCGACTCGGAATTGGCGTCGCCTTCCCGGGGAGCGTCCATGCGCCTGGGATTGTTGTCCTCCGCCACCGCTTGCGGCATCCAATCCTGGAGCTGCTGGATGCGCGTGCCCGCGATGGATGATCGGACATCAACTGCGACGGGACCGGCCTGGACCGTTTTCAGATTGCGTTAAAACCTGTTGATAACAGGTCGAAGGAGACTCAAATCCTAGTTTCTTCGTTCCCTTCTTTTAAGAATCCCACCATCTCCCTGGCCAGCTTCGGACCGATCCCGCTTTCCTCGTGTTTGAAATAAACGAACGCGTCTTTCCAGTTCAATTTCTGCTCGCTGAGGAAGCGGGACCACTTCTCCACATCTTCGCTGGTGTAATCTTCACGGCGTAAACGCAGATATCCGTAATCAGCCGTGATTTTCCTCGGTGTGGCCAGATCGGCCGTGTCGGCAATGCAAAGCGCAATCTTGCGTGACTGCAACAGGTCGAAAATCTCGTCATCGAACCAGGATTCGTGGCGAAACTCGAACGCCGCGCGCAGGTCAGGAAACTCGCGCAAAAATGAATGGAGGACGTCGGCGTCCTTTTTGAAAGTGGGCGGCAACTGAAACAAGACCGGCCCCAGTCGATCGCCGAGACCGGTCACCACTTTGCAGAAATATTCGAGCGTGTCGGTGCAGTCTCGCAGCTTCGACCAATGGGTGATTCTCTGCGGCGCTTTCAGAGCGAATCGGAATTTCTCCGGCGTTTGCGCTTTCCAATTATCGATCGTCTTCGCCGCCGGAATGCGGTGAAACGTGTAATTGATCTCCGTCGTTGAAAATCGCTCCGCGTAAAACGGCAACATTTTGGCGGTCGACAAATCCTCCGGGTAGAAATTGCCCTTCCACTCTTTGTACTGAAAACCGGACGTGCCGATCCAAAGGTTCATCAGAAAACGTCCAACGCTCAACGCTCAACGTCCAACGCTGAATTTAGAGCACGCCGACCGCGCGGGAGATGAGAAGAATGACAATGCTGAGCGAAATGCAGATTTGGATCATGCCCAGTATCTTAGCCCAGCGAGCGAGGAGCGGGGCGTCGGTGGGTCCAAAGGTCGAGCTTTGGGTGAAGGAAACAAACACGTAATCGACGAAATGAGGTCGCCAACCGGTGCAGGCAAATTGAGCGCGTTCGTCGTGCGGGACTTGCATTTGCGGAAAGAGGAAACTCGTACTTCCGAATTTCTTTTCTTCGCCGCGCTGGGTCGGTCCACCGCCATCCAGCCGCCAATACCAAAGCGCAAATACAATGACGTTGGTTAACCAAAGCAATCCGCCGGAATACAAGAGTCGAAGGGGAGCTTCTTTGTGCGACGGCAGCGCGCGAACAAGTAGCCCGACCGAGCCGATCAGGGCCAACGTGATAATGCCGTTAATAACAATTCCGAGAACGCGGTTCAGTGAATGATGTCCCACCCGGTGACTGACCACGGTCGGTATCAGCAATAACACGATCAATGCCGGCAACAGCCAGAATGGGCCAACGATCAGATTTTGCGGGAGCGCCACGTAAATTCCGCCTACGGCGATGACCGCGAGCGCCACCTGCCACCGTGGTTCCGGTTTGTCGATATGATCGCCCACCGCGCGGATATAACAGAAATTTCACGGCTTGCGAAGAAGAGTTCCGCAGCGCAGCCGACCAGGCGGTTCAATTTTGATCGTGACATTCACGCCGGGCCGTGAAAGATCGACACCTTCAACCTAACGAAAGGCTCCTATGAACTTTCAGAAAAATATTGGAATGCTGTTGCTCGCGATTTATTTGATCCTCGTCGGTTTGGTCACAATCTTCGGGCTGGGTGTCGGTTACGTCGCCGGGATCGTGGCGTTAATCGCCGGCATTTTCATATTGATCGGCCGGTAGCTGGCCGTGGCCGCGGCTCATTCGCTGATCTTGCGAATCATCCGGGCGCAGCTTTCCGTTCGTCCACCAGCGACTACTTTTTCATCTATATCTCTCTTTCCTGTTTAAGCGTGCTCTCAGGTGGGTTTTTGGGATTGCGACGGTCGCTCTGATCGCCGTCGCGATATTTCTAATCAACTTGATCTGGTTCCGGCCATGGAGCCTGAACCTGTTTTACGAAAAGGCGTTCGCTGAATTCATTTTTCACGAACCCGAGCTGCTCACCCAACTGGGATTCGTCGAACAGTTTGGGATTACAGGTCATAATGGAAAACTGAGCGACGTCTCACCCGCGCACCAACAACAGGTGTTCGACCGCTGGAAGAAAGATCTCCAACAGCTGCGACAATATCCCCTCAATCAGCAAACGGCGTCGCAAAAATTATCCAACCAGGTGCTCGAATGGTTCCTTCAAGACCAGATCGAAGGCGAAAAATGGCAATGGCATAATTATCCGGTGAATCAGCTCTTCGGAGTGCAAAACAATTTCCCGTCGTTCATGGTCAATTCGCACCGGCTGCACCAGCGTCAGGACTGCGATTATTACATTCATGCGGCTGAACGCACTGCCGGCAAAATTCGACCAGACATTGGAAGGTCTGCGTATTCGGGAACAAAAGAATATTCTGCCGCCGCGCTTCGTCGTGGAAGAAGTGTTGCAGGAAATGAACGATTTCGTAGCCAAGCCGGCCGCCGAAAACATCCTCGCCACTTCATTTCACGAACGCGCGGCAAAGATCGCCAGCTTGAGCGAAAAGGATCGTCTGGACCTGCAAGGCAAGGTCGAGAAAGCGCATCTGACAGCGTTTATCCTGCTTATCACAAACTCATCGATTATTTCACGGCGCTTCTGCCGAAAACGACGACCGACGACGGGGTGTGGAAGCTCCCGGATGGGGACGCCTTCTATGCCTACGTGTTACGCGACAACACGACCACCACGCTTCTGCCTGACCAATTGCACGAACTCGGCTTGAGCGAAGTGACTCGGATTGAAGGTGAAATGCGAATATTGCTCGATGCGAACGGGTTCAGCGGCCAGCCGATCGGTCCAGCCATGGAAAAGCTGGGAAGAGATTCACGCTTCCTTTACTCGAATGACGACAATGGCCGCGCCCAGGCCCTCGCCGAATACAAACGATTGATCGATCACGCGATCGAAGATTGTAGCGCGCGTTTGTTCCTGACTGCGCCCAAAGCGAAAATCGAGATTCGTCGCGTTCCGGTATTCAAGGAAGCCACCGCCCCCGGCGCTTATTACGAAGGTGGCGCCCTGGACGGATCGCGCCCCGGAATTTTTTACGCCAACCTGCGGGACATGAATGAAATTCCAAAATGGAGCATGCCGACTTTGGCCTATCACGAGGGAGTACCCGGGACATCATTGGCAGATCTCGACCGCCCAACAACTCCAAGACGTACCGCAATTTCGAAAAGTCATTCCTTTTAATGCCTACGATGAGGGTTGGGCGTTATATTCAGAATGGCTGGCCAAACAAGCGGGTTGGTACGACCACGATCCATTCGGCGACTTGGGCCGACTGCGCGATGAGCTTTTTCGTGCCGTCCGGCTAGTCGTCGATACCGGCATTCACGCGAAACGCTGGACGCGCGAACAAGCCATCACCTACATGCGCGACAAAACCGGGATGGGCGAAAAAGAAGTCAAAGCCGAAATCGAACGTTACATCGTCGAGCCGGGGCAGGCGTGTTCCTACAAGGTCGGAATGTTGAAAATTCTGGAACTGCGCGCGCGCGCAGAGCAGGCGCTCGGCGCAAAATTTGATCAACGCGAGTTTCACGATGCGGTGCTGCGAAACGGTGACTTGCCCCTCGACATTCTCGAAGAACAGATCAACGATTACATTCAAAAGAAGAAATCGACATAATCTTTATGCGAAAGCTTCTGGTCGCGTTGATCGTCATCATGCTGGCGGCGGTAGTTTGGATTTGGCGCGGTCGCGACCTGGCACTCCTCAGTGAACACTTCGGCACGGTCGAAGTCCGCTCCGATGCGGTGAAGTCGCTCTCTTACGAAGGCAGCGGCAAAGGGGGCGCATTGCACATTAACGATTTGTCACTCGATCTCACCCCGGCAAACGAATCGAAGCCGGTTCCGGAAATCGGTACGAGCAAAGATGGTCAGGTGGCGTTGTCCTATGCTGGCAAGGTTTTCAGTTTTGCGCCGCCCACCGCGCCGGACAACATCGCGACGGCGCCCGCCGCCAACGACCAGGCTGCAATCGAAACGCGGCGGAGTATTCTGGCGTGGCCAAATCCGTTCGAAACCAACTTCATGACCGGCAACTCGCCCAAATGGAAACGTTTTTCGTATCGGAAACTGATTTGGAAAAAATCCGGCGGATCCAAGCTGGAGATCGTTTGGCGCTGCGAACAGTTCTATTATCAGAATAACGGTTGGACCGACGCCTGCATGACCGATCCTGGCCTAACCGGTCTGATTCGCGTCGCAATTTCCAGCGCGACTCAGTAAGTCCGGCGGAATCTGTTGAGTGTAGGAATCGAACTGAAGCGGTTCGCCAACCACGCCTTGTGCCCAGCCGAGTTTCCGCTCCGATCCCGGGCGAACCAGCGCTTTGACACGGTGGTTGCGCTGCGCGAATCGGGGGAATCAGCCTGCTCCCGATGTAACCGGTGCCGCCGGTCATAAAAATCGAGTGGCTCATGCGAGATAATCTCGTTATCAAAAAGACCGAACAAAAGACAATCTATGGGAGCATTATCCGACCGAGCGCTGGGCATCCTGCATGAGTGGGTTCAATCGGAACCGCTGCGCAAGCATTGTTACGCCGTGGCCGATTCCATGAAACACTTCGCGCAATTGGGCGGCAACGATGCCGATCTCTGGGAAGCGGTCGGCCTCCTTCATGACATGGATTACGAAAAGTATCCGAACGCAGAGCATAGCGCGACGGAAGGTCACCCCTCCGTCGGTGTCAAATGGCTGCGCGAGAACGGCTGGAGCGAGGAAGTCTGTCGCGCCATCCTTTCGCATGCCGATTATACGAATGTCTCACGGGAGACTCCTCTGGAAAAAACTCTCGGGGCGGTCGACGAATTGAGCAGTTTTGTCCTCGCGGTCGCGTTGGTTCGGCCGACGAAAAGCATTCACGACGTCGAAGTGAAATCGGTGAAGAAAAAAATGAAAGATAAGGCGTTCGCCCGCGCGGTGAACCGGGAGGACATGACCAAGGGCGCGGAAGACCTTGGAAAGCCGCTCGACGAGGTGATCGCCAACGTGATTGCCGCGCTCAAAGCAGATGCGCAGCGGCTCGGAGTTGCCGGAATTTCCGCCTGAGACTTGAGCGCCAAAGGCGCAAATTCAATCCTGGGCGATGTCTCAGGCAAAAATTACAAACAGGACTTCGGCCTTCTTAACCGCGCAACGCAGTCGTAAATCGAATCAATTCGTCGGCCACCTGCCGAACACGCGTTCCAATCTTCTCATCCGCCAGTTTATCTCCGTCAAACGCGTCGCCGGTCGCATACACAAATCGGGGAATGATCACCGTTCGAAAATCGAGCATCAGACTATTGGCATAAGCCATGACCGACATGTAACTGCTCATGCCGCCAGCCGCGCACAGAAAACCAACCACCTTGTCCTGCCACGAGCGCCCAGTCAGCTCAATCATGTTCTTGGCCGCCGCACTGACATCGTAGTTATAAACCGGAGCGGAAACGATTATGCCATCGGCCGCGTCGATCGATTTTTTCAACTTTTGTGCGTTCGCATTTAGGTAACATTTGTCGGCATCGCATAACGGCAGATCGAGCGCACTGATGTCGATCCATTCGACGTCTGCTTTCTTCTCTCTGCAATCGATCGAACGCCACGCGTCCCATGATTCGACTGTTGCTTTCCGTATTTCCGCTGGTGCTGATCACTAAATATTTTGGCATGGCACTTTGACAACCCGTGCGATCCAATCTTTTCGGATCGCCAGGCGAATCAAGCGATTAGGATTCGATTTTCTCCGCAACGATCTCAATTACCAGCGGCGTCACCATAAAAGTATTCGGGTTGCTTTCGGCAGCGGCAAAATCGGCCCGGAATTTTGCCGCAAATTTTTCATCCACGCGTTTTTGCTCGACCAGTCTCGACAAGTAGACCTCGATGAACGTCTTCGGCCATTGCCACATGTAGTCGTTCGGCGAGATGCAAAACAAGTGGGAACGGGCCGAGTGGATGACGAACTGATTTTGACTGAGAACAGCCGGCAACGTCTTTGCCGCATCCGGTTCACCGCCCGATTCCCGCCAGGCGGCGACGACGTGACTGCGAAAATGTTCGTGCGTCTCGAGTTTGGGGAAAAATTGCCACGTCTCGTAGTGACCATACTCGTGAAAGATCGCTCGGCCACCCGGGCGCAATGCTTTTGCCAGCTTGCCGATTACGATCGCCGGGTCGGCAACAAAAGCGATCAACCAACGGCACCAGGAAAAATCGAATCGATCGCCCGGCAGCGCGTCGGCCATCACATCCATCTCGTGGACCTCAATATTCGACAGCGAACGAGTGCGAATGGTCTCTTTCAACGCGTGCACGAAATTAGTTGAGCGTTCGACCGCCACCACCCGGCCCGTCGGGCCGACAATTTCCGCCAGATCCAGGGACGCGTAACCAGGACCGGCCCCCACGTCGAGCACGCGCTTGCCAACGGTCAGTCCGGCCCGCTGCCAGCAATCGAGAACCACCGGCCGCCAGACCCGATGCTGGAGACCGAGTCGAAGCACTTCCTCGTCATGCGTTCCAAGGACGTAGTCGCGTTCCGCTGCCATTTCTCACTGCTCTATATATAGAGAACGGCATTTGCCAAAGAATTGTTCATCGAAATTCGGGCCACAAATTCGGTCCGGCCGGGACGATTCCCGATAAAAATCGCCACCGCGCAAGAGCCTTCCCCAAACAGGCAAACTCAGTCCTGGAACCAGCCCAGGGCGCGTGACGCGACTTTTTCGGACAAAACGAATGGAGCTCAATCGACGCGGGGCAGGAATTCTTCGCGAATAATCTTGCCGTTTTTGACCGTGTAAACGCCCACTTCGGACATTTGGAATCGGTTCTTCGATTGTTTGTCAGTCACGTCGACATCGTACTCGATTACAAATCGGTCGTGCGCAACAAACGGTTCGCCCACTTTAAAACTATGGATCTCCATGGAGTTGACCCACCAATCGATTTTACCGCGCACTCCTTCCGCGCCGCGCGTTTCCGGTGAACTACCGTCCCGGGTTTGCGCTTCCACGCTGACGATGTCCTTATCGTAAAGCGTGTCGAGCGCTTCGTACCAGGCCTGTTTCTTAACCAACTCCACTACTTTTTTCGCGACGTCTTCGGTCGTATTCATTTTATCTTCCTCCTTCGTGCCGGTTAACGGTTATTTGTTGAGAAAATCCTCGAGTTTATCCATCACGCTGTTCCATCCATGATTGTGACGGTCTCGTGACGCTTCGCTCGGCAGTTGCACATGGGTCAATCGCAGTTCCGTCCCACCGTCACGATCCGAAAACTCGACCGAGACCACGCTGTTTTGATTTTTCCAGGCTTCGTCGTCATCCCATTTCCAAGTGAAAACGACCTTCTTTCCCGGCACCAGCTCGAGATACTCGCCAAAAACGCTCATCTCTTCGCCGTCCTGGTTGACCAGGTCCCAGCGATATTTTCCGCCGACTCGCGTGTCAGCGACAATTTTAAACGTCCGGACCTCTTTGGGTCCCCACCATTCCTTGAGTTGCACCGGATCTGTCCAAGCCGCGTAAACGCGACTGCGCGGGGCGTTGATGAATCGTTTAATCCCAAGAGACGTGTTGGGGCCTGTTTTTGTTATCATATTCTTTGTCCGTTCAGGGTTGATCTGGAATTTCGGCTTCAACCAATTTCGCCAAAAGCGTGAGCGATTCCTGCCAGCCGAGATAACACGCTTCGGCTGGAATCATATCCGGAATCCCTTCCTGCGTGACGTTCAATTCAGTTCCGCAGAAGACCGGCTTGAGCGTAATCGTGGTCTGCATTTCTCCGGGCAATTTGGAATCGTCGAATTTGTTGCTGTAACGGATCCGCTCGTGCGGTTTGAGCTCGAGATAAGTTCCGTCGAACGAATGACTGCTGCCGGTAGTAAAATTGGTGAACGACATCCGGTAACTCCCGCCAGGTTTCGCATCCAATTGGTGAACTTTGCCGGTGAATCCGTTAGGCGGCAGCCATTTGCTCATGGCGTCGGCCTCGAGGAAGGCGCGATAAATTCGCTCGGCCGGAGCGCGAAGCACCCGGTGCAGATGAATTGTATTTGGCATAACTTGGTTCAGTCTCTCTTTTTGGTCTTTTCCAGATAGGCGGCCAATCGATCGAGCGAGCCTTCCCAAAACTTCCGATATTCTTCGACCCAGGAGGCGGCCCGCCGGAGGGGCTCTGCTTCCAATTTCAACTGATGCACGCGACCGTAACGGCGGCGTCGGATCAGGCCGGCCTTTTCCAAAACTCGTAAATGTTTCGAAACGGCCGGCAAGGACATGTGATGGGGCCGGGCGAGGCGGGTCACGGACTGATCGCCGCGGGAGAGATGGGCGAGGATGCGGCGGCGGGTGGGATCGGCCAAAGCGGCGAAGGTGCGATCGAGATTGTTCGAATACTTAACCATCTGGTTAAGTATTAAACGAAATCGTTGCCCGCGCAAATAAAAATTTTTGCATTGCTTCCGCCACCATCAATCACTCAACGCCCCCGCCAGGATCCCGCCACCGCTCACCGAGAAACACAGGGAAAACGATATTGGTCGGTCACCGAACAATCCGGGACACGAAATAAACATTCAAGTTGGACCCTTGACGGAAGGCCTGCGCCCGCGCAGTGAATCATTGTGTCGTCTTCAACCGCTGCCAGCGCCGCGCCGGCAAAATCTGATTCGCTTCGGCGGCTGAAGTTATGGGTTTGGGTCGAAGAACGCGCGCGTCCCAGTGATCTTCAAATCACCATCATCTGGGCCGGAATTATCGGATTTTTCGGCGGCCTCTCCTCGATCGCTTTTCGCGGCATGACTGGCGCCGTTCACAAAGTATTTACCGGAAGTTCAGGGTTGAGCCTGGTGGAAAGCTTTCAGCAACTACCTCCTCTGCGCCGCCTGATCATTCCTGCGATTGGCGGATTGATCGCCGGCGCGATCATCCAATTCGGAACTCGATTCCGGGGCCGGGTCACCACCACCGATTACATGGAAGCTGTCGTTCTCGGTGACGGAAAAATTTCGGCCCGACGCAGCCTGGTGAAATGTTTGTCCGCCCTTTTTACCATCGCCTCCGGCGGATCAATCGGCCGAGAAGGTCCGATGGTTCAACTTTCGTCCGTCGTCGCTTCGCTGGCCGGTCGGCTTCAGCATTGGACAGCCCCGCGCTTGCGTTTGTTAGTCGGTTGCGGCGCGGCCGCGGGCATCGCCTCGGCCTACAATGCACCCATCGCCGGAGCGGTTTTCGTGGCCGAGATCGTTTTGGGATCGATGGCGATGGAAATCTTCGGACCGGTCGTGTTCGCCTCCGTGATCGCCACTCTCACCGTGCGCGCGTTTGTTGGAGCGGATCCGCTTTACAACATTCCCGCATTTCGACTGAACGGAAACTGGGAGATCATCCCCTACCTTGTCCTCGGACTCGTTGCCGGTCTGACGGCACCGTGGTTCATTCGCTTGCTGCGAACGACGGAAAATTGGGTCGGCCGAATCAAAGCGCCGGTCTATCTTAAGATGTGCGCCGGCGGATTGGTAGTGGGCGTTCTCGCCGTCTGGCAACCGCAAGTATGCGGCAACGGTTACAGCGCCGTCAGCGGCATTTTGCACGGTGACTGGGTTTGGCAAACGATCGCGATCATTTTGATTTTCAAGGTGCTGGCGACGACGGCGACCTTCGCGTCCGGCGCAGTGGGTGGGGTATTTACACCAACTTTGTTTGTTGGCGCTGCGCTGGGTTTTCTTTTTGGCGCCGGAACTCAACACCTGACCGGTTCAGCGGCAGTCAATCCGGCAGCCTTCGCGCTGGTCGGGATGGGCGCATTCCTGGCCGCCGCGACCCATGCACCGATCATGGCGATTGTCATGATGTTCGAGCTCACGCTCGATTATCAGATTATTTTGCCAATGATGCTGGCGTGCGTCGTCGGCTATTACACGTCCGTCAACATCGAGAAACGATCGATCTACGCAGAGGCGTTGAAACGCAAAGGTGCGGGCGATTATCGGCGACAACTGGCTGAGCTTCACGTGCGCGATTTGATGAAGACGAATCCCCTCGCGGTGTCGCCAAAAGCAGGTTTCTCGGAGATTGTGGATAAGTTTATCGCCAGCCGGTTCAATTACATTTACGTCACGAATAATGAGAGATTTCTCGGCGCGATTTCATTGCACGACATTAAGAATTTCTTGAACACGCCGGAGTTGGCCAAAGTCGTTATTGCCAGCGATCTGTTGCACGATTCCTTTCCGGTGGTGCGACCGGACGCCAGTCTGACCGAAGCGTTGGAACAATTCAGCAAACACGATGGAGAACGGCTACCGGTAGTGGACGACTCCAAGAAAGAAAAGTTGCTCGGCACTGTTTCGAAAACAGACGTGATTCTCGCTCTGGCCGGGAGCACTTCGCGCGCGGCGACCACCATCGCCAGCGAAAAATTGTGATCGTCGCGCGAGCCAACCGAAACTCCACCGGTCCAGTTCGCGGCTCAGGAGAATTCTGTCACGGCGTTAGAAAGATTTTGCCGCTGTATGGATCTTTCACCGGAGTGCCCGGCGAGAAACCACGCACATCGATGTAGCCGGCATCCGGAGAATACGGACTGGTCACCAAACCTTTTTTGCCCGGGACCGGCGTGCCGTATTTGAAATCCCGTGAGGAAGACTTGCCACTCACTCGATTAGCCGTGCGGGTGTTGCGTCCGTTAGGCGGGAGGTCCGATTTTTTGTTATTCGCGGCCGAGGTTGTGGGCTGCGTCCTATCCTTCGTCCGATGCGGGTGAGCCGTAGTTCGGTGCGATTGCTCTCCTGAGTCCCGAAACGAATTTCTCAGTTCTTGGAAAAAATTGGCAAACGGACCCGCGCGAGCTGATTGAATCGCCACCAAACACGCGGCGAGTATCGCCCACGCGAGAACCCGGTTTCGGCAAATTGCCCGCACGGCTGGAAATCTAAGCCGATTTCGCCACCAATTACCAGCAAGGGCGTGGACGGAATTCACTTTGTTCATTGGACGAGGGGACTGCCAGCGATGTTCGACTCGGCTTGACCAATGGGCGCCATCACTGCTAAAGCCCGACGCAATGAAACGACTTCTTTGGCTCGATATTTCCAAAGGCCTGGCCATTTTTGTCGTCGTCTATTTCCATTTTTTCCGGACTTACTTCGAACACGGAGACGCGCCCCCGCCCGATTGGACATCTTTTGCGAACGGGCTGCATCAATTCCTGAGATACGCCTGGTTCCATATCTCGGATCTCGGATTCCATGCGGTCGGAGTGTTTATCATTCTGAGCGGCTGGGCGCTCATGCAGGCGACCGAACGGCGCGCGAGCAAAGGCCAGGTCAGTTGGCTCGCATGGTATCGCGCCCGTCTATTTCGGCTCTACCCAATGTATTGGGTCGCGCATCTCGTGTACCTCGTTTCGCCGTTCGTTGCCCGTTTTGAACAAGTCGATGGCCGAATTATTCTCAGCCTGCTCGGCCTTCGTTTCATCGATATCACGATGAACTTTTTTTATCTGAACGCTGCCTGGTGGTATTTCGCCATGCTGATTCAGTTTTATTTGATCTTCCCGGTTTTGTTCTGGTCGGCTCGCAAGCTCGGCCCCGCTTTGTTTCTGATCTGTGCCTGCATCATTGGGTTGTTTACCCGTTATCTGTTGCTGGTCGTTTATCCGCAAAATGGAATGTGGATTCAGGGCGGATGCGCCTTGTGTCGTTTGCCGGAATTTGCGCTGGGTATCGCGCTGGCCATGTGGGCGACCCGCAACGATCGAACCGAGCGATTCTTCTTAAACGGGTTGGGATTGCTCGCTGGCGTGATCCTTTATCCCGCAGCGCTGCAACTTTATGACAACGGTTTCACCTACGTGTTTGTCGATCTGGGAACCGGAGCTTGCTGCTTTCTTGTGATTGTTGGCGTCGCCGGCATTCTCTGTCGCCTTTCGCGGTTGGCGAAAGTGTTGGGATTGCTCGGCACTTATTCGTACGGCCTGTATCTCATTCATCAGCCGTACGTGATCTGGCTCGGCTTGCGCATTCGCGAAGTACCTATCTGGATGTTTCTGATCATCGCTGTGCTCACGGTCGCAGTGCTCAGCCTTTGGGGAGCGCTTTTGGAGAAGGCGACGAATACTGTCGTTCAGAAAGCAAGCCTGTTGTTTCAGCGCGCCTGAGCTATTCGAGAACTTTTTGCAGGAGATCCCGCAGGTCCTGAAAACTCACCGGTTTCGTTAAGTGATAATCGAATCCGGCTTCGCGGCTGCGGCGGACATCTTGTTCCATTCCAAAACCGCTTAACGCGATTCCCTTCAATGACTGACGTTGCTTCGCCATCCGGACCAGTTCGTAGCCCGTGCTATCGGGCAAACCAATATCACTGATCAAAGCGTCGAACGTTTGCAGGGTGAGCGCATGGAGCGCGTCGTGGACGCATTCGACGGCGGCAACTTTATGTCCACACTTCTGCAGCAATCGGGACAGCACCTCGCGCGTGTCGGCGTGATCATCGACCAGCAATAACTGCAACCGACGCGAGACTCCCGGGGCGTTCCCATCGTGATTTCCATCAGGCGCGAGTGGAGCCGGCACGATCTGTAAAGTCGCCCGAAACGTTGCCCCGGAATATTTTCCGTCACTCTGAACCGAAATCGTGCCGCCGTGCAGATCGAGCAATGTTTTTGAAATCGCCAAGCCAAGACCCAATCCCCCGAATTGCCGGGCGACCGATGCCTCGCCTTGTTCAAAAGCTTTGAAGATGTTCGGTCTCTTGTCCGCTTCGATGCCGATCCCGTTATCGGATATTTCAAAGACGAACGCACGGCCATCGTTGCTCGTTCGGACGTCGATTCGACCTCCCGGTTCGGTGAACTTGACTGCGTTATTGATCAAATTCCACAATACCTGGCGAATTCGCACCGGATCGACCTGCACATAATGATCCATCGCGTCGGCCTGGAGGGTCAGCACCAGTTCCTTTTCCCGAATATCTTTGCGCGCGACGTCCAAGGCGTCACGCACCAGCGCGTGGGCATCGACCACTTGTCGACGCAGCTCGATTTTTCCGCGCGCAATCCGGGTGACATCGAGCAGGTCGTCAATCAGTCTCGCTTCCAGCTGGACGTTTCGCAGGACCGCGTTGATTTCCTTTCTAAACGCCGGCAACAGATCTTCGTGCTCTGCGAGATAGCTCGCGGCCGCGAGTGCCGGCGTCAGCGGAGTCCTCAGCTCATGGCTGAGCAGGGAAAGGAAGTCGTCTTTTGCCTTGCTCGCGCGTTCCGCGTCAATTTTCGCTGCGCGCAATCTCTCCACGCCCCGTCTCCGCTCCGTGATATCGCGAAACGACCAAACCCGGCCAATCGTGCGGTCATCAATTTTTTGCAACTTCGAGTAACGTTCGAAAATTCTGCCATCGACAAATTCGATCTCGTCAAACGTCTCGGACAATCCAGCGGCATATATCGCCTTGGTGTCGGCGATGAATTTTTCCGGATTCTTAAATTGTCGACTGAAGATTTCGCGCAGTTCCTGCACACCCATTTGCGAGATCTTCCTGGGCGATAACCGCAGCAGTTCGGCGTACTTTTGGTTGTAGCCGGTGACTTTCGCCGCGCCATCCGTGAGAACAATCGCATCAGTGGTCGACTCGAGGGTCGCCGTCATCATTGCCTGAAGATCGGCCAGCTCGCTTCGCTTGTTAGGGCGGGCTCGAGATTTCGCTGGGCGCGGTTTCGCGGCCGATTTGCGACTGCGCTTCCCTTTGGCGGAAGCCCCCGACTTCCTCATTGGCCCTAACCTTATCCTTTTCAGCTGGTATTGCCATTAAGATTGGACCCACCGCATAGGGAATTTACCTATTGGAATTTTCCCTCAATCAATCACAATCCCGCCATGAAAGTCCTAACGATCATTGCCCGCATTCTTCTCGGTCTCGCCTTTGTCGTGTTCGGCTCGAATTTCTTTTTGCACTTTATTCCGATGACATCTCCACCGACCGGTCTGGCCGGAGATTTCTTTCGCGTATTTTCCGAGAGCAAATACTTCTACGTCATCGGCGCCATGCAACTCATTGGCGGTTTGTTAGTCCTCATCGGCGTGTTCGTCCCGCTCGGCCTCACCATCCTCGCGGCGATGTTGTTTAACATCCTGACCTTTCACATCTTATTTTTACCGAACGGGATTACACCCGGAGTGGTTTTGAGCATTCTGGAGTTGTATCTGATCTGGGCCTATCGACCGGTGTTCGGCGCCTTGTTTACCGGCCGACCTGCCGCTTAATTTCGGTAACCTCATCCTCGGGAGTTCGGCGGAGCTGAACCGTAATCACGTCCTCCGCCGGATCCGGTTCTTCCAAATCGGCCAATTGACTCTGCAACAGGCTGGCGTCCATAAAATGGCCGTGCCGTTGGTCCAGTTGTTCGGCGATCTGCGACTCGTTACCGCGAAGGAAGACGAACTTCACCTGGTCGTTTACGCGTAGATAATCCCGATATTTTCTTTTTAAGGCCGAACAGGCGATTACCGCATCCTCATTTTCCCGTAAAGAACGTTCGATTTGATCGCGCAAGCTCGTTAGCCACGGCTCACGATCGTGATCATTCAGGGGAACGCCGCTCTTCATCTTCTCGATGTTCGACGCCGGATGAAAATCGTCCGCGTCGTAAAATTCCCAGCCCAGATCTCGGGCGAGCAGTTTTCCCACCGTCGTTTTCCCGACTCCCGACACTCCGAAAATGATTGCGACCACGCCGGATTCTACTTCCTTATTCGGCGCGAGTAATTTTTACTTTTGTCCGTGCACAACCCCGAAGATCGAAGTTTCATCGGTCACCCCAAAGGACTTGGCTATATCGCGTTCACCGAAGCGTGGGAGCGCTTTTCCTACTATGGAATGCAGGCTCTCCTCGTCTTGTACATGGTCAATCGGCTGTTACTTCCCGGGCATATCGAGCACATTGCCGGGTTCGCTCCTTTTCGACACGCCCTGGAGTTCGTTTATCGCCAACCGCTCGAAGGCCAGCCGCTTTCATCCGCCATTTTCGGTTTCTACACCGCCTTTGTTTATCTCACGCCCATTTTTGGCGGATTGATCGCTGACCGATGGCTCGGCCGCACGCTGGCCATCACCATCGGCGCTTTGCTCATGACTGTCGGGCAATTTTTGGTCGGCCTCGATTTCACATTTTTAATCGCGCTCGCCGCACTGCTCATTGGCGTCGGTTTGTTGAAAGGCAATCTGGCCAGCCAGGTCGGTGCGCTTTACAGCACCGGCGACAACCGGAGGGCCGACGCTTTCCAGATTTATTATATTTTCATCAATGGCGGAGTGATCGCCGCGCCCCTGATTGTGGGAACACTGGGTGAAAAGGTAGGCTGGGCCTGGGGCTTCGACGCCGCCGGCGTCGGCATGATCATCGGTCTCGCGATTTATTTGTTTGGTCGCAAATATCTGCCCACCGACGCGGCGGCGGCCAAAAAGAAAGATGGGGTTCCAGCGGCGGGAAAGGCGAAGCTGAGTCGTCACGATTGGACGGCAATCATCGGTCTTCTGGCGTTGTTACCCTTTCTCGCGATGGCAATCATTCCGAATAATCAAATTTTCAACGCCTACCTCGTTTGGGCGGATCGGCACGCCGCTCTTCCAAACTGGTATCATGGACAAAGAATACCGACGACGTGGTTGATCACGCTCGATTCGGTCGTTTCGGTCAGCTTTCTTTTTATCGCCGTGATGTTTTGGCGATGGTGGTCGAAGAAATTTCGCGAACCATCGGAAATCATGAAGATTGCCATCGGCAGCGCGATTGCGGTTACCGGAATGCTGTCGCTAACGGTCGGGGCGGCAATCTCGGCTCGGACGGGAAAGCCGGTTTCGATGGGCTGGTTAATTGCATTTCACGTCCTGAACAGCGCCGGATTCGCGAATACTCTCCCAGTCTCACTGGCGCTTTATGCCCGTGTCGCTCCGGCGGCGCTCTCCGGCACGGTGATTGGGATCTATTACATCGCTTTCTTCGGCGCGAACCTGAGCGTGGGCTGGATCGGCGGGTTTCTTGAAAAAATGGTGGCGACGCAATTCTGGTTGTTACATGCCGGACTCGCCGCGGTCGCCAGCCTGGCATTCCTCCTCGCCGGAATATTCTTCGGACACCTGTTCGCGCCAAGCGACCCGGTCAAGACGACGGCGTAATCGAATCGGCCAACCCTGCCTTCCCTTGCGCACGAGCTACCTCGGCAGCGTGAACGACATCGTTTCGCCGGCCGCGCGATGATTCGACCAGAATTTCTTTCCGTCGAATGCGAGCGAGCGCGCGGCAAATGGAACGATCGCCAAATCTTCGATCTTTGGCGTCTTTTCGCGCGGGTCTAGCCGCGCAATCCGCCATTCTTCCGATTTGTTAGGCAAACCCTTATTCTCTTTGCCGCGAATCACGAAGATCGAGCCGTCGACAAAAGTGTGGCCGCAGATCTCCGCTTCAACATTCATCGTGCGGACAATGTTTCCTGCGTCATTCACCTGATGAATGTCCCCGGTGTACCACTGACTGAAATAAAGAGTGCCGTCGTTATAACTGAGGTAGGAACCGGTATAATCCGGACAGGCAAACATCTTCAAAAATCCTTCGTCCGGCGCGTAGCGATAAACGAAGCGATCGTCGTTCAATCCTTTGCCCAGCGTGAAATACATCCTGCCGTTTCCAGCGACCGCCGCCCAAACAATCCCGGGCGGATCGACCTCGCCGGCGATTTTCCAGTTTGCCAAATCCAGTTGATGAAGCGTGCCGAGGTCGCGGGAACTCAGCCACATTTGCCGGCCATCCCAAGCCAACGCTTGAGGCGTTACCACCGGGGACGTATGCCGCTTGTCCTGAATAATCGAAGGGAGTGTCATCGAGAAAACTGATCCGCTTTTTTTGGCGATCGGCAACTCGTTTGCGCTGTTTCGGAATGGGAGCTTGCTCTTTGTGTCGCACTCGGCGCCGGGAACGATTATCTTGAATTCATGAGCGGATCCCCATCTTCTGATAAAAATGTCGTGACTCAAGAAGTCACAGTTCGCAGCAACGCGGCGAGTTTTTTGCAAGAGGTTACCGTGGGCCACCATCAATTTAAGGTGGACGAACCTCTCGCCTTTGGCGGCACGGCCACCGCGCCCGATCCATATGATTATCTTCTCGCCGGACTTGGTGCCTGCACCTCGATGACCGTTGGCTTATACGCACGGACAAAAACAATTCCGCTCGAAGGAATCAGGGTGACTCTTCGGCATTCCCGCATCCATGCAGACGATTGCGAAAGCTGCGAAACAAAGGTCGGAATGCTCGATCGGATCGATCTCGACCTTCAGCTGACCGGCAACTTGAGTTCGGAACAACGCGCGAAACTCGTGGAGATCGCCGGCAAATGTCCGGTTCATCGAACTCTGAAATCGGAGATCGATATTCGTGTGAAAGAAAAATCTGCGTCCGCTGGACCCGACTGAGAATCTAACTAACGGCCGCGCTGCGGCGGCGCGGGAATCAGGTTTGGCGGAACCCCCGCGGCCTGTAAAATCGCCAAGCCGTTAGTCGGATCGCGCCACATCACTTCCCGACTGACCCGCTGGAGAGCATTGGTCCGCGCATCTGCTTCAGCGATATTGTCAGCCCAGGCGACTGCATCTTTCGGATCGTTCCCGGCCATGGCGAACGCGATTGCGCCAGCCGCAGAATCGTAAGAAGCGCCCGGGGGCAAGGAATTCACCCAGTTCGCCGCCGCCGTCATGTCGTCGCGGGCCCATTGCCTCATCACCTGCGAGATGGTTCGGGATTCGGTCGTCGGATCAGTCAACGAAATCGCCCAGTTGGCCGCTCCTTGCGGATCTTGCGCCGCCCACGCCCGCGCCACCTGGTAAACGGGCGACTGCCAGGAATTGCCGTCCGTCAGGTTTTGCGCTGCCTGCATCGCCGCGGCTTGAGGATCGGTGGTGGCCCATTGCCGATAAATCACACTGCTAAGTGGCTCGTTTCCTGGAAAATTGCCTAACGACTGAGCCAGACCGAGCGCGGCGGCCGCGTCGCTATCGGCAATGAAACTCAACACTCCACGCAGGGCCATATAACGCAGATCCGGATCGTTGATGCCTTTGGCGCGATTGAGTGCGCCTTGCAGATCGGTCGCCGCTTCCGCCTGAAAAACATCATCCGCGATATATTCGTAACCGCGATTGGAACTGGCGAAATTCAGGGCCGCCTCCGGGTCGGTTTGCACCCAACGCGCCACCAGCAATCGAGTCGCCAGCTCACGTTCGCTGTTGCTGCCAATTTTTCGTAAACGCTTAAGGACATCGGCAAAGTCCGACGCGCCCAAACCGTTGATAAACGCCTGAAGATCGCTCCCACGCTGTCTCGGATCGCGTTCTCCAAGAATCGTCGCCAAAGTTTTTTTGCCGGCCGTCGATCGCACCGGCGCGGCTCGGGTCGTCTCCGCGGCGGCGGCGGCCGCTCCCGGCCCGGAGTCGACCGAGGTTTCATCAACCGCGTTCGCTTCGGAATGGTTCGGTAGGGCCGCGGAGCCGTGATTGCCGGTCAAACTACGGTCAACCAGTGCGCCGACAGCAATCGACGCGCATATAATAAGAAGTTGCCAAGGTGTAATTCGCCTCATTCCCCGGCAAAGATTGCCCGAACCAGAAGCAGGAGGCGAGCAAAAATCGGGAGACGACGCTTAGAATGAATAATGCAAATGAAGCAGTTCGGGTTTGTTCCCCATCGCGACCACAAGGATCTCGCTGTAGTCCGTTTCCGGAATATCGATCGGTATCGAGATTCCAAGCGCTTTCACCAGATTCGGGATCGTGTTGCCGTGGCCAACGACCAGGGCATTTCCGTTGAGCTCATGAATCTTTGTCGCCAACGCCTGCGTGTCGCTTGAGGAAATCGTGGTCACGTCGACGCGCGACTCTTTCGCCGTCGGAGCGGCGGTTTCCTGTGTTCTTTTGAATTCGGTGGCAAAGATTGCGGTGATGTCCGCATCTTTTAAGATGTGAGCCAATGCGTTAGCCCGCTCCTGTCCAGCCGCGGAAAGCTCGGGGTCATTCCCCCCGGCGGCAGCCTTCTCAGCATGACGAACAATGAAAATAAACGGCGAAGCCTGAGCCGGGCTACCGGTGATAACAAGCAAAACGAAAAGCAGGACGAAACGTCTCATTTCCAAATATAGCAGAAGAATCGACGCGAACGGCTCCTCGATTTCGGCGGCCATTGAGCCTAGTGGACTGATAGCCAGGCACCGCCCCGCATGGAAGTTGCTTTTCGCTCTTGGGTAGTGAAAACGGAGGATTCCCCCTTGTCGCCTAACGACTACTTTCGGCCTCTGGTCGACAGCGTCAGGGACTATGCTATTTTTGGCGTTACCCCCGACGGCCGAATCGCCACTTGGAACCCGGGCGCGGAGAAAATGTTCGGCTACCAAGCGGAGGAAATCATCGGCACCAACCGTTCGCAGTTGGATGCAGCGGACCGGGCAGAAAAAGAGCAGCCGGATCTCGATTTCCAATCTTCAGCCGACACAAACCAGGGCCAGATTCACAGATTGCAAGTGCGCAAAGACGGTTCGTTGTTTCATGCCATCGCCTCGATTTCCCGTCTGACTGACAATGGCGGATTCGTTCACGTTGTCCGAGAACTAAAATCGGATGACGTGATTGAGCCGAGGTCGAGCATGAATGGCGCAAGCGCGCCCGTCGCGACTGAGAAACTTAACCCGCCTAACGAAACCGAACAGGTGGAGTTCGATCTTCACGACCAGACACGCATCGAACAAATGGAGGCGGAAAAAGACGAGGCGGAAAAAGCGAATAAAGCCAAAGACGAGTTTCTCGCGATGCTGAGCCACGAGCTCCGGACTCCCCTGACCCCGGCTTTAGTCGCGGCCACCTATCTCGCGGAAATCGCGAGTTTGCCGCAAGACTTGCACGAAGAAGTCGCGACGATTCGCCGAAATATCCAGCTGGAAGCTCGATTAATCGACGATTTGCTCGATTTCACTCGATTGATTCGCGGGAAAGTCGAATTGCATTTCGAAGTGGTCGATGCCCACCGGCTAATTCACGAAATCGTGGAAGTAGTCGGCGATGACATTATCGAAAAGGAACTCGACGTGAAGATCTCGCTCACTGCCCGTGAACACCACATCTGGGCCGATCCGGTCCGAATCCGGCAGGTCTTTTGGAATCTGATTCGAAACGCGGCGAAATTCACGCCCGCCCGTGGCCAAATCAAAATTCGTTCTGCCAATAGTAACGAAGGACGCTTTGAACTGGGGGTGTCGGACACCGGAGTCGGGATCGAGCCATCGGAACAAAATGAAATCTTTAATGCGTTCAGACAGGAGTCGCGCTCGATCACGCGTGAATTCGGCGGACTCGGACTCGGCCTAACGATTTCAAAAAGCCTGGTCGACCTCCATCATGGCACGATCGAGGTCGAAAGCTCCGGAAAAAATCGCGGCGCCTCGTTCAAGGTGATTCTCGACCCCGTCCACGAGAGCGCGATTGTGAAAGAGCTCTGCGCCAAAAGGTGTGCCGCCAACGAAAAGCTTGCGCCTGCTCCTGGTCGAAGATCACGACGACACTCGTCGAACAATTGCCCGTTTGCTCACCCAGTGCGGCCACAAAGTTCTGTCGACTGATCATGTCGATTCCGCATTGAAACTCTTGGATTCGAAACGTTTTGATGCCGTGGTCAGCGATATCGGCCTGCCCGACCGCAGCGGCTATGAATTAATTGCCATGGCCAAACAGCGGCATCCGATCAAAGGAATCGCGCTCAGCGGCTTTGGGATGGAAGAGGATATTCGTCGGAGTTATCAAGCGGGCTTTGATCATCATCTGACAAAGCCAATTGATTTCTGTGATCTTCGAACGGTCTTAAGCGAGATTGCCGGTTGAGCCGGCAGCGCTATTCTTTCAGCAATCTGAAATCTCGATGGTGCTGATTCGCGCTGAAGAAGAAGTCTGGCCGTTAAAGGAAGTGTTTCGGATCTCACGAGGCAGTCGAACTGAAACACGGGTGGTCGCGGTCACGCTCGGCGACGGCGATTGGCGCGGCCGCGGCGAAGGTGTTCCGCTAAGACGCTACCACCAGACGAGGGACTCGGTCCTGAAACAAATCGAATCGATTGCCCAGGTCTCACATTTGGATCGTGCCAAACTGCAGCAACTGCTTCCCGCCGGCGCGGCGCGTAATGCGCTCGACTGTGCATTGTGGGATCTAGAAGCGAAGCGTCAAGGCAAGCGGGTCTGGGAAATGGTTGACCCCTCCGTAATTGCCGAAGTCGAAACCGCGTTCACGATCAGTCTCGATGCGCCCGAGAAAATGTCCGTCGCCGCCAAGACTGCATCTCATCTGCCGATTTTGAAACTGAAGCTGGGCGGCGATGATCTCGATGCGACACGCGTCGAATCGGTCCGGGCCGCGGCTCCGAAGTGCCGATTGCTCGTTGATGCCAACGAGTCGTGGTCGGCGGCGCATTATCAAAGCGTCGTGCCGATTCTTGTTCAACACGGCGTGGAGCTCATTGAACAGCCGTTTCCAGCGGATGCCGACGGAATTCTGGAATCACTGGATCGACCGATCCCGGTTTGCGCCGATGAAAGTTGTCACACCACCGCGGATCTCCGTTCGCTAAAAAATCGCTACGACGTGATCAACGTGAAGCTCGATAAGACTGGCGGATTCACCGAAGCATTTCGTCTCTGCCAAACCGCGCGCGACCAGGGATTCAAACTGCTCATTGGCTGCATGGTCTCGACTTCGTTAGCCATCGCACCGGCACGCGTTCTCGCCGGCCTGGCCGAATGGATCGATCTCGATGGAGCACTTTTGCTTTCGCGCGATCGGGAGAACGCGTTGCCCTATCGCGGCGGGAAAATCGGCATGCCGTCACGCGCGTTGTGGGGTTAAGTTTGCCGTCACGCGATTGTGGCGCGTGGCGAGGTCTGGCCTACAGTGTCCCGTGACCGAAGAGCAACAGGATGAGCAGTTTTACCGCGACACGGAAAGCATCGCGTTTCCGAAACTGAACGATCACCAACTGGCGCTTCTTCGTCCGCTCGCAGAACAGCGCGTTTTGAAACGAGGCGAAATTCTTTTCAAAGTCGGCCAGCGCGATACCGGACTTGCCATTCTTTTGCGCGGCGAAATTCAGGTGTTCGAAGAACGCGATGGAACCGAGCAGCTTCTCGCCACGGCCAGCGAGCGCGATTTTCTCGGCGACGTTAGCATGTTGCAGGGAACAGCGATCCTGGGAACCGCGCGCGTCAGTTCCGACGAATCGGAGATTCTGCACGTGCCCGCAGCGAAATTGCGACTGGCCTTGGCCGAATTGCCCGGCGTCAGTTCGATCATCGTGAACGCGCTGATCATGCGTCGGCGGCGATTGAAGCGGGACCGCGAATTTGCCGGATTCCGAGTTCTATCCTTGCGCGACGATCGCGACGGCCATTTGATCGACGATTTCCTGGATAAAAATCACATCCCCCATCGCGTCATCGATGTTCAAAACGAACAAGGCCAGGAATTGACGAAACGGTTTCATCTCAGCACGCGTGATCTTCCCACTTTGATCACTCCGGGCGGGTCGCCATTACGACGGCCCTCTTTGCGCGAAGTCGCACAGGTTGCAGGTTTGTTGCGGCCGCTCGCCCGTGAAAACGAAACTGAGATCTTGTCGGACCTGACCATTGTCGGCGCCGGCCCCGCTGGATTGGCCGCCGCGGTTTACGCCGCCTCGGAAGGATTGAGCACCGTGGTGCTGGAAGGTTACGCACCGGGTGGTCAGGCCGGATCATCCTCGTTAATCGAAAATTTCTTCGGTTTCCCGACAGGAATCAGCGGTGGCGACTTAACCTGGCTCGCGCAACTTCAGGCTTATCGATTCGGGGCGAAGTTTTCGACGCCATCGCAGGTTCTCTCACTCCGGCACAATCCGCAGGACGAATATCGCGCCTGCATCGAAATCGAAAATTGTCCGGCAATTTTGCGAGCGAAAACGGTTTTGATCGCCACCGGTGCCGAGTACCGGCGGCTGGACGCCGAAAATCGCGAACGGTTCGAAGGCGTCGGAGTTTACTATGCGGCCACCGCGCTGGAGGGTCAGATTTGCCGAAACGCGAACGTGATTGTCGTAGGCAGCGGCAATTCCGCCGGCCAGGCCGCGATGTTCCTCGCAGACGGGGCCGCGAAAGTGTTGTTGGTGATTCGCAGCGACGATCTCAACAAACGCATGTCGAATTATCTTTCACGCCGGGTGCTGACGCAGCCCAATATCGAAGTTCTTTATCAAACGGAAGTTCGACGCATGTCCGGCGGACATAAGCTCGAACAAGTGGAGCTCGAAAACACCAAGACCGGTGAGCGGCGCAATGTCGAAACGCCGGCGGTCTTCTCGATGATTGGCGCATTGCCCTGCACCGGATGGTTGCCAGAGGATATCATGCGCGACGAGCGAGGGTTCATCATGACCGGCGCGCCGGTCGCGGATTCGCCCGTCTGGCGCGCCGATAAGCATCGTCCCAGTCCGATGGAGACAAGTCTTCCGGGAATTTTTGCCGCGGGCGACGTCCGCTCCGGTTCAGTGAAACGCTGCGCGGCGGCAGTAGGCGAAGGCGGGATGGCGATTGCGGGAATTCAGATGCGTTTGGCCTCAACCAACGGAAACAAGGCCAAATAATTATGAGTGACCGAGGATGTTCCCATCTCGATGCGATTGAATCGGTCAAACAACCGCAAGTCCGCGAATGTGCCGAATGCGTCAAGATCGGCGCTTCCTGGGTGCACTTGCGGACCTGCCAGACTTGCGGCGAGACGCTTTGTTGCGATAGCTCGCCTAACCGGCACATGACAAAGCACGCGCACGCGACCCAACATCCAGTGGTCGCTTCGGCCCAACCCGGCGAACGCTGGTTGTGGTGCTATGCCGACGAAGTCTTCGCTCCATACTAGGATCTAAGTGTTCTGAGATAGGCTGTGAGTTCGCGAATTTCCGGATCACCCAGTTTTCTGGCAAAGGACGGCATCTCACCTTTGATCCCGGCGGTAATGACCTGGTGAATGCGTGCATCGCTCTTGCGAAGGTTGTGCAGGTCAGGTCCTTCGTCGCCGCGAGCATCGTCTCCATGGCAATGCGCACAATTCATCAGAAACAAGTAACGGCCTTGTCCCGCGTCCGCGACATTGACCGAAGAATTCGCCGACATCGACCCATCCACGCCGATTAACATTTCGCCGCCGACAAATCCGGCGGCTCCGATCAATCCGCAGGTGGAGAACGTGACGATGAGGTAACAAATGAATGCGCGCCGCGAAAATTCGTTCCGGCAAAGCACTCTCCAAATGACCAAGACAACGATCAAAGCAAATGCCGGCCAGACGAATAGGTGATGAATGAACACCAGGCCCGTACCGCCAACTGTCCACTTGCTCAACCGTAGCCCGGTGAACACGGCTCCGATCGCGCCGATAGCAGCGAGAATGGTTATCCAATAACCGAGTGCGGTGAATTGGTCCGATTTTGAAGGTCGAACCAACGCGAGCAGGTCAAAAAGCGCGGCCGCGAAAATCAGTGCGATCGGGAAATGAGTCAGCCCACCGTGGGCTCGTTCCCAAAACAATGAATTCATCCTGACTGAGTGATTTTCAGGCGAGCGTGTCGTCGATGACCGCGAGCGTGTGGTTTCCTTCTACGTATTTCACATCGGTGATTCCGAGAACCGAACTCAATCTCGGAGCTTCCACGACCATCGGACCGGGTTTTTGAGCAGTCCCCGGCGCCGGTTGCGGGAAAGCGGTCGACATCGCGGTATGAAAAGTGATGTTCCCTTCCACCTTGCGAACGGTTTGATGAATGTGTCCGTTCAAGACGGTGACCGACCCGAATCTTCGCAATAAGCTGAGCGCCTGTTCCGCATCATCTGTCCCCCAACCCCATTGCGGATAGACTGCCCACAGCGGAATATGCGCAAAGACCACGATCGGGGTGCTCGACGAGAGCGTTTCGAGGTCTTTCTTCAACCAATCGAGTTGTTCGGCGCCAATCACCCCCAACCCGCCTTCGCGAATGTTCAGCACGTTCACCAATCCGATAAAGTGGACGCCCTTCTTATCGAAGCTGTACCAGCCCGAGCCCGTCGCTTTCTTCCCAAACCGCTCGCGATACAGCGCGCCGTTATCGCTGAGCACGTCGTGCTCGCCAGGGACGTAAAAAATCTCGCCCGTCTTGATGCTTTTCAGATTTTGTTCGAGAGCGTCGAACTCTTCCGCTTCCGAGAGATGACTCAGATCTCCGGTATGCAGGATAAAATCGGGTGCTTTCGGCAACGCGTTGATCTTTGAGATCGCCTTTTGCAAAGTGCCGATGACGTCTTTGTTTGCTTCTTTATTAAAACCGATGTGGCTGTCGCTGATTTGGACAAAACTGAAATCGCCAACGGCGCCGTCCGTCGTAGCTCCAAGCAGTTTAGAGGTGAGAAGGCCGCCGCTCATTGTCCAGAGGACACCGGTTCCAGCCCAGGCCATGCACTTGAGAAAACCGCGGCGGTCGATTCCGTCCGGGTTGTCGTTCGCTAAAATGTGATCGTGATTATTCATAGTTGTCCTTTCGAGCACCTTGACCGGGGGAATGGGGCGTTTATTCCCGGAAATCAAAAAAATTTTGCTTTGGGGAATAAATTTCAGACTTTCGCAGTCTGGTTTCTAATGATTGAAAGTAACGAAACGTGTTCCGATTAACCAAATCGCCTCGACTGACCGATTTCGAGACGGAAATCTTGCCGCACCTCGACGCAGCTTACAGCCTGGCCCGCTTCCTTATGCGCAATGAGCAGAACGCCGAAGACGTGGTCCAGGACGCGTCGCTGCGCGCTTTTCGTTTTTACGAAAACTTCCGCGGACAAAATGCCCGCGCATGGTTTCTAAAAATTGTCCGAAACACTTGTTTCACCGCGCTCAAGCGCAATCAAAGTGATGATGACACCGTGGCTTTCGATGAGCAGTTGCATGGGGGTCAGACGCCGACGGCTGACGCTGGAGCCCTGCTCGATCGCGCGATCGACCGGGAAACGGTGCGCGCGGCCATCGAACAATTGCCCGCCGAATTTCGTGAAACCCTTACTCTGCGCGAATTGGAAGGAGCGTCCTACAAGGATATCGCAGAGATCGCCGGTGTCCCGATTGGAACCGTCATGTCTCGCCTGGCTCGGGCGCGCCACCAACTTCAATTGATCCTGGGCAAAAACAGATGAACCACGACGAAATTCGAGACCTGATTCACGCCTACGCCGACGGCGAACTGGATCTGATCCGTGCCCGCGAAATAGAGCAACATTTGAGCGGCTGCGAAGAATGCGATCGCGCCATCGATCAGATCCGAAAACTCCACGTGGCCATTACCGGGAACAATCCGGCTTTTCAGGCGTCCGCGCGTGTGCGGCGAAACATCCACGCGGCGTTACGCCGGGAAAGCAAAGAGGAAATGAAATTCTCATTTTGGCCGGCGCTGGCAACGGCCGCCGCTTGCCTGGTGATCGCTCTCGGTATTGCGCTGTTTACCACAACCCAATCATCCAACAGCAATCGAATCGCCGATGAAGTCGTGGCCAATCATGTTCGTTCTCTTTTGGCGACGCATCTCGTCGATGTGACCTCTTCGGATCAACACACGGTGAAGCCTTGGTTTGACGGCAAAATCGATTTCGCGCCCGATGTTCATGATTTTTCCATGAGTGGTTTCCCGCTGGTCGGCGGCCGATTGGATTATCTAAACGGCAATACGGTGGTCGCCCTGGTTTATCAGCGAAACAAACATCCAATTAATGTGTTCATCGCGCCGGCAAAAGGGAGCGAAGAACGGGGCCCCACGGCCACGACGCGCCGTGGTTACAATCTTCTTTCCTGGACGCACGCCGGTATGAATTACTGGGCGATATCGGATCTCAACCAGACCGAGCTTCACCAGTTTGCCTCCTTGTTGGAGCGATAACCCCCGGTTTCGGCCGAGAGCTGGTTCAGGACGAAGATTTTCGTGGAAAAACTTTGAACGGATAGTTGACTAGTCGGTCTAGTTAATGTAAATATTGGTCATGCCAAGAGTGAGTGACATGAAAGAGCGCCTGATGGATGCCGCCCTGGACCTGATGTGGCAAAATAACTATGGCGCTGCGTCAGTCGACGCCATCTGCGAGCGCGCCGAGGCGAAAAAGGGCAGTTTTTACTATTTCTTTAAGTCAAAATCGGAGCTCGCCGCCGCTGCGTTGGAAGCGGATTGGAACAAAAAGAAGGCTGAAATGGACACCATTTTCTCGCCGACCGTTCCTCCACTCGAGCGGTTCGATCGGTACTTTGATTTTGTTCAGCAACGTCTGGCCGGGCTGAAAGAAAAATGTGGATCTATCCTTGGCTGTCCGTTCGTCAGCGTGGGCAGTGAAGTCAGCACCCAGGATCAGATTGTCCGGAAAACAATCGATCAGATCATGGATCGCAAACTTCAATATTTTGTTTCCGCGGTCCGCGATGCCGCGGCCCAGGGATTGATCGAAGCCCGCGATCCCGTGGCGAAGGCCAGGGCACTATTTTCCTGTTATCAAGGCACCATGGCGCAAGTGCGAATCCAAAATGACCTGGAATTGCTCGGTGATTTCAAAGACGTCGCGAAAGACGTGCTCGGCGTGAAACGGGCCCAACCGGTTGCCTCATGACCCCTTTTTTAACCATTTTTATAGACGACCAGTCAAATACCCACATTAAACGGAAAAATCGCATGCAAACGACCCCGCTTACCAACCCTGGAATTTTCCCCCAACTCGTTTTGATCGCACTCGACAAGTTAAAAGAACAACTCCAGCACGATTACGAACAGGCCTACCCTCAACTGGCCGAGATTGTCCACCTGGTACTCGATGAAGAAGAAGCCAGAGCATGGAACCTCACATCGTTCCCGCATCTGCTTCTGCCTGACTTGGTCGAAGCACACATCACCAGGTTAAATCTTCAACCCGCCGACACTCGGCACGACGAACTGATGAGGCCTCGTCAATTCGACGTCATCGAGAACCACGAGCGCGCATTCGCGGTGTGCGGTTAACTAAAATTTTATGATCATCAACAAAATGAGAATGAAACCAATGAACAACCGAAAATTATCAGGAAAAGTCGCAGTCGTCACCGGCGCGTCGAAAGGAATTGGCGCGGGAATCGCGAAACAGTTGGCCGCCGAAGGAGCGGCCGTCGTCGTCAACTATGCCTCCTCGAAATCGGATGCGGACAAAGTCGTCGATGAAATCGCGAAAAGCGGCGGACAAGCCGTCGCGGTCCAAGGCAGCGTGGCAAAGAAGGCGGACATCGAAAAACTCTTCGCCAGCGCGAAGAAGTCCTTTGGTAAAGTCGACATCCTGGTTAACAACGCGGGCGTATATGAGTTTCTGCCGTTGGACCAGATCACAGAAACTCATTTTCATCGTCAATTCGACACGAATGTTCTCGGCTTGGTCCTGGCCACGCAAGAAGCAGCCAAGCAGTTCGGTCCGGACGGAGGCAGCGTCATCAACGTGAGTTCGGTCGCATCAACTTCCGGTTTGCCGACGGCAGCCGTTTATTCGGGCACCAAGGGAGCAGTCGACGCGGTGACTCGCGTCCTGGCCGCGGAACTCGGCCCGAAGAAGATTCGTGTCAACGCGATCAATCCGGGTCCGGTCGAGACCGAAGGGTTCAAGGGCAGTGGATTTTCCGGAAGCGATTTTGAGAAACAGGCAGTCGGGCAGACGCCGCTCGGCCGCATCGGTTATCCGGACGACATCGCCTCGGTCGCGGCGTTCTTCGCATCAGACGATTCAAAATGGGTCACCGGCGAAACGCTTCGAATTGCGGGAGGGCTTCGTTAGGTATTTTTTAAAGAAAAAGAAAGGAAACTGGAACATGAAAACAAAACTCTACTGGGCCGCGCTCTTATCGAGCTTGGCCTTGATAGTTCCGGCTTATGCCGGAGGCCACCACGGCGGCGGAGGTGGCGGGGGAGCCGGAGCATTTGCGCCGGCGGGTCGCGGGCCGGGAGGCGGCGCGGGACCTTCGTATCACGGAATGGTGGGACGAAGCTTTAGCGGGGGAAGGATCTATTCCGGCCAACGCTTTTACTCGTCGAATTTCCGTTCCATCCCGAGCGCGCGATTCCAAAGGAGTTACGCGGGTTCAAATGCGGCCTCGATCCGTTCGCGTCAATTCACCACGAGAAACCCAAATTTCTCCGGAAGAACGACGCGATCTTCAAATACGGTGAACCGTTCCGGACAACTCCGGAACAATAGCCGTCTGGCGGCGAACTGGCAACACCACGTGTTTGCCCAACGTTCGTCCAATTGGCATCGGGATTGGGCCCGCAATCGCGATCACTGGTGGAACGGTCACCGCTGCCGTTACATTAACGGCTCCTGGGTGATCTTCGACGCCGGATTCGATCCGTGGTGGCCGTATGGGGGTTATCCATACGATTACTACGCTTACGGCTACCCCTACTCGTATAATGAAGACCCGGGTTACTATAATGGCTACTCCGATACCAACGGTTACGGCTACCAATCGAACAACTCGATCGTGGCCGCAGCCCAGCAGCAATTGGCGCAGGAAGGATACTATCGCGGAGAGATCGACGGCGTGGTCGGTCCGCAAACAGAACAGGCCATCGCGCAATATCAAAGTCGCCATGGCTTGCAAGTAACCGGTTCATTATCGCCGGACACGATCGCGGCTCTGGGCTTGCAACGAGTTGCCAGCTATTAAATGAACCTAACGACTAAGTCTCCGCGCGGGCACACCGCGCGGAGCCGGAAGCGATTTTTCCAAACCAGACGACTTGGACACGACCCCATGCTGGTGCTGAATATGTCGGTCTTCAATTTCGCCAGCGGTTGGGATCGACTTCTTTACCGTAGGCAAGCTCACCCAAATCTAACGTGACCCGGTCGATCCGACATGGATCGACATCGGGTCGGGCAGCCCGAACCGGTTGCCCCACCCGTGCTGATCCGGCCTCGCAAATCCGATCGCATCGGCGAACCAAACTCATCTGAACCGCTTGGCGGGGAAGCCCTTTCGCTGATTGGCATTCTCCTCTAGAATTTCGCACGTTGAAAAGACTGTTCGCTATTCTGGCCCTGGTGCTGACTGTCGTGGGCGCGACCGTGTATGTCGATTGGACGTGGAAGCGACCGCTCTCGCCGCGTGGCGGGCGTTACTTCTTCCATCGCGTGGAGTTGGGAGTGCCATCATTTCGGCAAGGAGATGAACAATGGAGCGACGATCCGTTAGGCGGGGTGGTCGAGAATGGAACGATCGGCGGGCAGGGCTGTGCGGTCGCCTCTGCCGCAATGGTATTCAGATTTTACGGCATCGACATCAACCCACAGCAATTAAATTGGTTTTTACCGGGCGTCGGTGGATTTACCGATCAAGGGTGGCTGTATTGGGATCGGGCCGCCTGGTTCGCGCCGGATCGAGTCCGCCACGTTTACGAAGATTTGCCGTCTTACGAATTGATCGACTCAAATCTCGCGCACGGTAATCCCGTGATCGTTCGAGTACGACTGCGTAATGGAGTGACTCACTTCGTCGTGATCGCAGGCAAGGAAGGATTTGATTACCTGATACGCGATCCCGGGGCCGGCGCGGCGAAAGGCCTTTATCCTCTTCGCGAGTTGCATAGCAAAATTGAAGCGCTGCGATTCTATCAGCCGTTAGCAATCACCAATCAGCAATTATCCGCTCAACGCTAACGGAACGTTCAGGTCGAACCAAACCGTGGGCGAAGCCGATAAGCACCACTGGTATCGCCCCGTGATTGATCGACGGACTGATCTCCATTCGTTTGCGCTCGAGCTCCGCGCAATCTGCACACCGGCTGTTCGATAAATCGCCAGGACAAGGCGGCAACGATGAGCGAACCAATACCGAAAACAACCAGTCGGAGAGAAGGCGTCGTGATGATGAACCGAAGTGGTTCGGGTAGAAAGCGGTTCAAAACCATCGCAACCAGGATGTGATAGATGTAAAGGCCGTAACTGATTTTGCCGGCAAAAACGAGTCCGGGGTTACCAAGGAAAGCTGCCAACGGACCTTGAAATCCAGTCGCAGTTCGCGCGACCAGGATTAACAATCCTCCCGCTTCCAACGGTTCGACCAGGACGGAGGGCAATGCCATCGGATCGCCGTTTCGCAAAACAGCTGCTGCACCCAGCAGCGAAACTGAAAGCAGTGCCAACCACCACGCCCCTCGCCCGGCGTGCAATTTGCCGCCGCACCAACCCAATGCAGCGCCGGCAGCGAGCGAATCGAGACTACCGAATGGCAGGACCCACCGCGCAATCATTGGCGCGGAAAACACCACACAACCGATTCGAAACAAAATGCCGAAGACCGCGACTGAAATGATTGTTCGCAGCATCCATCGTCGCGGCAGCAACAAGATCAGCAGCGGCCAGACGAGATAGAACTGTTCCTGCACACAGATTGACCACAGATGTGAAATCGTCAGCGGCCAGTCGTTCTTCCAGGCGATCAACCAGTTCACTGTGCCGGTAAAAACCCACGGCCAGTTGTGGCGAATTGCGCCAAGGTCCAAAACTAAAGCAATCGCCGCGAAAGCGAGATACGCCGGGGCAATTCGCAGAACGCGCCGCCAATAAAATGTCCCCATCGCACCGGCCGCCGACAATCCGTTCCGTTCCATTCGATCTCGGGCCCGGCGCAAAGATGCGGTAATGAAGTAGCCGCTCAAGACTAGGAATAAACGCACCCCGGTTGCACCCAGGCGAATCCAATCCGGAAACGGAAAGTTGGGAACATCGGCGCTGAAGTGATCGATCATCACCGTCAGCACCGCTAAAGCGCGCAGTCCGTCGAACTGCGGCTGGTATCCATCGACCACTTGATGTCGCCTGAGTGCGCGCTCCGCGCATCGTTCTCCTTCCCCGTTTGTCGTATCCCCGGACAAAAGACCCAACCCATTAGTGATTGAGACGGAATTCCCGTGCAATAGTTACAATTTTTTTTTGTGATTCGCTCCGAACCGGTGGATTTTTCTCAATGCCGCGCTGTCCCTGGGCAACCATCGAACCGAACATCACTTATCACGACAAAGAATGGGGCGTGCCCGTTCATAATGATCGAAAACTTTTTGAATTTTTGATCTTAGAAGGAGCGCAAGCGGGGTTGAGCTGGACCACGATTCTCAAGAAGCGAGAAAATTATCGCCAAGCGTTCGACAGATTTCGCCCTGAAAAAGTCTCCCACTACACTGCCCGCGACGTCAAACGATTGCTTGCTAACACGGGAATTGTCCGAAACCGATTAAAAATTGCCGCCACCATCCAGAATGCCAAAGCCTTTCTCGCAGTGCGGAAGGAATTCGGAAGCTTCGATAAATATCTTTGGACCTTTGTCGACGGCGAACCCAAACAAAATCGTTGGCGGAAGATGGCTGACGTTCCGCCCCGCACCGCGGAATCAGATGCAATGAGCCGCGATTTATCCCAACGCGGATTCAAATTCGTCGGCTCAACGATCTGCTACGCCTTAATGCAAGCTGTCGGAATGGTGAACGATCATCTCCTTACCTGCCCGCGACGTTCCGAAATCAAGAGAGCAACAGCGAATCGGTCTTAAAAAAACAGGATCACTGCGGCGGTTTTGTGCTAAAACTAGAAACCTTGAAGGGTCATTTGGTCATTTTCGCGACGGTCATCGTGGTGGTCACGATCATGACATTCTTCCGGCAGACCACGTTTGCCGATTGGCCGATGTACGCCAACACCGCACAGCATACCAGCGACTCGAACATCGCCGGACGGCCGCTGAGCATGATGTTATGGCAAACACCGGTGGATGATCATCCCGGTAGCTACACGCATTACGGGTCGCCCACAATCACCGACGCGAACACCGTGATCGTCCCGGTGACCACAGGTAACGGAACCAATTTCGTTGTTGAAGCGCACGCTGGATATGATGGATCCCTGATTTGGTCGCAAAGCACCGATTACATACTTCCAAACGCGGGAAGCTGGCGACCGCCTTTTTCACCAATGTTGGTCAAGACGTCGGCGAATTATCACGTCTACATTCCCGCCGCCGGCGGAACGGTGAACTGGCGCGATAATCCCGATCAGGCGGTGGCCAATTCGAGCGGCAAGCTTGCGTTCTTCGATAATTCACCCGGATTAACAAATTATTTGGCGAACAAATCTGCCTATGACACAAACGTGCAGATCGACACCCCTATTACTGCCGACGCCGCCGGCAATATTTATTTCGGTTTTCAGGTCACTGCTAATGCTGGAGTTCTACAACAAGGCGGAGGAATCGCACGGATCTCGGCCAATGGCGTCGGCAGTTATGTCACCGCCAATTCGGTTTCTAGTTTGCCGCAACCAGCTATCAACGCCGCGCCGGCTCTGAGTGCGGATGGCACGAAACTCTACGTCGCGTTTTGGGATGGGAAGACTAAGACCACCGCGAGTACCGGAAAGCTGGTTCAGCTCGACAGTGCCACCCTCGCCGCGTTGCATGCCACTCCGACATTGCAGGGAGTGTCGAGGTACTCCACGGCATCGCCGGTGGTAGGCTCCGATGGCGATGTCTATTATGGAGTCGTCAATGACTCTTACAGTCGCGGCCAGCTCCAGCATTTTTCAGCCGATCTTCAAACCGTGAAACTGGTTGGGGGGTTCGGTTGGGACACAACTCCTGCGGTTGTCCCGGCGAGTATCGTTCCGAATTACGCTTCGAGTGCGGGTTCCCCATATTTTCTCTTCACAAAATACAACAGCTACTCTTATCCCGGCGGCCTCAATAAAATCGCTGTCCTCGATCCGAACGTATCACAAACCGATCCGCTCACCGGCGCGACGGATATGAAAGAAGTAATGACGTTGGTCAGTCCGACCGGCGACGAGTGGTGTATCAACGCGGCCGTGGTCGATGTTCCCGGCCGGGTCGTTTATGCGAACAACGAAGATGGTCATCTTTATCGTTGGGACCTGGTCAGCGGCAATTACACCAACCTTTCAATCGGCGCGGCATCCAGTCAGCCCTACACTCCAACTCTGATTGGCCCCGACGGCGACGTTTACGCGATCACCGGCGGAATTCTTTATGCCGTGGGTTCACGGCCGACTGTTGCGTTACCAATTCCGACTGTTTCGACAGACGGCGATAATCTCCTGTTCACGTTTGCCCGGACCCGAAGCGATGTGAGCTATTTCGTCGACTCTTCACCTGACCTAACGAATTGGACCTGGTTTGAAACAAATCCCGGAGCCGTTGGCGGCAATGTCACCGTGAGTTTTCCAATTCCGACGGACGCGACGCAATATTTTCTGCGGCTGCGCGTATACTGATCTCCGACCAGCACTGACGACTTTCGAAAACAGACGTTGTATCAGCAAATCCCCGCGAATTTTTGTTCTGACGTCGTTAGCGATGATCGGCTTTGCCGCCAATTCGCTACTGTGCCGCGGCACCCTTCGGCAAGCGACGATCGATCCGGCAACGTTCACATTCGGGCGACTGATTGCCGGAACACTGGCGCTTTCGGTCTTTGTTCGAATATCGAAAAAGACGCGTCCTCAATCGTTGCTCCATCATGGAAGCTGGATTTCCGGATTTGCTCTCTTCGTCTACGCAGCGGCATTTTCCTTCGCCTATATCCATCTCGCCGCCGGGACGGGAGCGTTGCTTTTGTTCGGCGCAGTCCAGGCGACGATGATCTTCTGGGGAGCGGCCAGCGGCGAACGTTTGGACGCACTTCAATTTGTCGGTCTGTTGACTGCGATTCTGGGAGTGGTCCTTTTGTTGCTGCCCGGAATTGTCCCCCCGCCGATTGCCGGTTCGGCCTTGATGATCAGTGCCGGAATCGCCTGGGGAGTTTATTCATTACGACCAACAACAACGGAGGACGCCATCACAACGACAGCCGGAAATTTTTGGCGAGCCATTCCATTCGCCGCTTGCCTGAGTCTGGTCACGCTGAACCAAGCGCGATTTCACTCGTTAGGCCTGATTTACGCCGCAATTTCCGGCGCGATCACCTCCGACATTGGTTATGTAATTTGGTATGCCGCTTTGCCGGCCCTGAAGCGGACCACGGCCGCGACCGTTCAACTGAGCGTCCCGGTGATTGCCACGGCCGGTGGAATTCTTTTCCTGCACGAACCCGTCACTCTTCGTGAGGTGACGGCAGCGATCGCCGTCCTGGGTGGCATTGCCCTGGTGGTATGCGCGCGATCGGCTCAAGCGCCGGTGAACCGATGAGATTCAACCTTTTGATTTGGCCAAGTCCGGTTACCCTTTGATTTCATCATCATAATGGAACCGTCCAGCGATGGCGATATTCAACTTGGTGCGGTCGAAGACTGCAATGGGATCCTGACTATCCGTGGCGGCGGCGCGCGCCGCGATTGGAATGGCATTCATTATAAACAAGGAATGTCGGGCAAGAATGTCGGCACGACCAAGCTTTCCGCCAACATCGCGACCATTCCGCCAGGTGGAGTGGCCCGGGCACACATCCATGTCGGTTTCGAATTGATCCTCTACATTATCGAAGGAAAAGTTCGCCACGAGTTCGGCCCGGGTTGCAAACAGATCCTGGAAAACGAGGCAGGAGACTTCATCTACATCAAACCGGGCGTGCCGCACGAGGTGTTTAATATGAGCGACATCGAGCCGGTGGTGGCATTCGTCGCCCGTTCCTCCGCGGCCGAGTGGGACGATATTATTCCGTACGATCGCAGTCAGCAATCGTGACAGGTCACTCGCAGCGCAGTGCCATCATCGGGTCGACAGGCATCGCACATCGCGCTGGCAAATAACGAAGTCACAAAGTCGGAGTCCCGGCTAGACGGATCGACTGTCGATTCTGACCTCTGCCCTTTCGGGCGTTTCTTACACAAAACATGAAAAAGCGGCATCTGGTCTGCTTCTCTTCACCACCATGATTCACGTGGAAACGGATTTTCGCCCCCGGCTTTTCGAACGCAAGATCGTGCGCCAGACAAAAAAAGATCTTCGCCGCCGGCTGGAAGGTCACCACTTCGGATTCCTCCGAATCGTGTTGAAAAAACGGGCCGGGCGGATTTCGCTGAAATTCGTTGGCGATATTGGCTCGATCCAAAAAGCAAAAGATCTTCTCGGGATCGGCTAAAATTCGGCGAGCCCCGCCATCTAGCGCTATGTCGCGCGGCGACGTTCGTTATTTAATTTCGACGGCCGAGTTTTCGATATTATCGATCGTCTTTTTGTTCGAGTTGTCGGGATCAAACACCCAATCCTTGCCATCGACCAGAAACTTGTAGCCATAGGTTCCCGGGGATAACGTTACTTTCGCCGTCCAGACTCCATCATTGTCTTTGGTCATGGGAACCGACTTCCAACCGTTCCACTCGCCCATCAGTTCAACGGTCTTGGCATCGGCCGACTTGTATTTGAATTCGTGATCTTCAGCAAAAGCGCTGACTCGAGTCAAAATTACAGCGATCCCAACACAACAAACAAAGAGCAAAGTTTTTCCACGCATAGCCTATGATTGCTCTCGAATAACGTGTCGTCAATCGGTGGAATCGACCCGGCGCTTCACACCGACATACGACCCAAGGAGCAATCTCTTTCCCTACCTGCCAGGTCATCCCGAAATCAGTCTACTCTGCGATCTGACATGGCTCGGTTTCGGGTATCGATTGAACCAAGGGACGAACCTAATTTTCCAATTACTCGCCGCTGGTCACTTGTTACTGTTTTGCGTAGCATCTCCCGGCTATGATCTTTTCCCACGTCGTTCGAATATTTTTGTTCTCTGCCGTGATTGCTTCCGCGCAAAGCGGTCCGGTCGCACTCGTCGGCGGCCGGTTAATCGATGGTTTCGGCGGTCATCCCCTCGCCAACAGTGTCATCATTATTGAAAATGACCGGATCACTGCGGTCGGCTCCGTTGGAACGCTCAAAGTCCCGGACGATGCTCAAGTCATTTCGACCGAAGGCATGGATGTGTTGCCCGGTCTTTGGGATTGCCACGTCCACACCATGTTGCTCGGTCACAGCGATTATGCGCATTGGGACAAAACGTATCCGCCGCGAATGGGTCCGGAAATCATGCCCGCAGCCGCGCATCAACTTCTCCTGGCCGGAATTACCAGCGTTCGCGATCTCGGCGGTCCACTCAAAGAAAGCCTGAGCGTCCGCGACCGAATCAATCATGGCGAAATTCCCGGCCCGACCATGTATGTCGCGGGCCCATTCATTCAACATGAGCCGTATCCCGGAACGGAATATTTTCGCTGGGGCGTAAAAGGAGCAGCCGATGCGAAGGCGAAAGTCAAACAACTCGCCGACGCCGGCGTGAACATCATCAAAATGATCGACCAGGATCAGATGACGATGGAGGAAGTAAAAGCGGTCGTCGACGAAGCTCACGCGCACAAACTTCCCGTGGTCGCACACGCGCACCGACCGGAAGAAATCCGACGTGGCCTCGCTGCCGGGGTTGATTGTTTCGAACATACCGGTCTCGCGGCTGCGCCGGCATATCCGGAGGACATTTTAAATGCGTTACACGAACGCACCGCCAAAATGAGCTTGGGTCCCCTTTTCTGGTGCCCGACCGTCGAAGGCTTTATTAACTATGAATCGTTAGTCGACAATCCCGAGCCGCTCGACGATCCCGCCAATTACGAATTCGTCCCGAAAGATATCGCGGACGATATCAAGCAGTCGCTCGCTCATCCGAATCAACTTCCGTATTACCAAATCACCCCGCTTCGCGCCAAAACCGTCGCACGCAAGTTCAAACAACTTCAGGAATCAGGCGTCGTGATGCTGATCGGAACCGACAGCGGCATCCCGATGAAATTTCACAATCAATCCACCTGGCACGAGTTGGATGCATGGGTCAATCATCTCGGCGTCGATGCCATGACGGCAATTCGAGCCGCCACTTATTGGCCGGCTGTCATGATGAAAGTCGACAAGGATTACGGCTCGCTCAGTCAGGGGAAATTTGCCGACATCATCGCGGTTCGGGGTGACGTCCTGCAACACATCGACCTGCTTCAGCATGTCGACATGATCATCAAACACGGGCAACGCGTGAAGTGAGTACCGCTCGACTCGAAGCATTCAGCGATGGCGTCATAGCCATTCTCATCACCATCATGGTGTTGGAATTAAAGGCGCCACACGACCCGACCCCCACCTCACTGGCCAGTATGTGGCCGACATTTTTCGCGTATATTTTAAGTTTCGTCATCATCGCGATTTATTGGGTGAATCATCATTACCTGGTTCACCTCGTTAGGCAGGTTGATGCGACGATTCTCTGGGCAAATATGAACCTGCTCTTTTGGATCTCGCTCATTCCATGGGTCACCGTCTATCTGGGAGATAACCATGCGTTGCCGTTTCCCGTGGCGCTTTATGCGGCGATTTCCGCGGCCGCAGCGATTTCCTTTTTCCTGCTTCGCGCCACGATCGCGCGCCGCCATCACGAACCCGAGTTCAAACGCCTGAATAAGAAAATGGCGCAGAAAAATCTGATCGCGCTGGTCATTTACCTTGCCGCAATCGCGATTGCCTTTGTTTATCCCCCGCTTGCCCTGACTCTGATTGCCTTGCCCGCCGCAATGTATTTCATTCCCCAACGTGAAGTCCGAAAATTCGAACACTAATTGGCCAGTCGGGACCGGGTGCAGCGTTTCGCTTTATTGCTGAAAGCTGGCCGCCGATGGCGTCGGACATTGGCGTGTCTCAGTCGTGACGCCCGGGCCCGGTCCGCCTCGCAAGGTCCAAGATTCGCCAAGGGTTGAGCTGTAACAGATCTCGATCGTTACTCGAAGACGATCCTTGTTAAGCTGCACCCAGAGCGGGTTGGCCTTGTCCAAATTCAGTGGATTCTGCGCGTCATCATGGGGAGTGAACACGGTCAACTTTTCGCCGGCCGCCAGCACATGTCCACGCATGTCGCTCTCCTCGCCCCGGTGTTCTCCCGGGCCAAGAAACTTTTCCAACACATCATGCCAGTTCCGCATCGGCTGATCATCCACTCGCAAAATCACATTCCGAATAATTGCGGGCCCGACTCCTTTATTAGACAACGTGAACTGGATCGGTCCATTACTGGAATCGTACTCCAGAATCGGCCAGACCGTTGCGCGGACTTGCTGACGCTGCATATAAGCGGTGTAACCCGAAACACATAAGGCGCAGATGCCGACAAACGTCGCAATCACCGCATCGTATCGGCTGGCACCGCGTGCCTGATCACTCATGAGTCTCAGTCATCGGTTCGCCGTGCCTTTTTTCTCTCGCACCGCTTGCAAATCGGAGGCGACTCCCTGCAATCGCGAAATAATTTCGTCCAGATTCGCCGGAGATGCGACGGTAGTATCTCCGCTGGCCAGCGCGTCCTTTAACTCTTGGAGATCGCTTCCCAACTCAATATTCGCTATGACCAAACGGCCCACAATTTTCAGCGCTTCCTTTTGTGCGTCCGTCAAAGTATGCGGCTCGCGATCGATCACGCATAACGTTCCTAACAAATGCCCGTCGCGTGCGGCCAGCGGTGCTCCCGCGTAAAAACGAACATGCAGGTCGCCTGTCACTAATGGATTTTGGGAAAAGCGCTCGTCTTTGCTTGCGTCCGGCACGACAAACATTTCCGGCTGCATGATTGCATGAGTACAAAAAGCCTGGGCCCGCGGCGTCTCTTGCACATCAAGCCCGAATCGCGATTTGAACCATTGCCGGTCCGCGTCGATCAGGCTGATCAACGAAATTGGCACACCACAAATGAGCGCCGCCAGCCGGGTCAACTCGTCGAAACGCTCCTCCGGTTTGGTGTCGAGAATCTTGTACGAATGTAGAGCGCGCAATCTTTCGCTATCATTCGCCGGGACGGGATAACTCATTGCCATGGCTGCATGTTACGACAAGCGGAGAACACCGCAAAAGAGGGTTTTCTCCCATTGACCGGATCAAGCAGGGCACGCTTGGATCAATTGCCACTGGTCGCACACCACTCCTCACTTCATATTGCCGCATGGCGATCGTTGGAACCGTCGAGAGTCTCTGGCGTTATCCGGTCAAAAGCATGCGCGGCGAAGAAATGGAAGAATTATTCGTCGGTTACGGTGGGGTTTACGGCGATCGACTTTTCGCCTTCGAGAGTTCCTCCAACGCAAAAGGGTTTCCGTTTTTCACCGGTCGCGATCAGCCGGAGATGGTTCGCTGCCGACCCCGCTTCCGCGATCCCGAAAAGGCGGCGCGCCCGACTAATCTGAGAGCCGCCGCGCAACTCTCGCCCAACATCAACCCGGTTTCTGCGAACGCGGCCGATTTAATGATCGACGTCGAGACACCACGAGGGAAAACGTTTGCCATCGATGATCATCAATTGATCAAACATCTTTTGACCAATACCAACAGTAACCATGAGCTCACCTTGATTCGCTCGGATGCCGCGATGACTGATTGTCGCCCGATTTCCATCTTCTCTATTCAAACCGTGCAGAAGCTCGCTGACGAAATCCGTGCGCCTGTCGATAAACGCCGGTTTCGCGCCAATCTTTATTTGAACCTCGATTCTTCAGGCGGCTTTGGTGAAGACGAATTCGTCGGCAAATCATTACAGATCGGCTCGAACGTCAGGGTTCAGGTGCTTCAACGCGATGGACGTTGCATGATGATCGCCATTGATCCGGACACGGCGAAAATAACACCGGCAATTTTGAAAAAGGTCGCGCAGGCGCATGAAGGTAAAGCAGGCGTTTACGGTGCCGTACTCATGCCGGGAATCATCCGCAAGGGTGATCCGGTTGAGGTTGTCTGAAATGCTGAAAACGCGAGTTTAGGCAAAAGCATCTCAGCTTTTCAGCTTTTCAGAAAAATATTCTTCGTCGCTGACGTGTTCCATCCAGTCGACCACTTTGCCGTTCATCGCTTCCTGAATGGCAATGTGCGTCATGGCAGTATTCGGACCGGCGCCGTGCCAATGTTTTTCATCCGGGGCAAACCAAACCACGTCGCCCGGAAAAATTTCTTCAATTGCACCGCCCTGACGTTGAACCCGGCCAACACCGGAAGTCACGATCAGAGTTTGGCCTAACGGATGAGTATGCCAGGCTGTGCGAGCACCGCGTTCGAAAGTCACGCGGGCCCCGCGCACTCGCGCAGGTTCCGGTGCCTCAAATAATGGGTCAATCCGCACGTTTCCGGTAAACCATTCGCCTGGTCCCTTGTTCGATTGCTGCGAGCCGCTTCGCTGTATTTTCATAATCTCCTCTTTAGCCTCCCGACCTCTTAACCGTTTCCATCCATGTAACGATCCGCCACAGCCGCTGCCTCATCCGGGCTGCTGCCGTTTTGCCGCGCGTTCAGATAGGGCGCGTACCATTCCCACCAATGATGCTTGGCGTGCGTTTTTTCGTAAGCGCCGTGGTGTTCTTCGGTTTCGTGAAGCAGCTCGGCGAACCGGGCGACATCGTTAGTCTTCGGTTTCCATTCGCGGCCGGGAAGTCGCTCAGTGATTTCTTGTAGCAGCCAGCCGTTCCCGTCGGGGTCCTGGAAAAACGCGAATGACGCATACGTTTCCCGTTTCGGGTCTGGCCCGGAGACTCGCGGCCCAAGCAGTCCGTCAAAATGAAACACCTCCGACACGGCGATGCCACGACCGAGAAGGTCGGCTCGAGCTTTCTCGATATCGGAGACGACCAGATACAGATTCTGAATCGAACCAGGTGCCGCCCCGGTGATTCCCTTGCCGATGTGAATTGAGGCTTCCGAACCCGGCGGTGTGAACTGCACCACGCGATGTTCTTCATCGCGCACGTAATCAATGTCCAACCGAAATCCTAATTTCTCGTAGAACGCCTTGGCGCGGCCCACGTCCGAAACGGGTACCACCACCACTTCCAATTTCATCTCCACCGGCGTATCTGCTTTTGTCGTTGCCATATTCCTCCTTGCATTCCTTCGGATGGCCGGCGGTTCAGCTTTAAAACTCTACTCCTGCTCAGCGATCGTTTGAGCGTACGTTTTTCCGTAGGGATAAAACTGCTCTTTGCGACCCTGAGCCCATGCCGCTTTCATTTCCGTCGTGCTGATGTCCCAATCCGGGCGGCATTTTTTGATTACTGCACGCAGGTCCTCTCGTAGTTCTTCCACCGTCGGCCGACCAAAGAACCAGTAGCCCATATAAATCTTATATATAATGAGGGCCGGCGCGAGAACGACGGTGTGCGGGATCATTGGATTGTGCTCGGGATCAGTGTATTCGGCAATGTCCAGGTCCTTTAGGACCACCCTTCGGGGGTCCGAGAGAAACGGCCAATGCGCACCCACACCGATGCGAAACTCGTTCGTCTCCGTAATATTGTCCGTGCTAATGGTGACCAGCCTGCAATAGCCGACCTCGATCTCGCGATGCAATTGCAACAACCCTTCGTGCTGCCTGCGATCCTTCGGACAAAATGCCCCACGACTGAGGACCACGATCATCGGGTCTGGTCCTTGCAATTCAGAAAGCTTCCGATGTTTGCCGGTTTGATCGGAAAGTTCGTAATCAGGGAATGCTGATCCCGGGACAATGTCCGAGCGCATTTTATTTGTTTGCTCTCATTCTCATCTCCTGTTTCTTCGACCGATCGCCCAAGGATCGTGCGAGCCATCTTGAGACCCGTCGCATCGCTTCGACAAGCTACAAATGGGCAACACAAGCAGCTCAGCCGTCCACATTTACCTTCTCAAGTCCTGAGGTTCTGTTAGAAAAGCGATTCATATGAATCGCCTCTTCATTTTTCTATTTGGCTTGGGCTTCGTTGCCGGCCTGCGTGCCTTGACCCCGCCGGCCGTGGTCGCGTGGGCCGCCCACTTCGGCTGGCTCGATCTCAAAGGAACGCCGCTCTCTTTCATGGGATCGACGATCGCGCTCGTGATCTTGACGCTTCTGGCTCTTTTCGAACTGGTGAACGATCTCTTACCGAAGACGCCGAAGCGGACAGCGGCATTCCCATTGGGAGCCCGCATCGTCACTGGCGGTTTTTGCGGAGCCTGTCTTGAGTACGCAGGCCATCAAGGATGGATCGCCGGCGCGATTCTCGGCGGTATCGGGGCAATCATCGGAGCATTTGCCGGTTATGAAGTTCGCCGGCGCTTGGTTGCAGCGTTGAACACGAAAGACATTTTCATCGCATTGTTGGAAGACCTTATTGCAATCGGCCTCGCCTGTTTCTTCGTCTCACGCTGACTTTTGTTTGCCGAATTTCCCGCTCGTCCTGGCAGATCACCCGGCGAGAATCAATCAGGCAGGGCGGATGATCGGCACCACCGTTCACAATTCGACCATCCATGCGATATTGCCGCGGTGGAAACGAACCGCGCCTGAAAAGAGCCGCCACCCAAAGCTAACTTCGCGGAACAAGGCGAGAGCAAAAGCCGCGGCCAGGCGAGCCGGTCGACAGTATCCCAATCTCGTCGACAATATGACCGCCGCGAAAAAGCAGCGACGCAGGAAGGAGTGATCGAAGAAAACATCTCCGCCATCACTTCATCGGCTGGTGGCCGGCCGCGCGGAATCGTGCCCGCTGATCTCAGGTTCAGCGTCCTAGCTTTTCAGCTCTTTTCTTCAGCTATCGGCCATTAATTCGCCAGTAGGCACCACTGTCGTTGTTTCCATTTCCGCAGCCGACACTTCCTCGGCCTTATCCGTGATTAGCTTGCGCAAAAGCGGAATCAAGACCAGCAGCGCCACACCCACCGCGAGCGTCACCAGGCCAAGCTCGGTGAACAGCTTCGCATAGCCCGCGTTCGTGTCGGCCGCTGTAGCGCCGGTCGGACTTGGTATCATTCCCGAAAAATCTCCGGCAAACAGCGATGCCAGACCGGTCCACAACATCCAGCTTCCCATCATGACTCCCTGATATTGTCGAGGTGCGAGTTTGCCGATCATCGCGTATCCGATCGGGGAGATTAGCAATTCACCGATGCTTTGCAGCACATAGCTCCAGAATAACCAGGCAAAGGCGCTCTTGCCGTCTCCAGCGAGTTTGATTCCGACCGGCAGAATCAGAAACGCCGCCGCCATCAAAAGAAGCGACGCGGCGAATTGTTTTGGAATATCGATTCGCCACCCTCGTGCACGTAAACGGATGAACAGCGATGCGAGGAGCGGACCGCCGACCACGATGCAAACGGTGTTGATATTCTGGATCCATTGCGGTTGGATCGTTATCCGACCGTAAACCAAATTCACATTGTTGACCGCGAACAACATCAATCCGTTAGGTGCCATTTGGTATAACGACCAAAACATTAACGAGCCGACGGTCAGAATCAGATACGCCGTCATGTTTCGTTTCTCCCGACGATCATGGTGCCGAATCGTTAGGTAAATCAGCATCAGCGCGACCACCCCGCAGATCGCCTTCAGGATAATTTCTGTCCCACCGGGTCGTTGCAGCATGAACCAAACGACCGGCACGAGGCCAATGACGATGGCGCTGCCCACCAGCAATCGCATTCGGAATGCGCTCGGCGGTCGATCGAGCAACGGCGTGTTACGATCGGTTAACGTTTTCCAATTGAGCAGTGCGAGAATAATCGCCATGAAATTCCCAAGGGTGGCGAAGATAAACAGGCTCGGATAACTCTCAGTCGCTTGAAAATGGCCGGCTGCGCTGAATCCGACAAAAAAACCGACGTTCATGCCAGCGTAATTCCAGAGAAAAGCCCCTTCCCGCCGCGGATCTTCCGGCGTGAACCGCTGGGTCAACATCATATTGATACAGGTCACGTTGAGTCCACTCCCGGTCAGAAACAGGGCGAGCCCCGCGTAAAATAGCGCAAGCGTGCCGGTGGCGATGCAGGCGCAACCGATCACCTGCAGCGCCATGCCACCAACGAACAGATTCCTGTTCGAAAGAAAACGTCCACCCAGGTAGCCCCCGAAAAGGTGCAGTCCATAGTTGAAGGCGCCGAACACGCCCATCAACGCCGTCGCCGTTCTTACGTCGAGTCGGAGATGCTTGGTCGCGTAGAGAACAAGAGTCGAGTAGAGGACGGCGAAACCTAATGTCGAAAAAATCTGAATGAAAAACAGCGCGGCCGTTCCTTCCGGAGCCTTGGCAAATCGGCGGGTGAGAAAATTCATATGGGCTCCTTCATGGTTCGATTTTTCGCAAGTGAATGCGATCGAACATGATTCTGACAAAAACGAAGGAGGTTTACCAGTCTTCCTTCGGGGAGATGGCGACCTCTCCCGGTGGCCTTTCACCCTCAGTTTCCCGACGTTTCTAAAAAATGCCTAACGAGCTCTGCAATCTCATCCGCCTTGGTATCGAGCGCGAAATGCCCGGCATCGAGCACGTGCACCTCGGCACCCGATACGTCTTTCCGATAACGTTCTGGCTCGCCCGAATCGAATGAGAGGTCGTGTTTTCCCCAAATCACGAGCAGGCGCGGTTGTGTCTTTTGCATCCAGGCCTGCCACTTCGGATAAGCGCCGACGTTTGTCCGGTAATCGTAAAACAAGTCGCTTTGAATCTCCGCCTGCCCCGGCTGATTGAGGAAATAAAATTCGTCGGTCCAAAGATCCGGATCGTAGAGCTCAACTTTGGGATCGTCTCCGACATGACGCGTCTTCGTGGTCTGCAATGAAAGCAGATTTGCGCGAAGCGCGGACTCGTTTGCCGCGCGATCTTTCCAAAATTCGCGGCGTGTCTTCCAGTTCGCTCCCAAGCCTTCGTTGTGGGCCACTCCGTCTTGAACGATCAGCGCTTCCACTCGTTCCGGATTCGCCAATACCATTCGGAACCCGACCGGCACGCCATAGTCCTGCAGGTACAGCGTGTAACGCAATAACCCAAGCGTTTCGGTGAAATGATTCATGATCGCTGCGATGTGATCGAACGTGTAGGCGAATTTCTTCGGATCCGGCCAGTCACTGTGGCCGAAGCCAGGATAATCCGGTGCAATCAAATGAAACCGATCCGATAGCCGCGCAAAGAGTGGCTCAAACATCCGCGACGAAGAAGGGAGTCCATGCAGCAACACAAGCGTCGGTCCATCTTTCGGACCGGCTTCGCGATAGAAGATATCCATCTCGTCGATCCGCACCGTGCGATACGAAGTGGCGCGTTTGGTCATGACGTCACCAGATTCGCTCTTTTCGGCAGCCTTAGAGTTTGCACTGATCAAGACAAAAATAACTCCGATCCAGATTGTCAGCACTGTTCGCTTGCTCATCACAAATATCACCTACAAATCTGACGCTCTGAATTGTGAACTCTCTCTTCAGTTTGTCAGCTTATTCGCGCCTTGAGTTTTTCGAAAGCTCGAAGCCAACGGTCTTCAGAACGCCGGAAATCCACGTCGCCCGATTCCGGCACAACCTTTGGTTGTGGCGTCTCCAAGGGGGATCCCGCGATCACCCATTTGCTCAACCCTCCCTTTTGCCTTCCGTGATCTACTGTTTGGTAAACACATGGGTCGTGGTAAAAGCCCTGGCCCAGGATGAATGACCGGTGCCGCTACCGTTCCACCGCGGTGGGCGTTAGGCGGTGGCGGCAGGCGCCTCGCCTGCAATCTCTTCCCTGGTCGTCTGATCCGCCATTCGCACCTTCGCCTCGCTCCGCGAGATCACCTCTACTGAGGCACGGCGCAACTCTCTCGTTAGGCCCAGTTTCGACAAGATCCAGATTATCCATTTGGTCGGGTCCCACTGCCACGGCTTCACTCCATTGCGATAGTCGTGCTGAAACTCGTGATGATAATTGTGGTAACCTTCGCCAAAGGTAAATAACGCCATCAAAAAAGAGTCGCGCGCACTGCATTTGGTGGAATACGGCTGCCGACCAATGGTGTGACAAGCCGAGTTGATCAAAAAGGTACCGTGCTGGAGCACCACCACTTTGGCCACTCCGCCAATGAGAAAGCCGCCGAGCGCACCGGCCCAACCATCCCAGATCGCGCCGAGCAACGCCGGCAACACAAAACTGACCAGCACCGCGAGCAAATGAATGTGACGATGCTGCCATATGACCAATCGATCCTTCTTCAGATCGGCTACGTTATCAAAAGGCGGCTGTGGCCAGAGCTTGAATAACAACCAGCCGATGTGCGCGTGAAAGAATCCTTTGCTGATATTGTACGGGTCATCGTCATGGTCGACGTGTTTATGATGCCGACGATGCTCGCTCGCCCACAGCAGGACCGAATTTTCGAATGCGGCCGCGCCGAAAATCAGGACAAACAAGCGCACCGGCAACCGGGCGCGAAACGTCGCGTGTGAAAATAGCCGGTGATAACCGAGCGTGATACTAAAGCCCGTCGCCATCGCCAGGACGGCGAATACGGCAAAGTGGAACCAATCAAAGCCGAAGTGCCACAGGTAGAGCGGCACAGCGGTGAGAGTTAAAACCAACGTTCCGATCAGGAACGCGCTCGTCGTCCAATTGATCCGATGGAATGGAATACGGGAAAGCACGCGAAGGAATTTGATTTACTGATCCGTGACGCTCGTCACATATCCATTTTTTGACTCTGAATTCGAGCTTTTTCGCGGGTGTGGCTCTGGCCAATCTCGGCAAGCCGCGTTTGAACTTCAGCTTCGGAACTTTTCTAGGACGTCGGCCGGCCCAGAATGACGTCGGATTTTTCCCAATTATGAACTTTGCCGCAATGCGAGCACGTGAATTTTTGTCGCTTCACCTTGGCGGTCGACCACAACTTCTCTTCGATCGTGTGGCCGGTATCGGTCAGCTTGGAAGTTGACGGACAACGCACGAGAAGACTCTTAATCGTAGCCGATGGTTTTTTGGGGCGCGCCTGAGGTGGTTCAAAATAAAATCGTTGTGGCATGTTCAGATGTGGATAGTTGAGTGTTGATAGTTGAGAGGCAACCTGACGTTGCCCCCAGTTTCGCTTCGCATCAGAGTCGGTAAACAATCCGCGCTTTGGCGGAATCGTAAGGCGACATTTCCATTTTCACGCGATCGCCAATCGTTAGACGAATGAAGCGTTTGCGCATTTTTCCGGAAATATGGGCAAGCACGAGATTGTTGTTAGCCAGCGCCACCCGGAACATCGTTCCCGGCAGCACGTGCATAATCGTCCCTTCAATCTCAATGGCCTTTTCCGAACCCATTATTGGCTTACTTCCGGAATCCCGAGAAATTTCGTCTCGGTCCGCCACCGCCTGGGCGACCACCGCCGCCACCGCCGGCGCGATCTTCGCGCGGACGAGCTTCGCTGACTTTCAGCGCACGGCCGTTTAGTTCGTGGCCGTTTGTCGCAGTCATGGCCGCTTGCGCTTGCGCATCGTCGTTCATGGTGACGAATGCAAACCCGCGCGATTTGCCGGTCATTCGGTCCATCATGAGATGGACTTCATTCACGGCGCCGTGTTGTTCGAACAGATCCTGGAGGTCGTTCTCGGTGGTCTCAAAGGAGAGATTACCTACGTACAGTTTCATTATGTTTGATGTTTTGGAAAAACTAGGGGCTCAAGAGCCGTTCCCGTGAATCGGGTTTCAAATCATCGGTGAGCGAAGCTGACCTGACGATCTACCGTGCAGTGGAGTTAACAAGTGATCCAATAAGAGGCCATTATCGCTCAAATTGCGCAAAAGACAAACTCACCTTTCCGTCACCACGGTCAGGGCACAATTCCTGATCAGATTACAAATTCATAATGACCGGAGCTTTCCCGGGCCCATTTTGCCTATCTGGTCCCTCTGGTGATTAGCAGACACTGCGGGTAGCGGTTCACTGGAACGCAACGATTTGAACGCAGCGCGCAAATCGTTCACGAAAAGTTCCGGCTGCTCCCAGGCTGCGAAGTGAGTGCCTACGTCATGCTTACTATAATAGAGGAGTTTCGGATATGCTTTCTCCGCCCAACTCTGCGGCGCCTGGTAGATCTCTTCGGCAAAAGCGCTGACGGCCACCGGGATCTGGATGCCTCTCACATCAAAAAAGCCGCCGGCCGGCAGATTATGCCGCGTGTCCCAATACAGCTGGCTGAGGATATTGCCGTGTTAGTCAGCCAATAGAGCGTGATGTTGTCGAGGACATCGTCTCGAGTCAGCCCTTCTGGCTTGCCCTCGAAGGCGCGCGCAATCGTCCGGTAGCTGCGAATATCGTGATCCAAAATCCAAGCGGCCAGACCGACTGGGGAATCCGCGATTGCGTACAAAGTCTGCGGTCGATTGTTCATCTCAATCGCGTAGCCCAATCCGTTCTTATAGAAGTCATCGAGTTGATCCCACGCGTGTTTTTCATCGGAGGAGAGGCCGTCAGGCGGCGGACCACCCATGGCCAGGGCCTTCGACACATCGGGCGGAACAGTCGCCGCCATATTGGTGTGAATCCCGAGCAATCCCGGAGGCCGTTGCAGGGCCATCACTTCCGAAATGGCATTGCCCCAGTCACCACCCTGCGCCACATACTTGGTGTAGCCAAGCCGTTGCATTAATGTCGCCCAGGCTTTCGCAATGCTAACCGGATTCCATCCCGGCTTCGTCGGCTTGCCGGAATACCCGTAGCCCGGTAACGACGGGATCACGACATCAAACGAGTCTTCAGCCTTCCCCCCGAACGCAGTCGGATCAGTCAGCGGACCGATGATCTTGAGTTGCTCGATGATCGATCCCGGCCAGCCGTGCGTGATGATAATCGGCAACGCGTTCGGATTTTTTGACCGGACATGAATGAAATGAATATCGAGCCCATCGATGTTGGTGACGAACTGTGGCAACGCTTTCAGTTTCGCTTCGCACTTGCGCCAGTCATAACTTTTCGCCCAGTAGTTCGCGAGTTTCTGCATCGTGGCCAACTGCACACCTTGCGAATCGTCGGCGACCGTTTCTTTTTCGGGCCAGCGCGTCGCCAAAATCCGCCGGCGAAGATCATCGAGCGCGGCTTGGGGAACGGTCGGAACCTGAAACGGCCGAATTGCTGTCGGATCTTTTGATGCATCAGCGGCGGTTAAATCGCGGAGCGCGATCAACGAGATCAGAGCGGCGGCGGAAGCGAGTAATCTTATCTTCATGCAAACCTCCATGTTGGCGAGCGGGCCCAACGCTCGCGGTTGCCCGGCGGCAAGCTGGCAGCAGCCTAACAACTTAGCGCTCGATCAGTCTGCAACTCGTTCCACCTCAATCAAGTAACAAATTGATGACGCAGGCGACCACCAATCATTCCCCCACACGACTCTTCGAACTCTGTGCTGAAGAATTTCTGTAAAAATCTGAGATTACGCGCGCAAGAGCGAGCGCGCGGTTGGCCCTAGCAAAAGCACTTCCGGATTTGATCCAACCCGGTCCGAGATTTTTGCCGAAACTTCTTTCACGATTTTTCGATCAGACTCCGCCCGATCAGCGAAGCCCGTAAACCATACAAAAACATTCGCGTCCTCGCGGACAGGCAAAGCGGGAAAGGTGTTCGGATGATATTCGGTCACGAACGTCCCGAGTATTGGGATGTCTGCCTCTCGTAACCACGGCGCAAAATCTTGGTTAAACTCTTTCGCAAATTTTCCCGCGTCGTTCACGTGATAAATCGTCGCGACGATCATACCGCTTTTCGTTTCCTGGCTGCCCCGCGGTGCACGGACGACTCCCGTGAGGTCGAATCCCGACTTATCCGTTGCCGGTCGCAATAAGAGAACATTGTCCGAATCGATCATCGTGACATTGGCCGCATCGCGATGAGCTTTCCAAATCGGACCGCCGTAAAACTGTTGTAATTGTAGGGCACGCGACGTCATGTCTTCAAACCCGCGCAGCCAGACGAACCGATCGGGGTTCTCGAGATCACGAAACGTGCCGATGATCCGCATCCCGATCTCTTCCTGACTTTCCACGAACTCGCGCTCGAAAAGCGCGATGAGCTGGTCGCGCACACCAGGATGCAAAGTGTACTGGCGCAACTCAACCAGCGGACAGCATGTCGTCATTTTCCAAATTCTAAGAAGGTTACGAGCCCGGCAAACGGTAGACAAGGGGTAACAAGATCGACCCAATTCGGAAAGAGTCTCGTCAAACCGGGCTAATCTTGTCCGGTTTTTTCTTCGTGTCCTTCGTGCTGAGCAATTTCTTGATTCCGCGATATTCCACCTCCTCGATCTTGGCCGAACGACCGTCGTCCAGCGTAATCCAATCACCCATCTCAGCATTCAAAAGCGCTTTACTGATCGGCGAAATCCAACTCACCGCATCCGGTTCGAAGTCGAGTTCATCGACACCGACAATGGTGTAGGTTTGGCTGACAGCCTTCTTGTCTTTCAGTGTGATCGTTGCGCCGAAACTGATGCCTCGCGACGATTCGTCCGGAGGATCAACGACGTGCACTGAGGCAAGAATTTGCTCCAGTTCTTTGGCGCGTCCGTTATCGGCGCTGTCGGCATCTGCCGCGCGACATTTCTGTAATTCATCGCGTAACCGCTTCGCGCCAGGCGCAGTAATGTAATTGATCGCGCCGGGTGGTAAACCCGTGGCCGATCGTTTCCGTCCACTCCGTTCGGGCGGGTCGACATCTTCTTTAACAAACGCTCTGCTCACACCTCAGTTCCCTCAACCTCTTTTTGCCCCTCAACCCTCTCAACCCCTCAACCTCTCAACCTCTCAACTTCTCAACCTCTCAACTTCTTCAGTTCTTATCGATGTCTTCGAAAAGACCGGCGCGGCGGACGATAGGAGGAAAAGGTCTTTCTCTTACCGTTGCGTGATCCGGCGACGGCATCCCCGCCCGGAGTCGAGTTGCCGGGCAATTTCGGTTCGAACCGACGCGGCTTCTCTCTTCGATCTCCCCTGCCCTTATCTTCACCGGCCGGAGCCGCCGCGTGGTAATCGAAATCTTCCGCTCGTTTTCGCAAAATCCCGCGACCGATAAACTTTTCCAGCGATCGCAGCGGTCCTTGATCTTCCGGCGTAATAAAACTGATGGCATCGCCGACGGCGTGCGCGCGCCCAGTGCGTCCAATGCGATGGACGTAATCCTCCGAGTGCATTGGAAAATCGTAGTTCACCACATGGGAGATCCCGTCGACATCGATGCCGCGTGCGGCAATGTCTGTGGCCACAAGCACACGCACGACGCCAGATTTGAAATCTTTCAACGCGCGGAGCCGTTGGTTCTGCGAGCGATTGGAATGGATCGTGCCCGTCGTAATTCCGCTGCTTTCAAGACGACGCGCGATCTTGTCGGCGCCGCGCTTGGTTCGGGTGAAGACAAGGACCGTGTCGAACTTTGGATCGCCTAACAAGTGGAGCAGCAACGCGGACTTCAAGTGCGGGCGAACTTCGTAGGCAAATTGCGTCACCGTCTCCGCCGGATTCGCCCGCCGGCCAATCTGCACCACCTTGGGCGAGTTTTGGAACTGGTGAGTTAGCTCCTCAATTTCACGGGAAAGCGAGGCGGAGAACATCAGCGTCTGGCGCTTTTGCGGCAACGCTCTCACGATCCGTCGAATCGGCGGAAGAAATCCCATATCCAACATCCGATCGGCCTCATCCAGCACGAGAAACTCGACGCCGGAAAGATCCGCCACTCGTTGATCCATCAGATCGATCAACCGTCCCGGCGTGGCCACGACCAGGTCGACGCCCGAACGCAACGCCGCAATCTGCGGACGTTCGCTCACGCCGCCGAAAATCGTGGCCATGCGCAATGGGACATGTTTCGCATAAGCACGAACATTTTCCTCGATCTGCACCACCAGCTCACGTGTCGGCGCAACCACTAAAGCGCGCGGGCCCCGGTGTGAGCCGGATTGGCGACTACGAGCTGCCCCATCAGCCTGCGTCATTCTCTGTTTCGATTCCGCCAGCTTCATTAAAATCGGCAGAACGAAAGCGGCCGTTTTCCCGGTGCCCGTCTGCGCGATTCCGATGACATCGTGCCCGGCAAGAATTAAAGGGATCGTCGCGACCTGAATTGGCGTCGGCTCGGTGTAACCCGCGTCCTGCACGGCGTGCAAAATTTCGGGGGAGAGATTGAGTTCGCGGAATGGCATGTCTACCCACACTATCGTCTGTTCGGCACTTTTTGCACTGACACTTCTGATATTCGATCCGGGGGCCTGGAATCGGACCCAGCCGGCGAATCCTCGGCTCCGGAACTGGTGGCAATGGTCGAGCAATCGCGTCGCCTTTCGAATAACGATGAGGAGATAACAATCATACGCGGGGCGCTCGGCTCACGAAGGTTCCGCTGGAAAACAGGCCGGTTTGCGCGTATCAACTACGTCTCACTTTAACTATCTACTGCCATGGCAATGTTTGGATCCACTTCAAGAAACGAACCGCCCACTCCCTCAACCCCGTCACCCGTTTCAACCCGAATGGATCGGCCGGCCGATAGCGCAACGACTTCGCGAACGGCCAATGTCCTCTCGGCCGGAGTATCGATCGAGGGTGATGTGAATTTTCGCACCGAACTGCTCATCGATGGTGAGATTAAAGGCAATGTGACATCGACCGGCGCGCTCACCGTGGGCGAACATGCGCGCATCACCGGCGATATCAGCGTGGGATCGGTCACAGTGAGAGGAAAAGTGGATGGAAATATCGACGCATCGGAACGCTGTACCCTGGCCGCCGGTGCCAGCTTGCGTGGCGACGTCGCCGCTCCTCGTTTTGCGGTGGATGAAAACGCGGAATTCTCCGGCAGCTGCCGGATCACCGCCAAACGCGGCTGACGCGACAGAACTTCTGAATTTCAGTTTTCAGCTTTTCAGGCTGACGTTGTAGACGAGGTGCCTGTCTAGCGCCGTCCGCGGCGAGCGCCTGTCCCATATTCTAGTCCGACATGCGATTTCGATGATTCTCGATCGCCCCCCGGTAAACTCAGCGCGAGTTACGAAACTCAGCTTCCGTCACGCCTCAATCATATCATCGAGAATAACGAGGCAGTAATCATCCACACCTTCCACAGATGACGACCGCAGACTCCCGGCCGATCCGTGCTGCCCGCGCCGCCTCCCGAAACGATACGGCTCCCGATAATTTTTCCGTTCTCGAAAAAATTCCTGCATCCGGTCGCGAGGTGGCAGCGGATCACCGGTCATAAGCCGATCTCAGGCACGGAGATTAAAGCGATCACACGATCGGAACGCGCGTTGGATCGGCCAAACACAACAACCTATGATTAAGAAAAATATGACAGTCGCAGCATTGGTCGCTGCCACAACACTCGCAACCATTTTTGCCGCCGAGAACCCGATGGTGGGTGGCGCGCCGATGTCCGCGAACAAAAACATCGTGCAAAACGCGATGCACTCGAAAGATCACACCACGCTCGTCGCCGCCGTTAAGGCCGCCGACCTGGTGCCAACGCTCGAAAGCAAAGGCCCGTTCACAGTCTTCGCGCCCACAAATGAAGCTTTCGACAAGCTCCCGGCGGGCACCGTTGACACGCTGGTGAAGCCAGAAAATAAAAAGACGCTCACTGGCATTCTCACCTATCACGTCGTCGCTGGAAAAGTGACCGCGGAGAAATTGGCCGAGAAAATCAAAGCCGGCGGCGGTAAAGCCGAACTGAAAACGGTCAATGGTGAAACCCTGACGGCAAAGATGGACGGCGATTCAGTGGAATTGACCGACGCCAAAGGTGGCACTTCCAAAGTGACCATCGCCGATGTGATGCAATCGAACGGTGTCATTCACGTCGTCGACACAGTCTTGATGCCTTAATTAAAAATGAGCAGCGAACGTGGGCGGGTGTGGACCTGAAACCGCACTCGCCCCGTTCCCTTCGTTGAACACTTTTATGAAACTCGAAATCGTTAAATTCTTCGTCATCTTCGCGATCATCGCAGCCGGCTTTGCCTACTTCGCGCGACAACCGCGCGCCCAGGAAAATCAGGCTGCGGTAGCGACTCGGGTCGAGCCACTGCAACCAACCGCCGAAGATCTCGCCCCCAGTCCAAAGGTCATGAAATCCGACGCCGAATGGAAAGCGCAGTTGACGCCGCAGCAGTACGCCATTCTGCGCGGAAAAGTCACTGAGCGCGCCTGTTCATCCGTGCTCGTGCTCGAACATCGGCGTGGTGTTTTCCACTGTGCCGGTTGCGGCGCGCCGCTCTTCGCGAGTGACGGAAAATTCGAATCGGGCACCGGTTGGCCAAGTTTCACCAAACCTTTCGTTCCGGGAAATATTGTCACGGCAAAAGACCACAGCTTCGGAATGGAACGCGATGAAATTCTCTGTGCGCGCTGCGGTGCGCACCTCGGCCATGTCTTCGATGATGGCCCGCCGCCCGCCGGTTTGCGCTACTGCTTGAACGGCGTCGCTCTCAAATTCGAGCCGCGTCCGTAATTTTGGGGGCCACCGCCGTTTCATGCCGCCGAGAGTTGCCTCTTGTCAGCAGTGAATCCGTGGAGTATCTGCGGCGCTTCGACATGGCGCAATCGCAACAGGAAATCGACCGCGAAATGCTCGCTCGCGTCGCGCGCAGTGATCAAGCGGCTTTCGCTCAACTGTACGATCGATTGAGCGTTCCACTTTATTCTCTCGCCCTGCGACTGCTCGGCGATCCCGCTGAAGCGCAGGATGCTTTGCAGGATGTCTTTCTGCAAATCTGGCGACGCGCCTCAAGTTACGATGCCAATCAGAGCAGCGTCTTTAGTTGGGCCACACTCATCACCCGCAGCCGCGTCATCGATCGCCTCCGCGCGCGCGGCCGGCGCTTGCGCGTCATTGTGTCTTCAACCGACGACGAGAATCAGCCTACCGAATCGGCTAATGCATCCGTCGAAGAGGTTGCGGCGGATTCCGTTGATAGAAACGACGAAGCCATGCGCGTACGCAAGATCCTTAACAAATTGCCCAACGACCAGCGCCAGGCCATCGAACTCGCCTTCTTCAGCGACCTGACTCATCACGAGATCGCGGCCAGGCTCGCGCTCCCGCTCGGCACAATTAAAGCGCGCATCCGGCGCGGTCTGTTAAAATTAAGGGAGCGAATCACCGTATGATTCCCGACGAACTTCAGGATCAGGCTGCCCTTTACTCGCTCGGCGCGCTCGACCCCGGGGAGACGGCCGCTTTCGAGAAGGCGCTGGGCGAAAGTGCTGAGTTGCGGGCCTTGGTTCGCGAAATGCGCGAAGCTTCCGCAGATCTTGCCCGCACCGTTCCGCGGCAACAACCGCCGGCCGAGCTCAAGCAACGCGTCTTACGCGAAGTCGCGCTGGAAAAACAATCCGCCACCGCTGGCGTTGCCAGATCCGCGTCTTCATCCGCCACCTGGTTGCCGTGGGCCATCGCCGCATTGTTTCTTGTTTTTTGCGGAGCCCTCGCGATTGATCGCGCCCGCCTGCAACATCAGTTGACTGAAGCGCGCCAGGCCGATTCGTTAGGCCAGGTCACCTTGGTCAGACTGGACTCACCCGTCCCGGGCCACGAAGACGCCAAGGTCGCGGTCGCCTGGCAACAGGATAAACAAACCGGTATCATTACCATCGCGAATATGCCGCCCGCTGGCCCCGGCCGCGATTACCAGTTGTGGGCCGTCGACGCTAACCACAAAGACCCCCTCAACGCCGGGATCATTCATGTCGATCCGAACGGTGTCACGCGCGTTCGCTTCAAACCGGATCAGCCTGCGACCCGAATCAAGGCTTTTGCCATTAGTCTGGAACGCGAAGGCGGCGTCCCGAAACGCGAAGGCCCAATCGTCATGATCGGCAACGCCTAACGACCAGAACCAGCTAAAGGACGCCTTCCTCGGCGCTAAAACATTTTTCCGATCAGTATTTTAGCTTTTAGCGTTTCAGTTTTCAGCTTTTTCTTGCCTGATATGACAAGGATCCCATTTCTCGCCGTCGGCGCGGTTTCCCTTCTAGTCCTCACCGTTTCGTTTGGCCAAACTCCATCACCTTCACCAACTCCAACGCCGACTCCGGCGCCAATCGCGATCAAGGCCGGCCGATTGCTCGACATCAAAACGGGCAAGATCGAAAACAACGTCTACATCTCGATCGAAAATCATCGGATCAAGAGCATCGGCAACGACGCGCCCGCCGGCGTGAAGGTTATCGATCTTTCCAACGCGTTCGTCATGCCGGGAATGGTCGATTGCCATGCCCACATCCTCGGCGATCTGAGCGATCACACACCGGGTTCGAATTTCCGGATGTCGTCGGCAAAGAAAACGCTGTGGGGCATGAAGAACTTGAAGGAATGGCTCGATCACGGATTCACCGCATTGCGCGAAGCGGGTGAAGACGATCTCGGTTATGGACAACTCGCGCTTGCGCGACGCGATCAACGCCGGCTGGATCGACGGGCCGCGCATGCAATCGTCCGGAAACTTCGTCTCGCTCACTGGCGGGCATGGCGATTCCGAGGATTTCATCGCGCCCGATCAGGAATTGCCGCGCCGGCCTAACATTGCCGATACGGTGGACGACGTCGCGCGCGCGGTCCGGCGCGATATTAAGTATGGCGCCGATTGGATCAAACTCATGGGAACCGGCGGCGTGTCCGATGTCGCCAGCGATTTCAAAGTCCAGGAACTCAGTCAGGAACAAATGGCTAAGGCGGTCGAAGATCGCGCATCGCGCGGGTAAACGCGTCATGGTCCATGCCGAAGGAACCGAAGGGATCAAAGCGGCTGCGCGCGCTGGCGTCGATACGATCGAACACGGCACTATGCTCGACGACGAAGGCGCGGTATTAATGGCGCAAAAAGGAATCTGGCTCGTGCCGACGCTTTATACTTTTCAACAAGGACTCGAAGAGGGTTTGGCCAACGGCAAGGACCCGATCAGTCTGGCCAAGGAAAAAGAAATCGCTTCCTCTCAACAGCCCGCGTTCGCCCGCGCCTTAAAAGCGCATTTGAAAATCGCGGTCGGGATCGACGACCCACCGCAATATCTGCCGAAAGAAGTTGAAGCCCTGGTCAAAGGCGGCATGACTCCACTGCAAGCGTTGCAAGCCGCCACCATCAACGGCGCCTCGCTCCTCAACTGGTCCGATCGCATCGGCACCATCGAACCCGGAAAGTTTGCCGACATCATCGCGATCGACGGCGACCCGATTCAAAACATCAACGCTATCGAGAATGTCGTGTTCGTCATGAAAGACGGCGCTGTCTTCAAAAACGAGTCTCGCTCACTAAATCAGCCCGATCATGCTATCCTTCTGACCTCTGACCTCCGACCTCTGACACTCTGACTTACATTCACTCCTTCATCACTGCGCGGTGAATCCGCCATCGACGATCAGACTGTGACCGGTCACGAAAGATGATTTGCCGGAACAAAGCCACAAAACGGCTTCAGCCACTTCCTCGACCCGGCCGAGGCGGCCGATCGGATGCAAATTACTGAGGTCGCCTTTTTTCACGCTCATGCCATCAGCGAGACGATCGACCATTTCGGTATCGATCACCGCGGGGTTGACCGCGTTGACGCGAATTCCTTTTGCGGAAAATTCCAAGGCGGCGGTTTTCGTTAGGCCGACGACCGCGTGTTTGGACGCAATGTAAATCCCAATTCCCGGAAATCCGATTACCCCCGCGACGGACGAGCAATTCACGATCGCACCACCGCCCTGTTTCAACATCGCGGGAATTTCATACTTCATCGAAAGCCAGACACCTTTGACATTCACTCCCATGACGGCGTCGAAGTTGGCTTCGGTTTGATCGACCAGCGTCGGTTTCACCTCACCTTCGATGCCGGCGTTGTTAAACGCGAAATCCAGCCGGCCGGACGTCTTCATGGAATGATCGACCAAGGCCTCAATCTCCGCTGCGACCATGACGTCGGTCTTTTTGAAACTGGCTTTCCCGCCGGCGTCGCAAATCATCCCGACTGTTTCCTCGCCGCGCTGAGCATTTCGATTACCGATCACGACTTGCGCGCCTTCGCGAGCAAACGCGAGCGCCGTCGCGCGACCAATTCCCGAGCCACCGCCCGTCACCAAAGCAACTCTTCCTTCAAACTCTTTCTTCACTTTGCCGACTGCCTGCTCAACGGACAATTCGCTCATCTCGTCAGTATCCATCTATTAACGATCAACTATCAACCATTAACTCCTTCAGACAGATAGACTAACCACAGAGCGGACACGGCGTTCGCAAAAGCTCTCCCAACGCCCTCGTCATCTGTCACTGCCTGCCACGCCGAAGCCAAGCGAAGGCGAGTCCTTAAATCTCTTTGCTTTTAATCTCTGCAGAAACAAACAGTCGCCCGAATGAGCAAGTCGTCGTTTGCCGTTGCCACGCGGCATCTTGGCCTTCCTCCTTCTCCTTTCAGAACAGAGCTTCGCCAGGGTCGGACAAAACGCCCCTAAAGGTATGGCATTCGATTCGGCGGGAAATATTTTCGTCGCGAATTCGCATATCGGAAGAATTTTCAAGTTCACTCCGGATGGGAACCGCAGCGTGTTCGTATCCGGACTCACTCATCCGTTCGGCATCGCTTTTGATAACACCGGAAATCTTTTAGTTGCGGACCTGCAGCCCGATCAGAAGAGCGGCGTCATCTTGAAGTTCACCCCCGACGGCGTGCGCTCCACATTCGCGTCTGGGCTGGTTCGCCCGCTTTTTCTGGTGTTCGACACGGCCGCCAACCTTTTTGTTTTGGATGTAAAGGAAGGATACGAAGGCACGATTTTGAAATTCGCCCCCGATGGGAGCCGATCCGTTTTTGCAAAGAACGGACTTGGTCGGGACGATTTCGTCAACGCCGCCGGACCGGTCATCGATCGTGCCGGCAATCTTTTTATTTCCGACAGCTCCGGCGGAAATACCGCGATCTTGAAATTCTCGCCCGATGGCGGTCACACCACCTTTTTCCCGGGCCTCGGGAACCCGGATCCGAACGTTCTGTGTTTCGATCAGATCGGGAATCTTTTCGTGGCGCTGAACGTCGAACTGACACCTGAGTACACGCAAATCTTAAAAATTAGTCCCGCTCGAGAGAAAGAGACTTTTGCGACTGGCATCGATGCGACCGGGATGGCGTTCGATAAAGCCGGCAATCTGTTTGTAGCGGACGACGCGATGGGCTCGATCGTCAGATTTTCTGCCGATGGAACAAAAAATAAATTCGCGCACGAAATCGCTTCGATTTCGAGAGACGAGAAATGGGAATATCAGGCGGCAACGAATGAACTCCCCCCGCGCATCGTGAAGGCCGGGACAGACGACGTAGCCGGTGAACTGGCATGCGGCATGAGTACCTGCGGGAATCCGACCCTGTGGTGGCCCCCCGATTCAAAACGGGTCGCGTTTTACTGGGGCCAGGGACGCACCCATCAAACTGCGCTTTACCAGCTTGAGGGCGAAAAATGGGTCGCGCTCAAGACGCCGGGCGACGAGGACGAAATTGAAAAACGCGTTTATGCCGAAGAGGCCGCTCAACTGAAACGGCGAGGCATGTCCAAAAAGGCGTCGCTCCGGCTACTCTGGGACAATGTCCGGCCGGATCGATGGATCGATTCTAGCACGCTGATCATCCACGGTTCGCTCGCCGAAATGAGTCGAGAGACAGAAGAGGGATTTGGCGGCGATATCCTTTTCACATTGAAGTTCGATGCCGCCGGAAAATGGAGGATCATCAAGACGCACAAGATGACCGCCGAAGAGGTCAAAAATCGCGCCGAATAAATTCTAGATTTGCCTCACGCTTCGAACTTTGCCGTGGATCTCGTCGCACCCGCGATGAGGGATGGTGAGCCATTGATGACTCTTCCTTTTTACTTGTCGCTTCTCCTCCAGTGCTGTGTCTCTCTCATCATTTCTCCTTCGGCGCGAGATCAGCCACGATTTTTTCGAAACGCGGATCGCCGCGGAGCGGATCCCAGAAAGGAAGCAGTTTGAGTGAGCCGTAGCTCAGCGCGATCGAGGCGGCGGGAGCGCGCAGTCCGATTTCGAGTTGCTGCAAGGCGAGGTCTTTCTCTCCCGTCCAAGCGGCGGTGATCGCGAAGTATTGGATCATGCGGCTGCCAATGGTGACGTCCTTTTCCACGGGAAGAAGTGCCATCGCGCGCCGTCCTTCTTCCAAGGCTTCCTCTTTGCGCCCCAGAGCGGCGTCGATCATCCCAAGGATGCAGTGCGCCGGCCCATAGCTCGGCTGCGCCTGCACCGTCTTTTCCTGTTGCGCTCGCGCCGCGCCAAAAGCAGTGCGAGCTCTGGCTTCGTTTTTTGTCATCCGCGCCAGCAGGCCTTCGCCAAAATTCCGGCTCAGAACGATGCCGTTGTCGCCCCAGCATGGATTGTCGCCCATTGCCACCAACGCCCGTTCGGCCCAAGCCGGATCGTGCTCGGACAGAGCGCAAAAAAACCAGGCATCGGTCGCCGGGGTGATCGCGCCCGGACTTTGCGCCAGGATTGAATCAATCGTCTGGTGGATTGGGCGCGTGTCGGCTTTCCAAAAGAACTCAAATTGCGCCCGACCAGCCCTCGTCTCGACGTTGTCAGGCACGATCGCCAACGCTCGATCCAGCGCAGCGATGGCCTCGGGGTAGCGGCCCAGGTTTTGATAACCGAGCGCCATCTGTTGCAGAGTATTGAAGTTGCGTGGATCAAGTTCGAGCGCGCGCTCCAGATCGCGAACACCTTCCTCCTGCTGGCCGCGGCGGCGCAAAATGTACGCTGTTAATTGAAAGATGCGTGCATCGTTGGGTAAACTTCGCCGGGCGTTGTCGAGTTCCGCGAGGGCAGCGTCGAAATCGCGCAGCCCGTCATAGAGATATTGCGCTCGGGCCAAATGAGTCTCGCCGGCGTCGGGCCGCAGGCGAGCCGCCGCTTGCACCGCCGCTTCAGCGAGCGCCAGCCGCGCGGGGGTGTGATCATATCCCAGTACGGCGTAAAGAAGTTCGTGCGCATAGGCAAGCTGGCAGTAAGCGTCGAAAAATGACGGATCGCGCTTCACCGCTTGATCAAGGAGCTCGATTGCCTCAAGCACGTCCTGCTTGCTGGTCACACTCTGAGTCCTGGTCAGGATAATCGTCTTCGCTCGGCTGAAAAGGTCGAAGGCCGCGAGATCTGTGGTCGGCGGCTGCTCGATGGCTTTCTTCTCGTTAGGCGAAAGCTTCGCCCGCAACTGGTCGGCAATGGCCTTGGCGATCTCGCTTTGGATGGCGAACACATCGGCCAGGTCGCGATCGTAGGTTTGGGCCCAAAGATGCGCGTCGTTACGAGCATCAATCAGCTGCGCATTGACGCGAACTTTGTTGGCCGCGCGCTGCACACTGCCTTCGAGGACGTGGGCCACGCCCAGTAGCTGGCCGATCTCGCGCAGATTGCGCGGCGCGCCGCTCTTGTACTGCATGACACTCGTGCGGCTGATCACTTTCAGATCGGCAATTTGCGAAAGGTCGGTCAAGATTTGATCCTGGACGCCATCGGTAAAGAATTCGTTTTGTTTTTCCTCGCTCAGATTTTCAAAGGGAAGAACTGCGATCGACTTTTCGGAAACGGCGGGAGCACTTGTTGAAGTCGACGCCGGAGCAGAGCCCCGCTGCCGGAAAAAGAAAACGCCGGCAGTCACCACCCCGAGAAGAAGAAGCGCAATGACGACTTCGTGCCAGGGGATGCTCCGTGATTTCCCGGCGGCCGAAGGCGTTCCCGCGACGTCACTCCGCTTGAACTTCACCGGCAGATCCGGGTTTCCTAGCGGCTCGGCATAGAGATTAACCAGGTGGAGTTTCACGCCGTGCTTCACTTCGCACTCGCCCAGATCGCGCAGCCGCGGCGCCCACTGTCGGTATTGCACCAGATCATCGGCCACATGTTGGGAAAGCAGGATGTGGCCGGCATCACCGCAATCCATCACCCGCTGCGCCATGTTAATCCCGGCGCCGGCAATGTTGATCCGACCACTTACATCCGTCACCTCGCTCACCGGCCCGCTATGAATGCCCATCCGCACTGGAAGTTCCGGGTGCTTACGCAACGCTTCGGCGATCTCCAGCGCGCACCGTGCCGGTTCTTCCGCGCTGTGATGGAAGACCAGCGCCATACCGTCGCCGGTGGGTAGCCTAACCAGTTGTTCGTCGGTCGACTCACGCACCTGCGCCGTCTCGAGCACGATCGATGTCAATTCGCCCAGGCTCTCTCTTTGCTCTTCGATCAAGAGCTTTGAGTAACCGACGATGTCGATGAACAGGACATGCCCGATCTTCAATCGCAGATTATCGTCGGACTCCGGCGGCACCACCTATTGTAACTGAGCCGATGCCGTCTGCCTATCTCTTTAAAAATGCGCAACCCCGTTGCGACTCATCTCCTCAACCCCTCAACCTCTTCTCAACCCCTCAACCTCTTCTCAACCCCTCAACCTCTTCTCAACCTCTCAACTTCTTCTCAACCTCTTCTCTCCGCCCATCTCGCAATTGTCTCCGTGAGCAGATCCAGGCGTTGTTGTCGCAACGCGAGATCATGCTTCAGCTGCCGCTCCACTCGTAAACGCAAATCCTCCGATGGACCTGTGCGAGAAAAATTCCACGAATCTTCCCGGCCGGCTTCAACCAGGCTGAGCTCCAACGCGCGAACCGACCGAGTCAATTCGCTCAGAACCGCGCGCATCTGCGACAAGGTTGTGCCGGTGCCGGGCGCGTCCGATAAATCGCTCAGCGCCAAGAGCAGTTCCATTCTTGCGACGTCCCCCGCCGCATAAGCCTCCTGGACTTCATGCCAAAGCGCAGAAACGGTGGCATCGCCATCGGCGCGCAAATCAGGATGCAATCGACGCACCAGCCGTCGATAGATTTCCTTTACCCTGGCATCGACCGCTGCTTCCGGCTCGGTTGCGCTCGCTGACTCTTCATCATTCACCGCTGAACTCCGAACGTCATCCGCCGGTAAACGCGCGGACCGCCTCAGTCCGCTTTCCGGCCTAACGAACATGTGCGACTTAAAAACTTCGAAGGTGGTCGAATAAGCGTCGTCGTCCATCTTGTCCGGATTTGTGCCCAGGAACTTTTGCACCCATTCCTGAAACAGGGCTTCCTGTTCGAACTCGCTCATGCGATCAGTCTCCGACCGGGACCCGTTGGAGAAAGTCTCCTGCTCTTCGACGGCGACGCCCGGATTTTCTCGCCGGAACATCACCCGCCGATAAGCGCTGTGCGGATCCTGGATTTTTCTCCGCATTTCCATCTCCACTTCGTGAATGAGATTTTGCGCGTCGCGAATCTTATCCTCAACATCACGGGCTGTGCTCAGCAGCGCGCCGAACTCACGCGCTCGCCACCGAACAAATGCGGGCTTATCCTGCCGTTCAAACTGGTGCCATCCAAGTCGCGCTCGTTCGAGACGTGCCATCATCTCGCTGCATTCCCCGGCGACACTGGCTCGGAGCGGAGCCTGCTCAATCCAGACAATCTCCAGACGATCTCCGCCCGAAACCGTCCCGTTACCGTTTCGTGCGCGAGTCAGGCGTCGAGAGAAGCGTGCGCCGATCATTCCTGAACTTTATCGCAACCCGACCGGTCAACAATAATAACCGCCGATTTCAGCATTTCAGTTTCTCAGCGTCTCAGCTTTTCCCCACTCCCCACTCCCTGCTCCCCGCTCCTCGCTCCCGGCTCCCTGCTTTTTTTCAGCTTTTCAACTTTTCAGCATTTCAGCATTTCAGCATTTCAGCATTTCGACGAAACGAACCAGACCGGCTTCAAATCCGCGAGCGGTTCTTTTAGTTTCTCGAGCTCTGCGGCTGGTCCGTGAACCTCGACCCGGACCAGCTCGGCCATGGCCAGGGCCTGCGTGAGGATGGCACTCACATTTTCCGCGTTGACGTAACCTTCGCGGCAAAATACTTGGTCGCCGTTGATCGTGAACTCGTAGAAAAGATTACCCGTTTCGTTGCGCGTCTTTGTGGCAAACTCCGGCAGGAGCGCCTTCAACCGCGACATCTTGTCCGGAGGCACCTTGAAATAGGGATGCAGACTGACGAATCCCGAAAGCCGATTCATATATAGTAACCTAGCCGCGGGTTTCGCCCAAGTCGACCGCTACAACTTCCGTCTCAACCTCTCAACTTCTTGTCCCCGCTCCCGACGTGGACGAGGTTTTCGGCAGAATGCCAGCTGCACTGTCGGCTCTAATTCAGAATTATATCGACGCCAGTAACGCCCACGATGTGCCGTCTATCCTCGCCTGTTTTGCCGACGACGCGACCGTCCGCGACGAAAGTGCGACCCATCACGCCAAGAGTGAGATCGAAGCGTGGCTAAAAACAACAATCGAAAAATATCACTTTCGATTCAAAACGCTCGGCGCCGAAGAACGCGATAACGAAACGATCGTTGCTGTCCAGATTTCAGGGACTTTTCCAGGGAGCCCGATCACGCTCGACTATCACTTCGCCACCACGAATGAAAAGATATCTTCGTTGACCATCGATTCGTAATTCAAGGCCGATCAACCTTCTTCTCAACTTCTCAACCCCGCCTCAACCTCTCAACTTCTCAACTTCTCAACCTCTCAACCCCTCAACCTCTTCTGAACCTCTTCCCGCTCATTTGACGGATGAAATAAAAACGATAATAGCGAACGCCTCCTTATGTATTCCTTCGAATCCTTTGTGACCTTTGCGTGAGAAACCTCTCAAAACCGGAATTCTCACAACAGAGCGGCATCCTGGTCCTTCTCGGCGTCTTGTTTACGCTCATTCTCGCCGGGCTCGACAACACCATCGTCAGCACGGTCATGCCAGTGGCGCTGCCCGAGCTTGGCGGTGCGCACCTCTACGCGTGGACATTTGCCGCTTACATGCTCGCTGCCGCGGTATCGATGCCGATCTGGGGACCGGGATCCGATCGCTGGGGACGCCGGCGCACTTATCTCGTCGGCATTGTCGCATTCACGATCGGAAGCGGACTCTGCGCCGTCGCGCACACAATGATGGAGTTCATCGGCGCTCGCGCCATCCAGGGCATTGGAGCGGGAGCCATTGCCACTCTGCCGTTTGTTCTGCTCGGAGTTGTTTATCCGCCTAACAAACGCGGCCGGGCGCTCGGCGCAGCTAGCAGCGCATGGGCGGTCGCGAGTGTCGCCGGACCACTGCTTGGCACTCTGATCGTGACCCATTTCTCATGGCGCTGGGCTTTTTTGATCAACGTGCCAATCGCGATTGTCGCCGGTTTCCTCGTCATCGCCGGAATGCGCGAGAGCATCGGACAGAGCGTCGGCCGATTCGATTTTGCCGGTGCGCTTCTCGCCGGCGCCGGTGGCAGTTCTTTGATGTGGGCGTTTGTCGATCTCGGTGAAGGACAAATCGGATTGATTCAGGCCGCGCTCGTCGCCGCCGGAATTATCCTGCTGGCGATCTTTGTATGGCATGAAGGACGGACGCCGCACCCAATTCTGCCGTTGAGTTTCTTTCGTCATGCCGGCTACGCGTCGTCGATTTCTTCATCATTCCTTGGCTTCTTCAGCGGCTTCGGCCTGAGCGGTTATCTGCCGCTCGCCACCAATACCGCTTTTCACGACAACCGCGCGGACGTCGGACTGGTGGTTGGTGCGTTCACCATTGGATGGAGCACGTTCGCCTTCGGCACGGGACGATTGGTCCATCGCATCGGCGAACGACTTCCGAGTGTGATTGGAATCGTTGTGCACATTCTGGGGCTACTCTTTCTCATGATCGCATTCGAACATGGACTCGGCGCGGTCATGATTGCGGCGCTCATCGCCGGCGCTGGAATGGGATTGCTTTCACCCGCGCTCACCGTGGTGGTTCAGAATAGCGTCCCCGTCGCCCGCATGGGTAGCGCGACCACCAGCCAGCAATTCATCCGGCAGATCGGTGCTGCGCTCGGTGTCAGCGCGTTTGTCCTGGCCGCAACCGTCGGCGGATTTCGGTTAGGCCTATTATTAATGATCGCTGTCAGCGCCGGAACATTTGCCTGCGTTCTCGCGCTGCCGGCCCACAGTCTCCACGATGCACGGCATGTTGATGCCCTAGAATAGGGCGAGGCGCCTTTGTCTCGCTAGTAACTGGTCACAGCTTGGACAGCCAGTTCATGGTTGATAGAACGGCTCTGCCTTTGATTGATAGTTAAGATAAATTTCATCCACTAACGTCCATCCATCAGCAATCAACTCTCAACCATCAACTTTTTCCTGTGGCGCCTCAAACCGCCGAAGAAAAAAAGCTCTATGAAATCAACCACGATCTCACTCGCAACTATCGCCGTCCTCTGCATCGGCGCTGCACCGCTGTCGCGCGCCGCCGACCAACCCTTCATTGGCCAATGGAAGCTCAACCTGTCCAAGAGCAAACTTGCCGACCAAATGACGATCGCGCCCGCCGGCGCAAACAAGTACACGCTCACCTTTGCCGGTGTTGGTGACACCGAAACGCTGGTGGCCGATGGGACCGATCAGCCCGGAGTGTCGGGCACCACCATTTCCATTAAGATTGAAGCGCCTAACAACTGGAAAATTGTGCGTAAACGAGGTGACCGCACCGTGGTCGATGCGAATTGGAAACTTTCCGACGACGGGAAAACGCTGACCGACACCTTCGTTGGCAACCAACCGGACGGTTCGACCTCGCGTATCGACCTAGTTTACAAACGGGCGGAAGGCAGTGCGAGCAACTCAGGCATTCCGGGCACTTGGGAAACCACGGAAGAAAAGGCAGATACCGCGTATGAGATTGAAATTCGTCCTTACGAGAAAGACGGGCTTACCTTCCTCGTTTCCGGCGGAGTGCCACCGAACAACGTGAAGTTCGACGGAAAAGAGTATTCGCCGGCCGGATCTAGTCCCACTGCAGGCAGCCCCTCCACATCCGCGCGCCGCCTCGGCGATTACTCCATCGAATTAACAAAAAAACTCAATGGCAAGCTTGTGGAAACTCGCGAGATCACCATCTCGCCCGACCGCAAGACCCTGACCATGACCGACACCTCGTGGATCAGCGCATTCCAAACATTCTTATCTTCGATCGCGCATAAAACTTAAGCTCGACAAGCGGCTGTCTAATCCGCGTGTATAATCGTCACATGAAGCTAATCGTCTTTCTCATCGCTGCAGTCACGTTCAGCATTCCGGCCTTCGCGCAAGAGAATACCAAGAACACCGCCCCGGCAACGAGTTCACCGTCGAGCGATCAAACGCCTGTGACGCTCGCCTCGAGCATCGATCACGAGATCGCCGTCGTGGAAAAGGAAGTTGTCGAAGCGGCCGAAGCGATGCCGGAAGACAAATATAACTTCTCGCCCGAAGGCCTGCACATCGCTGGCAGCGACTACAAAGGAGTACGCACGTTCGCCGAACAGGTGAAACATATCGCTGCGTCCAATTATCTCATCTGGTCGGGAATTACCGGCGAGAAGGCTCCAGATACGGCGAACCAGGGAAAAGGTCCCGATGCGATGAAAGCGAAGGCAGAGATCGTAAAGTTTCTGAAAGAATCATTCGCATTCGGCCACAAGGCGGTGGCCACGTTGACTCCGGCGAATTGCGTGGAGACGGTCGGCAAAAACAAGCGAACCAAACTGTTTCTAGCGACCTTCGCCCCTGCTCATGCTTTCGATCATTACGGACAAATGGCGGAATATCTGCGCATGAACGGAATCGTTCCGCCGGCCAGCCGGGCCAAATCCGATTGACGGCGGTTGCAGTATCGGCTTGGGGTTACTCTCAGCTCTCAACCTTCTCAACCGCTCAACATTCTTCTCCTCGCTCCCCGCCCTTGCTCTCAACTCTCAACTAACGACTCTCAACTTCTTCTTCTCGCTCTCCGCTCCTAGCTCCTTGCTCCCCCGCTCACTTGGGCCAGGCCGCGCGCAACTTCGCTGCGATCTCTTTATATTCCGCCGCCGACAGCTTTCTCCTTGGCGCGGGAGTTCCAGGCGCTTTTCCTCCGAAAGAGGGAATGACGTGAAAATGGGCGTGGTAAACGGTTTGGCTGCTGCTGAGCCCGTTATTTTGTTGAACTCGAAAACCCGTTGCTCCCAGTCCGTTTTTCAGCGCGATCGCCGCTTTCTGCACCGTCAATAGCAGGTAGCACATCTCATCCGGCTTCAGGTCCAGGAGATTTCTTGCGCCTAACCGTTTCGGAACGACCAGAACATGCCCCGGCGCGGCCACCTCTTCGTCCGGCAGCGGCATGAAGACGAGCACACGTTCATCCTCGAATATCTTGCTCGCGCTCGACTCCGCGGTCTTGTCCTGGATCAACTGCGCAATACCATTTTGCGGATCGTATTTGCCTTCGAGCCCGGTATCAGTCCCCGGCGGTGGCAGCTCGTCCGCAGGAATTTGCGCCGAGAGCGGGGTGCTTTGCACCAACAGCAGCGTGCTCAACCCGATTAGCAACCTACTGAATTTCAGATTCATGACCGAGTATGTGTTCTGTTCATCCGAATGATCAAGCACTCGGCTCCGACACTTTAAGACCTTCCGATCAGATTTCAGCTTTTCAGCTTACAAGGGATGTTCGTATCCTGCGCAGCGACGATCTGCCATTTCCCGGCGCGTTTGAGCCACGTGTCGGTCCAGATCAGACAATGCTTTGTCTCCTTGCCATCTTTAGCTTTGGAGACCGCGCTTTCCGCTCCATAAGCGATCGCAATGGAATCGCCGAAAAATCTCACCTTTACCTGGCCCAGTTGGCAGTCACGCTCGAGCGCTTTGGTATCTGTGGCAATCGCTTCCTTCTTTCTGTAACGCCGCCCGCTTGGCGATGTTCCTTGAAAGTCGTCCGCAATCACATTCTTAAGATCCGGTTGCGGGTTACAGGCCGCGTTGGCCCACTTGGTTTCGGCCGCAATGATGAACTTCACTGTCTCTTCGCCTCGCGATCCCCATCGAGATTCCTGCGCAAAACTGGGTGAAGCAAACCCGCCGAGAAACAACAGAAGAGATGCTGGGATGATTGATGCGAATTTCATTACTTTAGGCGCTTTCCGTTTGTATTTCACCGCCATCGCCGGGCAAGCCTTTTCTTTGCGCTTTCCCGCCTAACCGATTTTCAAAACTGGCAACCGCGCCAGCCCTGATCGACCTTTGTCCATGCCGAACGTTCCTGGTCTACGGAGTTGTTACGACAAGGTCGGGCGCCTGATTTATTTCGGACGGATGCTGGACAAAATCCGCCTCCACGCCGCGGGTCAACTCCCACCCGCTTACGCCGATTACTTAGGTGACGCGCAATTCTTCACCCTCGACGGACGGTGCTGCCGCTTTCTCGGCGTCTCCTACTCCGAGATCAAACGCCTTGTGCTCGCCGGTGAAACCGATACTGAAGGTACTCGTATCAGGCTTCAGATTATCCGGCCGATGCACGGGCGATAAGAGAGTCGGAGAGAAGTGTCGAAACATTTGATATTTGATTCACGAACGTCACGCCGAAACTTCGCGAACTTTGCCCATATTTCGGGATAATCATCGGCAGACCGCTGCGGCGCAGCCACAATCAGCCACATCAGGGGCCGCGCCTTTCTCGCGCACATTGACCCAAAATGATCGTTCATCTCGTCGACGGCACTTACGAACTGTTCCGTCACTTTTACGGGTTGCGCCGTTTTACTAAAGGCAAAGATCGGCCTTACGGCGCGGTTGTCGGTGTACTGCAAACCATTCTCCAAATAATTGAAAACGAAGAGGGCCCACATATCTCGGTGTCGCCACCGATCACGTGATCGAGTCGTTCCGCAATCGGCTTTGGGCGGACTACAAAACCAGCGACGGCATTGAGCGGGCGTTGCTCGCCCAATTTCATCCGCTCGAGGAGACGCTCGCGGCGATGGGTGTTGTCGTCTGGCCGATGATCGAGCTCGAAGCCGATGACGCACTCGCTTCAGCGGCACATCTCGCCTCGAAGGACAAGAAGGTCGACAAAGTCGCGATCTGGACCCCCGATAAAGATCTGGCGCAATGCGTCCGCGGCACGCGCGTGGTCCAGATTGATGGCCGGCGCAAAATCGATTCGCGATGCGGCTGGCGATCCGCGAAAAGTTCGGGGTCAATCCGCCACTCATTCCGGACCTGCTCGCTCTTGTGGGCGATACGGCTGACGGTTACCCCGGCATCGCTGGGATCGGCCCCAGAACCGCTGCCGATCTTTTGAATCGCTATGGTAAGATCGAAAAGTTTCCGGCAAATGTTTTTCTCTCGGCAAGGATCAGCGCAATCTCGCGTTGCTTTTCAAGAAACTCGCGACGCTTACGGACCGATGCGCCGCTCTTCAAAAAAGTCGAGACGTTACGTTGGCGCGGTCCGACACCAGCTTTCGCGGAGTTGGCGAAGAAATGAACGCGCGCGACTGCTCGAACGTTGCGAAAAGGCCGCTGGGGCTTGCTTTAACCAAGAATGGAGCGAATTACGCGAATTAAAGACAAAGAAGGTGAACGTGACGACGGATACGCTGATGCGAGTGAGCGCGGAATGACGGACGAACTTGCGTTTGAAATTTCAGAATCAGTGAAATCTGCGTAATCCACGGTTAATGAGGATAAAGTTCGTTCCGGCAGGATGCCGAGACCAGCACGCTGGAAACGTGCCTCCCCTATTCGTAGCGACGTGATCCGGGTAATCGTTGGCGAGGTGAATTTATTTTAGCTCTCGACCAAAGGCGGAGCCGTTCCATCAACTATCAACTCTCTCTAAGGCGGAGCCGTTCCATCAATTGGCTTTCAGCCGGACTCTTTGCGGCATATTCCAACTGTTCATGCCGGTGTTCACAAACATTTCCGCTTATCAATTTGCTTCGTTAGGCAATCTGAAGGAATTGCAGGCTGCGCTGCGCACGAGGTGTCAGGGCATGCGCGGCACGATCCTTCTCAGCCCGGAAGGAATCAACGTCGTCGTGTCGGCCGAGCCCGATGTCGCCAACCAGCTTCTCAATTATCTCCGAACGATTCCAGGTCTAGCCAACCTCAACGTGAAAATCAGCGAAAGTGATTATCAGCCATTCAGTCGAATGCTGGTGAAGATCAAAAAAGAAATCATCGCTTTCGGTGTCCCGGGAATCGACCCCGGCCGTTCCCCCGCTCCAAGGGTTGTGCCGAAAAAACTAAAGGAATGGCTCGACCAAGGCCGGTCCGTTACTCTGCTCGACGCGCGCAACACCTACGAAATCAGACTCGGCACTTTCCGCGGCGCCCGCACGCTCGATCTCGATCATTTCCGCGAATTCCCAACCGCCGCCGCGTCTCTCCCCGGTCATCTCAAAGACGATCCAGTGGTGACTTTTTGCACCGGTGGCATTCGCTGCGAGAAAGCGGCGCTGTTTTTGCAAAAGGCCGGCTTCGCCCAAATCTTTCAACTCGATGGCGGCATCCTGCGCTATTTCGAGGAATGCGGCGGCGAACATTTCGACGGCGACTGCTTCGTGTTCGACAAACGCGTCGCGCTCGATGTTTCCCTGCGTGAAACCGGAGCCGCGCTCTGTTTTGTCTGTCAGGCTCCACTCACCGTGTTAGAACAGAAAGATCCGCGCTACGTGGAATCCATCTCCTGCCCGCACTGTCACGCCAGCTCCCACCCAGGCGAGTAGCTCTTCGAGTTCTTTTGCGCGGAGACGTAGCGTTGTCGCCGCCTCGCTCTGTCGAGGCGTCACTTTGTTGCGGTGATCTTCATTTACTTCGTTGCCTTCTATTAGATTCTGATTCTCGTGACCCGTCACATGTCACTTTGCTTTACCACCCGAGCCTCCCGGCTCTAGAGAGCCCGAGCACACGAAGATCTGAGCTGAAACAGGACGTTACGTTATCTCTGCGATCTCGGGAACTCGGGGCGCGGGCGCGCCGGGTGGTGAATCAAATCGAGAGGTGGCGAAAAACTAAAAGCACTTAACAGAAGGAAACAAAGATAACAAAGGTCCGATGGACTAGCTCTTTTTATTTCGGAATGAATTAGCTTTACCACCCGAGCCTCCCGGCTCTAGAGAGCCCGAGCACACGAAGGTCCAAGCCGAAAAGGCGCTTATCTTCGTTTACTTCGTTGCCTTCTGTTAAAAGAAGAAAGTTCGTGATCGCAACGGCGCGATCAAGTCCAAGCCGTAGCCTTGGCGGAGGCTGGTCACTGCTTAAATGCCCGTTGGCGTTCACCGAAACCGATTGACTTACCGCGTCGATGCACTAACGGAGTCTAACGCCAGCAAGCGAGCATCCGGCTTCTCGGCCGGTTCGGCGGCAATAGCTAACGGACCATTGCCTGTCTCAGTGAACAATTGAGCGTGGTTCATCTCACACACGCGGGGTTTCCCGCGGAGAAAGTAAAATGAAAAGAATAATATTGGTACTAGCATTGTCGACCTGTTGCCTGGCTTTCACGATGAACGTGTCTGCTCAGCAAGTTGCGTCGGCTCAGTCAGGCGACCAGGCGATCGCTGACGCCGTCATTGCCATGACAAAAGCGCAGTGGGCGGCTGGACTGAAAGATCCGACGAATGTCGCGGAGCAATCCAAAGACATGTCGGATGATTACACCGAGTTCAATGGCCAGTATGCCACGCGTCTCGACGGAAAAGCGATGAATTCGCGCCTCGCGGAAGCTTCAGGGAAAGACTCGGGCAAAACCGTTGTGGGCGAAATGGCGAACTCCAAAGTCCAGGTATACAACGGGAATGTTGCCATCCTGACTTACAACTATGTCGGGCTTACCCAGGACAAGGACGGAAAACAGACACCGGACCGTGCAAAATCGACGCGCGTTTTCGTGAAGAAGGACAACAAATGGATGTTGGTCCACGCAAATTTTGCGTCGGATCCACTTCCCAAACAGTAAGCCGAAAGAAAATCAAAATATGAAAACAAAAACAATTGGTTTAGCCCTGCTGTTCTCGGTCGCGACAGCCGCAATATGTCTCGCGAACCAGAATCCGACCATGGGCACTTGGAAATTAAATGAAAGCAAATCCACCTTCGGCGACGGCGCCGGCAAAAGCACGCTGGTGGTATGGGAAAAAGTTGGCGACCAGAACAAATGCACGGTCGACGGCACGGATAGTAATGGTAAGAAAACTCACAGCGTGTGGACTGGGAAGCTGAATGGTAAATTCTATGCCATTACCGGCGACCCGCAGGCCGATAAACGCTCATTCAAGAAGAGTGATGCAAACACCCTGGAGATGACGACCCAGAAGAATGGCAAGACAGTGGGCAACGGCACGATCGTCGTGGCGGCCGATCGAAAGAGCCGGACGGTAACGAGCACGATGCTGAATGCTAAGGGCATGAAGGTAAACAGCACCCTCGCTTACGATAAGTCTTAAATAATAGTGTTCGGCGATAAATGGCTTGCCATTTTCAGCCGAGAAAGTTTTTGGTGAACAGCGGCCGAACGTGAAAACGTTCGGCCGTCTTCGTTTACTGCGTTGCTTTCCGTTAAAAGAAGAAGTTCGTGACTGCGACGGCGCGACCAGGTCCGATCCGGACTGGCGCTTTCCACTCGGAATTCGGATTAGGTTCACCACCCGAGCCTCCCGGCTCTAGAGAGCCCGAGCACACGAAGATCCAAGCCGAAAAGGCGCTTATCTTCATTCACTTCGTTCCCTGTTAAAATAGCTTCCGAAGATTCCTTCCTGTCCGTCAGGCGCCGCTTCGGAACTGGTCGTCTTTGTCCTTAAACAGAATATTGAATGTGGTGAGCGAGCCGTAACAGCGAGTGATGTACTGTTGCATATCGAACTTATCCGCATCGCTCAGCTTGTCGCTCGCGTTCACTTTCTGTTCAAGGACTCGCAGATTATTGCGAATCATGACGATCTTATGGAAAAAAGTTTCCAGCGGTAGTTCTTTGGGCTGAAGCGAGGTCTCCGCAGGTTGGAGAACCAGCGTCCCGTTCTGCCAACGGTTTCCCAATCCTTCCACGACCACGTCTTTTTGTTCCAACCCGAGCGCTTCGACAATCGCGTGCGCCGTCTCGCGGATCAGACTTGCCACCGGCATTTGTAACTCGCTGAAAGTGGCGGTCGCCTCCGCCGGCTGCAAATCGCTCGACGCCGGTGCAATCGTTTTAGGACCATCATCGAACGTGATGTCAGCCGTTTGCTCGGTCAACGATCTCACCACGCCGACACCGTACTGCGGGTGGCGCACTTTCATCCCGATATGAAGTGTGGTGATGTTCATCTAGAGAAGTTGAGAGTTGATGGAACGGCCCGCCAGCGAGCCTTTAGTTGAGAGACAGAACAGAGAATTGATCACTGACCAGCCTCCACCAAAGCGACGGCTTGGCAAGCAGGTGACGAGTCTGAAGCAAGTTCGAATTCCGGATTGGATTTTTACCACCCGAGCCTCCCGGCTCTGGAGGGCCCGAGTCCACGAAGATCTGAATTGGACAGAAGTCACGGCGCCTCTGCGATCTCGGGAACTCGACGCGCGGGCGCGCCGGGCGGTAGATCAGTTTGAGAAATCATGAAAAACAACCCACCGGAAACAAAGGCACAAAGGTCCGATCCGGGCTGGCGATTTCACTTCGCAATTTCGAATTACTTTTACCACCCGAGCCTCCCGGCTCTAGAGAGCCCGAGCACACGAAGGCATATGAGGGATTCAATATTGGCGCACTAGCAGGTGCGTAACGTCACGTTCCCTCTGCGATCTCGGGAACTCGAGGCGCGGGCGCGCCGGGTGGTGAATCAAATCGGCAAGTGAAGAGGAAGAAGTTCAACTCAACAGAAGGAAACAAAGATAACAAAGGTCCGATCCGGGCTGGCGATTTCACTTCGGAATTCGAGTTACTTTTACCACCCTGAGCCTCCCGGCTCTAGAGAGCACAAGCACACGAAGGTACTGGAGAAAATCTGCGGGGATTCCGGGTGCTGGAAATCTTGTGGACCAATAGAGAGCGCCCTCTCGATCAGGTTCTAGACAGGATTTACAGAATCAACGGGATCTCAAACTTCTGTTCATTCTGTCAAAAACTCCGCTCTCCATGGGGCTCTAAATTGTTAACCACGGATTACGCAGATAATCGCGGATTCGAAGAAACCGTTCTTTTTATCTGTGCCCATCCGTGTCACCGGCGGTTAAAGGAATTTCAAGTTCGTGAGGGCGAACGCCATCGCCGTCACGCGAGACGCGCGCTCCCCGGAAGAAAAACGGCTCGACCATTCTTCGCTTCGAGCTACGGACTTGGCAGGCAGAGCGAGGCGGCTGCAATTTCGCGGCCGACACGGCCGCCTCTACCAGTTCGAACCGGAATCGCGATTACGTCTTAGCGTAAACTTCCGAACCGCCCTTCGTGAACTCCGTTGCCTTTTGTTTCAGGCCTTCTTCGATGGCTGTTTCCTCTTTGATCCCTTGTTCGGCAGCGAACTTGCGGACGTCTTCCGTAATTTTCATGCTACAGAAGTGTGGCCCACACATGGAACAGAAATGTGCGGTCTTGGCGCCTTCGGCCGGCAACGTTTCGTCGTGAAATTCGCGCGCGGTTTCGGGATCGAGCGCCAGATTAAACTGATCTTCCCAACGAAATTCGAAGCGGGCCTTGGAAATTACGTTGTCGCGGTACTGCGCGCCGGGATGGCCTTTGGCCAGATCGGCGGCGTGCGCGGCGATCTTGTAGGCGATGACTCCGTCTTTTACATCCTTCTTGTTAGGCAAACCGAGATGCTCTTTTGGCGTGACGTAGCACAACATGGCGCAGCCGTACCAGCCGATCATGGCCGCCCCGATCGCGCTGGTAATGTGATCGTACCCGGGCGCGATGTCAGTCGTTAGGGGACCAAGGGTGTAGAACGGCGCTTCCTCGCACCACTCGAGTTGTTTTTCCATGTTTTCCTGGATCAGATGCATCGGCACGTGGCCCGGGCCTTCGTTCATCACCTGGACATGTTGCGCCCATGCGCGCTTGGTCAGCTCGCCCTGGGTGTAAAGTTCTGCAAACTGCGCTTCGTCATTGGCGTCCGCGATTGAACCCGGCCTTAGACCGTCGCCGATGGAAAAGCTGACATCGTAGGCGGCCATGATCTCGCAGATTTCGTCCCAATGCGTGTAGAGAAAACTCTCCTGATGATGGGCCAGGCACCACTTGGCCATGATCGACCCCCCGCGCGAGACGATACCCGTGGCGCGCCGGGCGGTCATCGGGATGTATCTTAATAGTACCCCGGCGTGGACGGTGAAGTAATCGACCCCCTGCTCCGCCTGTTCGATGAGGGTATCTCTATATATATCCCAGGTCAGTTCCTCGGCCCGGCCGCCGACTTTTTCCAGGGCCTGATAGATCGGCACAGTGCCGATGGGCACGGGACTGTTCCGGATAATCCATTCCCGGGTGGCGTGAATGTTTTTGCCGGTGGAAAGGTCCATCACCGTGTCGGCGCCCCATTTGGTCGCCCACCGCATCTTTTCCACTTCTTCCTCGATCGACGATGCGACGGCGCTGTTGCCGATGTTGGCGTTGATTTTTACCAAAAAGTTGCGGCCGATAATCATCGGCTCGGACTCGGGGTGATTGATGTTGGCAGGAATGATGGCCCGGCCGAGCGCGACCTCTTGCCTAACGAACTCGGGAGTAATCTCGCCCTCAATTACCGATGGCCACTTTTTGAACGGCTGGGAACCACTGTGCCGAAATGACAAGTCATTTTGCGCAGTTGGGTGTTGAGTGTTGAGAGTTGAGAGATCCGAGCCGGCCTGGCCATTCACTTCGCGTCTGCTATTCCGCAATCCGCAATCCGCAATCCGCAATTCTTTTCCGTTTTCGCGAATGGCGATGAATTCCATTTCCGGCGTGATGATCCCGTTGCGCGCGTACCACAATTGGGTCACGGCGTTGCCGTTCTTGGCCCGCAAAGGGCGACGAGTTGATGGTTGAGAGTTGAGAGGGGAGAGACGCGCGCCGTTCGCGCTTTCTGACTTGGCCGTCGGGCGTTTCGCCGCCAGAGCGGCGTGTTGGTCCGACAGGTATCCATCATCGATCGGGTGGACTTTGCGGCCCTCGATTTCCTCGACGTCGTTGCGCGCGCGGATCCATTGCGATCGGACCGCGGGCAGACCAAGCGTGACATCGCCCGGAAAATCGGGATCGCCCCAGCGTCCGCTCGTGTCGTAAACGCGGACCGCTTCGTTCTTTTCCACTTCACCGGACATGGTTTTGGTCGGCGAGAGGGAAATCTCGCGGAACGGAACACGAATATCGGGGTAAATGCTACCGGCGACGTAAATCTTTTTCGAATTCGGCAAAGGAACCGATTTATCCGCAGATTTCGCGGATTTGCGCAGATTATTTATTCGGTTCGAATCTGCGGAATCGGAACGGGGGGAATCTGTAACGGGACGGTCAGTCTTCTTCTTTTTCATCGGTAATTCGGCAAGGCCGTTTATTTAGCCACAGTTTTCACAGGTTTACGCAGGATTTTCATTTCCCGGGAATTGTGGAGGAAAAGATCTCTTCAGTCGAAAGCGCACCCTTGCCTCCGCGCTTTCTTTTCGTGTTCATTCGTGCCCTTCGTGGTTGAAACTGACCGCGGAAAGATACGCGTGATGGCTGTCAGTCCGACCTCGGACCTCCCTTCGGCGGCATTACCCGCATCAGGTTCAAGGGGTCGTCCTTTTTCAGGAACCTCTCAGCCATCCGGCTCCCCCGCGTTATGTGGCTACGCTACAGTGACGAGCGACGGGTGACAAGTGACGAGATTGCAGGCGACACGCCGGCTGCCACAAACATGGATTCGTTTACCAGCTCTCAACTAAAGGCGACCCAGTCGCCGTTCTCTCAACTCCAACTAATCCGCCCTTACGGTGCGGATTGCTTAATATTGGTGTGGAAAATGGCGAGCCACTGCCGCCCTTATTGCAGGCGACACGCCGGCCGCCACAAAACCCGGATTCGTTTACCAGCTCTCAACTAAAGGCGACCCAGTCGCCGTTCTCTCAACTCCAACTAATCCGCCCTTACGGTGCGGATTGCTTAATATTGGTGTGGAAAATGGCGAGCCACTTGCCGCCTTCTTCTTTCCAGACCGATCCGGCGTTGTAAGTCCCGCTCATATCTTTGCCATCCAACGTTCCATCGATTTTCACCGTATAGGTGGTGACAACGATATCTTTTTCATCCGAGAAAGTTTTGAAATCGCCGATTTCGAACGATTTGATGTCCCACTTGGCCATATCGGAGATTTCCTTGGCCATATCTGATACGCCATCCGGGTAAACGCACTTGATATCCTTATCGACGACCTTTTTGAAATCGTCGCTCTTCTTATCTTTATAGGCCTGCCAGGCGGCTTTTTCTTTTTCCATCATCGTCTCCTTGGATGGACCGGCAAAGGAAACGGCAACCGCGGCAAGAAACAACGAACACGTCAGCGTGAGATATTTTTTCATAAGAACATTGGTTTAATTAAAGTAAAGGTGGAGTTCGTTAGGCCGGGGTCAATCGCAAATACACTGAATGACAATAATGTAATATGGGAATGTTGAGGTGTTGAGAGGTTGAGGTGTTGAGGTGAGCGGTTGAGAACAGAGTCAGAAATCAGCCGTCACGCGTCATCCATCGAAATGCAGGTTAGGCAACCGCCGACAGGCAGGGGCGATTCACCGAATCGCCCGCAACGTTTCTTCATTCAATCGAGATTGTAACCCTCAAAAAGACAAAGCTATCGCTCGTCCTCTCGAATCAAGCCAGCCCGGATCGGATTGTCACGAATGTCGATCCTGGGGGGATTTCGGTTTTTATCCGAACGGGCGATTGAGGTCAATCGCCCCTACCTGCCGCTTTCGGCGGCCGCCGACTACCGCAAACCATCGTCGTCGTTGTGTAAGAACATCTCGAACGCAAGGAAGCCAAACGGGCAATGCAGACAAATTTTGTGCGGCGCTGCCCGACAAAGAAACGAAAATTTGCGTGGCCCTGATAATGTGAAGTTGACTTACACGTCGAAACACATAAAAAAATCCGCCGTCACTAAAATCCCCTATGAACTTTAGAAGCCTTTTCATCCTTTGCGCTGTTACAGCCACGTCAATCTTTGTCACCAAACCCGCGAAGGCAATCTCAGCCGACGACCAAGCTGCGCGGGACGCCGCAATACAGTGGGTGAATCTCGTAGACGCGGGACATTACAGCCAGGCGTTCGAGGCACAGTTACCAAGGATAAAGGCCGGCAGCATGGGTAAGGACTACTTTGTGAAGTGGATGAACACGCATCGCATTCCTTTCGGGCATGTCCGAGCACGATCGTTCTTGAGGGTAACGCGTTATAAGACAGCGTTGGGGTGGCCTGATGGTAATTATCAGGCGGTTGCTTTCAAGAGCTCGTTCGATCGAAAAGCGAACGCCGCCGAGTTATTGATCTTGAGCAAAGAGACCGGACGCTGGCAGGTCGGCGCCTACAAGATTTATTGATCTAATCCATAGTCGGCGAAGATCGTAAAGATGTCTTCGGGAACGCGCGACCTTTGGTGTCCTTCGTGTAACGCCCGCTGATTCTCCGAAAAATCCCGACGCGTGTCCGATTCGGTCGTTGGACAAAAGGCAGCGTCTCGCGTTTCTTTGCCGATGCTCAAATGCTTTTTCTCTCTGCTATTTGTTTTCGCATCGGCCATTGCGCTCAACGCGCAAAACGAATCGGAGGCGCCAGCCCCGGCGACCGCCGACCAGGTTGCGGCGGTGCCTTCGACGTCTCCCCCCAACGCGAAACCGATCGATCCGGCGAATCGCGATAATTCAGTCAAACCAGCCGACGATTTTTACCTCTACGCCAACGGCAACTGGATCAAGAAAACGGAAATCCCGCCGGAGTATTCGCGTTGGGGGGGATTCAATGAAGTGATCGAGCATAACAACGACGCGCTCCACAGCGTCGCGGAAAAAGCAAAGGACTCGAAAATCGATCCGCGACTTGCCGCGGATACGCAAAAGGTCGGCGATTTTTATGTCAGTGGAATGGACGAAGCGACGATTGAAGCGCAACGGGCACAGCCGCTGGCCGAGGAATTCAAGAAGATCCAGGACGTGAACGATAAGGAGACTTTGCTCAAGGAGATTGCGCATCTGCACACCATCGGGGCGCCGGTTTTTTTCAGCTTCGCCTCGGGCCAGGACGAAAAAGATACGACGCATGACATTGCCATCGCCGGACAAGGCGGACTCGGCCTGCCGGACCGCGATTATTACACCAAGACCGACGACGCTTCGAAAAAACTGCGCGCTCAATACGTCGAACACATCGCCAAGATGTTGACATTGCTGGGCGATCAGGCGGCGACGGCGAAGGACGAAGCGACCAAGATTCTGGCATTCGAAACGAAGCTCGCCGAAGCGTCGCGCACGCCGGTGCAGCTGCGCGATCCGCAGAAGAATTATAATAAGATGCCGTTGTCGCAGCTCCAAAGCATCACGCCGGATTGGAAATGGAGCGATTATTTTAAAGCGATCAATCTGATCGATCCGCCAAGTGTGAATGTGCAGCAGCCGGAATTTTTCAAAACGGTCGACGCACTTTATCAATCGGCGCCGCTCGACGATTGGAGATCTTATCTCCGCTGGCAACTCATCGACGCGGCCGCGACCGAGCTTTCCAAAGATTTCGTCGACGAAGATTTCAATTTCAACCAGGCGATCCTGCAAGGTGTGAAACAATTGAAGCCGCGCTGGAAGCGAGTGGTGGAAGCTGAAGACGGCGCCATCGGCGAAGCGCTTGGAAAACTTTATGTGGCCTACAATTTCCCACCCAAGGCAAAAGAGCGCGCGCTCGAATTAATCAACAATCTGAAGGCGGCGTTGGCCGACCGGATCAAGACGCTCGATTGGATGGATGAGCCGACGAAAAAGGAAGCGCTCAAAAAACTGGCCGCAATGGGTGTGAAGGTCGGTTATCCGGACAAGTGGCTGGATTATTCGCTGCTGAAGATCGATCGCGGCCCGTACGTGCTGAACAGCCTTCGCGCGGCCGAGTTCGCATCGCAGAGAAGCTTTGAAAAAATCGGCAAACCGGTGGACCGGACCGATTGGGGCATGACGCCGCCAACGGTGAATGCTTATTACAATCCGACCATGAACGAGGTCGTTTTCCCGGCGGGGATTTTGCAACCGCCATTTTTCTATTTCGATGCAGATGACGCGGTGAATTACGGAGGAATCGGCGCGGCGATCGGTCACGAGATGACCCACGGCTTTGATGATCAGGGCCGGCAATACGACGCCAATGGAAACATGCGTGATTGGTGGACACCGAAATCGGCGGAGGCATTCAAGAAGCGGGCCCAAGCCGTCGTGCAACAATTCAACGAATACGAGCCACTTCCCGGCATTCACGTGAATGGGGAGTTGACCCAGGGCGAAAACATCGCCGATCTCGGCGGTGTGAAACTCGCCTATGCGGCACTGCAGAAAGCGCTCGAGAAGAACCCGCAGGAACGCGACCAAAAAATTGACGGACTCACGCCGGAACAGCGGTTCTTCCTTTCCTACGGCTCCATCTGGCGATCCAAAATTCGTGACGAAGCATTGAAGCTGCGGATCAACACCGACCCGCATTCACCCGATCATTTTCGCGTGAATGGGCCGTTGTCGAACCTGACGGAGTTTCAAAAAGCGTTCAATATTCCGGACGGATCGAAAATGGTCCGCGCCAAAGATAAACGCGCGAATATCTGGTGATGGCGAAGCACACTCTCAGGTAGGGGCGATTGACCCAATCGCCCACCCCCTCTCGCCGGCGGTTGCTGCCGTCACCAGCTGTAACCGATTTTTCCGTCGGGTGCGGGCGATACTTTCGCACCGACCGCTATCGCCCTCGCCGCGGGTCCCGGGCCTAACGAGATGACCTCGACATAAAACGACACCGGATCGCCTTCTGTCCGTCCCAGCACACCCATTTTCTCGAGGTCATCCCAGGTATGGATGCCACCCACCACTTTCTTCAGAAATCCCAGCTTGACCAGCGCATCGTAAGGAAATTCCACCCGGCCGTAATGGCCAGCGCTGTCTTTTAGAAAAGCGCGATAGGTCGTCTCCGCTATCTGTTCGGACTGCAAAATTTTCGGCGTTACTTCAACCCGAACGACTTTGCCCGCCCATTCGGATTTGTGCTGCTCAATGTCATAGAAGCCGTGAACGCTGTTATCGACCGGCGCCGGAAGTGGGGGCGGCGTTATTTTTTCTTTCGCCGACGCATAATCCGCCAGGATATGAATGACCTCACCCCGTGCCTGCGAAAACATCGGCATGGCAGCATGGCCAATGTATTGGGGCTGGCCTTTGGCGTCGAGCACGAGCGAGTACTGCGGTAATTCGTTCGGGTCGGCATTTTTTTCCGGGACCTTGAGTTTGATCTGCAACCAGGTTTGACCGTTTCGCTGTTCTCGCCCTGTTTCTTCAAATGGCGGTTCCATTCGCCCCGACATAATTGGAGTGTGGACCCAGTTGTAGATCACGCGGTCATTCGGTGTTCCGGCGTGCCAGGTTTCCCCATCCGAACAAATCCATGCTTGCCCACCGAGGACGATACCGCGCAGCGGCGTGTTCGGTTTGACTCCCGGATCCATCGACAAATCGAAATCGTTGCCTTCGAGCAAGCCCCAAACTTTGATTGCTTCCTTCGCGGTGACGGTGGCGTTCACCGACCACACCCCACTTTTCATTTTCTTCATCGCTTCCATGAGCAAAGCCTCGGGCCCGGGCGGGGCTGCTTGCGCGTGCGGATTACCTGGGGGAGCGACCACCGGCGGAGAATCGGAAATGGGCGTGTAGCTGGCATCAGTCGTAACTTCCGATCGTTCGTAATACGCCGGCCCGTTGTATCGCTGGATGATCGGCGACTGCGGGTCTGCCTGCGAAATCCACCAGTTCGGACGATCTCCTTCATAATGAATCTTCTCAGCGGCAATAAATCGAAGGTGCACAACCGATGCGTCCTGGCCTTTCTCTGGTTTCACCTTTTCAAACGGTGGAATCTTTTCGCCCGGCGAAAATTTGATCGGAGTGTGAATGAGATAATAAGAGCGTCGGTCTTGAGGGTCGGCGCTGTTCCAAGTTTTACCGCCGTCGCCGCTCGACCAGCTTTTATCGCCGAGGGTGATCTGCCGCGTTGCGCCATCAACATTTTCGGTCGTGAGATCGAAATCGTTGCCAAAAACAATGCCTGAAAGTTTCATATCCTTGTCGCCGTTGACATGCGCCTCAACCCGCCACGGGCGATCGCTGGAAACTTTCTCGGCGGCCGCGAGAAGGTCTTCCGGTTTTTGTTCCGCAGCGGCGGATGACTTTAATTTCGGTTTCGCTGAAATCAGGCAGGTCGTCGCCAGGATGATGGCGAGAGCGAGAAGGCATGGCCGAATCGCCTGCACGGTAAGAAGTCATGGAACGCCGCCGGCGTGATGTAAAGCCAAAATAAAGAGTTTCCTTTACCAGATCAGCGTTGCTTTTTTAACGCGATTTGATTCCGTTTATCCTCAAGGTGAAACCGATCGGTTACGTAAGCGCAGTGTGTTTACTGATTGCTCCGGTTACTATCACCCGAGCAGATTCCGAAATCGTCGTAGCGATTCGGTATCTCCAGGCGAAGGGAACCAGTCACTCGCACCTTTATCTTTACCGCGAAGACGGAAAACTTTTGCGGCAGCTGACGAATGACGACTCGGGACAGGATGTTGATCCAATTTTCGCGCCGAATGGAGAAGCAATTGTCTTCACTCGTGAAAAGACAGAAAACACGCGCGAGTTTTGGAGCGTCGAACCTCGCGGGACAAATTTGAAAAAGCTTGGCTCCGCGCCCGATTGGTACGCCGCGACAAAAACCTCTCCTTTCTTCGCCAGCGTTGAAGAAGAAGAGGAAAATCAGTCATCGGCAGAATCCCCCGGGCAATCCCAATCGCCGTCACCGGCCGCGGCGGAGATTGACCAGCCGCAACATCAAACTTCAACCGCGCTTGATGCGACCGTTCAGGCGCAGGATCGCCCGCCTCAGAATATCAAGGCGCCGGACGACGCAGGCGAAATATTCTGGCGGAAAGGCAAGGACGCTACCGACCCGCTGAACTGGGTCATGTGGTTTCGCGATGCAAAAGACGGGAAAGAAAGCGAGATTGGGGCGCTGCGCGGCTTCCCGTCATTTGAGCCTTTGCGACTCAAACAGACGAACGGCTCACCGTTTCTGTTCGACGGGCCGTTGCGAATGATCTTTTTCAGCACGCATCTCAACAGCTCGGATGGCGACACGGTCGAGGCTTTTGATTTCAATCAACGCAAATTGATCTGCTTATCGCCCAACTATGCCACTCCGGTTCCGCTTCCCGCCGAGGCCGCATTTCTCACACTGACCGAAAACCGTTACGTGCCGATTCCCGGCAGCCCCAAAGTGGCCAACTGTTCCTTCCTCGAAAGATGGAATGCGAATCCACAGGTGACCTGCGAACAGGAAAATGATCCGCCATATTGCGAAGCCAAAGCGGAAGTTCGTTACGCGCGGAAAGAAAACGCCGCGCTCTGCTATGGCGCGTCGATGTATCGACCCGGAAAGGATCCGGCGATCATCACGATCCGCAATGGATCGAATTAGCAGCACATGAAGCTCGCGCTTCGGACTCGGCGAACGGATCCAACGGCTCCTCCCGAATTGTTTTTTATTCCTCCAGATGCACCGAGCTCATGATCCGATCGATTTCATCTTTCAACTCGGGATCGGTGCTCAGGTTGGTCGTAAAATTTATTTCCAGGAGCTGATCTTTGTACGATGTGGTCAGATTGCGTGAGTAGACCGGACTGTTCCGGTAATCTTTTTTCCCTTTCATCATTGGGACAAAACTCCAGTCCGCCCACTTGCGCCCATCGATCGTGACAAGTTCATGGTGGATCCATTGCAAGTGCGCATCTTTCGGGAGCCAATTGAATCCCTTGTTGTATTCGGCGACACGCTTTTTTAAGTAACCGTCCAATTCCTCAGGTTTGAGCCCGTGCGTACCGCGTAGCACAGTCCCCCATGCGCCATCAGATCGCGAGAATTTCGCCAGCGTTTTCGGCTTCGCCGGATCGTTTGGTTCGCGCACAAAATCTGACGGCACGTCGATATGAAATTTGCCGTCAAGCAAAGCGATCGAAGTTCCGTTAGCCGGAGGCGATTGAGCCTCTGCCGGCGCGAATGAAGGGGCCGGCGAAGCCCCGCTGACATCCTGAATATTGACCGACACCAGATAGCTGAAACTCATGTCCACCGTAGCGTCGTGTCCACCCAGTTTCATCGGACCCGAAAAGTTCGAGAACAACATCTGATCGTCTTTTTCGTTTTTGTATTTCCCGAAAACGTATTGCGGCGGCTTGCCCTTCGAATGGCTGGTTTCTTCGAAGACGACTTCATGCCGATCGCCTTCGTCGCGTTTACTCACAAACCTCAATGCCGGCTCGCTTTTGATCATTCCGTCAATCAATCCGACCCAATTATTCAACCGTCCGGCAGTGGTCGCGTCGATGGGTGTCCCGGTATCGCCCCAATCATCCGATTTGATCCAGTTCTTTTCACCTTTTCTCCGAACAAATTCGCCGGACGGGCATTGGATTCGTTCCGGTCCGCCGTCCGGATAGCGATCGTACTTGAATTCCGTTTTACCAGCCAAGCCTAACGACAGGTTTGTGATCGCGACGAAATGGACTTTCCCATAAAAATCACGGCTATATTTCAGTTGGTCGGCCGCGAATTTGGAATCTTGCGCGAACAACCCGGACGGAAGTGAGAAAAATAATGCGGCGACGACGGCGAAGTATTTTTTCATAGCGATGATTCGCCGGAAACCGGCCGACGCTAGCCCGATCTCGTTGCTAGACTCCGCGTCGAAGGATTGAAAGCGAAACATTTAAAGGCCGGATGCGGCAGCTGCCTCGTTCGGTCGCGGCGCCTTGATCTTCCCAACTCATTGGAACACACGGCGGCCTAACGCCGCGGCTACAACCTACTCTTGGGCGATTTTGCCGCCCCAACCCAGGATTTTCGCTTTCGTTCCAGCGGCTTCGGCTTCCGGAATATTGCCGGCACGATTGTAGAACAACGACAAACTGGTCCACCCAATCTGATCGTTAGGCCGCAATTCAACCGATTTCTTGCCGGCTTCGATCGCTTCATCGAACCGGCCGAGCTTCATTAAAGCCATGCCGAGCGCATGCCAGCCATCGAAGAACACCGGATCCATCTCCACGCACCGCCGATATTTTTCGACCGCGCTTCCCAACTCGCCGATGGCCAGGTCGCCATTTGCGTCATCAAAGATCTCGTCGCGCGCGGGCATTATTCAGAAAACCACGAATACGGACAAATCGACACGAACATTCGAAAACACCTATCCACACATTTGGCAAATTGGAGACGATGCCAGCGCGTCCGTATCCATTCGCGGTCAGTTATGCTGGTCCGGTCAAGCCCGCGGCGCGCTGCCGATCACGAAGCCATTCAAAGAACACGACGTCGCGCTTGCCCTTCAAATACTTTTCCTGGAAGGCCACTTTGCTTTGCTGAGACTTCGTCGCATCCGGTGGATCTCGCTTTTCCAGTGCCACAATCAACGCACCGGTTGCGCTTGGCATCGGCTCGCTCACCTCACCCGGCGGCGTGAGCGCGGCGGCATTTTTGATCGCCGTCAAATCTGGAGACTCCGGTTTCGGCTTATCATTTGGGGTTGCACCCGTAGTTTCAGCGTCATCCGCAATGGCGAATGGTTCGATCTTTTCCAGCTTTACGCCGTTCTTCTGGCAAACCGGTGCCAATGGCTGATGTGCCGCGGCCGCTTCTTTCAACTCGCGCGCGACTTGCGAGGCCTTGTTGGAAAGCATTTCCCTGGCCCGCTGGGTTTTCAAACTTTCGAGGATTTTCGGTTTCGCTTCCTCGAGAGTGAGAGGCCGCGCGTCGGCCTCGGAATTGAGATGCAGAATATAGTAACCATCATCCTCTTCCACGACGTCGCTGACCGGATCCTTTGACGTGAGTTGAAATGCGACCGCATTCGTCTTGGTCTTGTCTTTCAGCTTCGGGTCGGGCGCATAGTGCGTAAAATCGCCCGTGATTTCCACAGGCACCTGCATTTTCGCAGCGACCTTTCCGAAATCGGCGCCCTTTTCGAGCAACGCTTGTGAAAAATCGTTGGCCCGATCCTGCAATTTCATCAAAATATCGACACGCTCTTTGCCCGTCAGTTTTTTTTGAGCGTCATCCAGGGCAAACCGGACGAAGTCAATCTTACGTTTGTCGTCGCTCTTGAATTCGTCTTTGTGCCCCTCATAATATTTCTTCACGTCGTCATCGCTGATTTTCACGTCTTTAGCGAAGTCCGCGATATTGAAATGAACCACGCTGGCGTAGTTCTTTCCGTAAAGAAGATCGAACTGACTATCCACCTCTGCTTCCGGCAAACTGACTCCGGTCGCGATCATTTCCTTGATCTTTTTCAAAGAAAGCTCGTCTCGAGCAAGCTGTTCCAGCTGTGATTCGGTAAATCCATTGGGCCCGAGCATGCTGGCGGTGAATTCGTCGTACTTTTTCGGGTCGAAACCATTCGGTCCGCGAAAGGCCGAAAGATTTCGAATGAGATCGGTCACTTGTGCTTGAGTCGGTACAATCCCGAGACTGGCGCTTTCGTGGTGAAGAATTTCCAAATTGAGGGCAAATTCCTGATAACCATTATCTCCCGGATTGCTCATGGACAGGGCTTGCCAGAATTCATTCATCCCCAGGGCCTGAGCCAGGCTGCCCAGACGGGCGTTCCGTTGCAGCTCGACAATCGGCACTGAGCGATCGAACATCCGGGCGCCTTCGCCCGAACGCATGGCGCCGTAATCCGGCTTTTGCACAAAATAAAAGACGAACGGAATAGCCAGCACCGCGATGACAATCATCAACCAATCGCGGTGTTTTCGGAGTAGCTTCATCATAAGCCGGAAAATGTTTTAGGGGTCGAACTGTAGCGGCGGGGACGACTGGCTGCAAATGCTCAGAGGACAAGGCCGCAGGTTCAAACCCCAGGCTCCAAACCGCAAATAAAATTCAACTACCCAATCTCTAAATATGAAAAAAGGAGCCAGCACCTTTGACGATTTGGCTGGTTGGCGTTTACGAAACGCCGGCAGTTTTTCGGATCAGTTCCCAGGCGTTTCGCAGATGCTGTTCCGTGGTGAGAACATTGCCTAACCCAATCCGCATCACCGTTCGGCCGTGCAGTTTCGTTTGCGTCAAATAAGCGCGGCCTGAATCATTGATCCGGTCGACCAGGTCGCTGTTGAATTGATCGATCGTTGTCGCCGGCCTCGCTATTCCCGGACCGGCGTCAGCGCCACCGGCTGTCGGGCCGACGAACCTGAAACAAATCACACCCAGGTTGATCGGCGCGGCCAGTTCGAAACGCTGGTCTGCCTGAATCCACCCGGAGACGACCTTGGCCAGGCGCACCTGTTCGCGAAGACGTGAAATAATGCCATTGCGGCCTAACGAACGCCAGATCACCCAGGCTTTCAAGGCGCGAAACCGCCGCCCCAGCTGGATGCCATAATCCATGTAATTCTTTTCGGCATCCACGGTATCGCCGCGCAAATATTCCGGGACCAGAGTGAAGACGCGGCGCAGACGTTCGAGATCGCGCACATAAAGGACGCTGAAATCGAGCGGAACGAATAAGGTTTTGTGGGGATTGATGACAATTGAATCTGCCTCGGGCCAACCTTCCGAGAGTGATTTGAATTCCGGAATGACGGCAAATCCGCCGCCATAAGCGCCATCAACATGGAGCCAGATTTTTTCTTCGCGACAGAGCCGCGCGATAGCCGCGACCGGATCCACGCTCGCCGTTGAAGTGGTGCCAACCGTGGCGATCACGGCCATTGGGCAAAAGCCCTGGCCACGCTCTTCCTGAATGGCGCGTCGCAGTTCATTAATGTTCATTCGAAATGCGTCGTCGCTTGGGAGCGCCGGACATTTTCTTCCCCAATTCCAAGAGCGATGGCGGCTTTCTCGGCCGAACTGTGGGCCTGGTCCGAAGTGTAAATGCGCAAACGCGGAAGATTTCGGTTCGTTAGGCCTTCTTTCCGCGTGTTCGGCGCGACTTGCTCACGCGCAACCGCCAACGCATGCATGACACCGACCGACGCGGTATCATAAACAACCCCGTCAAATTCTTCCGGCAAACCGACCCATTGCCGTAACCAATCCACCATGACTCGTTCCAACTCGGTGGCCGCGGGCGAAGTTTTCCACGTCATCGCATTGACGTTGAGGGGCGCGGTCAACGCTTCGCCCAGAATTGCCGGCGCCGTAGTTGTCCACCCGAAATATCCGAGAAACATCGGATGACTCCAATTCACCATTCCCGGAACAATCAGGCGATTCACGTCAGCCATGATCTGCTCGAACGATTCGCTTCGGTCGGGCGCTTGTTTCGGAAGCGCGGCAGCGATCGCCCCGGGTTTCGCGTTTGGCGCGACCGGAAGATGTTCAAGGTTCGTGCGGTAGTCCGCGATCCAATCCGCCAGTTCGTGCAATTGTTTGCGAAATTTCTCCGGAGGAACGTCGCCGAGATCTTCATTTTCGTTGGACGGCAGTGCCGGCATAATCGGATCTCATTAACACCCAGCTTTGCTCCGCCGCGCAAACACAAATTCGCGACCGATGGAGAGCGCGTGGGAGTATCCCGGCTCGTTTCCCCACGGCATTTGCATCGCCCCTTCCGGGCTGGCTTTTTACTGAGCGATTTTCCTGGGGGCGTTGCCCCAGGCTGGAATCGTAATATGCGCCGATGGCGCTGGGCAATTCGCTTCGAAACACCCCACTTCAGCGCGGATCTGGAGTCGCGCTGACAGCGTTTTGTCCGCCCGTCATCCTTATGCCCCGCGTTTGTAAGGATCCGCATCGCCCGCGGATATTTTAGAACGCGAAGCCAAAGCTGAAATGAAATGCGCCGCGATCTTCATGCGGGTGCGGATCCGGGTTAACGCCGTAATCCAGACGGATCGGGCCGATGGGAAGTTTGTAGCGCAACCCGCCGCCAAGACCGTAGCGCATATCATCCAGGCCAGGTTGTTCCGATGTCGGCAAAAGATTGCCGGCGTCAAAGAAGCAACGCACCCTGCAATTCCCCGTAAATCGGAAAGGTGTACTCGGTATTGAAGACGGTGTAGAATTCTCCACCCACCGGATTGCCTTTGGGATCGAGCGGTCCCAGGTCTCGCTCGCCAAAACTGCGCACCGTCGACGCTCCGCCATTAAAGAATCGTTCGTCGATCGGAATCGTGGTCGGCTCATCCGGGCCGGAATGGTTGAGCGAATGCACCAGGCCAACGCGTGCACCAAAACCGAGAGACGATTGCTGAAACCAGCGCTGCAACGAAGTGCCGGTTTCATCCGGAGCCACTCCCGGCGCGAGCGATTTCGGGCCGAATGGCAGGAAATACGCAAGCTTCGCGGTCGTGCGTACCAGTTGAATATCGCTGCCGAGGCCTTGGGTTGCGACATCGAGCGTGTTGTTGGCAACGAACCCACGCGGATCGACCAGCGCGTTCTGGCGAAGATCGAGCGTCTGCGTGTATCCGATTGAATTTACGTAATACGATTTGTCGCCGAGGAATCGATTGGCAATCGAAGAGTCGATGATATCGACGTGACGCGCGGCGAACACGATGCCTGCTTCGTATTGTTTGGTGAAATGACGAGTCAATTCGACGCGATCGCCCAGTTCGAATTTCGAATAGCCATCGTAATCGAAAGTCAGCGCGTAAATGCGGTTTTTGAAATCCAAGTCTGTCTCGAACAAATATGGATCTTCGTAATCGACTTCGCCTTTGTAACTCCGTTGCGAAACCTCCACTGAAGTCGTGAGCGGCCTTCCCGTACCGAAAAGATCGCGCTCGCGAAAGTCCGCGCCGACAATAGCGCCTTCGTAGGTTCCATAGCCTAACGAAAAACCCAGTTGTTTGCTTTTTGCTTCTTCGGCACTGATGTCCAACAAGAGCCCGTCTTCATTTTCAATCGGCGTCGGTTCGATCTTGAGCATGTTGAACAAGCCGCTTCGCATCAGCATGCGGTATTTATCGTCCAACAGATCCGGGCTGTAGGTCTTCCCTCGCAACCGGCTGAAGCGATTACTGACGTAGCTGGGATTCAATCGATTCAAGCCGTGCACGATTACGTCGTTAAAATGATAAATCTGGCCCGCCGAAACCACGACCTGCACGGGGACACGATTATTCCGGGCGGCTGCGGGAGCTCCGCTGGCGGTGACTTTCGCTTCGTAATAGCCGCGCTCTTTGAAATAGGCCTGCAACCGGCGGGGGATATCATCGACTCGCGCTTCGGTGTAAGGCTGTTTCAGCAAATCCACGACTTGTCCGCGCAAGGTCTCGGCATCGTAGATTTTGTTACCGCCAAACGAAACGTCGCCGAAGAAATATTGGGGGCCCTCGTGAATGGAGACGCTGACATCCACCTGATTCGTTGCGTCATCGTAGCTGAAACGCGGCGGATCGATGGTGGACTGGAGGAAGCCCTCGGCAATATAGAAGCGATGAAGCAGATCGACTCCTTCGCTGATGTCCGTCGCCACGAACGGCAAAGTGTGCTGCAACTTCGAATAACGTTCTCGGGTCGGCCCGACGACGTATTCGAATAACCTGTGGGTCGGTTCGCTGGCATTGCCCTCAAACTTGATGTTCCGCAGGGTTTGTAACGGCCCTTCGTTAATATCCAGCCGTAAACGATCGCCCTGTTCGATTGCGTAATGCACTGCGACCTTGGCATAACCGTGCTTGCGATAAAACAATTCGACAAAAAAAGCGAGATCGTCACCTCTCGCAGCGGTCAGGCCATACTCGGTGATCGTGGCCAGCTGTTCTTTGACCTGCGACCGGAGCACCTTTTCGCTAAAGGCCTTTTCCCCAGTGAACTGGACTTGAAAAGCGTTTTGAGCCGTTTTTTCCTGCGCTTTGGCGACCGCTGCTTTCTGTTTCTGCGCCTGATCGGAGCGCGGCGCGTCAATTGCCGTCTGGGCCAAACCTGCTCCGGCCGACAAGAATGCCACCAAGCCAATCAACCATGAACGCGCCATCAATGAAACCGGATGAGATATTTGACCATGCCCTTGTAATCACCGCCAACCCCGAGATCGCCGACGAGCATGAATTGATTGTTAATCTTGAAACGCGCGGTGGCCTGTTGCTGGCCCGTTCGCGGATCGACCGTTCCGACATCGAGATCGAACCGATCGAAAACGGAACTCGTCTGCGCCTGTCCCTTTTTAAACACTCTTCGGTAAACTTGTTGAAATAAAAGCATGGCCGCGCGACCCGCGAGAACGTTGTTGTTGCCGGCTAATTGTTCGCGGGTGGTTCCGGTCGACAGCAGCGAAATGAGATCTTCCTGCGGCAGGGGAGGCTCGCTGTTAAAAATGGCCTCGGGAGCCAGCGCGGTTCCATATATATAAACATGAACGATATAGTCCTGAATGGTTGACGTGCCATGCAAATCAATCTTCGGATTTAACGAGTCATCCGGATTGAAGTAAAGAAACCCGTAAGCGATGTCGAGTCGGCTGAACGGCAGCGTCGCCTCCACATTCTCCAAGCGGACCACGCCGCTAAGCCCGGGCCGCGATCCCTCGCCGGCAAAGCGCAAATCGACAATCGCACCGCCGGTGGCAAGATTCCCCCGAAGCAGCACCGGATCCTTCGTTTTCACTGCGACGTCGAATTTCCAACCGTGAAATTGAGGCGGCAAAACGAGTTGAGGATGGTCAATCTTAGCCTGCGGAGGCGGTCGCCCCGGCAAAGTGATCGGAATCAGGTCGAGATTTTTTAGAACGTGACTGTTCGTCAACGCCACATTTCCAGTCACATTCACACTGTTGATCGGTCCGCGTAATTGAATATCCGCGTCCGTGCGAATAGCTAACGTATCGCTTCGCGCAATGAGAGCGCTGTTCGCTTTGAAGGCGAGATCGACATCGGCCATCGTCAGCTTTGGAATGGAAATGCGTCCGGTCGCACTAAATTTGCCGCCCGACAATTCGCCGGCGAACTGATCGAGATTCAAAACATTATTGACGAAAGTGAGACGGGCTTTGAAGTTTTGCAGCGCCGGCAAAGTCGGATCGATCGCCCGCGCAACATTCAGAGTCATATCGGCCTGACCTTTAAAGACGGGCTGACCGACCGTTCCGCTGATATCGACATCGATCGCGGCATCTCCATCCACTTCCTGAACCGCCGGAACAAACTCGCGAACAAAGTTCACCGAGCTGCGCGGCATTTTTAAATTGGCCTGCAACGGCGTATTGTCGGCAAGCTTTCGGTCCTGCGCGATCCGGGCGAGATCGAACGGCAAATTCGCGATCAGCTGAATCGGCTGGATTTTTGACTGCTCGAGCTTGCCATTGATGGTGAGCTGGCCATCCACCGAGCGCGCCTCGAGATGAAACGTGGCCGGCTCAAACTTGGGCAATTGTTCGGCCCGCAGGTCGCGCATTTCGAGGTTCAGTCGGGCATTGGGCTGGGAAACAGTCCCTTCGGCATTGAATTTCACGTTCAGCATTCCGGATGCGACCGGCTTGGCGCCGAAATCTTGAAACAACTTCTTGATGTCGATGTTCTCGGACTCAAAATTGGCGATAATTTTCCCGGAGGACGGAATCACCGGCGAGTCGGTCGACAGATTTTTCCAAATAAACGGAATGGAGATGTAGCCCGAGGCATATTTCGAACGGCCCTGGTCGAGCTGGATCTTGGTGATCTCGAGTGTTTCACCTTTCGCTTCAATGATCGCCTGGAAATCCATTTGATCGCTTTGCAGGAAAATCGTCGGGATGCTCAGACGATCGGGCGAATAAGTCGCGTCCACATTCGCGTGGAGCGATTTCAAATTTCCATACTGAGCCTTTTCCAGCGTGAGTTTGAGTTGTCCGGCATTTTCGAACCGAAGGGTATTCCCTCGCCCGCTCCAATCGATGACCAGCGAACCCGCCAGGTTGTTTTGATTTCCGAACGAGCGCAGCAACGGTTGCAGCTTGGAGAGATCGGAAAGGTTGGCGGAAATTTTCGCGTCATAGTTGTGCTGACCGGAGAGATCGATATTGCCCTCAGCGCGGACAAAATCCTGGTCGGTCAGATCGCTTCTGAAATCGTTCAGGTAAAGTTTGTTATTCGCAATCGTGCATGCCGCATTTAACTGCCGCAGTCCCAATCCCCGGCTCCGGAGGCCGTTGCTGAAAAAGCGGATCTCGCCGTTGCCAATTCCATTCGTCCAGGTGACCTGGCCTTCGCCTTGAAACGGGCCGCTCCATTTGTCCGGCGAATCGCCCGTCCAGAAGTCGCCAACCTCCGGCGCAGCCACGGTGAGCTGCGCCGTCCCGTTCAGGGAAGTGGCGTCAAACTTTTCCGGCAATCGATAACGCGCGGCGACCGTTACGCTGTTTTGTTTACGGTGGAGGTCGAGCTGTTCAACTTGGACGACCTCATCCGAACTGCTGAGCGCCCCGGTCAGGGAATCAACCACATATTCGCCCTTCCTCAGATTCGAAATGTTTAGATTTATTTTCGATTTCAAATCGGCAAACCAGGGCCGGTCGCCTGATGCTGTCAGTCTCTTAGCGGCCGTGATTTCCACATAAACTTTTTCGACCTCGCCGTCTCGAAATTTCACCGGACCGGCCGCGACGTTGAAATCCGCGTCCAACGTCCCGTTTTTGATTTCAATTTTGCCATTGGCCTGAGCCAATCCTTCCCATGGCTGAGGCATGCCGCCGGTGAGTTCCCGGAGCTCGATGTCGTTGGACACCAATTCGAGATGGGCCGGCGCCCGGCCGAGATCGGAGAGCTTTTCAGGCAAAGTGGTCCAACCATGCAAATGAATGGAATTTTTTCCCTCGGTTGCATCCAGCGATTCCAGCGTGGCTGTCGCGTTTTGGGCCGATGCCTGAAGCAGGCAGCGATCGAAACGAATTCCACCGATCCGGACTTCCGTCGCCTTCGCGGTGGCGTTTCCGGTCCACGTCCGCGGCGAATCGGCCGTGCCATGTCCTTGAATCGTTAAATTTTCTATTGTTCCGCCAAGAAAATCTTTCGGAAGCCCGCCGTATGCATTCAACGCGTCAGCGGCGACGTTCTTCGCTTCAAACCGAAAATCTCCATCGACTGAGGAAGCCACCTGCCGCAGGTTGATCTGGTTCGAAATTGACCCCTGACCAATTTTCGCTTCCAAATTCACCGCCAGTTGTTTCTTCAGAATTCTGGATGCATCAATGTTGACCAGCGTGATTCGATCCTGATCGCTCAGGTTCAGGTCGCGCAGAATCAAATTCTTGTTCGTGTAGGAGGTAACGGCTCGGAGATTCCACCAATTTTGACCAGTCGGGAGTTGGATCCTGCCGACTCGCAATTCGCCCGCTGCGTGTGGATCGAGCTCCAAATCCAGATGCTCGACCGCGAGCTCATGCGGCTGATCTTTGATGAGTATCGAAACACCGGCCAACCGAACGCGTTCGGGGAAAATCGCCGGCAGAGTGAATCGCTTTCTTTTCGGTGACGGCGATGGCTCGGGCCGGGGTTTGGTGACGATCCGCGCCGAACGCAATTCGAGATTTCGGATGAAATCCGATTGCCGTCCGCGAATGAGATCGAATAAGTTGTAATCGATGCGGGCAAAGTCGACATCGATCGACTCAATTTCAGAAGGCGGACTTCCGACGCCATGAACGTGGCGCACGGTCAGATTGGTAAAAATGGATCCTTCAAGCGTGAGATCCAGCTGGAGGTGTTCCTTCTTTGCGTAATGAAGCGCGACGTGCCGGCCGACAAACAGCAGCAGGGGCCGGTGACACAGAATCAGGAGAACAAAAAATATCGCGAGCGCGATAATAGCGCGGCGTTGCCAGCCGCGACGTTGCCCTGATTCTTCATCCACGAGGGATTTACTCTATTTTCCCGAGGGGAAAGAGCAAATGAGGCGGTTGGTCGGCTCGAATTGACGAAACCCGGGACGTTCGTTTTGGTCAGACGCCTGAGTTCGTAATTGCACGCGGTATTGTTCCGACCCACCATTGGGCAACACGGACATGAATCCAGGCGAATTTTTCGACTACCTCGACGGAAAACTCAGCAGTTCAGAACGGGCCGAACTGGAGGCGCGCCTGGCGGCCGACGCGAACCTGCGGCGAGAACTCGACGTGGCGCGCGAAATTTATTCCGGCATCGCCCGCTCGCGCAGTGCCTTGGATGAGCTGGAATCTCCGGCCCAAAATACCCGCGGCGCGGTGCTGGGCCGCCGCATCGCCATCATTTTCGGGGTTTTGGTGTTTCTGAACGTCTTGTTCGGCATCTATGCGATCTGGTTCATGAATAAAAAACGGTCCACGCCTAACGAACAGAATCGACAGCAACTCAACCAGGCGCTGCAAAATGCCGCCGCCTCAGCGCTGCCGACGCCAAACCTGGACGTCGACGAAATCAAGATCCCAGCCGCCAACGATCAGCGCGACGCGGTTGCGGCAAAAGTAGTTGCAGCTGCCAGCGAATGTGGAGGATCGGCGGCCAAAAACATCAGCAACGAAAATGGTTTGCTGGTGTTCGCGGAAATCCCGGCCGCGAACGAAACCAAGTTTCGCGAAAAACTGACAACATTCGGCGCGCTGCCATCAAAGACCGAGCCAAATCCTTCCAGTGCAAATCGGATCATTCAAATTCGCATCATCGAAGAGTCCACTCATTGATTGAGTAATGATTGCGGTCACTTTTGCGCTCCGCGATGAAAGCAGCGCGTTTGTTGCGCGATTGCGAGAAACGAAGAGGTCGAACGACGTGCTGGTGGTGCACACCGGCGTTGGTCGGAATCGTTGTCGCGTCCAAATCGAAGAATTTTTAACCAATTCACATCCGAAGATGCTGATCAGCTCCGGATTCGCCGGAGCAGTGAACGATGAATTAGAAATCGGAAGCCTGATTATCGGTCGCGATCTTTCCGATCCGCGGCTCGTCTCGCTCGCTTCGCAAACACTGGGAAAAACGGTACAGATCGCAAACCTGACCACGATCGATTCCGTTGCCGATTCAGGCGATCAACGAAAAGCCATGGCTCGATCCAACGCCGATGCGGTTGACATGGAGACGGAGATCATTGCCGAGGCTTGTCATTCCCGAGGCATTCCAATCATTTCGCTCCGTGCGATCAGCGACAGCGTGGCGCAACCATTGCCGCTTCCACCGTCAATTTTATTCGACCTGACGAAACAAAGAACCAACTTGATCAAACTTTCGGGTTATCTGGTCACGCATCCGGTCGCGATTGCGCGTCTGCTTCGTTTTTCGCGAGAGATCCGTCGCGCGCGCAACAATCTCGCGACGGCATTACTTCAGGTGATCGATGCGTTTGCAGTTACTGACTTCTGACCTGTGATATCGATCACCTGGCCGGCTCAATGTGAACCAGGACGTCGGCAATGCGAGGATCGCGTTCTTGAATCGCGCGTTTGACCTCGTGGGCGATGCGGTGTCCCTCTCGCACCGAAATATTCCCATTTACGCCGACGTGGAGATCGACATAAAAATTCAGGCCCATTTTGCGCAGCAGGCACTTGTCGATTTCGACCACTCCCGGAACAGAAGCCGCCGAAGTCCGAACCACGTCAACGATGGGTCCGCGCGGTGCGGTGTCCATGATTTCGAACAGTGCCGGACGCAAAAGCCGAATCCCATTCGCGGCGATGACCGCACAGGCAAAGAGGGCCGCCCAGTCATCCGCACTTTGCCACCGTTCGCCACCAATCAGCGCGACGGAAATGCCGATGAAAGCGGCGGTGGAAGTAAATGCGTCGCTGCGGTGATGCCAGGCATCGGTTTGAACGGCGGTGCTTTCAAGATTGCGACCGACGCGATTGACGTAGCGAAATAAAACTTCTTTGACGACGATAACGACAATTAAAATCGCGAGGGTAAACGGGGCCGGGCCGTGATGCGGGGTGAGGATTTCCCGGACGCTCTCGATCGCCAGGCCAAACGCGGCCGCAAGCACACCAAAAGCAACAATCACCGCGGCGATCGGTTCCGCTTTGCCGTGACCATACGGATGCGTTTCGTCCGGAGGTCGGGCGGCAAATTTCAATCCGCCCCAGATGACGAGCGATCCGGCGATGTCGAGGGCGGATTCGATTCCGTCGGCGATCAGGACGTAAGCGTTGCCGAACAGGCCACCAAGAATCTTGACCGCGGCAAACAACAGGTTCACCACCAGGCCAATCAGCGCGACACGGCCTCCAGTTTGCAGATTGGCCTGTACTCGCGTGAGGCTGCGCCGTTCGATTCAAGATGAAACGAAATATAAGCGTCGCGCTTTATGAAACGCACGGAAAACCGGCCGACGTTCTAAAAATAAAAACGGAACCGTGGCCGAAAGCAGACGCCGGCGAAGTGCTGGTGGAGATGCGGGCGGCACCGATCAATCCGGCTGACCTCAACGCCATCGAGGGAAAATATCCTGGGCGTCGTGAAATACCTGCGGTGCCCGGGTTCGAAGGCTCCGGCATTGTTGTCGAGCTGGGAGCAGGCGTGGCGGAACCGGCCATAGGAAGTTTAGTCATCTTGCCGCACCACCTCGGAACTTGGCGCGAAGCGGTCGCGGTCGCGGCCGCCGAGTTGGTCACAGTTCCGCCGGAGATCGAGCCGATCCAGGCGGCGCTGCTAAAAATCAATCCGATGACCGCCTGGCGGCTGTTACACGACTACGCCACGCTCAAACCAGGCGATTGGTTAATTCAAAATGCAGCGAACTCGGCGGTCGGCCGCGCCGTCATCCAAATCGCCCGCGAATTGGGATACCGGACGATCAATCTCGTTAGGCGGCCTGAGCTGGTCGAGGAATTGCAAGCCGAAGGTGGAGACTGCGTCTTACTCGATGACGAAAATGTTCGCGAGGCCGTGAAGCATGCGGTGCCGGGGTCAACTATCCGCCTTGGCCTCAATTCGGTGGGAGGCGACAGCGCTTTGCGAGTGGCAAACTGTCTCGCCTTCGGCGGCACATTGGTCAGCTTCGGCGCCATGAGTTTGCAGCCACTGAAAATTCCGACCGGGCTTCTCATTTTCAAAGATCTGCGTTTCCGCGGGATCTGGATCAATCATTGGTATGACAACGCCACGTCCGAGGAGCGGCGGGCGACTTTTCGTCCATTGTTTGAAATGGCCAAAACCGGACGTCTTCATTCCAAAGTCGAGAAAAGCTATTCGTTAGGCGAAGTCCACCCGGCGGTCGCGCATGCCATGCAGGGGAAACGCAATGGTAAAATCGTTTTCGAATTCAAATGAAACCTCCCGCTCGAACTCGCCTATGCCTAACCACTTGACCGGTTAAAACGCTCAAGTGGCGAAATCCGGATGGAAATCATCATCGTAGGAGCGGGAATCAACGGAGTGACCGCGGCGATCGAGCTGAAGCATCGCGGTCATGACGTGATTCTTCTCGATCCAGGACCTCTTCCCCATCCGTTAGCGGCCTCGACCGATATCAGCAAAGCCATCCGGGCCGGATATGGGCCGGACGAAGATTATTCGGAATTGGCCGACCGATCGATTCCGCTTTGGCGAAAATGGAACGAACAATTCGAAACCAATCTTTATCACCAGGTTGGTTGCCTGTTTCTCCGGAGAACGCCGTCGCAGCCGGGCGATTTCGAATTCGAGAGTGCGCGTATTTTGGAGAAGCGGCGGCATCCCATTTTGCAGATCACTGCCTCGGATTTGCGCGCAAGATATCCGGCTTTCTCCTCAAAGCATTTCCAGAATGGATTTTTCGATCCGGCTGCCGGTTATGCGGAAAGCGGTCGCGTCGTCGCGGCGCTGATCGAACGCGGCCGATCACTGGGTGTTCAGTTGCGCGAAGGCGCGCAGTTTCAAGCATTACTTGAATCGGATAACGCGGTCAGCGGGATTGTATTGAAAGATGGCGAAAAGATTGTGAGCGACAAGGTGCTGATCGCAGCCGGCGCCTGGACGCCGTTTATCCTCCCTTTCACGAAAAAGTTTTTTCGTTCGACCGGTCATCCCGTGATCCATTTCAAACCGAAGAACACCGAACTTTTCGCGTCTGAACATTTCCCATTTTTCGGCGCTGACATTTCGACCACCGGTTTTTATGGGTTTCCGCTGAATCAGGGCGTGGTAAAGATTGCTAGCCACGGGCCGGGTCGCGAAATGTCTCCGGATTCGCCGCAACGCTTGGTGACCGAACAAGACAAAGCGAACTTCGTGGAGTTTCTGGCCTCGGCGATTCCCGCGCTAGCCGATGCGCCGATTGTTTTCACCCGTATTTGTTTGTATTGCGACACCCACGACGGCGATTTTTGGATCGCGCCTGATCCCGACCGTGCCGGATTGGTCATTGCCGCCGGCGACAGTGGGCATGGTTTCAAATTTGCACCGGTGCTTGGCGAAATTATGGCCGATGCAGTCGAGGAAAAGCAAAATCGCTGGCTGGAAAAATTTCGGTGGCGACCGGAAGTTCAACCCGGCGTGGCCAAAGAAGCGGCGCGATTTATCGGAAACTAACTTTGCGAGGCGGGTTGAGCGGCGCTGTCTTGCTTCGGTTGCCGTTTGAGCAAAGTGATCTGTTTGATTCGCGCGGAGTCTGACGGACTCCAAGTCGCGATCTCCGGGTCGTCCTTAAAGGCGTTATGAACGATGCGGCGTTCATAGGAGTTCATCGGCTCCAGTTGCAGTGAGCGTCCGCTGACTCTCACGCGCTCGGCCAACTCACGGACGCGTTGCACGATGCGATCTTCCCGCATCGACCGGTACATCTCGCAATCCACCACCACTTTGGGTGCATCTTTGTCCTTCGTCTGAATCAAGCGGTTCAGTAGAAATTGAATCGCTTCGAGCGTTTCCCCGTCCCGACCGATCAACCGGCCGCTTTCTTCGGTATAAATTTGCAGAACGAGATTACCGGCCTCGTTTTGAGATTCCTGGATCTCCACCACGAATCCGAGGAAGCCGAGAATATCGTCCAGTAATTCCTTCGGGGTCATCGCTTAATCTTTTGGACTTTCTGCAATGTCGGCATGGGTTGTCGCTTATTCAGGTAAAATTGCAAGATGCTGAACAGGTTTTGAGTGGTGTAATACAATGCCAGAGCCGCGGCAAAATTGTAGCAGATAAAGAGAAATATCAGCGGGGTAAACATCATGATCCGCCGTTGGGTCGGATCGCCCGTTTTCGGCGTCATTTGCATCAGCCAAATCTGGGTCGCGGCCATGCACAACGGGATGATGTTGACCGGCCAGCCCAGACCGGGCAAGTGGGCCACGGTATCCGGCTGGGAAAGATCGCGCACCCAAAGGAACTTGGCGTTTCGGAGCTCGACCGCTTGCGACAACATTTTGTAGAGACCAAAGAAAATCGGAATCTGTATCACCATGGGAAGGCAGCCGCCCACCGGATTGATGCCGTACTCCTTGTACATCTTCATCACCTCCTGGTTCATCCGGGTCGGGTCGTCTTTGTACTTCTCCTTCAACTCCTGCATCTTCGGACCGAGCGCGGCGGTCTGGCGCATCGAGCGGTTCGCCTTGGTCTGAAGCGGCCAGAGCACCAGCCGGATAATGGTGGTCAGCGCAAGAATCGCAGCGGCGTAACTCTGCCAAAGCGCGCCATGCAACAGATTCATGAAATTGAGCAGGAACTGGCTGACGATTTTGAAGACACCGAAGTCCATGACCTCGGCTTCGTTGTGATCCAGTTGGGCCAGCACGTGGTAAATTTTAGGGCCGGCGTAAATTTCGAATCGTTCGGAATGGGTCTGACCAGGCGCGATCTGGACAGCCGGCATCTGCAAAGCGCCCTCGAGGGCGTAGGTTTTTTGTTCCGGCGAAATATCGATTCGCTTCGCCCAAACACCGGTCGCTTTGGAATTCAACGGCGCGACCAGAGTCGTGAAAAATTGATCGCTGACCGCGGCCCATTCCGCATTTTGCGTTTGTTGTTGAAAAAACGATTGCGGAGTGCGGGCGCCGATCCCGAGAAAACCGCCGCCGCCGCCGAACCAGTTGACATCGATATTCTTTGCTTTGCCGTCGATGCACCAAACCATCCGTGTATAGTATGCGAAATCTTTCGCATGGATCGGCGCAGCCGAACCCAGTGCGACGTAATAACCGGCGTTGGCATAGGCGGCGCTGCCTTCATTGACTAAATCCACGTCGAGCTCGACGAGAAAATCATCCTTTTTGCCGTTCGTCTGAGGCAGAACGAATTTTTTTCGGATCGTTAGGCCTTGTGGGTTCTTGAAAGCAAACGCGACTCCATTTTCCACCCGGGCCACGTCCCACTTCTGCAAGGCAGGCGATTCGGGATTCTCCATAATGGCGCCGATCGGCATGTTCGAATGCTCATTGATCACGACCGATTGATCACCCTCCGCCTTGTGATTGCGCAGCGTTGCTTTGCGAATGCCGCCGCCTACGTTCGTTAGGTCAAAGTCGACGTCCGAGTTGCTCAGAGTCTCGACCTTGACCTCAGCCGGCGGAATGGTGGCTGCAGGCACTGGCGTGGGTGTCGCCGCCATACCGGGAAGAGGAGTCGGAGCCGTTGTGATTGACGACGGACTTGCCTCCGTGACAGCCGAAGTGGGCGACGTTGCTACCGGGACAGGCCGGTGCGGCGTCTGTTTGGCGATCCACCATTCCCAACCAACCAAACCGGCGACACAGAGAACGACGACAATCCAGGCGGTTCGGTCCATAAATTTTGTTCCGGCGACTTAGTCACACGCAGCGATAGACGCGTGTGGAACGGGATCATGACCGGCACCACCCCATGGGTGACAACGCCCGATTCGCTTCAGCCCAAGCCAAATACCTTTAGAAGCGCCATACATTTCAACGGCTTCCAAAAAATATTGCGAACAAGTGGGGTAAAATCGACAACCGGAGCCGCCGATTGCGCACAAAATCGGCGAGAGCGTTACCTGGTAAGTGCGAATGAAAATGCGGATGATCCGACGCATCAGGAGCCTAGAATAGAAGCGCGTTTCGCCAGACGCAACCACGCATCTTCCAGGTCTCGGAAGGTGGCTCGAGCCGCCGCGTGGCGTGCGACGGTCACGATCCAAACACCACGCATAATTTCGTGCTGATGTTTGCGGACAATTTCACGCAAGCGGCGCCGCACCCGATTACGGACGACCGCTCCGCCAACCTTTCTCGAGGTCACGAACCCGGCCCGAAACGCACCGGAATTCGTCCGCGCGGCACCGAGGATCAGCAATTTGCCATGCTGCGCGGCACCTTCCTTTTTTACGCGCTCAAATTCGGATGGAGTGGTTAGGCGGCGGGATTTAGGGAAAGAAAGCTTTTTCGCAGCCATATTCTGTCATCTCGAGCCAGATCGAGACATCTCTCAATATATCTGATTCACAAACAGAGACTGTCCGACTCCGCTCGGATGGCCCGGAGACGGTACAAGCAAAAGTCTTTCCCTGAAATATTCAGGGAAAGACTTCGCGATTCACCCAGCCCCAAAATTGGAGCTGTCGCTGATTAAATTGTTACGGCGTAGTCGCCGGAGATGGCGAGGTCGTGGTGGTCGTCGTCGTTTCGGTCGTGCTGCTGGTGGTCGACTCAGGCGTTGCCGTTGGATTGCCCGACGGGGTGACGGTTTCCGTTTTCTGTTCACATGCCGCGAGAAGAGCGGCGCCGGCTAAAATGCAGATATATTTCTTCATAATGTTAGGTCGAGGATTGATACTCGACTATATCGTACTACGGAGCAAGACCGCTTTTCGGCCGCAAAATTCGGTTTAAATCGGCGCGCTATAGGGAAGACCATGCGCTTCGGCCACGGCCTGGCAGGTCAATTTTCCGTCACGCGTGTTGATCCCGCCGATCAGCGCGGGCTGTCGTTTGCAAGCTTCGTCCAAACCAAAATCAGCCAGCATCTCGACATAACGATAGGTCACGTTCGTTAACGCCTGCGTCGCCGTCCGCGAGTATGCGGCCGGCATATTGGCAACGCAATAGTGGCTCACCCCTTCTTCCACGTAAATCGGATTGAGATGAGTGGTCGGCCGCGAGGTTTCAGCGCAACCGCCCTGGTCGATCGCAATATCCACCAGGACGCTGCCTGCTTTCATCTGTTTCAACATCGCGCGCGTAATCAGTTTGGGCGCTTTTGCTCCAGGCAGGAGCACCGCGCCGATTAACAGATCCACATTCGGCATCAACTCCAGAAGATGCGATTCGCTCGAATAAAGCGTGTGCGCGCTACCCATGGTGATGTCGAGAAATCGCATGCGCTCCAGATCCACTTCGAGAATGGTCACATCCGCGCCAAGACCGGTCGCCATCCGCGCGGCATTGACTCCTGCCGTTCCGCCGCCAATGACGACCACACGCCCCGGCAAAACGCCCGGGACACCGCCTAATAAAACACCGCTGCCGCCGTTAAACTTGGCCAGGAAGTAAGCCCCCATCACCACCGACATGCGACCGGCGATCTCGCTCATCGGTTCGAGCAACGGCAGGCGATTTCCAATTTGAATCGTTTCGTAGGCGACCCCAGTCACGCCGGATGCCATCAGCGCTTCGGTCAGAGACTTGCTTGCCGCCAAATGGAGGTACGTAAAAAGAATCTGACCTTTTCGGAGCAATGGAAATTCGGCAGGCAAAGGCTCCTTGACCTTGACGATCAGATCGGCACGATCGAACACCTCCTTGGCGGTGTCGACGATTTCGGCGCCTGCTTTGCGATATTCTTCATCCGGATAACCGGTCCCCACTCCCGCATTTTTTTGCACCAGTACGGCGTGCCCGCGTTTTTTCAGCTGACCGGTTGCCCCTGGGAGCAGCGCGACCCGCTGTTCCTGTTCTTTGATTTCCTTCGGAATGCCAATGATCACTCAGCAAGTGATAGGTGGCGAGTGACGAGTGACAAGAGAAAACATCGAAGAAGTGACCAGTGACAAGCGGAAGCTCCGCCGAAGCACCAGCGTGCCGTTTCCTCACTCGCCACCCGTCACTGGTCGCCGGTCGTTGCTGGTCGCTAATTCAGTGACGGATCGTCCGGCGCCGCCGAGAGCATTTTGTACCACGGCCCGAGCCCTCGCATGATATCGAACCAGAGCTTCGGTAAGCGGTCGGGCCGGAGAATCGCGCGCGTTGGTTTTTGCACGATCCACGCTTTCTGCTCCATCTCAGCTTCCAGTTGGCCTGCACTCCACCCCGCGTAACCGACGAACGCGCAAACGGACATTGGTTCTCCGACGGTCTCGTCGGATTCATCGCCACCTCTGAGATCGTGATTTAGCTTCAGGCCTTCGCTCTTGTGCCATTCGAACGCGGCGAACATTAACTGATTTTTGCCGACGGGTCCGCCAAGAAAAACCGGAGCCTCGGCCAGCCCGGCGGGCGGAACCTCGGTGACTAATTCCGAAACATGCTTATCAAGTGGCCGATTAATGATCACCCCCAAGGCGCCGTCATTCGGATCGTGATTGGAAATGAAAAGGACGGCCCGCCGAAAATTCGGGTCGAGCATGCTGGGGTGGGCGACCAGAAGCGAGCCGGCGAGATTCGTTCCCTTCTCAAAACCACGCATACAAAATTAGAACGCGCCCCGAGCGCTTACGCAAGGGTCAGGACATTGAATGCGATGCCCGATAAAACCTCACCTTTGCGATAAGACAGTTGCAATCCCGCCGCGACTAAGCATAAACTAGCGGAAATTTCTTGCGGCAAAGTCCAAGCTCGGTTACTAGCTGCGCAGATTTATAAATTGTTCTGGGGGGAACAGCCGCCCTTCACACCCATCGGGTGTGGGGGGCGGTACTTTTTTGGGGACACAACGCGGGTTTTTTCTCCTGCTCGTGATCTCACCCGGCTCAGGTAAAGTTCTGTTGAAGAAAACGCCGAACGCTCAACGTCCAACACTCCATCCATGTCGAACTCCGCCGGACGAATTCACTGGCCGCTGGCACTGACGCTGGTGGTTCTAATCGTCGCCGCGCTCGTCGCGTTTTTGTTTTACCGGACGGAAACCTGGCCTTGGCGAACCACCCATCAAGGCGTCGAGCAGGCCGAACAGGTGGCACGCGACATCAAACAGGCCTTTGTCGACATCGCGCACTTGCAGCCACGCGTCACGATTAACAATCGAGTTTATTTGGAGCAAACCATACCGACCAGCGAGCTGACAGTTTTGTCCCGCCGAATCGAAGTAGAACACGAATTTCAAAATACCTGGGCCGGCAGTTCCAAACACGTCAAACTTCACGCCACTTTTAACGTCAAAGCCGGATTTGACCTGCGCCATGATTTTTCGATCGACATCCGCCCGGAAGAAATTTTTGTTCAACTTCCGCATGCCCAAATTCTCGGAGTCGAACAGGAACAAGTCGACGTGCTTGCTTTCGAAAACGGGTTCTGGAATCGAATTTCGAGCGATGACGTTCAAAACGAATTATCCGCCCTGCCCGAACTGGCCCGGGAGAAGGCAATCCAAGCTAATTTACCGGCCGAAGCCGAACAAACGTTGCAACAACAAATCACTTCACGCCTGCACCTTCCGCAACGCATTGAAATCAGTTTCTCCGACGAGAAGAAAAATTCCCAATAAAAGTCCGCGAATCGTATTTGAGCTCAGGCGCGATTCACTAGAGTCTCTGCTTCTGGCCGATGCGATTTAAGTTCTCAATTCTGCTCGCGCTCCTCGTTCTATTGGTAGCGATTTATTTCTCCTGGTTTCTGATCGGGAGCGGGTTGCAGATCTGGGCGGCGTGGGAAAGTCGCCACCAGGGAATTCGAATCGAGCTCGGCAAAATCCATGCCCCTTTGCTCCGGCCGGTTTTGATCGATCGGGTAAAAATTACCGACCCGAGCACCAATTTCATTGAGGTCGAAGCCGATCACGTGTCGCTGAGCCTCAATCTCATGCGTATGATCGGGGCCAGAGGACGCAGCTTGCGCCAAGTGCAGGCGGAACATCTTCGCATTCGAGCCACCCGGCCCGAAATCGATAATCCAAAAACGCGTTTTGACTGGTCGGTTGTGCAGAAGCTTTTACCCGGCAGTTTTAACACCGCGAACCTGGAGCTTCGCGTTGAAGCCGGCGACACCGTCATCCTGCTGCACGGTGGCGCGATTTCGGGAAGCGAAATTGAAGCCGGCCGCTTCAGCGCCAACGAACTCATGATTTCGTCACCGCTCCTTCACCAAACATTCTCTCATCTCCGCGGGGCGACTAAGTGGCAGGACAATCGGCTGACCTTCGGCGGGATCACCCTGGGCGGCGGCCTCGATCTGCAAACGCTCACCATCGACATGTCGCGCTTAGCCAAGGAAAGAGTCGATTTTCAATTCGATCTGGACACGTTCGGCGGGAAAATGCGCGCCAGCTTTTCGGATGAATGGCGACCGGGCCATGCGTTGTGGAATTTTGCCGGTTCCGGCAGCGACATCTCGTTGGCCCAGACTTCGCAGGCGGTCGGATTTACCGATCAGATCGGCGGTTCTCTCCACGCCTGCAAATTCACTTTTCGCGGCGATCCGCGCGACCTCACTCATGCCACGGCCTCGATTTGGACCGAGTTAACGGGCTTGAGCTGGCGGGAGCACCAAGCCGATACCATCATGATTGGCGCGGTTTTTTATGATCGGCATGTCCAGCTGCAACAGCTTTACGTGAAACAACGCAACAATCAGCTCACTTTGAGCGGTGAAGGCTCTCTCGGGTCGAAGCCTAACGAATGGTTCAGTCCGGACTTTCGCGGAAACGTTTCCGGTTCGATCAAGGATCTTGGGCAGTTTGCCAGTCTGTTTGGCGCCCAAACCGGTGATTTCGCGGGCGAAGTGGAAGTGCAGGGCACAGTGGACACGCGCGACCGGAATATCGGCGGACACATCACGGCCAGCGGCAACGGTTTGTCGATCTTTAGCAAGCGCATCGACGAGTTCGTCGCCAACTTCGGATTTAAAGGACCGGAGCTGGAAGTCGAGCAGTTCGATCTGAGCCGCACGCACGACTGGCTGCACGCCGAAGGCGCACTCGATCTTGGCGGCATGCATAATTATTCCGGTTCGATCAGCGCGGATGTGGCCAATCTGACCGATTACCTGTCCATTTTTGGCCTAACGACTACGCCCGATTCTCATCCGACGCCCGCTCATCTTCAATTCGCCATCGATGCGGGAGTTTGGAATGGCAATTTAACGATCACGACGAACGATTCGCGGCCGGTCAGCCTCGGCCTGATCAGCCTGCCTCTTTGGTTCGGCGAGGGTTGGAATGAGATTTCTATTCGGCCACTCAATGCCATCCTCAGTTTTCCCCTCCTCTCGCTCGACAACGGTCCGCGTTGGCTCGGACTCGGGGTGTTGCGCGGCGGAATGATTAGCGGCGGAATTCACCTTTCCGGCACACTGCGTAATCCCGTGCTGGATGGCGACATCCAATTGGTCAATGGCAAGATGGACCCTGGCGTGCTCGGGTTTAGCGGAATGAGCGGTCACGTGACTTTCAGCCAGAGCCACGGTTCCATTGAATTTCTTCGACTGGCCAACGACGCAGTCGATCTTTCGATGACCGGCGAAATCGACGCGACGGCAGCCGATCGCATCGCGATTGGCCTGGCCAGCAATTTGCCCCTGCTCAACTTAACTTCACAATCGGTCGATTGCGCCACGCGAATCACGTTTTCGCCGACGGATACGATGTTCGGCCAACCGTTGTCGCAGTTGGAGTTCGATGGCGGTTTTGGTCGTCCGAATTGGACGATCACTCTGCGCGGCACACCGGCAAAATTGCTCGCGCCGTCTCGAACGGAAGACCGGACCTTGCCTTTTTGCCAGGGTGCCTCCCTGACCGGCAACGAGTTGAAGGTGGGAGTATATTCGCCGCCTCAGCAAGCCGCAGCCCATCGCCGCAAACGAAATCGTGCTCGTTAGTCGTTGGTTGGATCACTGGCGCCATTTCGGCTTTCGATCTTGGCGATGACCAGCCAGCGCGAGAGCTTTTGTTGCAACTCACTGGTCGCGTTCACCCAGAAATCTTCGCCCGCATCCACCCGTAGCGGATCGTTCGGAGAACGATCGAACAAAAATTGAACCGGACGCCGTCCCGGTGAGCTCGTCAAAATCTGCCGAACTTCGCGGAGTTCGTCCGGAGTCGCGGCTGCGTGAAATTGCAAAACGATCGGCTCGTCCGAGACGGTTTTCGAATGACCGTTCGCGGTGCCGTTTACCTTTTCCCGGGTGACCAGGCGGACCTTTTGCGCGGTCGCCCGTAAGGACTCGCCGCGGTTATCGATGGTGCCTCGGATCTCGATGACGCGACCGGTCGCCAGGACGTCGGCCACGTCCAAGTAAACGTCGTTCCAAATCACCACCTCGAGCGTGCCGGTCAAATCTTCCAGCCAAACAATGGCGAACGGTTTCCCTTCCTTGCGCGTAAACTTCTTTTCCAACTGAATAATCGCTCCGGCGGTTCTGAATTGGGCACGATCGTCCAGGCCGCCTAACGAGTTGATCGCCTGGATATTTCGACCCGCCAAGATGTCCGCATAAGCATCGAGCGGATGACCGCTGACGTAAAAACCGAGCAATTCCTTTTCGTAAGATAATTTTTCATGCTCGCCCCAGGGAGGCACCGTCCGCTTGCGCATCGACGTGGCGGCATGCGTTTCATCGTCGAACAACGAGACCTGGCCGGACGTTCGATCGCGATGAGCTGCGGCCGATACCGCCAGCGCTTCATCGATGCAATCGAATAGCTCGGCCCGTTCGAAACCAAGGAAATCAAATGCCCCGGCCCGGATTAAACTTTCCAGCATTTTGCGATTGGCGACGCGAGTCCCCAAACGTCCGCAGAAATCTTCCAATGATTTGAACGGGCCGTTTTTCTCCCGCTCACTAATCGCGCTTTCCATCGCGGTCTCGCCCACATTCTTGATCGCGGCCAGACCGTAACGAATCGCCATCTTCTCGTCGTGCGGCTCCGGCGTAAACTTCAGTCCGCTCCGATTCACGTCCGGCGGCAAAATCGCAGTGCCCATTCGCTTACACTCGCCGACAAACACCGAAATCTTGTCGGTGTTATTGATTTCGTTACTCAGCAGCCCGGCCATGAATTCGACCGGGTAATGCGCCTTCAGGTAAGCGGTCTGATAGCTGATGACGCCGTAAGCAGCGCTGTGGCTCTTGTTGAATCCGTAACCGGCGAATTTTTCCAACAAATCAAAAATCGCGTTGGCCTTTTTCTCCGGAATATTGTTCGTGCGCGCGCATCCTTCGATGAAATTCTTCCGCTCCTTCGCCATCTTCTCCTTGTCCTTCTTGCCCATGGCCCGGCGAAGGAGATCGCCTTGAGCTAACGAGTACCCCGCCAGCTTGCTCGCGGCGGCCATGACCTGCTCCTGGTAAATCATCACCCCGTAGGTGTCGGCGCAGATTTCCTCGAGCAACGGATGTTCGTAGCGGATCTTCATCAGGCCCTTCTTGCGCTTGATATAATCGTCAATCAGATCCATCGGCCCGGGCCGATACAGCGCGATCAACGCGATGATGTCGTCGATCTTTTGCACGTCGAATTTGCGCGCCGTTCCGGTCATACCGCCCGATTCCATCTGGAACAGCCCGATCGTCTCGCCGCGGTTATAGAGGGCAAAGGCTCCGGCGTCATCGAGTGGGATGGTTTTGATCGAGAAACCAGGCTCGCGTTGATGAATCAAAGCCCGCGTATCTTCGATCACGGTCAGCGTTTTCAGACCGAGAAAATCCATTTTCAGCAATCCAAGATCGTTGAGCGGACCCATTGGATACTGACTGATGACATCGTTACCCTTTACGTCGCGACAAAGCGGGATGTATTCGGTCAGGTCGCGATCGGCGATGACCACGCCCGCGGCGTGCACGCCCGCGTTGCGCGAAAGCCCTTCGAGAATTTTTGCGTAATCGAAAAGCTGTTTCGTTTGCGTTTCGGTGGCGACGGCCCTTTTCAGCTCGGCATTTTTCACCACCGCGTCGTCGAGAGTGATCCCGAGCTCGTTGGGAATCATTTTCGCGATGCGATCGGCCGCCGCGTAGGGAAGGCCCATCACGCGACCCACATCGCGCACGACGCTTTTCGCTTTCAGCTTTCCGAAAGTGATGATCTGCGCCACGCGGCGCTCGCCGTATTTTTGGCGAACGTACTCGAGAACTTCGCCGCGACGCGCTTCACAGAAATCGACATCGATATCGGGTGGTGAAATGCGGTCGGGATTCAGGAAACGTTCGAAAATCAACCCGTACTGCAACGGATCGATATCGGTGATTCCCAAAACGTACGCGACCAGCGAACCGGCCGCCGAACCGCGACCTGGCCCAACCGGGATTCCACGGCCCTTGGCAAAGTGGATGAAATCCCAAACAATTAAAATGTAACTGACAAAGCCGGTCTTCTCGAGAACCCCGAGTTCGTAATTGAGACGACGCTCCAAATCGGGGTCCGTCCCGGCCCGCTCACCGTAGCGCTCGCGCAAACCTTGGTGGCAGAGCTCGCGCAAATAAACTTCGCGCCGCTGCCCGCCCGGCACGGTGTATTCGGGATATTTTGATTTGCCGAGCTCGATCTCCAGATTGCAACGCTCCGCCACGGCCAGCGTATTGGTGATTGCTTCCGGAAAATCCTTGAACAATTCGCGCATTTCATCGGGCGACTTGAAATACAGCTCCGGTTTATAGCGCATCCGGTTTTCGTCCTCGACCATCTTGCCCGTCCCGATGCAGAGCATCACGTCGTGGGCTTCATGATCGCTCCGACGCAGAAAATGAACGTCGTTGGCGGCGACCAGACCCACCCCCAAATCCTGTGCGATTTTTGGGAGGACCGCGTTGCACCAATGTTGTTCTTCCATTCCATGGTCGTGCAACTCGACAAAGAAATTCTCCTTCCCAAAAATGTCGCGATACTCGGCCGCGGCGCTCTTGGCCACATCCACCTTGTTGGCTTGCAGGGCGGAATTCACCTCGGAAGCGAGGCAGCCGCTTAAACCGATCAGCCCGGCGGAATGCTGCGTGAGCAATTCCTTGTCGATTCGCGGGCGATAATGAAAGCCATCGAGATGCGCGATGGAAATCAGTTTGACCAGGTTATGGTAGCCGATCTCGTCCCGGGCCAGGAGCGTGAAATGATAAGCGGCCTCTCGAAAAGAACTCGGCCGATCCTTGTGGGAACGCGGGGCAATGTAAGCCTCGCAGCCGATGATCGGTTTGATTCCGGCGTTCTTTGCTTCCTGATAAAACTCGATCGCGCCAAAAAGATTCCCGTGATCGGTCATCGCCACCGCCGGCATGCGAAATTCGCGCGCCTTTTTCATCAGCTCGCGCATCCTCACGGCGCCATCGAGCAATGAATACTCGGTGTGCAGGTGAAGATGGACGAAAGAATCGCGGGGCACTGTGATACAAATGCAGCCAAAAACAGTTCGTCAAATTTACGAGGCACCGCACCTCGGACAAAAAAACGAGGGTTCAATCGTCGATCTCTGGCGCCCTACTTCGTCGGGTCGATGCTCGATTCAACACAGCCAAATTTTCGTGATTGCATTTGCCGCGCGACGTTGTTAAGAGACCCAAAGCCGTTCGGGATCAGCTCCTGATTCAAGAATAACGCTCGCCGAAATTACATCGATTACACATGAAAAAACTGGAAGCGATCATCAAGCCGTTCAAGCTCGAGGAGGTCAAGGAAGCCCTGGCCGAACTTGGGATTGAAGGAATGACCGTCACCGAAGTAAAAGGATTCGGCCGACAAAAGGGGCACACTGAAATCTATCGCGGCAGTGAATACACGGTCGATTTTCTACCCAAAGTCAAAGTGGAAGTCGTTCTGGCGGATGACATTCTCGATAAAGCCGTGACCGCGGTCGTGGGCGCGGCCAAAACCGGGAAGATCGGCGACGGGAAAGTTTTCGTGCTCCCGGTCGAGCACGCAATTCGAATTCGAACTGAAGAAGTCGGCGAAAAAGCGGTGTGATGGAAAAGTTGATAGTTGGGAGCTGATAGTTGATGAACTGTCAGACTCACGCGCAACTATCATGGTGAGGCGTAACCCGATACGACGCTTTCGATTCGTTTTCCAATTCTCAACAGCTCAACACCTCAACTCCTCAACATAGAAAATGTCCAAAGACAAAACACCATCTGACGTCAGCAAACTGATCAAAGACAGCAACGTGAAGTTGATCGACTTCAAATTCACCGACTTGTTAGGCACCTGGCAGCATTTCACCACCACTCTGACTGAGTACAATGAAGAGATTTTTACCGAAGGCCTGGGCTTCGACGGCTCCAGTATCCGCGGATGGAGAGCCATTAACGCATCGGATATGCTGGTCATTCCCGACCCGGCCACGGCCTGGATTGATGTGTTTAATGCCGAGCCGACGCTGAGTTTAATCTGCACCATCGTCGATCCCATCACCCGCGAGCCATACGACCGCGACCCGCGCGGCGTCGCGGAAAAGGCGGAAGCTTATCTGAAATCGACCGGCATCGCCGACACCGCGTTCATCGGGCCGGAAGCGGAATTTTTTATCTTTGATGACGTCCGCTTCAGCTACAACGCAAACTCATCGTTCCATCAGGTCGAAAGCATCGAAGGCCACTGGAACAGCGCGCGCGAAGAATTTCCCAACCTCGGTTATAAGATTCGGGCCAAGGAAGGTTACTTCCCGGTCTCGCCGGCCGATTCGTTGCAAGACCTTCGCAATGAAATGTGTCTGGAACTCGAAAAAGCCGGCGTGGCGATCGAGAGACAACACCACGAAGTCGCCACCGCCGGACAGGCTGAGATCGATATTCGATTCGCCCCGCTGAAACGCATGGGCGATCACATGCAGTATTACAAATATATTCTGCGGAACGTGGCCAAACGGCACAACAAAACGGTGACGTTTATGCCGAAGCCGATCTTTCTCGATAACGGCTCGGGAATGCACACCCACATGTCGCTGTGGAAAGATGACAAACCGCTTTTCGCCGGGAACGGTTACGCCGGCCTGAGCGAGCTCGCTCTTTTCTTCATCGGCGGAATTTTGAAACACGCTCCGGCGCTGACCTGCCTGACGAATCCGACCACGAACAGCTATAAGCGGCTGGTTCCGGGTTTCGAAGCGCCAGTCAATCTCGCGTATTCCGCGAGAAATCGCTCGGCGGCCATTCGCATTCCGACATATTCCGCTAACCCGAAAGCCAAACGCGTCGAGTTTCGCACCCCGGATGCGGCGGCCAACCCCTACCTCGCATTTAGTGCCATGCTGCTCGCCGGCCTTGATGGGATTCAAAACCGCATCGATCCAGGCGATCCGCTCGATAAAAACCTTTACGATCTCCCTCCGGAAGAACTGGCGCAGATCGCCAGCGTGCCGGACTCGCTCCGGGGCGCAATCGAAGCACTCCAGGCCGATCATTCGTTCCTCCTTCGCGGGGACGTCTTCAACGCCGACTTCATCGCGAACTGGATCGATTTGAAACAAAAGGAATACGACGCACTCCGGCTGAGACCGCATCCGTACGAATTCAGCATGTATTACGACGTGTAGTCGTTCCGCTGACGCCGCCTCGAGCTAAAGAAATCACGGAACACACGAAGCACTGTGAAACTTGAGCCTGTGCGGCTCGGTGTGCTCTGTGGTTGATTTCTTCGACAAACGGTCTGATCTTTCCTACCAATGAATCTTCTCGCCAGTCTGATGAACTTTGGCGGGCCGGACTTGATCATCATCTTAATGATCATTCTGGTCCTGTTCGGCGCCAAGAAACTGCCCGAATTGGCCAAAGGGTTGGGCCAGGCGATCAGAGAGTTCCAAAAGGCGAAAGACGAATTCACGGACGAGATTCACAAGGCCGGCGATACGCAAAAAACAAACGTGCAACCGGCCCAATCGACCGTGGCCCGGACAGATGCGGCGCCGTTGGCTCAGCCTGAACCGAATCAACCGGTAAATCCCGGCAAACAACCCGACCAGGTGTAGGAGCGGTCGACGCGGCCGCATTCCGATCCTGAGCCAATCCGCGCGCGAGGACACGCGCTGCTACCACACCAGCAATTGACTTTTGTCGCCCCCGCGAGAGAATCCGCCTCCGTTTATGTCCGAGCCCGATCTTCGCCAGCAAATCAAAGAGATGCTGGTAAAAAATCTCATGCTTCAAACCACCCCGGATCAGATCGGTGACGATCTTCCATTATTTGGTCCGGACGGGCTCGGACTCGATTCCATCGACGCTCTTGAGTTGGCGGTGAGCATGGAAAAAGTTTTCGGCGTGACCGTTCCCAATTCAGAAGTTGCGGGCAAAGCGCTGCGCTCGGTCAACACCATCCACGACTACATTTTAGAGAAACGCTCGGCCAGCGCGAAGTAACTTCGCTAGCCGCTTGGAACTTTCGAAAGCAGGTACCTTTTCTGCGCTTCGAAATCGGCGTCAAATCGTCTGTCCTTTACCACCACAATTCCTTTCGGATCTTCATAAATTGTTTTCAAAAGAATTCCCGATGGCGTGGTCAACCACATCGGACCCACCTGATCCAGGGTGGTATGCGTCAACACCACGGTGACTTGGCCGGGTGAGCCGCCCACCAGAACGATGTGCAAATGATCGTCGCCTGGCGGTTTAAAGGCCAGCGCACGCATTGGAATCTCTGACTTCGCCAGACCAAACGCTTCAGCCTGTGGTGCGTTAAGCACGGTTGGCTTTCCGGCTGCCCCGACGAAGTCCACCAACCGCCCCAGCGGACCCAGCGTCGGTTCCGTTTGGGCCGAAGCCGTTTCCACGCAGCAAAAGAGTCCGGCTAATACGATTGCCGTTTGAAAAAAATCCGCCCAGGAAAAACGCACCCGATTTCGCATCATTTACGTTTCATCATTCGCCTGACGCCGTCCAGAAAACTTACTGAGGGAAGGCGCCTGACACTTCTTCGACTCAGTCGCGACGCGTAGATATTTACGCTGTCGGCGCTGCGTTGATCGCATCAATCAACTGCCGGAACCGCCCAAAACTGCGCCGAACTGGCGTCAGGATCAGTCTTGGCAATTCCCAGATTTCCGGCTCATTCTTTTCCTGACCTAACGCCCTTCCCTGAACAATTTCACCGGTCGATAGCAGATCGGTAAACTTCTCATTGAGATCGGAAATTGCCGCCGGAGTGAGGCGTTTGAGAACGCGGATGACCAGTTGCTCCCGCACCCATCTCATGGAGTGGAAGTTTTTGTAAAATCCAAGAATCTCTGCGACCGCGTCGTCGACACTGTGAATGATTTTGAAAAAATCGAAGTCATCCTGGGAAACAAAACCGATCTTAAAAAGATAATCGGTCAGGAATTTCATCCATGTTTCCCAGTATTTTCCGTCCGGACGATCGAGCATGATAACCGGAATGATCCGAGACTTTCCGGTTTGCATCAGCGTCAGCACCTCAAAGCATTCGTCCATCGTGCCAAAACCGCCCGGGAAAAGAGCAAAAGCGTGCGTCTCCTTCACAAAATTGAGTTTACGGGTGAAAAAGTAATTGAAGTTAATCAGCTTCTCGTCCCCTTCGATGATCGCGTTCGGGTGCTGCTCAAACGGCAACCGGATATTGAGCCCGAAGCTTTCTTCCCGGCCCGCGCCGCGTTGCGCGGCACCCATGATGCCGTCTCCCCCGCCAGTGATGACCATGTATTTGTTCGAGACCATTCGACGAGCGAACTCTTCCGCTACCTGTGCTTCAGGTGCGTCCAGCGGAGTTCGGGCAGACCCGAAAATCGCGATTTTTCGAACATGCTGGAAGGGCGCGAATACTTTGGCGGCATAACGCAACTCTTTGAGCGAACGATTGATCAATTTCAGATCGGCCACGCCCATCTGATCGCGGCCAATCTTTAAGGCCGTGATGATCATCTCCTCGATCAATTCCGGCGTTTTCTTGGCGCCCCAATCTCGCACTAACTGCCGAACTCGTTCGTCAAATGGGCTTTCGATCGTCCACTGGCGCTTGGTTGGTTCGTCTTGCGTTGTGCCCGCGGTAAAATCGTCCACTGGCAGACTGTAGAGGCGGCTGTGTTAGCCGCAAATGACATGAGAAACTTACGGAAGCGCGCGCGCTGTGCACATCTTTCGCTACACCGAAATCAAGTCGGCCAGGATTTCCCGCATCCGCCGAATCGGCAGCGAAAAATGCCCTTCTTTGTCAATCACCCGCGCAACGCAGTTGGGCAAGCGTTTGGCTACATCCTCGGCCAAACGAAAGGAAAATGCGCGGTCTTGCGTTCCATGCCAGAGCCGGACAGGAACGTGAATTTCCTCCAATCGAAATCCCCAGGGATGCCCGTAAATTTCCGCGTCGGCCATGACTGCATCCGCCGAGCTGTGCCACGCCTTGCGCTGACTTTCGAAACAAATGTTAAACGCTTTGCTATCTCTCAATGCTTCGGCGTCGGCTGGCGGCAACATGCGCAACACACTTCTCCCCATTCGCAACAGCAGCTCGAGAGAGGCAATCGGACGGGCCAGGTAAAAAAGCACCCGTAGCAGCGCCGGTTGATTTTGATAAAACCAGATCATCCACCGATACAGCGGCAACAATCCGCCGTGATCGCTCAGATCGGCAAACGGTACCGCCCCGCTCACCACTGCGATGGCAAACACTCGATCGGGCATTTGCTGCGCCGTGGCAAAAGCGTATGGCGCTCCACCGGAGATGGCCAGGATGCGAAACCGGTCGATTTCCAGATGATTCGCCAGTTCTTCAATGACCGGTGGCCAATCGAGCAGGGTCCGATTCGGTTGAAAGCTCGAGCCCCAAATACCGGGTCGATCCGGAGATATGATCCGCAGTCCCAGCTCGCGCGCCGGAACGTCGGTCAGTTCGGCCATCATTCGAGAACTCGGCCATCCGTGAAAAAAGAAAACGGGGCGACCCGCTTTATCTCCGTATTCAGCAAAGGCGATATGGCCGCCATTTCTCAGGCGCAGAACCTCACACGCATCACGGTCCATATTCGTATTTGATTCAGCCGGTTACTTTATTTTTTGCGCGCACGGACATTTCGGTCTTCGTTAATAAGACAAATGAACGATCGGAAACGAGAAGATAGCGGAAAAATCGAAGCGCACGGCAGAGGGATCGGTGTTCCGGGCCCTGAGGATATCGAGCGACGGGCCCGGGAGATCGCTCAAATTGACGAACGCAATCCGGATGATTTTAGCGATGCGGATTGGGCGCAAGCACGGCGCGAACTGCTGGGTGAGATCGAGAGCACGCCGCCGGAAGAAGACGCAAAAAATATCAAGCTGGTGGATGAATGGGAAGTGACGCCGGACGATCGCGGACACCGCGTCCCGCGGCCGGGGGTTGATGATGACGATGGTGAGACGCTCGGCGGACACCTGGTGGAGGACGGCATCGAGGAGGCGACCCACGATCAAATGCTCGAGGCTCGAAGAGAGGAGCAGGAAAAGGAAGGCGACATCGTTTGAGCGCGGGCACACATGCTGTGGTTGATATTCCGGCGCCGAAACCCGGCTCTCCGCGTTCCCACGCGACTCGCCGTGAGAAACTGGTCGCGCGGTTTCGCGAAGCCAGAAAATTTTCTGAGAATCTGACTCGCAACCTGGCGGCGGAAGATTGCGTTGTTCAATCGATGCCCGAGGTCAGTCCAACGAAATGGCATCTCGCCCACACCACATGGTTTTTCGAGACGTTCATTCTGAAGAAATACATCACGGGTTATCAGCCGGTCGTTCCCGAATACGGTTACCTCTTCAATTCGTATTATAACGCAGCCGGCAATATGCACCGCCGCGACCTGCGCGGCCTGATTTCTCGACCCACGGTTGAGGAAACGAAAAAATATCGCAAGGCGGTCGAATCGCACGTCGAGGAATTTTTATCGAGCGCTGATGAATCCGTTTTCGTGGCGCTCGAACCGTTAATCATTCTCGGCATCCATCACGAGCAACAACATCAGGAGCTGCTGGTCACCGACATCAAACATGTTTTTGCTCAGAATCCGCTGCACCCGGTCTTTCGAAAGTCTGCTACTGCAAAAGAGCGGGCCGCACATCGCCCGATTCGGTTTATCGAATTCGATGAAGCCACGCCCCAAATCGGCCATGAGGGTGCTGAATTTTGCTACGATAATGAGCTACCCCGTCATCGCGCGCTGGTTCTGCCATTTTCCCTGGCCGATCGCGTGATTACAAACGGCGAATACGCTGCATTCATGGAGGAAGATGGCTATTCCCGTCCGGAATTCTGGTTGTCGTTAGGCTGGCAAACCGTGAATGAGCAACGATGGCAGGCGCCTCTTTATTGGGAGAAACATGATGACCGGTGGTGGAACTTCACCATGTCCGGCTTTCGCCAGGTCGATCCGGACGAGCCCGTCACGCACGTAAGCTATTTCGAAGCGGATGCTTTCGCAAATTGGTCGGGAGCCCGGTTACCAACCGAGTTTGAGTGGGAACGCGTTGCGGCGGATTTGGAAATGGACGGGAACTTTGTCGAGGCCGAACAATTTCACCCACAGCCGCTAATCCAACCGCCCGGCAACGGCAGCCTGGCGCAGATGTTCGGCGACGTGTGGGAATGGACCCGCAGCTCGTATTCGCCGTATCCGGGTTATCGCGCGGAACCCGGAGCGCTCGGCGAATACAACGGGAAATTCATGTGCAACCAGTACGTTTTGCGCGGCGGCTCGTGTGCGACGTCGCGCACCCACATTCGCAAGACGTATCGAAACTTCTTCCCACCGGACAAGCGGTGGCAGTTCACCGGAATCCGCCTTGCCCACGACCGGCCATGAATCCTGAATCCGGTTCAGCCACGTTGTTGCAGCGTTCGCCTGCGCGATCGGCGTTTCTCAAGGAAACGCTCGGCGGACTGTCGCAATCACCGAAACAACTGCTCTGTAAATTCTTTTACGATGAGCGCGGCGCCGGATTGTTTCAGAAAATTTGCGAACAGCCGGAATACTACATCACCCGGACCGAGCTTCACATTTTGCAAACCCACGGCGCGGAAATGGCCGACGCGCTCGGCTCCAACGTTGAATTGATCGGGCTAGGAACGGGCGCTGGAACAAAAACCAGGATCCTTCTCGAAAAACTGCACGACCCGGCCGTCTACATTCCGATCGACATCTCGGATGAGCAGCTGAGGAAATCCGCGGCCCGGTTTCAACAGCTGTTTCCAAAACTCGAAATTATCCCGATTGCGGCCGATTACCTCGAACCATTTGAATTGCCGCTCCCGCGCAAGCCGTCATCCCGGAGTGTGGTTTACTTTCCGGGCTCCACCATTGGAAATTTCGAACCGGCTGCCGCGTTAACATTTCTGCGCCGCATTGTCGATCTGTCCGGGCCGGATGGAGGATTGTTAATCGGCGTGGATCTGCAGAAAGATCCGAAAATTATTGAGGCCGCCTACAACGACAGCGGTGGCGTGACCGCTGATTTCAATTTGAATTTGCTGACTCGAGCCAATCGAGAGCTCGGTGCGAATTTCGACTTGGGCAAATGGCAGCATCGCGCCATCTACAATTCGGAACAGGGTCGAATTGAAATGTATCTGATCAGTCAGGCTCACCAGCACGTCCAAATTGAGCGTCGTGATTTCGAGTTCGAGCCCGGCGAGAAAGTTTTGACCGAATACTCCTACAAGCACACCCCGAGTGGGTTTATCGATCTGGCCCGCGCCGCCGGGTTCCAATTTCAGCAATTGTGGACTGACCAGTCTCAATTGTTTGGCGTTTTCTATTTCAAGCTGTAGACAGGGTCGCTGACCCGTCCGCGCTTGACGGTCGCGGCTACCTGATGAGCGCACTCGTTCAACTCACCCATGTCACCAAGCAATTTGGGGCATCGCCGGCGTTGCATCCAATCGACCTTTCGATCGAGCGCGCGCAAACGACGGTTTTGATCGGACCGAGCGGCTGCGGCAAATCGACCCTGCTTCGTTTAATCATTGGACTCGTTAGGCCAGATAGCGGAACAATCATTTGCAACGGCGAACAAATTGGCTTCGACCACCTTCAGGCATTTCGGCGACGGGTTGGTTACGTCATTCAGGAAGGTGGACTCTTCCCGCACCTCACGGCACGTGGAAACATCCTCCTCCTCGCTCGCCATCTTTCGCATCAAGGGCAACTCGATCTCGGCCAACGGGACGGGTTACCCCCCTCCACTTCGCAACGACCTGAAGTAATGTTGGCCAGACGTTTGCAAGAACAGTGTGAGCTGACGCGGTTTTCACAAAGTTTGCTCGATCGCTATCCGGGGGAACTTTCCGGCGGCCAGCGTCAGCGTGTCAGTTTGATGCGGGCGTTAATGCTTTCACCGGAATTGTTGCTGCTCGATGAACCGCTCGGCGCTCTGGATCCGCTGGTCCGCGCCGCCTTGCAGAAAGATTTGAAAGAGATTTTCGGACGCCTGAATCAGACTGCGCTCCTGGTCACTCACGATTTGGCCGAAGCGGCTTATCTGGGAAACAAAATCGTTTTGATGAACGAAGGACGAATCGTTCAAGAAGGATCGATTGCCGATTTCAAGCAACATCCCGCTAACGATTTCGTTCGCGATTTCATTAGCGCACAACGTTCAATCGCGATGTGATGAAGCGAATCCGGAAACGAAGAATCGTCAAATTACTGGGTCGGATTTTAGTCTTTTCATGGCTCCCTGTTTTCCTGGTTCCTTCAATCTTTGCAGCTGAGCCAGTTCGCATCGGTTCGAAGAAGTTTACCGAATCGTACGTCCTGGCCGAAATTGCGAAACGTGCGCTGAACAATGACGGCATTTCGACTGAACATCGCCAGGGCATGGGAGGAACGATCATTGTCTGGCAGGCGTTGCGGGGCGGACAGATCGACATCTATCCGGAATACACCGGGACGATCACCCAAGAGATCCTCCAAGGGACCGATTCGCTCACTTTCGAACAAATCGCCAATGAACTCGCGAAGTTGAACATTGGCATGACCGAGCCTCTCGGGTTCAACAACACCTACGCTCTGGTCATGCGGCGTGAAACCGCCGCGCGGTTAGGCATGCATAGCATCAGCGATCTGCAAAATCATCCCGAACTCAAGATCGGATTGACCCACGAATTTCTCGATCGCCGCGATGGCTGGCAACCGTTGGCGGCTGAATATCAATTGCATCCGCACACCGTCATCGGGATCGATCACGCGCTCGGTTATGCGGCGCTGAAAAGCGGAGAGATTGACGTGAAAGATGCCTACTCCACGGATGCGAAAATTGCCGAGTATGACTTGGTCGTTCTGGAAGACGATCGCAGATTTTTCCCGCGCTACGACGCGGTCTTTCTATTTCGATTTTCGCTCGATGAAAACGCGATCGCAACCCTTCGCGCACTGGAAGGAACGATCGACGAGCAAAAAATGACGCGTCTCAACGCCGAAGCGGAGCGAACGAAAGATTATACGGCTGCTGCCGATCTATATTTCCACTCAAACACGTATCCAAGTGCCGGCCAGGACTCGACCGGTTTAAGCGGTCAAGTTGTTCGGCCGATTCAGGCAGAATCGTTTCCGCACAAGCTCGCGCGATGGACGACCCGGCACATCGAGCTCGCTGGAATATCTTTATTGCTATCCATCGTCGTCGGAATTCCGCTTGGCATTTTTGCCAGCCGCGGCGGCCCGATTGGTCATTTGATCCTTGGGTTTACCGGCGTGGTGCAAACGATTCCCTCGCTGGCGCTGCTTGCCTTATTGGTTCCGCTCCCATTTTTCGGAATCAGCCTGCGGACGGCGATTACCGCGCTCTTTCTTTACGGATTGCTCCCGATTGTTCGCAACACGGCGACCGGGCTCCAGGATATCGCCCAGCCAATTCGCGATTCGGCCGTGGCCCTCGGGCTCGAACCTTGGGCGCGTTTGCGCAAAATTTATCTGCCCATGGCTTCACGATCGATTCTTTCGGGAATCAAAACGAGCGCCGTGATCAACATCGGAACGGCCACTCTGGCCGCTTTAATTGGCGCCGGCGGACTTGGCGAACCGATTCTCAGCGGTCTAAATCTGAACGATCACACGACGATTCTTGAAGGCGCAATTCCCGCTGCGATCCTCGCTCTCGTGGTCCAGGGAATGTTCGATTTACTCGATCGTGTTTTGATTCCAAGAGGATTGCGATTGTAAGGGGCTGCGCGATCCAGCTTTTCTCCATTCGCCGATAGATCAAGCCGCGTTACTTTATTGGAATGGCGATCGCGACGATCAATCCCAGCACCGGTGAGAGGGTCAAAGAATTCAAACCGATTTCCGACTCCGAAATCGAAAAGCGATTGAATCGCGCTCAAGTCGCGTTTGAGCGCCACCGGCGAGAACCATTTTCGAAACGCGCGCAATTGTTGAACGCGGTGGCGTCTCTGCTGGAACAAGAAAAAGAAAAATATGCGCGCCTGATGACACTCGAAATGGGAAAACTTCTCCGCGCTGCGATCGAAGAAATTGAAAAATGCGCGCGGGGTTGCCGCTATTACGCGGAGAACGCCGAACGATTCCTGGAGGACACGCCCGCGCAGACCAGTGCGGCGTCCAGTTTCGTGCGCTACGAGCCGCTCGGACCGGTCCTCGCGGTCATGCCGTGGAATTTTCCATTTTGGCAGGTCTTTCGTTTTGCCGCGCCCGCGGTGATGGCCGGCAACGTCGCGTTGATGAAACATGCCGCGAACGTTCCACAATGCGCTTTGGCGATTGAAGAGATTTTTTGTCGCGCCGGCTTTGATGAAGGCGTCTTGCAAACGCTGCTGATCGAAGCCGATCAAGTGGAAAAGCTTATTGTCGACGCGCGGGTCAAAGCGGTGACATTGACCGGCAGCGAAAAGGCCGGCAGTGCGGTTGGTAGCATGGCCGCGCGCGCAATCAAGAAATCGGTTCTTGAACTGGGAGGAAGTGACGCTTTCATCGTTATGCCGAGCGCCGATTTCGAAAACGCAGTCCATACCGCGGTCACCGCGCGAACTATCAACACCGGCCAGTCGTGCATTGCCGCGAAACGATTCCTGATTGCCGATCCCCTCTACGACATGTTTGTCGCGGAATTTTCGGCGAGAATGAGCAAGTTGAAGGTGGGCGATCCATTCGATGATGCGACCGACATGGGGCCACTGGCCACTGAGCGCATTCGAGATGGCGTTGACGAACAGGTTCAAAAATCCATCGCCGCCGGCGCCAAGCTGATGACTGGCGGGAACCGAATCCACGGGCCGGGATTTTTTTATGAACCGACCGTTCTGGCCGATGTGCCAAGAAGTGCTCCGGCCTTTCGTGAGGAAGTATTTGGGCCGGTGGCGGCGATTTTGCGAGTGCGTGATGCGGCGGAGGCCGTTGAAGCGGCCAACGACAGCATCTTTGGATTGGGTGCCAGCGCCTGGACGCACGATGAGAGCGAAAAAGAGATGTTCGCCTCGGAATTGCAGTCCGGCATGGTCTTTATCAACGCCATGGTCGCATCGGATCCGCGCGTGCCGTTTGGCGGAGCGAAACGCTCCGGGTTTGGACGCGAGCTTGGCGGCCACGGGATTCGGGAATTTACCAACATCAAAACCATCTGGATCTCGTAAGACGTCGCCCGATCATTTCGGTTGCGGACGAGAATTTCTTTAGCGCATTCTCATCGGATGGCTGAGACACGCGGCGCGACGATTTTCGTGCCCCACCCGCCCGGTTTTCGCCCACGCCGGGGGCTGAACTGGGCATTTGTCGGGTTGCTTTACACGTCGTTCTACACGTGTCGCTACAATCTCCCAATTGCCAATTCGGCAATCAGCCACGAGTTCGGATTTTCCAAAGGGCAAATGGGGTTGATCATCACCACCGCATTTTTTGCCTACGGCTGCGGACAAATCATCAACGGTTTACTCACCGACTATCTCGGCGGCAAACGCGCGATGCTGATGGGTGCGGGTGGCACGATTATCATGAACCTGCTCTTCGGTGTCGCCTCCTTTTGGGGAGTTCTTGGATTATTCATCGCCATTCGAGGAATGGACGGCTATCTGCAAGCGTTCGGGGCCCCGGGCATGATCAAAATCAATGCGGCGTGGTTTCGGCCTAACGAGCGCGGACGATTTGCCGGCATTTTCGGATTTATGATCAATGCCGGCCGGTTCTTAATCGGATGGCTTGGGCCCGCGCTTTTGGGCGGGTTTTTCCTGTTTGGAATGTGGCGGATTCCACCGCTGCATTGGCGGTGGGTCTTCTGGATTCCGGCGATGATCACAGCAGTCACGGCCACGTTGATGGCAATCATCACGCGCGATACGCCGGAAGAAACCGGTTTCCCGCCGGTGAACCCGGATGAAGAAACCGGCGGCCAGACCCGCGCCGATATTCCCGACGTATTGAAGACAATCGCGACGAATCGGGTCGTCTGGATTATTGGTTGCGCCTACGCTTGCACCGGCGCGGTCCGCCAGGGCGTCGATCAATGGTTCCCGCGTTTCATGCAGGACGTCTACCGGACCGATCTCCGGTCAGTACAATTCCAATCGCTCGTCATCCTCATTCCATTGGTCGCTACTCTCGGCTCGCTCATCTCGGGATACGTTTCCGACATATTTTTTGCCGGTCGCCGGGCTCCGGTAGCGGCCGCGCTGTATTTTCTTGAAGCATTGGTGATTTTCATCGCTGCCCAGTTCCATACCGCAACCACGGCGATCACCTTTCTCGTGCTGATTTCGTTTACGGCGAATTCGACTCACTCGATCCTTGGAACCGCCGCCGCCATGGACATCGGAGGCGCGCGCATGGCCGGTTTCGCTTCCGGCTTGATCGATTCCTTCCAATACTTCGGTGGAAGTCTGGCCGGATTTTTTCTCGGCAAACTTCTCGACGTGAGCTGGAACTGGTATTTTTACTTCATGGCGCCGTTTGGAATTGTCGGCGGACTCTTGATGCTATCGATTTTGGGGCGCGTGACGCTGGCCAAGCCCCAACCGTTGTCGCGGCGTTTGGATCCAACGCCGCCCCAATAAACAGGCGCTTGGCCCAAGCGCCTCTACCACAATTTGAGTTGCTCGTTAGGCCGTCGAAAATTTGCGATCGAAAGTTTTGGGCGTTCACCAAAACCGGCGCGACGGCAACTAACCTCGAACAGATTCGCAATCTGCTCGGCAAAAATCCCTTCACCCGTTTGCCGTTTTCGCCAGCGCGCATCATAAAGGCGGTTCCCTCCACGCGTTTGCCGAACTCTATCCAAGACTTTCTGTTTTCGTTCGGGAAAATGCTCGTCCAGCCAATGCTCGAACAACGGCGCGACCGCCCACGGCAATCTCAGGATAACGTGCCCGGCATATTGCGCACCCGCTTTCCCACATGCCTCCACGATGGCCGGAATCTCGTGATCATTAATTCCAGGAATAATCGGCGCCACCATCACGCCGACTGGAATTCCAGCCGATCGCAATTGCGACACGGCATCCAATCGCGCCGCCGGAGCAGACGTGCGTGGCTCGAGAATCCGCTGTAATTCTGGATCCAGCGAGGTGACGGAAAGATTCACCGCCACCGCCTGATGTTTTGCCAATTCGGATAGAACATCAATGTCACGCGTGACCAGGCGATTCTTGGTCAGAATTCCCACCGGATTTCTAAATTTCGCCAGAACCTCCAGACAACCGCGCGTCAGCCGAAACTTGCGCTCCGCCGGTTGATAACAATCGGTCACTCCGCTCATCATCAACATTTGCGGTTTCCATTTCGGAGAAGACAACTCCGCCTCGAGTAACCGGGGCGCTTCGTGTTTGACGACAATTTTACTTTCAAAATCCAGGCCGGCTGAAAATCCCAGATATTCATGCGTCGGACGGGCAAAACAGTAGATGCAGCCATGTTCGCAACCACGATATGGATTGATGCTCACCTCAAAGCCGACATCCGGACTCTGATTTCGCGCCACAATGGTTTTCGTATGATCGGGAATAAACTGTGTCTTGGGAGACGGAGGTTCGTCGTCATCCAGCGGGACATCGACGACATCGGTGTCGGTGACATCGACGTGGAATTTTTCGAATCGATTCGCCGGGCTCCAAGAAGCGCCGCGCCCATGAAGCGCTTCATGACTTTGCGGCGTTTCATCGATGACTGGGCGAAACTTTTTCTTCGCGGGCACGCGATAAGTTCGCCTGAACATATCGCATTGTCGAGCCAAGTTTACCACCTTCACCCGGAGCCCGATGGAGAGGTGAATCAAACCTGCTATAATTGCGCCGCGTCAGCTGATGCCTGGCCTCTGATCACTTTTCTGGAGGGGTGGTAGAGTGGTTGATTGCGCCGGTCTTGAAAACCGGAAGGCCGCAAGGCCTCGTGGGTTCGAATCCCACCCCCTCCGCTTCAACTCGATCGCTGACGGCATAAATTTCGCGTCGTCGCTGTTGTGCCTGGTAAGATGAGGATGCGAACGCCGTTCGACCGGCGGGGCGCCACCTTATAACTGAGTGGAAAACCGCGCTACGTGCGTTGCTTCCCCAGATAGACCATCGGATTTCTAATTGAGGAAAGGTCGTTGTCGCACCGTCGCGTCGCTTTGCAAACCGTTGTGGGTCGAAGACTTCAGATTCCGCGTTTCCGTAGGCTTTCACGGCTTTCCGAATTTTCGCTAGAATTTTTTGCGCGATCGTAGAATCGACCGTAGAAGAAATCGCCAACCCAATGGAACTTCCTCCGATCGAGTCAGCGGTAGCCGATTTGAAAGAAAAGATCATCGAATACGACCTTTACCTCGGTCGCAGGATTTTAGATTTATTTCCCACGCTATCCCCAATTTTACGCCAAATCCGCGACCTGGTGGCAACGATCGATCTCAACCATCTCAGTCAAATCCCGGTCCAAACATTACATGACCTTAAGGGGATCATCGAACAAGCCACCGCTTGCATCAAAGACTACATGGTGAATTCGTTCCCGGCCGAAGAGCAAGTGCCAAAAGGAGGCGGAGTCGTACGCCCCGAAGTTCAGGTCCGGAATCCGGCCAATATTAATTCGTGGCGCGGTCAGATGGCTGGGCAGCATCAAAATCTATTCCATTTGATCGGCCCGATACTCACACAGCAACAGCGGCGCGTCGCCCAAATTTCAAGCGGTGTGCACATTTCAATAGACGTCACGGAGTCGATTGCAGCGCACTCAACAAATGACGATGTCTTATGGCGCTACATGCCGGTTCGCAATCTGATTCGATCTGCAGTTGCAGGTGGCATTTGGATGGTATCCTTGTCACAGCTTCGCAAGTGGTCCGAGCGCGGGATCGCCGATATTCGCGAGGGAGAAATTCCTCCTGTCGTGGCCAGGTTTAAGACTGATTTCGAAGAAGCAGTGACGGCGGGGGATGAACGCCTCCGATTGTTCGCGGAAAATAACAAACTGGACAGAAAACAAGTTGAATCATTACCACGTATCTTTTCTGGGCTCGCGATGGAACCGACGACCACCTTCGTATCATCGTGGGTTAACAAACCAACCGAACGAACTCACATGTGGAGTCACTATGGAAATGATGGAAGAGGCGTCGCCGTAAGAACGACCTTGCGTAAGCTTCTGAATCATCCTTGGCGCCTGCCTTTCGAGGTTGCGGGGCTTACGGGAAGTGCACGGGTATCAAAACTCATCCTGCAAGCAGTCCACTATCTTCAGTATATCGAAAGCGAAAAATTACCGTCGATCGACAAGCTGCATTTGCCCATTTTGAAGCCGGACGCTTTCGAGGATGAACATGAGGTGAGATTAATTGCATTCACACAAGACATCACATTGCCCGGGTTCACTTTGCTCGGTAATCTGCATGACCTTATAGAAGAGATTGTGGTCGGCCCGCACGCAGCACTGGAAACGGTCACGGCCGAAATTGAATTTTATGCGCCTGATCTAGTTAACGTCCCGATTCGACGGTCCACATTGCCTCCTGGAAGTTAAAGACACAAAGGGAACACCTTCAAAGCATTCCCCGGCGTGGTATCTTTTGTAGCGATTATCCTGCGCGTCTGATTTCACCCGGGCAAGTCGCATTTGAAATTCGCAGGGAAATTTTTTTGCAACCGATCCCGCCAAGCGCTGAGCCCGCATCGGGAATCGGACAGCCCTAACAGATAAGCCGATTCCCTTCAGAATTTCGCGATTGCTTTTCCCCGTTAGGGCAGATACAAACGGCGGCCCCATGTTTTGCAGACCTTGGAAATTCTGGGTAGCCGTCGTCGGCTCATCATTTACGTGGTGCTGCTTCGCAGTTACAGATACTCCTACCCCGCCTGCGTCGCCAACCATTTCGCCCCACGCCAGTGCGCTAAGCACCGGCTCATTGGCTTCCGCTTCTAGCCCATTCGTATTTGATGTCGCCAAAATCGCTGCTGCAGCGCGTCCCGCGGTAGCGTTGATCACCGTGTGGGATAAAAACGGTAAGGCGACAAGTATCGGCACCGGATTCTTCGTCTCTCCAGATGGCAAACTAGTTACGAATGCACACGTATTACGGGGCGCCGATCGCGCAGAAGCGAAACTAGAAAACGGGGCTAACTACAGCATTTTGGGGATTCTTAACAGCGCAGTCGACAAGGATTTGGTGATAGCGAAGGTCGAGGCAAAGGACGTTCCATCGCTGCGAATGGCATCGGGATCTTTGCCGGATGCTGGAACAAGGATCGTTGTCGTTGGAAGTCCAATAGGTCTCGAAGGCACCGTTTCGGAAGGAATTGTTTCCGGCCAGCGGACAGCGAAACCGAACGACGAATGGTTGCAGATCACAGCGCCTATCTCACCTGGATCCAGCGGTTCCCCTGTGATCAACACGCAAGGCGAGGTAATCGGCGTTTCTACTTTTATAATTGAAAAGGCTCAATCGGTGAATTTCGCAAGGCCGGCTGAATATATCTCTCAGCTTCTGCAGCAAATAACCCCAACTTCCGAGCCGGAGCCATTTTGGAAGTTGGCAAAGGATCCGAAAAACCTCGTGCTAAACGATCCCGAGTTCCTCGAGGCTGAAAAGGCTCTAACAAATGATGATCCCGCTCAAGCGCTGAAGATGCTAAACAAACTTCAGCCGAAATATCAAGAAAATGCGCCATTTCTGCTAAAACTGGCGCTTGTGTACGATGCTCTTAACTTGCTGGACGACGCAGTCCGAACGTACCAGCATGCGCTGAAACTGGATCCAACGAACGGCATAGGATGGACTGATCTTGCACTCACTTACATTAAGCTGCACAAGAGCAGCGATGCAAAAGACGCAGCTCTGCAAGCGGTAAAACAGTCGCCGGATTTTGGCCCTGCCTGGGGAGTACTTGGTTATTCTTATCAGCAGGACGGCCGCTTTGAAGAATCTGCCGACGCGCTGCAAAAGGCGGCGAAGCTCACACCTAAGGACCCTGACATATGGCGAAATCTGAGTACGGCTTATGCGAAGCTCAACGAAACGGCAAAGCGAGAGGAAGCGGATCGCACACTCGCGGAACTGGTGGTTAGGCCCCCTGCAAATCAGGTGATGCCATCTCCGATCGCTGTCGCGACTTTAACTGCTACAGCCACGCCAAGCGGTGCTAGTGCATCGCCGCCGATCGCAGCGTCGACACCTGAACAACAGACAATGGAAGTTGTTACTGCCGACGAAAGCAAAGGCTTAAATGTACGGTCAGCTCCGGATGCAAAATCTGCGGTCGTGGTCAGACTGCACACGCGTGACCGCGTAATTGTAGGTGCTGGACGCATTCGAAACAACGAACCGCCCCATCCGACAGTCTGGCAGCAAATCACAACGATGGACGGCCAGACGGGCTGGATCGCGCGCGAGTATTTGTCGGGGCCCGACAGTAAAATTGATACGAAATCAGAAGAAGATCGAAACGTCTGGGATCTTTTCGAAAAATGGATGGTTGTAAACACGGTGCCTGATCCAACGAGGGAAGCCGCATTGTACGCAGATCCAGTCGACTATTTGGATGCAGGCACCATCTCGCGACAGCAACTTGCGGACAATCTTCGCGCAGATTTCCAAAAATGGCCCAAGCAATTCAATCGAATTTCCCGCGGACCCGAGGTGCAAAAGATTGGAGATTCGGAGTGGAAAGTGACCTTCGAATTAAATTTCGATTCGCGTAATCCTGCTCAGGTCAAGCGAGTCACCGGCATTGCGGATCTGACTTGGACCGTACGCCACCGTGAAGGCGGTGGAGTCGAGATTTCTTCAACGAAGGAAAATGTTAAAACTCGGACTTACCACGAGCACTAGACATTCTGCTATCCGCCCGGTCTCCATCTGGAGAAGGACACTCCTCGAGACCAAATCCGAGAAGTCGTTAAAACTTTAGAAGTAGTCACTTGGCGCCGATCTCAAATCGAAAGAATTCTGGAAAATGGGGCTCAATTAACGGCCTCTACCGGTTCTCTCAGTAGCCGCTATTTCGACCTTGAGCGAAATCCAGTGTTTCGGATCCCACCGATCCCAAGCCTCTGCGTATTTCTTTTTCAGGCTGAACTTCTCAGGGTTGATTTCCACGACATTCGTGGCGCTATGATCCGATTTTACGCCAAGCATTGAATCGTGGGATCAATACCACTCCTTCGCTTCCATTTGATGGGTTGGATCACGGATCTCGCCTGCTCCGATGAGCCTGCCGTTATTAAATGTTCGATGTTCGATGTCCGATGTTCGGTTTGAAGACGAACCAGCTGACAATCGCGGCGCAGAGCAGGCCGAGGATCGCGGCGCACACCACGTCCGATAAATAATGCGCGGCCACGCACATTCGCGAAAACGCGATCAGCACGGGAATGGCCATGCAGGGCAGCCCGATCCGGCGTCTGCGAAAGAGCAGGACTCCAAAGAAACCGGTGGAGGCTGCGACATGACCGGATGGGAAGGCTTGATATTTCGAACTGAAACGAGAAACGGCCTGTTCCGTTTTCACCGACGGTCGCGGGCGGCCCGTGGCAATTTTAATCACTCGAGCGGTGATTCCGGCCAAGGCGAGGGCAACGAGCATCGCCAAAAAAATTCGAATCCATACCTTGCTTCCTCGCCACCACGCGATGGCGAGCAAGACCAGTCCCAGGACAAGATGTTCGGGCCAATCACCAAAGCGACTGACAGATTGCATCGCGCGATAAAGCGCACGGTTCCGATGCTGAACAAAAAGCTGGCGAACCGGTTCATCCAGCCAAAACGCTGCGACCACGATGACGGCCAGAACGACGATACCGGCAATCCAATAGAAAACGGTTTTGCGGTTCACAAATCAAAGTCTTGCGCTTGCTCCTGCTCTTGATCCTAATCGACCAAACGCAGTCCCGAGCATGAGTGAGAGAACGATAAACTCGACGGTGGGGAAATACGCGATCTTATTCTTCGCCGGTCTGGCGTTTCACCTGATCGGAACCTGGGGCCTGCCATTAATCGATCGTGACGAGCCGCGCTTCGCCGAGGCTTCTCGTGAGATGATCGAACGCCACGATTACGTGGTCCCCTACTTCAACAACCAGTTTCGATTCGATAAGCCGCCACTGACTTACTGGGCGCAAATCGCGAGCTACAAAATTTTCGGCGAAAACGATTTTGCCGCGAGACTGCCGTCGGGAGTGGCCGCTGCGCTCGTCGCCGTGGTTCTGGCCGTCTGGGGCGGTCATCGAGTGGGTTATTGGGCCGCCGTTATTTTTACGTTGTCGTTACAGACATTTGTCCATGCCAAAGCGGCGGTGGCTGACATGTGGCTGGTCCTATTTGTGACAACTGCGCACTGGGCCGAGTTCGAATTGCTGCGCGACAAACTAACGACTGCTTCAAATTCGCAATCCGAAATCCGGTCCGAGCCGGACTGGCATCTTCCGCCATTTTGTTGGTGGTGGATTTTCTACGTCTCGCTCGCGCTGGGTTTTCTGGCCAAAGGACCGATTGCGTGGGTGCCTTTGCTGACAGTCGCATCGACAAAACTCTACGTTCGAAATCTTCGGCTCGGCGATCGATTCAAATTCATGCGCGGCATTTTGTTGATGCTCGCGCTCGTGTCGCTCTGGGGAATTCCGGCGTTAATTCGGACCCACGGCGAATTTTTGAAAATCGGAATCGGCCGGCACGTGATTGGCCGATCTTTCGGTGCGATGGAGGGGCACGGCGCAAACTCGTTCGGCTTATATTTTCTTCTGCTACCCTTTTATTTTGTGACCGTGTTCGCCAGCTTCTTTCCGTGGTCGATCAAATTGCCGTCCCTGGCTAAACGTTTGTGGAACCAGCGAGACAACATCGACAATTACCTGCTCTCGGGGATTGGCATCGTTTTCATCATTTTTTCTCTGGTGAAGACGAAGCTTCCGCACTACACCCTGCCGGCTTTCGGACTCCTGGCGTTGCTCCTGGCTCGACATTGGCCGGCAGCGGAAGTGAAATTTTTCCGCCGAACGACGGCGATCACCTTGGCTGCGCTGGTTGGGATCGCGCTCATTGTGCCGCCATTGATTGCTTCCTGGTTTTTTCCCTCGTACGTGTTGTTTTCCAAAGCGCGGGACGATCTCAAGCCGGAAATGGAATTCGGTGCGGTGTATTACCAGGAACCGAGTTTGGTCTGGTATTTTCGGTCGCGAGTGCACGGCTTCATGACACCCCTAAATCAGAAGCGAGCAGCGGACTTCCTTCCTCACCCGGGTCCGCATTTCGTAATCATGCCGACCAAGGATGTGGACCAAACTCTGGTAGACTGGAAGCGCTTTTCGACCAGTGGCTTTAATATTCCGAAAGGCAAACGGGTGGAGCTCACGCTTTTATTGAAGCCGCAGTAATCATTCGCCAAATCGCCAATTCATTGAATCATTCAGTCGTTTCATGATCGCGTTTCTCGATGGCAAACTGGTCAGCGCCCTGCCAACGCAGGCGCTGGTCGATGTCAACGGCGTCGGGTACGAGCTCTCCATTCCGCTTTCCAGTTACGACAGGCTGCCGACGGTCGGGCAATCGATCCGCATCCTCACTCATCTGGCCGTGCGCGAAGACGCCCATGTGCTGTACGGGTTCATGACGGCGGCGGAACGCGATCTGTTTCGATTGTTAGTCAATCACGTCACCGGAGTCGGTCCGAAACTGGCACTGGCCGTTTTAAGCGGCATGAGCGTGACAAGTTTCAAAGCCGCAGTGGTCAATTCGGATATCGCGGCGATTTCAAAAATCAGCGGACTGGGAAAGAAAACAGCCGAGCGAATCGTTCTCGAGTTGAAAGACAAGCTTGGGGTAGCGGCCGCATGGGAAGCGGCCAGTGCGACGCATGCGCCGACACCGGAAGAAGAACAGGCCAACGAAGCTGTCCTGGCATTGATTGCGCTCGGCTACAAACAGGTCGATGCCCACAAAGCCGTCCGTGATTTGCAATCGCGGGGCGAAGCGAAATCTGCCGAAGATTTAGTCAAAGTGGCGCTAAAGAAAATGGCGGCGGGACGGTAAGCAAAGTTGAGAGTTGATGGTTGAGAGCTAAGAGTCTTCCCACTCCATGCTGGTTCAAGACGACAGGCTGAGCGCAATTCGGAGCGCCATTCCGAAGGAAGGTCTCTTCGCGGAGAAGGACTGGCTGTTATCGCCAGACGCCTTTCCGATCGAAGAAAAATTTCTGAACGAGCTCGAGCAGCTCGGACATCGCCTCTTCGTTTTCCAACGAGCTTGCAATCAGCTGTATCAACTCAGCGTTAAAGGAAAACAGCCGGAATGGGTGGCTCGTTACCTCGACGCAGGCAAACCAAAGGAACTGATCGAATTTTCCAGACGAAAGGAAATTCGAGATGATCTGCCACATGTCATCCGCCCCGATCTGATCCTGACCGAGCCAGGTTATATTATTGCGGAAATCGATTCGGTCCCGGGCGGCATCGGATTGACCGGTTGGCTGAATCAAACGTATTCGCAATTTGATCGCGAGATTATCGGCGGAGCCGACGGAATGGTGGAGGGATTTCGGTCGGTCCTGCCGAACGGCGGAGATATCGTCATTTCACAGGAAGCGGCGACCTACCGACCGGAAATGGAATGGTTGGCCGCGCGCCTCAACCAGCAGGCAGCGAGTGGCCCGGCCTATCGAGTGGTTCCAGCCGAGAATTACCAACCGGAGAACGGTCGCGCGGTCTACCGGTTCTTTGAGCTGTTTGATTTGCCGAACATTCCGCAAATCGATCGGACATTACTCGCGAATGCCGAGGGACAAATCACGATTACGCCACCGATCAAACCGTATCTCGAAGAGAAAATGTGGTTTGCCCTCTTCTGGCTGAAACCTTTGCAGGAATTTTGGCGGCGCGAACTGGGTGAAAAATATTTTATCAAACTCCAGGAGGTGATCCCGTACTCGTGGCTGCTCGATCCCACGCCTTTGCCGCAACATGCGGTCATTCCGCGATTGGAAATTCACGATTGGCGCGAAGCCGCGAAGTTCAGCCAGAAAGATCGCGATCTCTTGCTCAAAGTCAGCGGCTTCTCCCCGCTCGGATGGGGAAGTCGCGGAGTTGCGCTCGGTTCCGATCTCGCCCATGCCGACTGGGCAAAAAAACTCGAGAATGCGCTGACCACATTCGGTTCGTCTCCCACGATCATGCAGCGATTTCACAAGGGAAGATTGATCGAGCACCGATATTTGGATGCCGGAGCAGGCGAATTGAAAACGATGAAAGGCCGGGTTCGCCTCTGTCCATATTACTTCGTGGAAGCCGACCGAGTGAAACTTCGCGGCGCGCTGGCCACCATCGTTCCGGCGGACAAAAAATTTGTTCACGGAATGCGCGATGGAATCCTGATCCCGTCGCGCGTCTCGGACCACTCGTGATGGAAGGCCAAATGGCCGGACGATCGAGTCCGACGTGCCGGCGCGACTCGACGCCTTGCGCTGGAGCCGAGGGCATTAGCTCGTCGTCGTATCCTTAAGCGCGACCTGGATCCTGGACGGCCTGGAAGTCACTCTGGCCGGATGAAACTCGACTACTTCAAGCTGTCGAGTTGTTAGCCGGTCGCGGATTGTTCACGACCCGACACGGTCAGCTCGCGGGTGTGGACCGGTCCCGTTGGTGTCAATTTGCTCAAATAGAGATGAAATTCGGTCACGCGAATCGTGCCGGCTTCCAAGTCCTGATTGATTTTTAGAAATTTCCTGATCAGGGAGACGTTCACGTCGCGGCAGCGAGCGAGGGTAATGTGCGGATGCCACGGATGAAGCTCAGGCTCCAATCCGGATGCGAAAGCGGCTTCCTGAACACGTTTGCGAACCTGGAACAAATGCGGGTGACCATGACCGACGCCGATCCAGAGGATTTTGGGAGCGCCCTTCGGGGGAAACGCGCCGACACCAACAATTGGCAGAAAGAACGCACCAAAACTAATTTCGCTCAGGTTCCTCCGAAATATTTCTTCCAGCTCTTCGGGGACCGAGGCGAAGAATCCGAGCGTGAGATGGAGCAATTCCGGCTCGGTCCAACGCACCCCATCGAGATTCGGATTTAGATCGCGAAGGATGGCTTGAAGAGCTTGAGGGACATCGATGGCGACGAAGAGACGCTTGCTCATAGCAATTTTACCGCAGCCAGTCACGCCCGACCGACCAATCGCCGGTACTTACCTGACTTGCTGCACTTCAGCGCCCTGGACGGCTTCATCGCCAGTCCGGCTCACTCGTTGCGGGAACCACCGATTTACGATTTTCATCATCAAACCGGTGAGATTTGGAAATACCGCATTCGCGGCCACGGCGAGGTAAGCCGGCCATGGCATGACCAACACCGACCGTTTACGACGAGCGGCCGTGAGAATTTTTCGGGCGGCCCGGCGAGCGGAAATCGAGACGATCGGGATTCGAGTGGCAAAATTGAACCACGCGTATTCCGCGGCGTGGTCGCCTTTGAATTTTGCGTGCACGTGAGAACCCGTCCGCATCAACCCAGGGGTGACGGTGGTAACGTAAATCTTGTCGCGGACCAGCTCCGACCGGATGCCATCCGAAAATCCGGCGAGGGCAAATTTGCTGGTGCAATACGGCACCATATGAGGCACGGCCATTCGTCCGCCAATGGATGAAATATTCACAATGCGGCCGCCTCCATTGGCCCGCATGTGAGGAACGGTCTGCATGGTCAGAATCATCGGCGCCCACAAATGGATGCGCATGGCACGATCGAAATCGGCCATTTTCATGTGATCCAGCGGGCCGACTTCGATGATGCCGGCGTTGTTCACCAAAACATCAATCCGTCCGAACTGTTGAATCATTTGCTGGACCGCGAGTTGAATCTGAGAACCATCGAGCAAATCGCACTGGATGGTCAGGACATCGCCGCCGATTCGGTTGAGTTCCGCTTTGGCTTCCGCAAGTTCGCCGGCATCTCGTGCCAGAAGGCCAACGCGGCCGCGAAGTTTACAAACCTGCCGGGCAATCTCAAATCCCAGACCGCGCGATCCGCCAGTGATGAGAACAGTCTTATTTCGATAAAACGAACGATTCATTTCATACCTCCAATGCCGAACGAATCGGGAATCAAAGGCCAAGCGACCTTAGCCGTGCTTTCGATTGAAGCGGGCCACTTCGCGCGCTGTTTCTCGATCAACCGCCCGCTTTTTCAGATCGGCGCGTTTGTCGCGCGCGACTTTGCCCTGACCGACTCCCAGTTCGGCTTTCAGCTTACCATTTTTCCAATAAAATTTCAGGATGATTAATGCGCGCCCTTTGACCTGGCTTTCGCCGTAAAGCTTATCGATCTCGTGCCGGTGCAGCAGTAATTTACGTGTTCGTTTGGGGGCAGGGACTTCGTGACTCGCCTTTTCATACGGCTGAATGTCCGCGTTATAGAGAAAGGCCTCGCCATTTTCGATCCGGGCAAAGGCGTCGCCGATATTTGCTTTGCCTGCGCGAATGGATTTCACCTCGCTCCCTTTGAGCTCCAGGCCGGCCTCGTAGCGCTCGAGGATATGAAAATCGCGCAGCGCTTTTCGGTTGATGATCGATTCTGCCGCCATATCGACCCAATTTATGGCGTTCGCGCCGAACGCCAAGAGCATCTCGCCTGATCGCGGCGGTTCGTTATTCCTCTTCCGGGGCAGCCGCCTGCACCGCTTCGAAAGCCAGCTTCCCGGCAATGATCTCTTTCAGCGCGATATCCGTCAGGGACATGCGCGGCGTCGTTTCCACCATGGGCCGATGTCCCAAACCGAGCTGACGCACGCGTTTCGAGACCACATTGATCAAGAGTTGCTGGTTCGGAATTACTTGAGCGGCTTCCTGAAGAAGTTGTGTGGTCATATTGCGCAATGATCTGACAGGATGCGTCGTTTCCGTCGGAAATTGAAGAATGGTTGGCGCGCTGGCGGTCAATCTCGAAGAAACTTGCGGGGCGAGCATTTTTGAAAAACGAGCATGGACAATGCGAGGCGAACCCTCTCTTGTCAACCGATTTATCGGCCAAATATGCCGGCCGGGGCCGGGTTAACGAATATCCTCTACGTAGCTGGCAATCCGGTAATCGGCCCCGTTGCCCTCGTTATCCAGCGCCCGATCGTAATGCCAGCTCGTGTTGCCGTTACCGTAGAACGTCTTACAAATGACGGCCCCCGTCACGTCGGCATTGCCCTTCAAAGTAAAATCGGCGCTTGGTGCGTAGAATGTCGCGGCGAAATTGCCCGGCGATGCAATCGAGATCGACTGACTACTGCCGTTCGTCGGGCTAATTCCGTAGAATTGGAGATTCCCGGAAACGCCACTCTCATTATTCATGTCGCGAGCTTTCACATTGATGTTGCCATCGAAGTAAATCTCGAGATGCACGTTCGGTTTGACGTCTACCGTTCCAGTGATGTCGCCGGTGGTATGAATGGCAACATATGTCATGGCGTTGTTATAGGGGTTGACCGTCAGGTTGCCCGTAAATGATGAAAGGACATAATAGGTTGGATTGGCCGCAGTTGCGTTGGTCGAAGGTGTGATCGTCGTGCTACCGTTGACTTTGGTGGGCGAATTTTGCGGCAGTGGCAAATCTGTCGGCAGGACAAAAGGCGGGATCGTGACTGGAACGTTGTTATCAATCGTGCCGGTAACCTGACCTGATCGGATAATCGTTCCGCCGTTGGTAGAAAGATTGCCGTAAACCGTTCCCCGAATATTCGCCACCGAACTGCCAATCTCCACATTCCCACTGCGTGAATCCGCGTAATTTGGATCGGAAGGATTGTTGGCCGCGAAACGATAGGCTCCGTTCGCCGAACTATAGCTGTCGATAAACGCACCGTCGCCCAAGCCATAAAACGTTCCGTTACATTTGATCGCTGCTTCGAATGGCGTGATGGGCGCGGCAATCAGCTCGATGCGCCGGGTCACCTGCGCCTGAGAAACGGCTTGGATCGCCTTGTTCGCTCCATCGCCGTTCGGCCCGTATGCGGCAACGAAATGATCATAATTAAAATCGATTTTGCGCAACAAACTGTCACCGCGAGTCGCCGCGTTCATCCGATCGTCCATCGTTACCCGACTAAAGCCTTTGACCGGGGAAGTTCCCTTCGCTCGAATCCGGTACCATGCGTTACCGTTGAAATCGTAGTAGAAAATCCCGACGGTGGCGGAGGTCGAGAGATTGTCGGTTCCGAAAGTAAACGCTGAGTTGGGACTATAGGTCCCGCCAGAATAAGTCCAGCCGGAGCTGAAAGCCTGGCTCGGACTCAGAATCGTCTTTCGGATTTCGGCGTAGGCAAGATCTCCCCCCGCTTCGGCTGCATAAAGAGATTGCTTCCAACTTCGTACCTGGCTGGCCGAGGCGTTGAACCGCGTGACCGAATTATACAAAACGTTCGCACCAATGATCGAGATAATGAAAATTGTGCACAGCACGCACAACAGAACGTTGCCTTGTTCCGAGTTCTTGCCCTGAATTCCCATTTTTCCTCCCGAAGCTGAGCCGTTAACCGCGGCGCTTGTTTCTCAAATATGCCGTGGCGTAAAGAGTCGTTCCGGTTTGTTCTGCGGCGGAGCCGCAACTGGTGAAGATTGGCATAAACGTGACGGAACTCGTTGCGTACTCGGTGTTGGCCAACTCGACATCGGTGGATGTTGGAACCAGTTGATCCGTGCTGGACGCGATCGTTGTCACGCTGCCGTTTTCAGTCCGTAAAATGGAGTTTCCGCTAATCGAATAAGCCACCGTGCTGGTCGATGTGCCGTAATTCACGATCAGACCGCTCGATGTGTAATTAATGGTTGGCGTGCGCGGCGTGCCGACCAGCGATGGGTTGCTCAGTGCTTCCGAATCGCCGGACATGATGATGTAGTTCGGCACAGTGACGGTCACAGTTTGCAAATCGACCGACGTCGTAACAATGAGCCCTCGTTTCACATCGCGATTCAGGTAATCGATGATGCGAATCTGCTGCATGTGCGTGGAAAAATAATTGTCCACCGCATTGAAGCTCTTCTGCAGGCTGACACCTGTCGCCACTGCGATTGCGAGAATCACCGAGCTCAAGCTCAGACTGACGAGAGTTTCTGCGAAAGTAAAAGCGGCTGCTTTATGTGAGGTACTCAGTTTCATTTTTTTGTTCCGTTCGAGATAATGGTGCTGGTTTGTTCGGAACGTGGTCGCTGACCTAGCGACATCGTCCATGAGGTTGAGACATCCACTTGCACGAGCGTTGACCCAAGATCCGTTGCCACGGAATCGGTCGTGACTGAGCCGTCCGGGGTGCGGGTAAACTGAGTCATGCCGCTGGCGATGGGGTAAGCCTTGATCGTGACGACCTCGACCGCTTTTTTACAAAAATCTGAACTATTCGCCGGAGTCAGCAGAAGATTCTGAATGTAACTGGTAGTGGTCAGGTCGCTAAACGCTAAATTCCGCAGGACTTCGCATCGATCATTGACCGTTTCCAGGGCGGCGATCGATTCTTTGGCGGCGCCGATGTAGCGCAGGCAGAGGCCGTTAAGCTCGAAAATGGAGCCGCAAAATGAAGCAAAAAGTAGGATCGAAACTAGGATTTCGGAGAGGGTGGTGGCGGTTCTGGGATTCTTCGCGGGAACTCTCATTAATTATGGTAATTATAAAAGCAGCATCGGCTGTGCCGTGTTTCTCGCTGCCTGAGAAACTTAGAATGCTTGAGAAACATTGCGCGTTTTCGCAGTTATGAGAAACAAGGCGCCTCATTCATCAGAGTTCTCCTCGACCTCGTTCGGTTCCCCAATCAGCAGGCTTGCTTCTCAGCCCGTTCTAAGCGACAGATCTTCCGCCGATTCAATCGAGCATCATGATTCGGGCTGTGGCTCAGCTTGGTAGAGCGCCTCGTTCGGGACGAGGAGGCCGTGGGTTCAAATCCCACCAGCCCGATTTTGAAGTGTCGTTCCTCGCAATCTCACTTGCAGCGCCTTCCGAATGATGCTTCCATTGCGCTCGCATCGCTTAAATCAATCTCATGGGCTCGCTAAAGAAACGACGTAAAGCAAAAATCTCGAAACATAAACGTCGGAAACGCATGCGGGCCAATCGTCACAAGAAGCGCCTTCGTTACAAATCGTAGCCGGCATTCGTTAGGCAATCGCCGGCTGGTTTGCGCGCCCGGTGGGGGACGCTTACAATCGAGCTGAAATGACGATCGGCGTCACCTTCCGCCTCTTCTGGGCCGCGGCCATCTGCGTGTTCATCGCCGGTCCAATCTCGGCGCGATCCCGGAAATCGCCGTCCCCTCCTCCGAAGTCCGCGGCGCTGGCCGCTTCCGAGTCGAAAAATCCTAATCGGCAGGACGATTCCCTGATGCTCCGTCCGGCGAAGGACCTGCTTTTGAAGACCGAGGGCGACCATAAAGCGGACGCACTGGCTCATTTCGTTGCCGGAGTTTCCCTCGAAGAAAGCGGCGAGGTGGAAAAGGCTTTGGACGAATACCGTAAAGTCTTGAACGTGGACCCCGGCCAATCGGAGCTCGCGTCCAGAGTGGCCGAATTGCTGGCCCGTGATGAGGATTTCCCGCAGGCGATCGACGTTCTGAAAGATGCCACCAAGGCGAACCCGACCGCGCCCGAACCGTTTCTTCAACTTGCCTTCATCTACGCGAAATATCTGAAGCGAACGGATCAGGCCATTGATTATGCGAACAAGGCCATCGAGCTGGATCCGAAAAATATCGATGCCTACGAACGCCTGTTCGAAATTTCGGTGGAAGCCGGCGACGAACGAAAAGCGCTCCAGTCCCTGGAACGCGCCGCCAAAATTGAAAATGACGACCCGGCCTTCTGGACACGATTAGGCAAATTGTATGCGGCCATCATTTTCAAACCGGGATCGACGCCCAAGCCGAACGACATCGCGCGCGTTAACCAAATTTTCGAAAAAGCCGCCGCGCGCGTCGGCGATGATCCCAATACCATCAAAGACGTGGCAGATTATTACGCGGCGTCGCAACAGATCCGTTTGGCCATTCCGCTCTATCTGAAGCTGCTTGATCTTCAGCCAGAGGACACCAGTGCACGAGAAAAGCTCGCCACCAGTTTCGTCCTGACGAACCAGCGCGATAAAGCGATTGAGATGCTCGAAGAAATCATTAAGCAACATCCGGAGAAATATCAGGCCTACGATCTTTTGGCCGGTCTGCTCGATGATTCCGGTCGAGCTTTCCAGCGAGCGAACAAAACAGCCGAAGCGAAGGCCGTTTTTGCCAAGGCGGCGGCTGACTACGAGCAGAGCGTTTTGATCAATCCGTCGCGTCCGAACAATTATCTTCATCTCGCAGAATTACTTCTCGGTCCGCTGAAGGAAAATGATCGCGCGATGAAAATGCTGACCGAAGCGCGTCAACGTTTTCCCGATGTCCCGGAAATCATCTATTATCTGGCCATCGCCCAACGAGAGGCAAAACGTCCGGAGGAGGCCGTCGCTACTTTTGAGGAAGCGCTTCACGAAGCGGAACTTCAGGATTCGGAAATGGCCAACGCGCGATTTTATTTTGACTATGGCGCCGCCGCCGAAGCCGCTAACCTCTATGATAAAGCAGCGGACCTTTTCAAAAAATCGATTGCCATCGATCCGGCCGACGCGGCCGATGCTTACAACTACCTCGCTTTCATGTGGGCTGATCACAATCAGCATCTCGATGAAGCGGATGAAATGATCAAAAAAGCATTACAATTGGACCCAAACAACGGCGCTTACATCGACACCCTCGGCTGGCTGGAATTTCGAGAAGGAAAATTCGACGCGGCCCTGAACGATCTGCAGCGCGCAGCCAAAAACATGACGCGCGACGACCCGGCGGTGCTCGAACACATCGGGGATACCTATGCGCACCTCAACAAGATCCCGCAGGCGATCGAGGCATGGCAAAAGGCGTTATCACTTGAGCCAAAGAATCAACGATTGACGGACAAAATCGATAAAACACGAACCAGAATGAGCAAGGGTGCGCCGGCCAATGCAAATCCGATTCAATAAATCTTCGGCTAAGGTGTGGATGTTGGCTTGCTCGGCGAGACTAGTGCGGGCAATGCTTGGTTAACGACGTGAATCATTATCCCACAGCCTGGCAGCGAAAGACCATGTGGGCCGCGCTCAGCGCCCTGTTCGTTGTTTTGCTCATCACCATTGCCGGCGCATTTGTCTGGGCTGGAGCAAACGTGATTAGCTTTCTTCAACCCATTCTCATACCCGTCGCCATTGCCGCGATTCTGGCGTATTTGCTCGATCCAGTCGTGACCAAGATGGTTCATCGCGGGATGAAGCGGACGTGGGCGATTGTCGTCCTTTTTCTCGTCGTGTTCTCCGTTTTGGCGGCGCTGGCCTGGTGGTTGATTCCGACGATATCGGTGCAAAGTGCAAACTTCGCCAAGGAGTTCCCAGCCTATACTCAAACCGCTCGCGACCGGGTCGCTGACTTTATCGTGCGTTACGAGCGCGCCTTTACGCCGGTGGGCTCGGCCAGCAAATCAAAAACCCAGTCGCTCACGAGTAATATCGTCAGCTTTTTTCTTGGTCCGGCGCCAACCCCGCATGTTCAGAAATCGACGCCATCTCCCTCGAACTCGGCCGAGCCCTCCGCCACGCCGGTGATCGAAAGCATCGCGCCGACGACGGACAAGGTCACTTCCGCCGACCGCCAACGGGTTCAGGCCGAAGTAGAAAAGCTGATCCCGAATTTGCAGCCTTACTGGCCGACGATTACGGCGAAAACATGGAACATCGTCCGAAAAAGTGTGGGCGGTTTTCTTGGTGTTGCCGGTTTCCTGTTCAGTCTCATCATGGTCCCGATCTATTTGTTTTTTCTATTAAAAGAGCGGCCACGAATTGAGAAAAACTGGAAAGACTATTTACCGCTGCGTCCTTCACCCTTCAAAGACGAGGTCGCCGAAGCGTTGCTGGAAATCAACAGCTATATCATCGCGTATTTTCGCGGTCAGTTTCTGGTTTGTTTAGTAGACGGAGTTTTGATCGGCAGCGCGCTCACCATCGCGGGTTTGAATTTTGCGCCATTAATCGGTGTCCTGGTTGTTTTCCTCACCATGATTCCTTACGTCGGAATCGTCATTTGCTGGATTCCGGCGGTTTTGATCGCTGCCTTCCAGTCCGGTGGCTGGAGTCTTCCACTTATTGTCACGGGCATATTCATCGTCATCCAAAATTTGGAGGGAATGTTTTACGCCCCGCGCATCGTGGGCGATTCGGTTGGCCTCCACCCAATGACCGTAATCGTTTCGATTTTCGTTTGGGGTTTGTTGATTGGCGGTTTGCTGGGACCGATTCTGGCCGTTCCGCTGACCGCGACGATTAAGGTGCTGCTGGCCCGTTACGTTTGGGGCCCGCGCTTACGAAACAAGGTGATCCGAGAGCTCGAAAAAGTACCGGTGGTCCAGGAGGCGGAAGAAGTCGAAGCCTAGTTTCGGCCGGCGTCGCTCGCGGCCCGGGTTGCAATCTGGTTCGGCTCCTGCATACAAAGAATAACCATGGAGGGCAAAGTCGTCCGTGTTCGGCGCAAGCGAAAAGTCCGCTCATTTCGCGACGTTGAATCGGTTTCTCTTTTTCGTCATCATCTGACGCCGGCGCGGCTGGCGCTTTACGCTGCCATTTTTGTCATCGTCGTGATCGGTGGCGTCATTTTCGCGACGTACGGGGCGAAGGTTTATCGAAGCTGGCGGGAGGGTCATTTGCTGAGACAAGCCAACGAGATGATGACGCAGAAACAGTACGCCGCAGCCACATTGACCGCGCACCAGGTTCTCGACCTTCATCCGGATGCACTCCAGGCCTATCAGATCCTGGCGGATGCGACGGAGAAGGAAAATCTGGAAGAGACGGTGGCGTGGCGCGCGCAGATTGCCCGATTGCTGCCCGGCAACTTCGAGAGCCAGTTAAATCTGGCTTCAGCTGCATTACGATTTGGCGAATTGGATCTTGCCCGAAACGCGCTCAAAAACATCCCCGAAAACCAACGTGATCGAGCCGCCTACCATGTCGTCGCGGGCTGGCTGGCTCGGGCCGAGGGAAATCTGAAGGAACAAGAAACGCAATTTGCAGCAGCCGTGGAAAAAGATCCACGAAACGATCTTTACCAATTCAATCTTGCCGCTCTGCAAATCCGCTCTTCGGACAACGCCGCCAGCCAGCGAGCCAAAGAGGTTTTGCAGCGAATCTCTCAGGAGAATGTTGAATACCGGACCGGAGCGTTACGAGCATTGTTGAACGATGCGATCGAGCGGAGCGATTTGAATTCGGCGCAGTCCTACGCTCAGGATTTGCAAATGGCGCCGCAGGTCACGTTTTCTGATTACCTGCTCTGCCTCAATTTCTACAAGAAGCTCGACCAAAAGAAGTTCGCAGCCTTGCTGGAGAAGGTGAAACCGGTGGCGGCTCGCGACCGCGCCGATGTCGCTCTGCTGATGAATTGGATGAATGACAATGGTTTGGCGGCAGAAGTTCTCAAATGGATGGATAAATTGCCGGAAACACTGACCGACAAACCGCCGGCGGCGATCGCGGTGGCGGAAGCTTTTGCGCAGGTGAAAAATTGGTCGCGCTTGCGACGATGGACGCGGAACGGGCTGTGGGACCAGGCCGATCACTTCAGGCTCGCTTATCAAGCATTCAGCGCCCACCAATCACGCCAATCCAGTGCCGATGCCGAATTTGAGTCTCTCTGGCAGGCGGCTGAACGAGCGACGAACGATCAACCGGAAAAGGACCTCGACCTGGCTCGTCTTGCCACCAAATGGAATTTGTCGATCGAAGCCGAGCAGCTTTGGTCGCGTTTGTCGCATGTTCCATCCACCAGACGCGAGGCCCTGGATGCGCTCTATCGTTTTTATCGCAACAACAACGATCTCAAAAAACTCTACGACACTCTCCAGCGACTGCACGATAGCTCGCCTAACGAAGCGCTCATCACCGCGAATTTGGCGCGCCTCGGCCTGAATATTGAACAAAACACGAAACAATCGCAGGAGCTGGCCAGGCAGGCCTATGAAAGCGCCCCGTCAGATCCAAATTGCGCGGTCACTTACGCTTTTTCGCTCTATTCCACGGGTCGAACAACCGAGGGTCTCTCGATCATTAAGAAATTGTCCCCATCGCAATTGCATGACCCGCATATTGCAGTCTATGTGGCGGTGCTTTTGCTGGATGACAATCAAGTCGACGCCGCCAAGCAATACATTCAAGCCGCGCAGCATGGCACCTTGTTTGTCGAGGAGAAACGGCTGCTCGAAGATGAATTGAGCAAAGTCACTGGCGCGACGCCGGCTCCTTCAGCTTCACCGCGCACCACCGCGCAACCGGCACCCTCCGCCAGTCCACCGCCTGCAGTTGTTGCTACACCTGCTCCCTGACCGAGTCCCTGAGTTCAACAGCGCGGAGCTTCCTTGAGCACGTTTCGCTTTGCCTGGTCGTGCCCGATTGCTTATCGGCGCAACGATTTCCTCGCGACGATCCTCCATTGCTCGACGTCGGCCCGCGTTTTCACCGGAAGACGCACTTGAGCGACCGCAATCGAGTCGAGCGTAATTTCCCGAAATGGAAGTTTGATCATGCGTGCGAGTTCTCTTTTTGTCGCAGGTGAGCTTTTCTTGTAAAGCAAACTGATATGCGGGTTCCGGACACGCGTTGATCGGATTTTGGCGGCGGCGGCGAGGGCTGTCGTCAAAGTGTCGAATGAGCCATTGGCTTTTAGCCGCACAAACAGTGTCTTGGTAAACTGAGACGATGTGGCCGTGCCGGTGATCCGCATGCGGATCGGTTTGCTCCGCAGTTTTCGCAACACTTCCTTCGGCTTGGTTTTGAGATCGCGGGATAAGGAGATGGTGACATGCGGTTCAAAATTCGGCGCATCCAGCTCATGGCAAAGAATTTTGATAATTTGGCAAAACAGCTCCCGCTCAGCCTTTGCCGGCAGAAGCCAATATACAATTGCGCGTTTTTTCATGCCAATGACGGGGGGCGGCATTGATTGTAGCTCTTTTGGGTCCTCGCTGTCGATGCCCACATCACTGCCATTGAGTTGGCGGTCGGCAGGTGCAGATTGAATCATGCATCGACCGGCCAAGAGCGAAATCGATTGGACCGCAGTCCGGAATGATTTTCCGATTCTGCGGGAGCGAGTTCATGGCCATCCCCTGATCTATTTTGACAGCGCTGCGACTTCGCAGAAGCCAAAGCCGGTGCTGGAAGCCCTCCGGAACTATTATGAGCACGAGAACGCAAACGTTCATCGGGGATTGCACGAACTGAGCTCCCGCGCGACCGAGCATTATGAAAGATCGCGGCAGGGTGTGGCCGATTACATCGGTGCGAAAAATTCGGACGAGATCGTTTTTACCCGAGGCACCACGGAGAGCATCAACCTGGTCGCCAGCGCCTGGGGCGCGGAATTCTTGCACCGCGGGGACGTTATTTTGCTCACCGAGATGGAACATCATAGCAACCTGGTACCCTGGCAGTTACTAGCTCGCCGCGTCGGCGCGGGACTGCGATTTGTTCCGCTCAACGACGATGGAACCCTGGCCCTGGACGGGCTGGACTCGCTGCTCACGCCTGAAGTAAAGCTCTTCGCCTTCACTCACGTTTCCAATTCGTTAGGCACAATCAATCCGGTCGAGGATCTTTGCCGGCGCGCGCGCGAGGTCGGCGCAATCAGCCTGGTCGATGCCGCTCAGAGTGCGGGCCATATGGGATTCAATGTGCAGCAGTTGGGCTGCGATTTTCTGGCGTTTTCCGGTCACAAAATGTGCGGCCCGACCGGAATCGGCGTGCTCTACGGGCGCGCGGAAGCTTTGGAACGAATGCCACCCTGGCAGGGCGGCGGTGAAATGATTACCAGCGTGACCCTGGAAAAGAGCTCGTTCAAAAAGCCTCCACATCGGTTCGAGGCGGGAACACCGAACATCGCCGGCGCGATCGGACTCGCGGCTGCCATTGATTACATTCAAGGCATTGGTCGCCCGGAGATTTTCCAGCATGATGCCGAGCTGACTGGCTATGCGATCCAGCGGCTGGCCGAAGTTCCGGGTCTCCGCATTTTCGGGCCGAGCGCAAGCCGCGGCGGGCTAGTCAGCTTCATTTTGGACGCCGCTCATCCACACGACCTCACGACGTTTGCGGACCAATACGGCCTGGCACTGCGCGGCGGCCATCATTGCAATCAGCCCGTCATGAAAAGATTCGGCGTGCCGGGAACGACGCGCGCCAGCTTTTACTTCTACAACACGAAATATGAAATCGATCGCATGATCGAAATCCTGCACCAAGCAGTGCGCTTTTTTTCATGACCAACGAGCTCGAGGAACTTTACCAGGAGGTCATTCTCGATCATTCGCGCCGGCCGCGAAATTTTGGTGACTTGGCGGACGCCGCGGTGCGTGTGCACGGTGACAATCCGTCATGCGGTGATGAAATTCATCTCGCGGTGAAATTCGATTCCGCCGGGGCGTTGGAAAACATCAAATTCACCGGTCATGGGTGTGCGATTAGCCAGGCTGCGGCATCTCTGATGACGATGAAACTCAAAGGTAAAAGCAGGATGGATGCGGAAAAAATGCTCCATGCGTTTCACGATCTCGTGACCGGCGACGCCACGGACGAGCAGCAAACACTTGGCGATCTTCGAGTCATGCAAGGCATGCGAAAATTTCCGCAACGGGTAAAATGTGCCATGCTGGCGTGGCGCGCGCTGGAACAGGCGCTGAAACAAAACGAAGGTGAAGTGAGTATCTCCACCGAAGACCCAGGATAACTCGGCAAATCTTTCCTTCGTTCGAATCGTCAAACTCCTTATGCCTACAAATGTTCTTGGAACGGAACTGAAATGTTGTTGTCGCGATCCGGTAACCGGATTTTATCGCGATGGCTTTTGCCGCACTGGACCCGAGGACAGCGGATTGCATACTGTCTGTGTCAAAGTCACCCGCGAATTCCTCGATTTTTCGGTGCTCGATGGAAACGATCTTGTGACTCCGGTTCCCGAGTGGGGATTTCCGGGTCTCGAACCGGGCGACAAATGGTGCGTCTGTGTGACTCGCTGGAAAGCAGCTCTCGACGCCGGCCGCGCCGCGCCGGTCGATCTCGAAGCCACCCATTCTTCCGCGCTGGAATTTGTGACTTTGGAAGACTTCAAAGCGAACGCACTCCAGTAATTCTAGCTATTTTGGCCTAAAAACAGCTAATCCACGGAGGCATGTTGCCTCCGATTATTCGAAACAGTCTGGCTCTGGCGCTCGTCGCGGCTTCCGCCGGGGCGGCCTCGGCGCAGTCTCACGCCTATGGCGGCGAACCGGTTTACGCCTCGCAGATTGCCGACGTTCCTCTGCAGCCATTCTCCCCAAATCGCAGCGATCGCACGAATTCATCTCTTCAGGTCGCCTATTACACCCGGCCTTCCATTTCCCGCGCGCAAAGAGTTCCCGATTACGATAACGGTTCAGGATCGAATGCCGTGATCGGCGGCTCGCACCCCACCGTGCCTGGTAACCGCGCCATTCTTCGGGGCGGTGTCGCATACGCTCCGGCCAATGCACCCGATCGAGTGAAAAATGCGATCTGGGCTGTAAACAGCATCCGCACTCGCCCGTATGTCTGGGGCGGCGGTCACGGCTCGTTCCACGATTATGGATACGATTGTTCCGGAACAGTTTCCTACGCTCTGCACTATGCCGGTGCACTGGATCGTCCTTTGGCGTCCAATGAACTGACTGGTTTTGGAGAAAATGGCCGCGGACGCTGGATCACAATTTACTCGCGACGCGGCCACACCTTTGCCGTTATCGCCGGCCTTCGACTCGACACAACCGACTTTCGCATTGGCGGAAATGTCGGCCCACGCTGGCACGAGGATGGTCGCGATACCTGGGGCTACAGCGCCCGACATCCGGCGAAATTGTAAACTTGCCACTCCCCGTTTCGCCGGCGGCGAGCGAAATCAGTCAGTGGGACTACCCTTCCCCGGCGCCATTCTTGGCCCCAAAAGATGCGGGTTCATTCGCGTTGAAAAATTTCCGTTCTGGAAAGTTCCACGATCCGCATCCACGATATCGGCGGTTTGAAATTGCCGTTTAGCTTCTTTCTCGCGCTCCGTTATTTAAAACCGAAACGCACGTTTCTTTCCGTCATTACCTTGATTTCGATCCTCGGGGTGACTCTGGGCGTGACCGTCCTCATTTTGGTGATTTCGGTCATGACCGGTTTTGACCGCGAGTTGCGGCAAAAGGTCATCGATTTCGACGCGCATATTCTCGTTACGACCGAAGATATCCTGCACGACTGGCGCGCGTTGGACGCAAAGATCAAAAAAATTCCCGGAGTGGTGGCGACCGCACCTTATGTGCAGGGGCCGGTCATCGTGGAGTTTCAAAACCGAAGGCTTGCGCCAATGATTCGCGGCATTGACGTCGAGCAGGAAGAAAATGTTGTCCCGCTGAAAAAATTTATTGTTCAGGGTTCACTCAATCTCGACGGCGAGTCGGCGGTTTTGGGCATCGATCTCGCTCGCAATCTTCACATCGGCGTGGGCGACAAGCTGACCGTCTACTCGCCGGGCAATCTCGGGCAGATCCTGGATGGCATTAAAAAGCTGGAGAACGCGCAGGGCCAACAGGAAAAAGAAGCGGTCGACCAGTTGCGCGATGTGATTTTACCGAAAGAACTCACTGTCACCGGAATTTTTGAGACCGGCCATTACATCCACGACTCGGAGTTCCTCCTCGTTCCGCTCTACATCGGACAGGAGCTATACGGACTGGGCGATGCCCTTCATGGCATTACCGTGAAAACGGACAACCCCTACGGCGCAGATCGTGTGAAACATGAGATCGAGAATTTTCTGACGCCGCCGCAATTCGCCGAGACGTGGATCGATATGAATCGACAATATTTCGAAGCGGTTCGCCTGGAACGAACGGTCATGTTTTTCCTTTTGTTTTTCATCGTAGTCGTCGCTGCGTTCGGAATCATGAGCACGCTGATCACGGTGACAGTGCAAAAACGTCGCGAGATCGGGATCGTGAAAGCGCTCGGCGCGAATATCTCGCAAATTATCTGGATCTTTCTCGGTCAGGGAACCGTGGTTGGCTTTTTTGGAACGCTAATCGGCCTGGGGCTGGGAATGACTTTGATTCGTTACCGCAATGAATTTAGTCATTGGCTGGCTTCCACTCTCCACATTGAAATCTTCCCGCGTGAAGTCTATCAATTTTCGCAGATCCCCGCGCAAGTTGTCCCTCAGGATGTCACGATTATTTGCATCAGTGCCTTTTTGATTTGTTCGTTCGCCTCGCTCATTCCGGCTTACTTTGCCGCCCGGCTCGATCCGGTTAAAGCGCTTCGTTACGAATAAGCCATTCCCGATGGCTGGTGGTTAGGTCGCCGACGATTCGACCAACCGGCCCAGTGCGTCGCGAGTATACTCATAGCCCTCGAGCCATTCGCTTTGACGCGGGCCCGCAACGTTTAAGATCTTCACCCGGTGTCCGCGGACAAAACTCACGATCCGCGCGGCGGCGCTGGCCGGATCGGTTTGACCGGCATCGATCAAAACGTGTGGCCGTTTCAATTGTTGGCAGCACTCGAAAGTGAACTCCGTTCCACCACGCAATTCATGGTGATAGAAAATCACCGTGCCGTCGGAATCTTTCACATTTTGCAAAGTGCGTTCGGCAAAACTCCCGTGCTCTAATTCTTTCAGCGGATAGCGCTCCGGAATTCTTCCAAGCTCATCCAGCCGTCCGGCGGGGCACCATCCGCCGCACTCCATTCCATGCTCCATCGCAATATCCAGCGCAGCGCGATCGACCCCGGTCTGGCCCCCAGAAATGATCCTCACCACCTGATCACCATGGTCCCGTTGCTCCGACTCGGCAGCCAAAAAATGATCACAAGAACCCTGCGTTGACCGCGCGTTGTTCGAACGTTAAGACGCTGCCATGCCAGAACAGGATCAAACCCGAAGCCGCGCCGGTTACGGGCCATGGCTGGTGGGCGCCGGGGCCGCATTGTGGGGCACAGAAAGCGCGTGGAGAATTCCGCTCAACGATCTCTTCGACGCCAGAGTCATCGTTTTTTGGGAACACGTGGTTATTTTGCTGATGTTCCTGCCCATTCTCATCCCCAAGCTTGGCGAGCTGCCAAAAGTATCGGCGAAAACGTGGGGGTTCCTGATTTTTTCCGGGTTCGCAGGCTCCGCTGTTGGAACGGTGTTCTTCACCTTGGCACTGAAAAACGGAAACCCGACGGTCGTGAATGTCATTCTAAACATACAACCGGTCATTTCGACGCTCGGTGCCTTCCTGCTTTTCAGTGACCGATTGACGAAACCGTTTTTCATTTATGCCGGCATCGCGATTGTCGCGGGCATCTTCCTTTCCGTTGAACACCCGGCATTGATCGGTGTTTCATTCAAAGACGCCGGACTCAATCTCGGCACCGGATACGCGCTGATCTGCGCACTTTTCTGGGGGCTTTCGACGGTGGCCGGGCGCGGCACAATGGTCGGCATGTCACTGCGGCTGGCGAGCAGCATGCGCATTGTCATCGGACTGATTTGCATGACGACCATTTTGATCTTGTTCGGCCAGTTGAATTCCGCGGCGTTGTGGCCGGCGAAGGCGCAGGCTCACGCCGGCACGGCCGTCGGCGCATTCCTGCTATTAACGTCAATTTCGGGAGGAATCCCGTTGCTGATTTATTTTGAAGGGTTGCGCCTAACGAAGGCATCGACGGCCGGATACTTCGAAATGCTCCAGACACTGGCGGCGGTTTGCATCACCTGGGGTTTTTTCCATGCCGCTCTCCATTGGCACCAGGTGATAGCCGGACTGATCCTGATGGTCGCGGTGACAATGGTCCAAAGGGTTCAGGCCAGAGTGAACGAAGCAGCACGATAGCCCGGATCACCACTCGTTAGGCGACGGGAAACTCCGCACCAGAATCGGCGTTCTGGTGGAGACTGGCGGCCTGCACACCTTTATCAATCGCCGGTCGGAATAATATCCGCGCGTTCCACCATTAACATGACGGTCCGCTTCGGAGCGCGGGTGCGATGCTCCACTCCGCGCGCCACCACGAATCCCTGACGCGGCTCGAGCTCGACCGTGCGGTCTTTTAGATCGATCAGCAGTTGTCCCTCTACCACGTAGAAAAACTCATCGAGCTTCTGATGCGAATGCCAGTGATATTCCCCCTGCACGATTCCCAGCCGGACGACCGCATCGTTCACTTTGCAAAGTGTTTGGTTCCACCACTTGTCCGTGCATGAGTCGATCAATTTTTGCACATCGATCACTTCCAGCGGCCCCTGCAAGATATCGAGGTAAGTCCGGTAGGGAAAATCCTGCGGCGTATTCTTCACGTCCATAACCCGGAAAATATCTCACCCCTCATGAAAGCATCCAAGGTGTCATTCTTCTCCGTCGAAATAATCCGTTTCGTCGCCTTTGATGACGACGCGATCAGCCTGTGACGTTCGATTGACCTTCCACTTCCCACTGTCCGGATAATAACCCGATTCGCCGATCGGGTTATCGGCAATCACATAATAAACGAGGTCTTCGGCGCCAGATATTTTCGATTTGATGCGGCTCGTTAGGCGGAAAGATGAACGCATCTCCCGCCACCACGCCGGCCGGTCCATCACCGTCACGGACCTGCCCTCGACCGCTAATGATCACGTACATTTCCCATTGGGCCGCATGCGCATGATAAGGAAAATTCTTTTTGCCCGGAGGAATTCGCGTGATCTCGAGGTCGAATGGGTGACGTTTGCGTAGATCGAGCGATGTCGCCTGGCGGCCGAGTGCTTCCGAGATCCCCTGAAACGACGCCGCATACTTTCCGCCGGGCGATTGCCAGGGATCTTCCTTGATCTCGCGAACGTTAACCTTTTTCATTTCGGGGTAAGAATCATTCCTCTCCTTCGAAATAATCGGCCTGGGTCCCTTTCACGATGATTTCCCGTCCGTTTTCAGCGGGTACCGCAAACTTCCCGCTATCCGGATAAAAACAGGAATCGCCGCGCGGATTATCAGCGATCACGTAATAAACAAAATCTTCATCTCCGGCGTTCGCCAGTTGGTGAGCCTCGCCTGGACCGAAAAAGAAGGCGTCGCCGGCGGCTACGTTCGTCCACCCGTCTTTGTCCCGAATTTTTCCGTGACCGGAAAGGACCAGATAGAATTCCGTCTCGCTCGAATGGGAATGATACGGACAGAGCGATTTACCTTTCGCAATGCTGACCAACGCCAAGTCGAAGGGATGCCGTTTCGAAAGATCGTGCGATTCCGGCTCACGACCGAGGGCGAGAGAAATGTTTTTCGACTTGCGGCCAAATTTTCCTTTCGGCGATTGCCGCTCCTGCCATTCGAGATCGTTCAGGTTTACTTTGCGCATGGTTCAACTTGCCACCGGATCGCGGGCCAAGATCTTCAGCGTGAGATCACAGCTTCCACTTTTTCGGCAGCTTTTGTTTCAATTTTTCCATGGCCCCAAAGAGGTCGCCCATTTTTTTGACCCGCGAAAGCGTTTCCTCGCAGCGGAACCTTAGCAGCGCCGCGTCTTTCTTTTTTAAACATTTCTCGACTTCGTCCCAGGTGACCGGTGTGGAAACGGTCGGTTCCTCTTTCGCTCGTAACGAATAGACGCAAATCGTCGTCTTATGTTCGTCATTTTGACTCCAGTCCACGAACACTTTTCCTTTGCGGACCGCTTTGGACATATTCGAGGTCACGAGCTTGGGGTGTTCGCGCTCTATAAGTTGCGCCAGGGCGCGCGACAGATCTTTGGTTTGATCGAATGTTGCCGGCGTATTTAGCGGCACATAAAGCTGCAAACCCTTCGAGCCGCTTGTCTTGGCAAATGATTGCAGTTTTAAACCGCCTAACAAATCCCGCAGCCACAATCCAACCTGGCAGCATTGAACGATATCGGCCGGCGCGCCGGGGTCGAGATCGAATACCATCATTGTCGGACGAGCTACATCCTTTTTGTGCGCGAGCGAAGTATGAAGCTCCAGATCGGCCAGATTTGCCGCCCAAACCAGCGTGGGCAGATCCTGTGCCAGGCAATAATCCATCATCCGGTTGTTGCCTTCGCTCCAGACTTTCGCTGTTTTTACCCACTTCGGCCGATGCGAAGGACAGTTCTTCTCATAAAAAAACTCCTTATCCACACCGTTCGGATATCGTTTCATCGTCAGCGGACGATCCTTCAAATGCGGCAGAAGGACCGGTGCGATTCGAATGTAATAATCGATCACCTGCCCTTTGGTGAACCCGGCCTTTGGGTAGAGCACTTTGTCGAGGTTTGAGACCGACAACTTCTTACCTTTGATGACGAGCTCCGCTTTGTTAGCCATGCGGTCAAAGCATCACACGAAGTTCTCGACGGTTCACAAAGAATTTATTCGGGTCTTTTCAGCGAGCCGGTGAGCCTTCTTGACCGTTGTGCGAGCAATCAAGCGAAGAAGCGTTCGGCCGATAGCATCGGCTGCGGCTGGCAAATGCGCGTGACGCATTGTTCCCACGTTTCCTGGCCGGTCAGAATTTCGATTTCGACGCGTAAGAAATAGATCGGCACCTTCAGCTCGGATTCGGACAACCGCGGCATCCGCACAGCGTCCTTTTCAGTGGTTACGATCATTTCCAAATCACGCCGAACGCAACGATTGACGAAACTCGTCAGCTCCGCCTCCGTGTAATAGTGGTGATCGATGTAACGATTCGTGAGATCGATCTTCGCTCCGAGATTCCGCAACGCATCCTCAAAGCTTTCCGGCGCCGCAATTCCCGAAATCGAACCCACAAAGGTGTCGCGCAATCGTTCGAGCGGCAATCGCTCGCCGGTATAAATGTTTTGCAGGTAAAGCGGCTTGTGTGCGCACTCGATGATTTCTGCGGTGCGATTATAACGACGGATTCGCTCGATCAGCGCGTCGTTAGGCTGCCCGGTGCTTTTGGTGATGAAGATGTAGCTGGCTCGGCGCAAATTTCGCGGCGGCTCGCGCAGTGTTCCCCGCGGCAACAAAAATTCATTGCCGAACGGCGCTTGCCGGTCGACCAGCACGATGTCGAGCCGGTGCTTGAGATGCAGGTACTGCAAGCCGTCGTCGAGCAACAAAGTATCCACCTTCCATTTGTCGATCGCGAGCCGGCCGCTTTTGACGCGATCCTTATCGACCAGCACGACAACGTCATTCAAATTATGCGCCAGCATGTAGGGCTCGTCGCCGGCGGTGAGGGAGTCGAGCAGGACCGATTTGCCGTCCGATACGACGCGCGGTGGATCGATGTTTCGTTGCAACAAACGATCCAGGGCGCTGCGCTTGCGGGGCACGCTTTTGTAACCTCGACTCAAAATCGCCACTCGCCGCCCGCCGGCCTGCAAGGCGCGGGCGAATTTTTCCACGACCGGTGTTTTGCCGGTTCCGCCCACGGTTAAGTTTCCGATGCTGACCACGAGGCAGCCGAGCGAATGCTCGCGCCAAATGCGCTTGCGATAAGACAACAGCCGCAACTGAACAAGGCGTTCATAAATAAATGAGAGCGCGCGCAGCACTGCTCGTAAAAGAGCCGCACGAAATCCACGGCGGCGTTCGAGCACGACGTCGATTCCAAATTGCTCCAGCGCTTCGAGACGACGACCCATAAGATCAATGACGAATTTTCAGTCCGCCATTGTCGGCCTTGGTCAGGGTGATGGCCGCTTTTGATTTCCAAGCACGCCGCATCGCAGCACCGACCGCCGATGCGTTACGCAAGGTGATTGCGCAAATAGTGGAACCGCTTCCGCTGAGGAACGCCCCAAGCGCGCCCGCTTTTTCAGCCGCGCCGGTGACGCGCGGTAACATGGGAATGAGTTTTGCCCGAAATGGCTGATGGAGATGATCGGCAAAGGCGCCGCGCAAATGTTCATAATTGTGCGACGCAAACGCGGCGGTGATCGAACAGGCGTTCCCGCAACTCTCCACGGCGGCGCGCCGCCCGACTTTAGCCGGCAGAATTTTTCGGGCGGCCGGAGTTTTGATTTCGAAATCGGGCACCAGTAAAACAAAATGCAATTGCGGTGAAACATCGAAACGCTGAATTTCACCCGCGCGTGTCACGGTAAAACCACCGAACGCGGAAGGGGCGGCGTTGTCGGGGTGGCCTTCCAATTTTGCGCACAACCGAAACAGTTCGAGGTGATCGAAAGGCGATTGGGAAAGCCGATTTAATCCCACCAAAATACCAAGCCGGATCGTCGCGCTGCTCCCGAGACCACGCATTCGAGGCACTTGTTCGACCGTCGTGCAGGAAAACGGAAACCGCCGCACACCGGCGCGCTGGAAAAACAACTCGCCGGCTTCGATTGCGATTTTCGGTAATCGTGCCGCCACACCCCGGCTCACCGTCACCTCGTTATAGATCCGAAGGGCAACGCCGAGACAATCAAACCCGGGACCCAGATTCGAAGTGCTGGCGGGGACGCGGACTGTGGCCTGGCGTATCATGGAATTTTCAGGTAAGGGCGATTGACCGGTGGTTCGGTGACTCGCCCTACCTATCGGTAAATCCATGGAATGAACAAGAACGAATGGATCAATCCAGCGCTGGTCAATGCGTTCAAAGCCGAAAGCACAGACGCGTACCGCCTTTGCACAAGCGGCACCGGCTGGATCGAACGTTTCGCTAACGATGTCTTGATTTCCTATCAAGATGACCAGACGCGACAACATCTGGTCAACGAGATCGAGTCACATCGCGACACGCTCGAGTTCAAGATTTCGAGAATTTTTGGGCGGCTTTTGCCAAAGCAAAACCAGGAACGCGCGAAACCCCATTTGTTATCGGGCGAACCAGAGACCGGGTTTCAAACCATTGCCACCGAACGAAAGTTGAAATACTCGATCGATTTCGGAACCGGTTATTCGGCCGGGTTATTTCTCGATCAGCGAGAAAATCGGAGTTTCGTCCAACAACTTCGGCGCGCGCGCCTGCTGAATTGCTTCGCCTACACCTGCAGCTTTTCCGTCGCCGCTGCGGCCGCCGGGGCGCGCACGGTGAACATCGATCTCTCCAAGAAGTGGCTCAATCGAGGTAAACAAAATCTCGAGCTGAATGGTCTGAACGTGGCGGATCATCGGTTTATCGAAGACGATGTGCGCCCGGTGCTGCGGCGGATGACCCGCCGCGCCGATAAATTCGACATCATTATTTTAGATCCGCCGACTTTTTCGCATACCGCCGGTGGCAAAGCCTTTCATGTCCAGGAAGATTTCGCGGAATTGATCGCGAGATCGCTGGAGATCGCAAACGAACAAGCCTGGATTTTACTTTCGACGAATTGCACGTCGATCGATCCCAAAGCGTTGAAAATGACCGCGCTCACCTGCCTGAAAGACGCCAGGCTAACGGGAAAATTTCATCAGACGCCGCCGCCGATTGATTATCCGGACGGTTTCGGTGCGAACACCGTTTGGCTCAGTTTAGATTGACCAATCATTCTGGGCGAGCAATGTAGATCATGCCGCGAAAACAACGCGAAGACCCGACCGACCTCGCCGAGCGTGGTCTGCGATATACCAAGGAGACCTTCGACGATTTCATGAACCAGACGGAGGAATATGTTCGGGCGAAGCCGGCGCAATCGATCTTTTATGCGTTCGTGGCCGGTTTCATTTTGAACCGGCTGCCCATTGGTCGAATCCTTAGCGGAATCTTCAGGCTCGCGTTGTTCGCTCTAAAGCCCGCCGTTCTGGTTTACGGCGCGACGAAATTGTACCGGGCGATCGACGAAGAAAATCGCTAGCGGCCTTACGCCTCGAGAGTAAACCCGACTTTCAGCGTCACCTGCCAGTGGGCAATCTTGCCCTCCTCCAGATATCCCCGTGTTTCCACGACTTCAAACCATCGGATATTGCGCATGGTCTTGCTCGCCCGCTCTAATGCGTTTTTTACCGCTTCATCGAAGCCGTCCGGCGACGAGCCGACGAGTTCGATCTTTTTGTAAACGTGTTCAGCCATGTCGAAATGTTCTCGCGCCTCGAGCGAAGACAAACGAATTATGATGGTCCGCCTGCGATTGTCCATTCCGGCCAGCGGAGCGCTTGCCCTGGAAAACCCGAGCGGCGATGATGGCGAGGAAAGCCCAGGTTAAATGAAAAGCGAAGATCAGAACATCGAATCGCATTTGAAAGAGAAGCGTGTTTTCAAGCCCGCCAAAGAATTTTCAAAAAATGCTCGCGTCAAAAGTCTCGAACAGTACCGCCGCATGTATCGGGAATCTTTGAAAAGCCCGGGCAAGTTTTGGGAACGCGAGGCGCGAGAGCTGACCTGGCGGAAGAAATGGCGCAGCGTGCGGCAATGGAAGGCGCCGAACGCAAAATGGTTCGTCGGCGGGAAGTTGAATCTCTGCGAGAATTGCGTCGACCGACATCTCACCGGTTATCGCCGCAACAAGGCCGCGATCATTTGGGAAGGCGAGCCCGGGGAAAAGCGCACGCTCACTTATCAGCAATTGCATCACGAAGTGTGCCGGTTCGCCAACGTGCTGAAGCGAAACAAGATCAAGAAAGGCGATCGAGTCATCATTTACATGCCGACGATTCCGGAAACGGCCATCGCCATGCTGGCCTGTGCCCGCATCGGCGCAGTTCACTCTGTCGTTTTTGGCGGATTTAGCGCGGACAGTATTCGTGATCGAATCGCCGACAGCGGCGCGATCGCGCTGATCACTGCCGATGGCAGCTATCGCCGCGGCACCATCGTGCCATTGAAAAAAAATGTGGATGACGCGCTTCGCACCGGAACATCGGTCAAACGGGTGATTGTTTTTCGCCGCGCCGGCAACGACGTTCATATGCAAGAAAACCGCGATGTTTGGTGGCATCGGGAACTCGAATATGTCGACGCCAATTGCCCGGCCGAGGCGCTCGATAGCGAACATCCGCTCTACATTCTTTACACCAGCGGCTCGACCGGAAAACCCAAAGGAATTCTGCACACCACCGGCGGCTATCTCGTCGGCATTTATTCGACCACGAAATATGTCTTCGATATTCGCGACGAAGATATTTACTGGTGCACCGCGGATGTGGGATGGGTGACCGGCCACAGTTACGTCGTCTATGGTCCGCTGGCGAATGGCGCCACCACGTTGATGTACGAGGGCGCGCCCAACTGGCCGGAACCGGACCGTTTTTGGAAAATCATCGAACAGAACCGGGTCAACGTGTTTTATACGGCGCCGACGGCGATTCGCGCCTTCATTCGATGGGGCGACGATTGGGTGAAGAAACACGACTTGTCATCGCTTCGATTACTTGGGTCCGTCGGCGAACCGATTAACCCGGAAGCGTGGATGTGGTATCACAAAATGATCGGCGCCGGCCGCTGCCCGATCGTTGATACCTGGTGGCAAACAGAAACCGGGGCAATCATGATCACGCCACTTCCGGGGGCGATCCCGACCAAACCCGGCAGCGCAACTTTGCCGTTCTTCGGAGTGGACGCCGCGGTGGTTGATGAAAATGGCCGAGAAGTCGGGACGAACGTCGGCGGAAAATTAATTATCCGGCGTCCGTGGCCTTCAATGCTTCGCACAATTTACGGCGACAATGAACGATATCGAAAACAATACTGGAGTGAATTCAAGGGAAGTTATCTGACCGGCGACGGTGCCCGTCGCGACCAAGATGGTTACTTCTGGATTGTTGGCCGGATTGATGACGTGCTGAACGTCGCCGGCCATCGACTTGGCACTTCTGAAATTGAGAGTGCTTTGGTCAGCCACGCGCGCGTCGCCGAAGCCGCTGTGGTGGGCCGGCCGGACGAAATAAAAGGCCAGAGTGTGGTCGCCTTTGTCACACTGAAGACCGGCATCGATCCAACAGCCAATTTGAAAAATGAACTCCGCGATCACGTCGGCGCCCATATTGGCGCGATTGCGAAGCCGGACGAGATTCGTTTTGCTGAAGCGTTGCCGAAAACACGAAGTGGTAAAATCATGCGCCGGCTTCTGAAAGAAGTCGCCAGCGGCGCAAAAGTGACGGGCGATACAACGACTCTGGAAGATTACAGCGTTCTGGCCAGATTAGCATCGTTGGAGGAATGATTTGAGTTTTCTTAGCACAGGGATTCGAGAGATCGGGCTCAAGATTCGCCGTCAAAAGACGCGGATGGCGCTTCGTCATGAGAAGCGGGTGCTGCAACGCAGCGAAATTAATCTCGGCCGCGAAGGCACGTCCCAGGCCGCGAACTTTCCGGAGTTACGCAACGAAATTGTTGCGCTGAAAAAACTGGAGCAGGAGCAGAAGGAGGTCGCGCTGCGCATCTCCCAGATCGAGGAAGGGATCAAAAAGATCGAGAGCCAGCGCCAGGACACTCAGCGCGAACAAAGCGAGGCGATCGCCCAACTGGACATCGAAAAGAAGCCGATCCTGCAACGTCGGAACGAAGCGAAAATTGCGGCGGATCTTTGCGCGCGCGAGTTAGCTGCGGTGGACCAGCGCATTGAAGGAAACGACACGGCGGACCGCGATCTGTTAAAAAAGCTGTCTGAGTTGCAGGCTCAGACGCCGCCACCGGCAGATTTCGAATCGCAATCGGCCGCGATCGCGGCCCGGCGCGGGCGATTGCCGGAAGAACGGGCCGAGTTGGTTCGAGCTCGTCTGGGCAGCGCCGATGCCAATCGCGCGGCCAAGGAAAAATTGGGCATCGCGGAAGATGAACTCAATGCGATGGAGAAAAAGGTCGAGCGGACCCGGTCCGAGTACGAGACGCGTGATAAAGCATTCGCCGACAGCATCGCGGCCCAGCAGGAAGCGCTACGTGAAGCCCGCACCCATCATCAAGTTGTCGAAGAACGAAAAAATCCCGCCTACCTCAACATCGGCCGTCATTTGGCCTCACAGGGAATCGCGCCGCCCAATGCACCGCAATTGTTGACGGAGGTCCAACGCCATCGCGGGGCGGTTGATCGGCTCCTCCAGCACACTGCTGAACTCGCACTTCATTCGAGTAAAATCGACAAGCAGGAACTCCGGCAATTTTATTTCACTATCGTTTCGGTTTTCGTGCTGCTTCTCGTCGCCCTCGTCGTTTTCTCGAAATCGCCAAGAAGTCGCGAATGGCTGCCGCAGGAGACTGATGAAATCTTGTCGATCAATACCGAGCAGTTCGATCGCGATGATCTGCCAAAACGGTGGAAGAAGGAACAACCGGAAGCGTGGCAAAATGTTTGGAATGGTTTAATCGGGAGTGCCGCCCACACGCCGATTTTGAACCTTTCCCACGACGCAGTCCGAGTCACCCGCGCGATTTCAACGACCGACGCCGGAGCGATGCGAGAATTTACTCTGGTTGAAGGCCGCGGCGATATTTCGCGCGTCATTCAAGCGGTTGATAACGATCGCTCCTTTCAGCGACGCGACATCAACGGGCTCTCTGTTTGGGAAAAATCCGACCTGACCATTTCCCGCGTCGGTCCCAACGCGCTCGCGATCGGCGCCGCTCCCGAAGTCGACGAATTGGTTCGTGTCCGACTCGGAATGGACCTGGATCTGAAAATCACCGGTCAGCTATTCGACCAGTTCCAGTCGCTCGACAAAGAGAGCGCCCTGCGACTGATTTCGCGAAACCCGCCCGATCTCTCACGCGTTTTTCATCCGATTTTCATACCGGAGCTATTAAACAATTCACAGTTGCTTGGCCTTTCCTTGAATCTGCAAAACCCGGTCAAGGCGCGCCTGCTGTTGAAAATGAAATCGATCGATCTGGCCAATCAACTCTCGCAGCAACTGCATGATGAGCCGCAGCGCTGGCTTCATTTGCAAGATTCCGACCTATTGTTGTACAAACAATCTCCAGATGTCTCGAAGCAGGGAACCAATGTCGAAGTGCGATTCGTCATGCCAGACGATGCCGCCCGGATGTTATTGCAGCGGATCGCAAAATCGGACACGGCGGCCGCGGTCGCCGGATATTGACGGCTCTGCGCCTTTCATGACTCATCGCCTACTGCGTACGCACCGATGCGTTGCGATTGTTTGCGGCACAGTGGGCCTGCTGCATTCTGCAGTTTTCGCCGGACCTGAGCTGGTCGATATCAAACAAGCCATCCCGACCATCGTAATTGACCTTCGCTACGCGACGCCAAACAACGTGACCGGTCGCCCATTATATCCCTCGACCATGCGCGCCTACGCGGTTCCGAGCGTTGTTCAGCAACTCGCCGGCGCCCAGAAATTCTTAAGTAGCTACGGCGCCCGATTGAAAATCTGGGATGCGTATCGGCCGCGCGAAGCACAACAACTTCTCTGGCAACTGGCGCACAAGGGCGACTACGTCACCAATCCGGAGGGCGGCGCCGGATCGCTGCACTCCTGGGGAGTCGCCGTCGACGCCACGCTGGCCGATCCATGGGGAAACGATTTGAAAATGCCGAGCCGGTTCGATGAATTCACGCCGGACGCAGCGATGTATTACCACGGCACCGATCCGATCGTGCGATCGCACCTGCGCCTCTTACAGGTGGCGATGGGCGCAAATAAGTTTTATGGACTTCGAATCGAATGGTGGCATTTCGTAACCTCTGACTGGAAAGCCTATCTTCCCGCGAAAGAAGCCGCCAAGGCTGAGCAAAACGCCAGAGCCATTGAAACTGAAAATTTGAAACCCGTTGCGCCAGAAAAGAAAACCAAGAGTTAAATGATGGACACACTGCTTCGCGACTTCAGGCAGCCCGAGTATCTTCATGTGCTGTTGAATCCCATCCCGGTCTATGCGCTGGCCGCCGGTTTGATCGGGTTGCTGGCAGCCCTTCTTCTTCGCAGCCGCCGCGCTCAGATCGCCACGATCATCATCATCTTGATCGCCGGTGCTTCGGCGTGGCCGGTTTATGAGTTGGGCGAGCAAAGTTATGATCGCGTAGTTTCGATGGCTGATAACGACGGACAGGCGTGGCTGGATGAACACGAACGTCGTGGCGAAGAACTGGTCTGGTGTTTCTACGCGCTCGCGATCTTGGCCGCGATCGCAATCGCTGTTCCGATCAAATGGCCAAAATCCGGGACACCAATGGCTATTGCCGTTTTAGTCTGCGGCATGGCCGTCCTCGGAGCCGGCGGATACATTGCTTATGCCGGTGGAAAAATTCGGCACCGCGAATTTCGCAACGTGCCTCCGCCGAAGAAACCGAGCGAATAGCCGCGTCTCTTCTCCGATCGTGGCAACGCAATTCGACCAGGCGGAACAAAAGGTCGAACAACAAAGCGCCTCGCTCAAAAAGCCGCTCGGTCTTCGCGATCTGGTGCTCACCCAGATTCTTTTTGTGGTCGGCTCCAGCTGGGTTGGAACTGCGGCTAAACTTGGGTCGGCCCACTTGTTCTTTTGGTTGCTGGCGATCGTTCTCTTTTACATTCCGCAAGCGGCGATCGTCATTTATCTTAATCGCGAACTGCCGCTGGAAGGCGGCGTTTACCAATGGGCGAAATTTGGTTTCAACGAATTCGCCGGATTCATGACTGCGTGGAATCTGTGGCTGCTTTCCGTCACCGTGATCGCGCTCGGCGGAATGTTCGTCACCACCAACATCTCCTACACGCTCGGCGACACCGGAGTTTGGATGCGGAACAGCAAATGGTGCGTTTGCCTGATCAGTTGCGCCCTCGTCGGCGGCCTGGGTTGCACCGGAGTTCTTGGGTTGTCGGTTGGAAAATGGCTCCACAATTTCGGTGGCGTGGTGATGCTCATCGCTTATGCCACGCTGATTGTCCTGCCCTTCGTCAGCCTCGCCCGCGGCGACATCACACACTACAATCCGCTCCCACTCGCCGCCCCAACCGTGTCGATTTTTTATTGTCTCAACATTTTCACCAAACTCGGAGTCGGCGGTCTGAGCGGGTTCGAATACGTCGGGATTCTTGCCGGCGAATCACGCTCGCCCGCGCGGAACATCGGCCGCTCCGTCATCATCGCGGCGCCAATTATCGCGTTGATGTTCATTCTCGGGACCAGCTCCGTCCTCGCTTTCATCGGCAACAATCCCATCGATTTGATCGGCCCTGTGCCGCAAGTGTTGCGACTCGGGTTTCGGTCGTTCGGAATCGGGGGTGCCGTTGCCACCGTCGCCATTCTGCTCATGGTGATAAAAACGATTTCAGCAACCAGCGTTCATCTGACCGGAAGTTCGCGTCTGCCGATGGTGGCCGGTTGGGATAACTTGCTCCCGGCGTGGTTTTCGCGTCTGCATCCGAGGTTTAGCACGCCGATGAATTCCATCATGTTCGTTGGCGCGCTCACTTTGGTGATCGCGATTGCGAGCCAGATCGGCGCCGGGGTGCAGGAAGCGTTTCAACTAGTCGACAATGCCGCGAACGTTTTCTACGGAATCGTTTACGCTTTTCTTTTTGCCATCCCGCTTTTTGGAGCGGCGACGCTCCGGTCGAACGCATCAATCTGGATACGGATCGCCGCGGCCGCCGGTTTGTCTGTCGCGCTCCTGGCCATTTTCTACACGATCTATCCAATCATCGATGTGCCCAGCCCGTTGCTCTTCGGGGCAAAGGTGGCCACCACTGCCATCATTGCCAACGCGATGGGAGCAACCATATATCTTCTCGGTCGCAAACGACGCCGGGGATCGTAATTACCTAACGAGTCTTTGCGCAGCCTGTTGTCCGGAGGTGGCTATGATCGGTTGGATTGGCCCGGCATGACCTGGTTTCGCGGTTTTACACGAAACAATAGGCCCACCGTAGAAGTAACACTGAAAAAGGTTCCATCGGTCGCGCGTGGAACTGTTCGGGCGACGGTCGATTGTTCGAGCGGTTTGGATCTGTCCTATGATTACCAGCCCCCAGCTTAGATCAGTCTCGCTTTCAGAAACGCTTCGGTTATCTAATTCTCGTTAGATCTTTTAGTGAACGACACAATATGGATAAAGAACAGCTAAGTCGATTCACTGCCGCAGCCTTGTCTTTTGTCCTGCCATTTCCATTGGGCTTGCTCTTGGGATGGCTGGTATGGGCCTTTTATCACCGAATCGACGCGGGAGGCCAGGGCCTGCGCGGATTCGTTATGCTGTTTGGCTTTCGGCCGTCCGATGTTGCGCCTTTTGCGACGATTGCACTCCTTCTGCTGGGCCCAGCGATCCACTTCTCGCTACGGGGCTCAGGCATCAGACCGTCCCGAAGCTTTGCCACCGCCGCTGCAGTCATGCTCACTTTCCTATTCTGTGCGCTGGGATACGTGGTTTATCACTCGCGTCATTATCTGTATTGGTTCTTTCATTCGAGTAAGACCTAGCTAATCGATGCAGGTTCTTAACCAAGGAAAAAGTGTGAAGCTCTGCCTGGCCCGCACCGGCTGAAATTTTTCCGGCTGGGGTTGAAATTGTCGCGTCTCGTAGAGTAGTTAGTCCTTTAGATCGAGCGATCGGTCAGGAAGCGGCGGGCTCCTTTTCTGATGCGTCTCTCCAGGCAGGTTAGAGGCAATTCTCGACCACCCAACGAAAGTATTCGGGCAGGCCGCCATCGATTCCGGTGAAAATAATTTCCGGCACTTCATACGGATGCATTTTTCGAAGCTTCTCCTGAAACTCGGATTGCCGGTGCCGGCTGATTTTAAAGAACACCACGATTTCGTTTCCGTTTTCGATTTTTCCCTTCCAGGAATAGATCGATTCGACCCGGCCCAGAATATTCGCGCACGCCGCCAGTCTGGCTTCGACCAGCTCCGTGGCGATTTTGCGCGCGGTTTCGAGATCGGGAAATGTGCTCAGCCCGAGCACAATCGCTTCCTTTTCGGCGGCATCGCCTTGCATGGGGTTCGTTAGGCCGGAGCTAGCCGCGATTGGAGTGCGGGCATTTGCGGTTTTCGCAACAGCTCGTTCCGGCAAATCCAACCGCCGCCAACGACCACATCGCCGTCATAAATGACGGCCGCCTGGCCAGGGGTGACCGCTTTTTGCGGCTCCAGTAGCCGAATTCGCGCGCAACGATTCTCCAGCTGCGTGACCCGTGCCGCCGCGCCAGGATGACTATAACGAATCTTGACCGTCAATTCCCTGGCCGCTGGGAGCGGAGCGATCCAGTTCACCCGGTCGATTTCGAATTCCTGGCAAAGCAAATCGTCAGCCTCGCCCACGATGACGCGGTTCGTTTCGGGATCGAGATCGATGACATAACGCGGCCGGAGCGATCCGCCGGGAAGTCCTTTGCGTTGTCCAATCGTGAAGAGCTCAATTCCCTCATGTTGGCCAAGAAAATTGCCTTGCAGATCGAAAATACCGCCGCGATGAAAATCCGTTTCGTCCAGGTGGGAACGCAAAAATGCTTTGTAATCATTGCCCGGCACAAAACAAATTTCCTGGCTATCCACCTTGTCTGCGACCTTGAGGCCTAACGAATGGGCAATCTCGCGAATCTCCGGTTTCCGCATTCCTCCCAACGGGGTGAGCGCACGGAGCAATTGCGGCTGCCGCAAACTAAACAGGAAATAAGACTGATCTTTGCGTGGATCGACCCCCTTGCGCAGCACCGCGCGATCCTGGTGGTGTTCGATGATGGCGTAATGTCCGGTCGCGATGTATTCGCAGCCGAGCGCTTCGGCTTTTTGCCACAAATTGCCGAACTTGAGCTTTTCGTTACACATCACGCAGGGGTTCGGGGTTCGGCCGGCCTGATATTCGCTCGCGAAATAATTGATTACGGTCTTTTCAAACTGGTCGGCCTCATCCACCACATAGTGGGGAATGCCTAACGAATGAGCGACGCCCCGGGCGTCGGCCACTGCTTGTGGACCGCAACACTTGTCTTCGGCCCGCGAAATACAATCCTGTGGCCACACCTTCATCGTCACGCCGACCACCTCGTAGCCCTGCTCGCGCAATAAATAGCCGGTCACGGAGGAATCGACTCCTCCGCTCATCCCGAGTAACACGCGCTTCTTCATTGGGACGGTCAATTTCGTTGAAGCAGCGATTCCGTCAATCGTTCGAACGGACCGGCCGGCTGACAAATGCGCTTCCGCGCAGAGTGAATCGCCAATCGAAATCGGCGGATCGCGTAATGCCAATGCGCCGATCCACGGCCACGGCGATGCGATTCGATGTTCTGGAGAAGAAGCAATGCCGCGGGTCGGAGCAGAGGTCGATTTCATGATCTCGTCCCGTGATTTTTAATGCTTGGGTTAATTTTCCCGGTCCGGAACAAAGCTGGCGTAAATTGTCCAATCGACGCCGCCTCTTCATTCGCTCGATGCCCCGCGTGGGCTCGATCGCGCGAAACAGGACAAACCCGTTTCGTTTTCCTTTCACGAGCACGTTTAGCATCCAATGCACGCCGTAGTTGAAATAGACGTAGGCGGCGCCGGGTTGATTTCGTTCGATGAATGCGCGAGCGCTCGGGCGGGTGAAAGTGTGCGCGGCTTCGTCATTCTCCGCCGCATAGGCTTCGACCTCGACAATGATCCCCGCACAGTCGTTCCAAACCAACTCGGCACCGATCAGCTCTTTTGCGCAAGTTAATGGGTCCCGTCGGAAAAACGATCGCGGAAGCATTCTTCTTTTCAAAACCGCCGCCTGTCCGCAGCCTAGAATGTTTTCGCTTTGTAAAGGACCGGAATAGTCACTTCCGAATCGACCGGTTCGCCATCCCGAAATGCCGGAATGAATCCCGCGTCGCGAAAATCGGAAGCCGCCGCCCGTCCAAATCCCTGGAACGGCGGTTCTTCGGATATCACCGTGCCACCGCCAAAAAAACCGGTTTTATCCACTTTGATCTTCACCATGACGACACCGTCGAGCGGCATTTGCGCGGTATCGGTTGGATAATGAAAACCGGTGAACCTGGACCCCGGACCGAAGAACGGCTGTGGCCCGACGAAATCATGCTCGGCTTGCACCTCTTCCGCCTCTTGATTGGAAAAAATCCTTAGCCGCGGCTTTCCTGCCACCACCGCGAAGGTCAACGTGCCGTAGTAAATGGCATCGACCGGTTCACGATGATAGATGGCCGGAATAAACTTCGGATTGGCTGCAGCCGACAATCTTTTGCTTAATTCGAGTTTTAATAAATCGGAATTCGGCGCAGAGCCAAAAAGCTCACTCCACATGACGTCGCCATTTTTTCGAATCGCACAGATGAAACGCACCCATCCATCCTTTTGCCCTTTTTTGATCAGATCCGCGGTGTCGATTTTGTTAATCAGAGAATCCGGGCCCTGGCCGATCAGAATGGGTCTGGTCACCGGCGGCGGAGGCGGCTTCCCGGAAGGGACTTCCATCACCTGTGCCGGTAAACGCCCGACCACTGTCAAAAAAAGGACCAAGACCGCAAAGACTCGCATGGCCAGATACGCAAGCGGAGTGCAGGCTTTTTTCAAGCCCAGATTGCGTGGAGGGCCACGTCAGGAAAGCCGCCGGCCTGAATCAACTCGCGCCGCGCCGATTTGCGGCCATGGTTCCTCTCATGACTGCTGACGAACTCAGGTCATTGCAGGCGCCGATCAAAGATCGTTACCGGCAAGACCCGCAAAGTGCGCTGGTCACGTTGCATGCCGAAGGGCGCATTGGAAAAAACGTAACGTGCAAAATTGAAACCGGGAAAGCGCAGGTGGAATCGGGATTGCATCCGGCCACCGGCGGTGACGGCCAGAAGGCATGCTCGGCTGATATGCTTTTGGAAGCGCTCGTCGGTTGTGCGGGCGTGACGATGGCCGCGGTTGCGACCGCGCTTGGCATTCACTTGCGCGACGCCACCATTCGCGCGGAGGGAGATCTCGATTTCCGCGGCACACTTGGCGTGGCCAAAGACGCTCCAATCGGTTTCAAAACCATCCGGCTCCGATTTGACCTGGACACGGACGCGACTGCGGAACAAATCGCGACATTGATCCGGCTGACGGAACGGTATTGCGTTGTTTTTCAAACGTTGAATCAACCGCCAAAGATCGAAGTTTCGCAGGGCGATACCTCAAGCTAGACTGACAGTATGCCGCTTTACATGGACATTCATGAGTTGAAGGGCGTCAAAGCTGAAGAGGTTGCCATGGCCCATGAAAAAGACCTCGAAGTGCAAAAGAAATATGGCGTCAATTATCGGAAATACTGGGTCAATGAAGAAGCCGGCAAAGTTTTCTGCCTGGTGGATGCGCCCAACGCGGAGGCTGCGAGATGTGTTCACCATGAAGCACATGGATTGGTGGCGGATAAGATCATCGAAATCACTCCGCCGGAATTGGCCGAATCTTTAATCGGCGCTTCCGAAGTGAGCCCGAGTGGCGCCGTTCTCATGCCGGGAGGTTCGGCAAACGACCGCGATCCGGGAGTGCGGACGGTGTTGTTTACCGATATTGTTGATTCGACGGCGCTCACCCAGTTGCTGGGCGATGAAGCCGCGATGTCGATGCTCGATTTGCACAATCGCATTGTCCGAAAAGCCCTGTCCGAATCCGGAGGTCGCGAAGTGAAGCACACCGGGGACGGCATCATGGCCTCGTTCCATTCCGCGGCCAGCGCGGTGAAATGCGCCATCCAAATCCAATCCGATCTTGGGCAACATGAAGAGAATCGCGGCGATCGTCCGGTGAAAATCCGGATCGGCGCCGCCGCCGGGGAACCAGTGGAACAGCATAACGATCTCTTCGGCTGCACCGTTCAACTCGCCTCCCGCTTGTGTTCGGCGGCGTCCCCCGAACAAATCCTCGTCTCGACCGCCGTGGCTGAACTTTGCACCGGCAAAAAAGGATTCGGATTCAAAGACATTGGCAACGTGAATCTAAAAGGTTTTGAAAATCCGGTCCGTGCCCACGCTGTGACCTGGACCACCTAAGGGCGCAGCTGTGCAGCTCGAAGGAATCGATCACGTTGCCTTGAGCGTCCGCGACATCGAGCAATCTGCTCGCTGGTATCATGAAGTTTTGGGATTGAAGCGATTACACGCGGATGTTTGGGGCGACATTCCGACATTCATGGGATGGGAAAACACAGCCCTCGCTCTTTTCCCCACTCGCCGCGGCGAATCAAATCCGAACCCGGGCGCGATTCGAGTGCTTCACCTCGCTTTCCGCGCCGATCGAAAAAATTTCCTTGCCGCGCAGGAAGAATTGAAAAGACGAGGGATCAGCTTCGAATTCCAGGACCACGAAATTGCCCACTCGATTTATTTTTACGATCCCGACGGACACGAGCTCGAAATCACGACTTACGAATTGGAACGGCCGAGTCGATGATTGCCACCGAGTGGAAAGGCAGACGGAGGACTACAATCACGTCATACTAAAAAATGCGGCAATTTCGCAACGAATGTTCGACAGCTCAGCGAAATCCCGATAACCTCGCCGCCCCATGTTTTTCCGAGAACACCGCAAGCGAATCGTCCTGATCGAAGATCATGCCCTGGTCAGGCAGGGCTTGGAGCGTCTGCTGAATTTTGGCGATGAATTTGTTGTTTGCGAGGAAGCCTCTAACGCACTCGATGGGCTCGAAATTGTCCGCGAAATGCGACCGGATGCAGTGATTGTTGATGTCGGTTTGCCCGATGGGCCGGATGGAATCGAGTTGACCGGACAAATCCTGGATGAGTTTCCGAATATCGTGGTGATCATTCTTTCAGCGCACGAAGAGCAGGAGTATGCGCGTCGGGCCGCCAAAGCCGGCGCGATGGGATATGTTTTGAAGAGCGAAGACGTGGAGAATCTCCGAACCGCGCTGCGCAATGCGTTTAACGGGAAGCTCACATTTGGCGACGAGCTCCTGTCCGAGATGCGTGGTCAAATGGCCAGGTTCCGTCTGTAGCGGGCAAATTTCCGATCCCGGGTGTTTTCACCAGTTCGCTCGCCGCGACGATTCGATTTCTTCGGTTCGCCACAAAAGCCTCTTCACTGGCGGTGAGAATATCAGGCGAAATCCGGCAAGATTTTTTCTATATGATTTGCGTGCCGGATGCGGCCGTTCACGGTCGCGTGAATTAGCTAAACCCTCTTTACCCCCAATTCGATGAAACTGACCCACCATCGCAGCACCGTACTCATTAGCGCCGCCGCATCTCTTCTTGCGACCGGCTTCCTCCACATCGTGCCCACCGCGAAAGCCGGACAAATCGATCCGCGATTCGATGGTCAATGGGTCGGCGTAGAAACATTTCTGCCGGCCAGCGGCGGCGAAACGTGGAACCGTCAAAATCCGCAGATCAGGACGGTGTTCTCGATTTCCAATTGCGGCCAAACTGTACGCGTCCTGTCAGGATTCGTTCCCGGTCGATATTGGGTCGAACCGAAATCGGATGGCAAGACTCTGATGATCACGGGCAGCGGTAATCGAGCGGGCCGGAACACTTGTCGGTTGGAGCTGTCAGGTGACGGAAACACGATCACAGAAAGCGCGATCGTCGGATTTATTTCACGTCATGCGAACGTCGACGGATTCAGCAACAGAGCGATCGCTGGAAACACGGCACGCGTGTATGCGACCTTCAAACGAGCCGGAGGCGAACCCCCGGTCCAAGGCCCGAAGAAAGCGCATTCATAGATCCCGCGCCGACGATACGCGGTGATATATCCGACACGCCCCCAAGTTTGCTACGCGGTTCGTCCGCAGCAGTTCTTGTATTTCTTCCCGCTGCCGCACGGGCATGGGTCGTTCCGGCCGACTTTCGGCAAATTGCGTCGAACGGGAAGATCGAGAGCGATCTCACCGTCGCCATTTTCTCCCGGAGGATTCGGCTGGCGAGCACGCTTGGCTGGAATTTCCGAACCGGGCGGGGATGAGCCCGGCCCTTCTTCGCGCAGAAGAAATTGCGGAAGACTGGACAGGAAATTTTCGAACGCCTGCAGATTCGACGTGCTGCGGAAAAGGTTATGCAGCACTTCGTTTTTAATGTTCGCCATTAATTCGACAAACATGTCGTAGGCTTCCGCCTTGTATTCGATCAGCGGATCTTTTTGCGCATAGGCGCGCAGATAAACGCCGTCACGCAACGCATCCATCGCGTACAGATGTTCCTGCCACAGGCGGTCGATTGCGTTCAAAATGATGTAGCGCTCGAGGCTTTTGACCGCGGTCGGTTCCTCGTGGCTTGATTTTCGTTCGTACGCTTCCTTGATTTTTTCGATCAGGAATTTGGCGTTGCCTTCATCATCACGGGTCTCGAACTGCGCCTTCTCTTTCGTTAGGCCGAGTGGGAACGTGGTGTTAACCCAGTTCAGCAGCCCGGGGTAATTCGGTTCGTCGATATCGAGATACTCTTTCATCCGTGCCGGCACGGCTTCATCGATCACTTCGTAAATCAGCGGGCGCGGCTCGTCCGAATCGATCACTTCGTTGCGGTAGGTGTAAACCACTTCGCGCTGATTGTTCATCACGTCGTCCATGTCGAGCGTGCGTTTTCGAATCATGTAATTCCGCTGCTCGACACGCTTCTGCGCCGTCTCGACCGATTTATTCAACCAGGGATGCTCCAGTTCCTGGCCTTCTTCGAGGCCGAACCGTTCCATGATCCGCGTCATGCGATCGGCCGCACCGAAGTTCCGCATCAGATCGTCCTCAAAGCTGACATAAAACCGCGATGCACCCGGATCTCCCTGGCGCGCGCAACGGCCGCGCAACTGCCGATCGATCCGGCGCGATTCGTGACGCTCGGTGCCGATGACCATCAGACCTCCCTTTTCCGCCACTCCGGCGCCGAGTTTAATATCGGTCCCGCGACCCGCCATGTTGGTGGAAATTGTCACCGTCCCCGGCTGACCCGCGCGGGCGACGATTTCCGCCTCCTGCATGTGGTATTTCGCATTCAGCACGTTGTGCGGAATCTTTTCGCGTTTGAGCATGCGGCTGAGCAATTCGCTCGCTTCCACGCTCACCGTGCCGACCAATACCGGCTGCTCACGAGCGTGCGACTGTTTAATTTCGTTGATGACCGCGTTGTATTTTTCCCGGCGCGTCTTGTAGATGTGATCGTTCGAATCTTTTCGTGCGACCGGCCGGTTCGTGGGAATGACGTTGACGTCGAGTTTGTAAATATCGTGAAACTCGTTCGCCTCCGTCTCGGCCGTTCCGGTCATGCCGGCGAGTTTTTGGTAAAGCCGAAAATAATTTTGAATGGTGATCGTAGCCAGCGTTTGCGTCTCGCGATCGATCTGCACGCCTTCTTTCGCCTCCACCGCCTGATGTAAACCGTCACTCCAGCGCCGGCCCGGCATCTTCCGGCCGGTGTACTCATCGACGATGACGACTTTGTTCTCTTCGACGACGTATTGAACGTCCTTTTCAAACAGGCAATAGGCCCGCAACAATTGCGAAATGTTGTGAATGCGCTCGGCCTGCGCGTCGCAATGTTCCTGCGCTTCGCGTTTCTTCTTGTCCTTCTCTTCGTCGGACAGCGAAGGGTCGAGATCGATCTCGGTGAACTCGCTGATCAAATCCGGCAAGACGAACGCATTCGGGTCGTCCGGATTCAGAAAGACGCGGCCTTGCTCCGACAGGTCGGACTCGTTCGATTTTTCATCGATCGTGAAAAACAATTCTTCCTTCAGCTGGAACAATTCTTCTTTGCGCGTGTCCTGATAAAACGAGAGCTCGGCTTTATCGATCGCGCGCCGTTTTTCGGGGTCCTCCATCATTCGCAACAATTGTTTGTTGCGTGGCTGACCCAATTTCACTTTGAACATGATTAAACCCGGATCGGGTTGCCGCGCGGCTGCCTGACGCACGTCTGCCTCGGTGATTTGTCCCTCTTTTCCGGTCGGGGAAAGCTCCGTCAGATGAATCCGCAATTCGGAAGCCAACTTCCGTACGGAATCAGACGCCTGCGCCTCGATCGATTCGTTGGAAACAAAGTCTTCTGCCTGACGACGCTCCCAAAGATCCATCGCTTCGCTGGCCAGTCGATTGCACAGCATGTTTTGTCTGCGCACCAGCTGCTCGATCAGCGGCTTCCATTTATCGTATTGATGAGTCGAGACGGTCGCCGGCCCGCTGATAATCAACGGCGTGCGCGCTTCGTCGATCAGGATCGAATCCACTTCGTCAACAATGGCAAAGTGATAACCGCGCTGGACCTGCTGGGCGCGGGTCGTAGCCATGCCGTTGTCGCGCAGATAATCGAATCCGAATTCGCTGTTCGTGCCGTAAGTGATGTCCGCCGCGTATTGCTGGCGCCGAAAATCCGGCTCCTGATCGTGCTGAATACATCCCACCGTCAGGCCGAGGAAATTGTAGAGCTGCCCCATCCACTCGGCGTCACGACGAGCGAGGTAATCGTTCACCGTCACCAGGTGCGCGCCGCGGCCGGTCAAGGCATTGAGGAAAAGTGGAAGCGTCGCCACTAAAGTCTTGCCTTCGCCGGTAGCCATTTCCGCAATTCGGCCTTTGTGCAAAACCATTCCGCCGACGAGCTGGACATCAAAATGGACCATGTCCCACGTCATCGGTTGATCACAAACCGTAAAACTTTGCCGGCGTTCTTTCAGGCGGCGAGCGCCATTTTTAACCAGCGCAAAAGCCTCGGGAAGAATCTCATCCAGCCGTTTCCATTGTTCCTCCGGCTCCGTGATTTTCGACAGCTCTTCCTTCCACCCCGCGGTTTTGGCCCGAAGTTCGTCGTCCGACAAGCTCTTGAATTGCTCATCGAGCTCGTTGATCCGGCGAACAACCGGCGTGAAGCGTTTGAGCTCACGCTGATTCTTCGAGCCTAATATTTTCTTTAGAATCCAACCAACCATGTGAACAGATAATATCCGCGAAATTCGCGCTTTGTCATTCCACACAAAGCCCACAACGGCAATGCCTCGGGCAAAGATTTATGCCTTTTCTGCAGTCAGTCCCGGCCCGCACCGTTGATTTGCCATCGGTCCGGACGTGCTCCTTTTCACTGGATTGTGCGAAGTCTTTTCGGCGTTAGTATCGGCAAATGAAGAAAATCATTTCGACCACCGACGCACCATCCGCAATCGGACCCTATTCACAAGGCGTGCGGGCGGGTTCGATCATTTATTTTTCCGGCCAAATCCCGCTCGATCCCAAAACCGGGCAGCTCGTTTCCGGAGGCATTGATGAGCAAACGCGACGCGTCATGGAAAACGTGGCCGCTTTATTGAAGTCTCAAGGGCTCGGCTTTGAGCATGTGGTCAAAACCACCATCTTCCTGGCGAGTATTAATGACTTTCAAGCCGTGAATGAGATCTACGGGAGTTTTTTCAAACAAGCACCTCCTGCGCGCACGACCATCCAGGCGGGCGGACTACCGCGGGGCGCTCTCATCGAAATCGAAGTGATCGCCATGGCCGGTGATGGCGATGGCGGTGGAACGGTCGCGGATACGTCGGGATAGAGTCAGGATCGCTAATGACATGAAATTGATGAGCGAAGATTTGCTTTCCACATTTCGTAAAACCGGCGCCCTCCTGGATGGGCACTTTGTTTTGCGGTCGGGTTTGCACAGTCGGCAATATTTTCAGTGCGCGATCCTTCTTCAATATACCGATGTCGCGGAACGGATCTGTCGCCTGCTGGGTGATAAGCTGCGCGGATTCGAATGCGATTCAGTCATTTCGCCCGCGCTCGGCGGAATCATCGTTGGACAAGAAGTCGCTCGTTCGTTAGGCAAACGTCACATCTTCGCCGAGAAGGAGGATGGCAAACTGGTCTTGCGACGCGGGTTCAAAATCGGCGAGGGTGAAAAATTTGTGGTCGTCGAGGATGTGGTCACGCGCGGCGGACGCGTCCAGGAAACCATCGACATCGTGCGCAACCTTGGCGGAACCGTCGCCGCAGTCGGCGTCATCGTGGACCGCAGCGGCGCGGCCAAACCGAATTTTGGCTGTCCGTTTGTCAGCCTGGTGGAAATGAATATGGAGACTTTCGAGGCCGACAAGTTGCCGCCGGATTTGCAGAAAATTCCCGTCGTTAAGCCGGGGAGCAAATAAGTCAATCGGCCGCTCCGCCGGACAATGCTGGAAACACGGCGGCTTGGCCGCCGCAAATTCATGGCGCGCATTTCGTGATTCATCTCAAGCTGCCTTGACGCTTCGCGCAGCGTTTATAGTCTGAATTTGTTACGTGAACGATTCGACCACCGAACCAAAATCTGCCGCGGCCGCGACCGTTCGCCCGACGAACCTCGGTTTTATCTCGAGCTTTTATCACTCGTCGGTGGGCAAAAAGATGATTGTCGCGCTGACCGGGATCATTTTGATCCTGTTCGTCGTCGGACATCTGTTAGGCAATCTGCAAATTTTTCTCGGCCCGGATTGGATCAATGGTTACGCCCAGCATCTGCGCGACCTTGGCCCGTTGCTCTGGCTCGTTCGCATCGTTCTTCTCGCTACCGTAATCATTCATATTTACGTGACCATCAGGCTGGCCATCGACAATCGCCGGGCGCGACCTGAGGCTTACGTCCAGAAACACCACGTCAAAGCGAGCTTCGCCTCGCGGCACATGGTTTGGAGCGGGCTGATCGTGCTGGCCTTCATCGTCTATCACCTCGCGCATTTTACTGTGCGAGTCACCGATCCGCGTTTTGCCTTGTTAAAAAACGATCCGCTCGGCCACTACGACGTCTTCTCGATGATGGTCTACGGATTCCAAAACCCGTACGTTTCCACTTTCTACGTGATCGGATTATTTCTACTCACCCTTCATCTCAGCCACGGTTCATCCAGTTTTTTTCAATCGCTGGGCCTGAATAATCAAAAGCTGACGCCCCGGCTGGCATTTGGCGGACGCGTCTTCGCCTGGCTGCTTTTTATCGGCTACACCTCGATTCCGATCGCGATTCTTCTCGGACTAATCAAACCGGCGCAACCACTCTAAAATCCAAATTGAATATCAAAATAAATTCGAAGCGCGAAATTTCAAAACAGAACGTCACCGCGGTCCGGTGCTGCTTATCCATTTTTCAGTCGTTTGGATTTCTTCACGGTTGTTTCGGAATTCGAATCCCGAATTTCGAATTTTCTGAAACATGATCGGCTCTCTCGACGCGAAAATTCCACCTGGCCCACTCGCGCAAAAGTGGACGAGCCATAAAGATCATTCCCGGCTCGTTAGTCCGAATAACCGCCGCAAATTTGAAATCATCATTGTCGGAAGCGGGCTGGCCGGCGGTTCGGCGGCAGCGACTCTGGGCGAGCTCGGCTATCAGGTGAAGTGCTTTTGCTATCAGGATTCACCTCGCCGCGCCCATTCGATCGCCGCTCAAGGCGGAATTAACGCAGCGAAAAATTATCAGAACGACGGCGACAGCATTTACCGGCTCTTTTACGACACGATCAAGGGCGGCGACTTCCGTTCGCGCGAAGCGAATGTTTACCGGCTCGCCGAAGTCAGCGTCAACATCATCGATCAGTGCGTCGCGCAAGGCGTTCCCTTCGCCCGCGAATACAGCGGTTATCTGGCGAACCGCTCCTTTGGTGGGGCGCAGGTTTCACGCACGTTTTATGCGCGCGGGCAAACCGGACAACAATTATTGTTAGGCTGTTATCAGGCGCTCTGCCGACAAATCGCCGCCGGGACGGTCCGGATGTTTCCGCAGACGGAAATGCTGGACGTGGTCATCGTCGATGGTCACGCCAAGGGAATCATCACCCGAAATCTGCGCACTGGGAAAATCGAGCGGCACTCCGCGGATGCGGTCGTCCTGGCCACTGGCGGTTACGGAAACGCCTTCTATCTCTCCACCAATGCGCGCGGATGCAATGTCACCGCGACTTACCGCGCCTACAAAAGAGGCGCGCTGTTCGCCAACCCATGTTTCACCCAGATTCATCCCACCTGCATCCCGCACGCCGGAGATTATCAATCCAAACTGACCCTGATGTCGGAATCGCTGCGCAACGATGGCCGGGTCTGGGTGCCGAAGAGCAAAGAAGATTGCCAAAAAACGCCTAACGATATTGCCCACGCGGACCGCGATTATTATCTGGAACGCAAATATCCAAGTTACGGGAATCTTTCGCCCCGCGACATTGCTTCACGCGCGGCCAAGGAAGTGTGCGATGAAGGCCGCGGGGTTGGGCCGGGAGGTCGCGGGGTCTACCTGGACTTTGCCGACGCCATCAAACGGCTCGGCCAGCAGACGATCGCGGAACGTTACGGCAACTTGTTTGAAGTTTACGAAAAAATCACCGGCGAAAACGCCTACCAGGTGCCGATGCGAATCTATCCGGCGATCCATTACACCATGGGAGGATTGTGGGTGGATTACAATTTGATGAGCAATGTGCCGGGCTTATTCGTGATCGGTGAAGCAAATTATTCAGATCACGGCGCGAACCGGCTGGGCGCGAGCGCGTTGATGCAAGGTTTGGCGGATGGCTACTTCGTCCTGCCGAACACTCTTCCGACATACCTGGCCGGCCAACTCGGCCGGCGCCCTTCGACGGATGGCCCGGAATTTCAAGCCGTGGAAAATGATGTCCGCCAAAAAATCAGTCGATTGCTGGAAATTAACGGCAATCGATCGATCGATTCGATTTATCGCGAGCTGGGCGCTCTTCTCTGGGACAAATGCGGCATGACCCGAAACCAGCAAGGTCTCGAAGAATCCCTGGCGAAGATTCCGCAATTACGACACGAGTTTTGGCACAACGTTCGTGTCCCGGGAGATAACGAGGATTTCAATCAGTCGCTGGAACGCGCCGGCCGGGTCGCCGATTTTTTGGAGTTCGCCGAGCTGATGTGCATCGATGCTTTGACGCGCGATGAATCGTGCGGCGCGCATTTTCGCGAAGAACATCAAACCCCGGAAGGTGAAGCGCTGCGGGACGACGAACATTACGCGTCGGTCTTTGCGTGGGAATTTCAGGGGGCCAACGGGACCGTCACGCAACCGAAACTGCACCGTGAACCGCTGCACTTCGAAACCGTGCACTTAACGCAAAGAAGCTATAAATAAGTTGATGGTTGAGAGTTGATTGTTGATAGCAAGAAAGACCCCCACCCCCTGAACCATGTTTAACTTCGAAAAACTTGCCGTATGGCAAAAAGCAATTGTGTTCGCTGATCTCGTTTAGGAAATAAGTTGATGGTTGAGAGCGGATTGTTGAGAGCAAGAAAGACCCCCCAATATGTTTAACTTCGAAAAATTAGACAGTCAGGCATAAAGCGATTGAATTCGCTGATCTCCTTATGAAATGAGTTGAGAGTTTAAAGTTGAGAGTTGAGAGAAAATAAAACCACCCCCTGAACCATGTTTAACTTCGAAAAACTTGCCGTATGGCAAAAAGCAATTGTGTTCGCTGATCTCGTTTAGGAAATAAGTTGATGGTTGAGAGCGGATTGTTGAGAGCAAGAAAGACCCCCCCAATATGTTTAACTTCGAAAAATTAGACGTCTGGCATGAAGCGATTGAATTCGCAGATCTCGTTACGAAATAAGTTGAGAGTTTTAAAGTTGAGAGTTGAAAGAAAAGAAAACCACCCCCTGAACCATGTTTAACTTCGAAAAACTTGCCGTATGGCAAAAAGCAATCGTGTTCGCTGATTCAATTTACTCGTCGACGAAGCTTTTCCCCTCGGACGAACGATTTGGCTTAACAAACCAGATGCGCCGAGCTGCGGTGTCAATCTCCTCAAACATCGCAGAGGGCTCATCTCGCATGTCAGATAGCGATTACGGTCGCTTCATCGAAATCGCAGCCGGATCTGCCTTCGAAGTCGTGTCGCAATCTTTCATAGCTCGTCGTCAAAACTTAATGACACAAGAATCCTTCGACCATATCTACCGAGACGCAGAGGAGTTGAGTCGTATGTTGAGCGGATTACGCAAATCGTTGAACCGGGTCCGCTAACTTCTTTTTTCAAATGAATCCTCTCAACTCTCAACTCTCAACTCTCAACTCTCAACGCTCAACGCTCAACCATCGACCATCGACCACAGATAGGCCGTATGTTGAGCGGATTACGCAAATCGTTGAACCGGGTCCGCTAGATCCTCCTTTTCCCAAATGAATCCTCTCAACTCTCAACTCTCAACCATCGACCACAGATAGGCCGTATGTTAAGTGGGTTACGAAAATCGCTGACCTGAACAGAGCGGTGCGCCGATCGCTTATGCCATCAACCATCAACTCTCAACCATCAACCTAAGTGTGAATTTCTCGTTAAAAATATGGAGACAGAAAGATAGCGGCGCTCCCGGCGCCCTCGTCTCCTACGACGCCCCCGATATTCCATCACAGGCGTCGTTTCTTGAGATGCTGGATATCGTGAACGAGCGGTTATTGCTCGACGGCAAAGAACCGATCGCGTTCGATTCCGATTGTCGCGAAGGAATTTGTGGAACGTGTTCGCTGACGATTAACGGCGAACCACACGGCCCGGATCATCCGGGCGCGGCCTGCGAGCTTTATATGCGGAAGTTTCGCGATGGCGAAACGATCACGGTCGAACCGTTTCGCGTAAAATGTTTTCCGATTATTAAAGATTTGGTGGTCGATCGGAGCGCACTCGATCGAATCGTGCAGGCCGGCGGATTTGTTTCGGCCCGGACCGGGTCAGCGCCCGAAGCCAATTCGGTTCTGGTTCCAAAACAAAACAGCGATCTGGCCATGGAGGCCGCCGCGTGCATCGGTTGCGGCGCCTGCGCCGCCGCCTGCCCAAACGCATCGGCGATGTTGTTCACCGCGGCCAAAGTTTCGCATCTTGCGCTCTTGCCACAGGGCGAGACGGAGCGCAGCAAACGAGTCGTGAAAATGGTCAGCGTGATGGACGCGGAAGGCTTCGGGAACTGCACCAACACCTACGAATGCGAAGCCGTTTGCCCGGCGGAGATCAGCGCCAGTTTTATCGCGAAACTCAATCGAGAGTACGCCCGGGCCAGATTCCGGCGAAGCCTCGGCGACTAGATACCGCCGCGATTGAAAGGCTCATGCCCGAGGCTTGGCCGACGTGGCATCTGCTCACCGCGTTTCGCAAACACATGTCCATACCCGGCAATCGAGTTGGTCATGCGCGCGTTTGGCCATCGCTTCGGCATCGGTTCCCGGTTTGATCACCGCGAACATCGTTGAACCCGAACCGGACATCATGGCGGCAGCCGTTTCGGGCTGTTCCATAAGCCAATGTTTCATTTCGGCCAGGAAAATGAACTTTTCAAAGACCGGCCGCTCGAGATCGTTTACGAAAGTTCTGCCATCAGATTCCTGAAGTTCGTATTGAATTCCGGGTACCGGTTTGGATTTTTCCCAATGCCCGTAGGCCCACGCGGTCGGGACACCGAATTCCGGCTTCAACAACAAAAGCGACAGGTTTTTTGAAATCTCCGGCACGACCAATTCTCCGCGGCCTTTGCACATCGCGGCGGATTCGAAGATGAAGAAAGGCACATCCGAACCGATTTCTTCGGCCATTTTTGCGAGCGCTTCGCGTGGCAGATTGGTTTCAAAAATCCGGTTCAAGGCCAGCAAAGTCGATGCGGCGTCACTGCTCCCCCCTCCCAGACCTGCGCCGTGCGGGATTTTTTTCCGAAGAGAAATCGAAATGCCTCCGGTGCATCTCGTCTTTTCCAGGAAAAGTTTTGCCGCCCGGACCACGAGGTTTTCATCTCCATTCGGCACGGTGGGATCGTCGCAAGTCAAGTCGATCCAGCGGGATTGCTGTCGAAACTCGAGCTCATCGAAGAGCGAGATCGGCGCGATCAACGTTTCGATTTCGTGAAATCCGTCACGGCGTTTTCCCAGAATCCGCAGTGAGAGGTTGATTTTAGCGGGAGCCAGAACTTGCACCGCCTTCATTTCAATTGTCATATCAGGCGACTTGTCATGCCGGGCGGAGTCGAGACATTTTCATGATTCGTATTTACCAGGAGCAACTGAAACTGAAACGATAAGAGACTTCTCCACTTCGGTCGAAATGACAATTAGCCGCGCCCAATGACAAAAAACACGGACAAAATCATCGTCGCGCTCGATGTGCCGACCAAAAAACAAGCGCTCGCTCTGGTCGACCAGCTGCGGTCGCAGATTTCTTTCTTCAAAATCGGTCTCCAGCTTTTTACCGCGGCTGGGCCGGACGTGGTCCGCGAGGTTCGCGCGACCGGAGCGAAGGTTTTCCTCGATCTCAAGCTTTATGACATCCCGAATACGGTCGGGCGCGCGGTGGAATCAGTGGCGGACCTGGACGTCCAGATGCTGACGATCCACCTCAGCGGCGGGGAAAACATGGCGCGCGCAGCGGTCCAAGCTCGCAAAAAAACTTCGATTCTTGGCGTCACCGTTCTCACCAGTTTCGACGAACCTGCGATTCGCGAACTGGGAATTCCATCAAAGGTGGAGGAACAGGTCATGCGGCTGGCGAATGTCGGGTACGCGGCCAGAGTCCAGGGGTTTGTCGTGAGCCCTGAGGAAGTCGACGTCGTTCAGGTAAAATTTGGCGAGCAATTCCAAATTGTTGTCCCTGGAATCCGGCCATCGTGGAGCGAGGCCAACGACCAAAAACGAGTGATGACTCCGCGCGAAGCCATTCAAGCCGGGGCCGATTACATTGTCATCGGCCGGCCGATTGTTGCTGACAAAAGCCCTACGCAAGCGGTCGAGCGAATTGTGGCAGAACTTTGAAATTGATTCCCTATCCAATCGGCAGAGCAGGCGCGCCGCTCGCTGAATCAGCGAAATGGCAAACTGAGCGGTCGCCCGACACTGCTCTCTTCACGACGCTCGACCTGATTCGGGACGATGATTCGTCGCGTTCGGCGGCGTTGAACATGGCGGTCGATGAAGTGCTGCTCGAGTCCGCAACCGTTCCCGCGATTCGCTTTTACCGGTGGGATCGTCCGGCATTGTCTTTCGGATATTTTGGGAAATTCTCCGCGGTTGAGAAATCAGAGCGCGATGCGGTTCGCCGCTGGACCGGGGGCGGGATCGTTTATCACGGCCAAGATCTGACGTATGCCGTTGTCATACCATCAAACGATGCCGCATTCGCAGAATCGGCCACGGCGATTTATCGAAAAATTCACCAAGCGATGTGTTTGGCGTTGGAGGCAATCGGCATCTCGGCCGCTGTCACTTCGACACCGGCTCCAAAAGGTGCGGCCGATGAACGTGGCTATCGTTGTTTCGAGAATCCTGTTTTGGCCGACGTGATGGCGGACGGCCGAAAAATTGCCGGCGCCGCTCAACGACGCACTCGTCGTGGTCTGCTTCAGCAGGGCAGCATTCAGGGTGAAGAACTAAACAACGATTTTGCCGCTCTATTTGCAGGCCAACTCTCGACTAAGCTTGAATCGCGACAGCTTGATTCAGCCTTTCTCAATCAGGCACGAGAGCTGGCCCAACGAAAATACGGTAGCCAGACCTGGCTGCGAAAATGGTAGGCGTCGCTGGGAGGCCTCCCCACCCCGCCGAGTTCAGACTTTGGCGCTGACGTCGACTTGCTTTGACTTTTTCACCCGTGCCGGTCATTCTGCGGTAGTGGAAACCTCTGTTCGCCGGGTCGCGGTCAGCCCATCTCATCCCCTCGCGGACGTGACCGCGTTGGTGCAACCGCACCTGGATCAGGTCGATAAACGGATCATCGCACAAGCAACGGCATTCGATCCCGCGATCGAGGGTTACGTGACCTACGCCATCGGCGGACGAGGCAAACGGTTGCGCCCGCTGACGGCTTTGCTCGCGGGCGGCGCCACCGGGGGGATCCAATCCGACCATGTCGACCTGGCCATGATCGTGGAATTGATTCATCTCGCCACTCTCGTGCATGACGACGTCATGGATGAAGCCGAACGGCGACGCGCCCAGCCCACCGTGAACGCGCGCTGGGGTAATTCGCTCAGCGTTTTGTTGGGTGACTGCCTGTTTGCCCACGCCCTCAGTCTCTCGACCCGTTTTGAGAATTCGGAGATCGGCCGCGCCATCGCGCGCTCGGCCAGTGAAATCTGTTCGGGCGAGATGATTCAGACCCAGCGCAGATTCGATCTCCAGCTGGGTGTCCACGATTATTTGAAAATCGTCAGGATGAAGACCGGATCGCTCTTCGCCGTGGCCGGCGAGTTAGCTGCGGTCATCAGCGGCGCCGATCAAAAGATAATTGAAGCCTTGCGCGATTTCGGAATGCGCGTCGGGACGGCTTATCAGATTTATGACGACTGTCTCGATATCGCGGGCACGGAAAGCGCCACCGGCAAAACGCTGGGAACCGATTTGCGTAAAGGGAAGTTTACTTTGCCGGTTTTAATTTTTCTTGCATCGGCATCGGAATTTGAGCGGGCGCGTTGCTCCAGTCTCATCCTGGACGGCAAATGCCAGGAGATGACGGAAATTTTAGTGAATCGTTCGGCCAACGGTGCGCTCGATCAATCCGTCACCGCCGGATCCGGACTCATTCGCGAAGCGCAAGGCGGGATCGAGATGCTTCCCCCCAATCCCTACGTGAAAGGATTGCTGGCATTTGGAAATGCGCTGCGTGAAATGTTTGACCAGTTACGCACCTGATTTGATTTCCCGAAACCGTTTCAACTCCCCCGCCATTCGAACCCCCGGACAACAGACGCGCATCCGCGAGATGCCGGCAGAAGAGCGGCCGCGCGAAAAACTCGCCGCTCACGGTGCGTCGGCGCTGACCAGCCCGGAGTTGATTGCCATTCTTCTTCGCACGGGCATTCCCGGAAAGAATGCAATCGAGGTCGCGCGCGAACTCCTGCAAAAATATGGATCGCTCCGGGGACTGAGTCGTTGCAGCGTTCAGGAGTTGTCCCGGATTCGCGGCGTGGGATTTGCCAAAGCAGTTCAACTGGCCGCCGCCTTTGGTCTGGGCCACCGTCTGGCGTCCGAAGCCCTCTCGAAGCAAAAGATCGATTCACCCGAAATCGTCAATGAGCTGGTCGGCGCAGAGATGCGCATGCTTCGAAAAGAATCGCTTCGGGTCATTCTGCTCGACACTCGCTATCACTTGATTCGAGTGGAGCAGGTTTCGGTTGGAAGTTTGAACGAAAGTATCGCACATCCGCGCGATATCTTTCATCCGGCAGTGGCCGCGACCGCGTTTGCCCTCATCGTGGTTCATAATCATCCGTCCGGCGATCCATCCCCCAGCCAGGCCGACCACAGTTTGACCAGACGCCTGGCCGAAGCGGCCGACCTGTTGCAGATCAAGCTACTCGACCACATTATCATCGGAGCACCTGCCGACGGGAACCCCGGCTACTTCAGTTTCAAGGAAGCAGGCGTGCTCTAACGCGAGAGGTCAAGTCAGATCCGGAAATCATGAGTGACGTGAAGGTTCACCCCACAGCGATCGTTAGTCCGACTGCCGAAATCGCCCATGACGTCCGGATTGGTCCGTACTCCGTGATCGGCGCGCATGTTCTCATTGGCCCGGGAACCGCCATTGCTTCACACGTGGTCATTGAAGACCACGTCACCCTCGGCTCGGGCAACACAGTCGATCATGCGGCCATTATCGGCACTGCACCGCAAGATCTCTCCTATTCGTCCGATCGGAAAACCCGGGTGGTGATCGGTGATGGAAACGTGATCCGCGAACATTGTACCATTCATCGGGGCAGCGCCGAGGGCAGCATCACGAAAATCGGCAATAAAAATTTTCTCATGGCCGGCGCGCATGTCGGACACAATTGCGAAATCGGCAACAACGTCATTATCGCGAATAATTGTTTGTTAGGCGGCCATGTTCGCGTGGATGAAGGTGCATTCCTTGGTGGCGGCTGCGTATTTCATCAACACACGCGGGTGGGACGGCTAGCCATCACCCAAGGCGCTTCGGCGTTTAGTAAGGACATCCCGCCGTTCGTGATCGCCGCCGAGCGCAACTGCGTCTTTGGACTGAATGTAGTCGGGCTTCGCCGCGCCGGATTCAGCACGGAAGAACGCGACCAGATCAAGGCGGCATTTAAATTAATTTTCACCAGCGGGCTCAATGTTTCCGAAGCGCTGAAAAAATCGAAAACAATGAACTTTGAAAAAGTCGCTCAAGAATTTCTCGACTTTGTCGCCGATGCGAAAAAGCGCGGGATTTGCCCGCTCAAGCGTGGCCTAACCGAAACCGAAGATTGAGAAACGCGATATCGCCAGGTCATTCCAGCGCCAGCAAGGCGAGGAGACGGCCGGTTTTCCCTTTCTCGGCCCGGTACGAATAATAACGATCGAGATCGCAGGCTGTGCAGACGCCGCAATCGTAAACTTGCCTGACTCCTGACGAACGCGCCTGGCGCACGATCTCAGCGGCAAAATCAATCTCGTAATGCGGCGGCCGAATACACGGACTTAGTTGGACGATCAATTCCGCCGGGTCCGATCCAAAGCGATCGCGCATTTGCTCGATTGCTTTCGTGGTAATTGACAATTCCGTCCCTTTCTTGCCCGAGTGCAGCAATCCAATCGCGGGCGTTTTTGGATCGACGATGTAAACGGCGCCGCAATCGGCTACGCGAATTTCGAGCACGACTCGCCGCTGATTGGTGATTAAGCCGTCACAGCCTTCGAATTCACGATCACTCGAAACAGGCGCAGCGATGACCGCAATTTGATCCGCGTGAATTTGCTCCGCGGTTAGCAACGGCCAGTCAGTCAAACCAATCTCGCCGCGGATCTGACGATGAGCCTTTTCCAGGCGTTTGAGTGCTTCGGCCTTGTCCTGCGCCACTTCGATTCCCGGGACTCTCAGGGTGAACCCGTGACGAACGTGCGGGATTTTTAATGAATCAAACTGCTCGAACAATCGTTGCGCCATCCCTTACGGCTGATAATTGGCGCCTGACCCCTCGTCACTTTCCGCCGGTGGAACGCGACATGGTCGTGACCGACTCGGTTTCGATTGACGAATTGCTACGCCGTCTGCCGACCGCGTCGCGATCGCTCCCGGTATCGTAACGCCGTGTTTTGGTTGAGCGCGGTGCGATGCCATCGAAACTCTCCTGATAGGTCGATTGCTCTCCGGTGGCGCGATCGAACTCTGCCAGCGAAGAGTTATAGCCGAACAAGGCCTGCAAACGCGTCGATTGAGCAGTCGTCAGCTGGACCTGCGCATTCAACACATCCAACTGCACACCCGCCCCCGCGTCCAAACGCGCCTTGGCCAGACGAACAGCTTCCTCCGCTTCCTGCACGTTTTTTTCCTGACTTTCGATCAATTGCTTGTTTTGGATCAGATTGGAATAAGCCTGTTGAATCTCCAATTCGACCTGACGAACATCGTCGTCATAAGTGATTTCTGCTTCCTGCAATAAGGCACGCTGTTGTTTGACGTTGCCATAGGCCAGTCCGCTGTCCCAAATCGGCCAGCTCCCCGTCACGGTCGTCGTCCAACCCTTGGAAATATCGCCCCAGCTCGAATTGAGGTCCGAACTCTCCCATTCGCCACCGCCAGACGCATTCACCGTTGGCAAAAATCCGCCGAGCGCCACGTGCACTTGCTGGATCTGATTCCACACATTCGCTCGCTGCTGTTTCAAAAATGGCCGGCGCTGTTTGCCCATCTCAATCGAATCGACCAGCGAAATATTCCGATTCGAAAATGGCATCTGCCCCAGTGCGTCCAGCGGCGGATTATTTCCCCGCAACGGGTTAAAATCGAGCCCCAGCGTCTTGGCCAGCTGGATTTGGGCGATTCGCAAATTATTAATCGCCGAGATCAGTTGAGGAATCTGGTTGTAGAGGGCGACCTCCGCCTGCAATACGTTGAATCTCGGGACCGTTCCCGCTTCAAAACGGTTTTGCTGATCCTTTAATTGACTCTCGAGCAAATGAACGGATTCCTGCTGCACTTTGATCAGTTCCTTATCCAGGATCACCTGATAAAACTGCGTCTTCACCGTCGAGATGGTTTGATCGAGAATATTTCGGAACCCGAAATACGCAGCGTCCCGCTGAAAAAATGTCGAACGAACATTCGACCAGAGGCCGTAATTGATGATCTGCTGAGTTCCCGTGATCTTGATATTGTATGTCAGGTCGCTGAATCGATTCCTCGCTCCGCCGATCCCCGAGCCGGGCACCGGGGTGGGCGTGGGTGTCGGACCTGGCGTAGGCGTCGGAGACACGAACGTGCCGAAATTGTTGCCGATCAGGTTGTTTCTATTCAAATTTGGATCTGTCCAGGTGAAAGTGCCGCTCGGCCCAATTTGCGGTAAGGCCTGCGCAGTCACGCTGATGATCACCCCTTTGGTTCTCTTGATCTCTTCCAGATTGCGCAGGATGTCCGGGTTGCGCTGAAGCGCCGCTTGAATGGCCTGATCAAGCGTGAACTTGGGAACGCCGGCGTAAGAACCCTGTTCCTTGTAGATGCTCGTCGCGCTGGGTGCTTCTCCCGCCCTCGGCGTCGGGCTGGGTTGGCCGGGCGCCGGCGGCGTCGGGCTGGGTTGGCAGAACCCGTTTGAAACGACAAAACACCCCAGCCACACACCGAGGCTTATCAGAATAAATTTTCTTTGCATGAACGGGATGTCAGTCAGTCTGGCAATTAGATGCGCCGTTCGAGCGCGCGGATTCAATTATTATACTTTCCGCCGTCTAATACCACTCTCACGAAAAGAATCACAGCCTTTCGTTTGGCAGAAATCATAAATTTTTCCGTAGATATGCACCCACGCTTTCTGTTCTTCGGGGCTGAGATGTTCCATGATTTTCATCAGGTTCCCGACCATCTCCTGCCGGATCCGCCGGACCAGCGCCGATCCTTTGGGAGTAATGCAAACCATCACTTTGCGGCGATCGTCCCGCGCGATCGAACGAACCACGTAGGCTAAATTTTCCAATCGCGCGACCAACCCACTCGCCGCCGCCGTGGTGTGCCTCATCTTCTGGGCAATCGCTGTCATGGTCAGGACTTCTTTGCGATCGAGGTAGGTGAGCAGAAAGAACTGCGAGAACGAGACGTTTCCGGGGGCAAGCTCCTGACACAAATTCAGGAGAAAACAACGCTGCATCTCCAACACGATGTGGGAGAGCCGTTCCGCATCGGCGCGTACTTCATCGTTCCGGGTTCGTGGAACTGCCGAGACAGCTGCGGTATTCAAGCGCTCTAAGCTAGAATGGGCCGGTTTCCTGTCAAACCGGCTGCCTCCGGCAAAAACGGACTATTCCCACACCTCCACCTCAATCTTCTCCCCGGCGTTTTTCGATTTTCCCGGTTCCAGGCGAAATAATGCGTTCGACTGGCTCAAGCCGAAAACAGCATGAGATTCCTGCCGACCCATCGGGGTAAACTTCCCCGATTCGAGTTTGCCACGGAAATAATGGGCGCGGTCTCCATCATTGGTCAGGTCGGCCGACAACTCGGCCGAAAAACGCGGCAGCGATAATTCCGCAGCGCCCATCAGTTTCAAAATGGCCGGCCGAACGAATTGCAAAAACGTGACGAAGGCCGAAACCGGGTTGCCGGGCAGACCAAAAACGAAGGAGCCGAGACGCCCGAACAGAAATGGTTTGCCCGGCTTGATCGCCACTCGCCAAAGATCGATTTTCGCGCCGAGCGCGCGCAAGACCGATTGAACGAGATCGTGTTCTCCGACAGAAACGCCGCCGGTCAAAATCACGACGTGATTTTGCGCCGCTCGCTCCAAAGTGCTTCGCAACGCGTCGGCGTTGTCCGGGCAATGCTCGACTGAAGCGACCGTCGCGCCGCAACGCTTCACCAGCATTTGCAGCATGACCGAATTGCTGTCGTAGATCTGCCCGGGTTGAAGCGGCTGGCCGATTGTCGCCAATTCATCGCCGCTCGAGACGATGGCCACTCGTGATTCGCCGCCGACCGCCACATCGGCAAAACCCTGCGAGGCGAGAACACCAATCGATCCGGCGCGAATCCGTTCACCGGCTTTCAAAATTTTCTGGCCCTCGTTCAAATCGCATCCGCGGCGCCGGATGAATTCCCCCGTCTCCACATCGGTGTTCAAAACGATTTCGTCTCCGGCGCGCGTGACATCTTCCTGCATGACCACTGCATCCGCGCCGGTCGGAATGGGCGCACCGGTGAAAATCCGGACGGTTTGGCCTGCCTCGATTCGCAATTTGCGATCAATTCCAGCCGGTTGTTCGTCCACCACACGGAGACGCCGTCCCGATTTCGCCTCGCCCGCGATGACGGCGTAACCATCCATGGCCGAGTTGTCGAACATTGGCAGCGACAGGCTGGCAAAAATATCGGTCGCCGCGAATCGGTCCAGCGCCTGCAAAATGGGGACGCGCCGCGATGGCAACGGAGAAAAGAGCTCCAGGATTTTCGCGCGGGCCTCGGATTCGCTGATCATGGCTTCATTTCAATTGGCAATTGCAAATTGGCAATTTGAAATTCTCCGCCATATTCTCGCCCGTACTGCTGGTTGGTTCAAAAGGCCGGTGTGGCTCAAATTGCCGGTCCGGCTCGGACCATTGGTGAGGTGGCTGAGTGGTCGAAAGCAGCGCTTTGCTAAAGCGCCGTACCCCAAAAGGGTACCGAGGGTTCGAATCCCTCCCTCACCGTATTCAACTGTGGCTCATCACATCCCGTATCTTACTCGAAATTTCCGGGCACATCCGATACCTTCCCCATCCCGGATCCCGGACGGGTGTGCCGGTGAAAAGTCACCGCTCGAGCTCATGCCCGCTCGGATGCCAAAGCCAAAGGCAAAGCGGAAACGCCAGAAACGGGAGCAGAAGAATTCTTTTCGGTGACGCGTCCGGAAAGGATGCGGTTCTCGAATCGTATCTGAAAATTATTTATATTATGATCACAAGAGTTGTCGGGGTTCTCACTGTTTGCACTGTTTGGTTAGCTACGGGATCAGCTCTTCACGCCACTACGACGATCACGACAAATCCGACCAACGGAATTGTCGAAACCACCGCAGATGCCGGCGAAACTTTTGTGGTCCCGACCAACGGCGACCATGTTTTGTCGAGCTTCGCCTTCACCATGGCCGGCGCCGGTATTTATCCGGTAAACGTGAATGCGTATATCTTCGGGTTTAATCCTACCACCGATCAGGTGACTACTTCGGCTCTTTATTCCACGAGTCTGCCGACGGTAGTCGGCCCCGCGAGTTTTCAGACTTATACCTTCACGCCATTGACGAGTCTGGCCCTGACGCCAGGCGCGACTTATCTCGCGGTGATTCAACAGCAGGGACAAAACAATGTGAACGGCGCGGAATTGGATTTCCATTATAACGGTCCCGGATATCAGCAACCAGTGAGCAGCGCTTATTACTCGAATGCGAATAACGCGGGGCCGACCTACTCCGGGAGCGCGTGGGTGACGGATCCGACTGCGGGAAATTCAGCGCCCGGCCAATTGTCGTTTACCGCTACGCTGGTGCCGGAACCGAGCAGCGTGTCGCTGATAGCAGTGGCAGTCGCGGGGATGGGCACGATCGCAGCAGCGCGGAGACGAAAACGGGGAAATTGCTGAAACGCGATTGAGTATTGCTTCAGGCGAGGCGGTAGCTGAAACGCTGAGAAGCGGAAAACCGCGCGAGCTCGGATAACCATCGCATTCAAGATTCAGTCCGTTGGCGACAAACCAACGTATGATGGCGGATGCCGGGAACACAGAACGTTGTCGGAATCCCACCGTCGATAACGCGGGAACGCTTGGCTCATGTGACTTTCAAAAGCGAGGACCGACCCAAATCCTTCCGGCTCTTTTTACTTACCGATATTTGGCGCTTCGCCAATCTGCTGCATACCTAAGACGCGAACGGATCCCAAATTGTGGCAAGCCCAAGGCTTGCCTTTGCCAGCGGAACTAGGCAGTTAGGAAAGAGTCACGCTGTACAATGCCTGAATCGTGGTCGCGCAAAGAGGTTGAAGCCGCAGTCGCGGATTACTTTTCCATGCTCGACATGGAGCTGCGTGGAGAGCCATTTAATAAGGCAGAGCACAATCGCGCTTTACAACAATTTCTGAACGGCCGCCCTCGCGGTTCGGTCGAGCGAAAACACCAGAACATCAGTGCGGTTTTAATAGAAGAAGGATATCCATACATTCATGGCTATAAGCCGCTTGGAAACTATCAGGCCCTGCTTCGTTCAGCAGTCGAACAGCGCCTAGCTGACGCGTCGGCCCTAAACAAAATCGTCAAGTCTGTCGTCGAAAGCCCAGAAACGATGGTGCCGTCTGTGGATGATTTGCTCTCGATCCAAGTCGATCCACCGCTTTCGGAGAACAGGGAAGCACGAGTGCGCGAAGAACATGGCACCGCGCGCCGTTCCTCGGTCCAGCGCAACTACCTGGAAATCGAGGCGAGGAACCGATCTCTCGGACGCGTGGGAGAAGAACTAGCGTTGCGGTTTGAACGCGAAAGACTGACCAGGTTCGGCAAGACAAGATTAGCTAGCGATATCCGCCACGTTTCTGCCTTGGAAGGTGACCACTTGGGCTACGACATCCTTTCTTTCGAGCCGGATGGCAAAAAGCGCTTGATCGAAGTGAAAACCACGCGCTTCGGTGTCATGACTCCATTCTTCGCATCACGTAATGAAGTAAATGTTTCCATCGCACGCTGCACGGAATATCACCTTTACCGCCTCTTCAACTTCGGTGCGCAACCGAAGCTATATACTCTTGGTGGTTCACTTCGAAATTCTTGTCGACTCGACCCCGTTACATATTCGGCATTTCCTGGTTAGCGTTGTATTTAAGGAAACCATTCGCAACGAATGATGCCGCGCTGGTGAGTGAAGAGCAGGCTAAAAGGCTTTTAAAGCCGGCAGAAACGTAACGGCATGTCGTGCGATGGCGAAGTCGCGGCGGCGGAAGTCTTCATGGGCAGATGATCCGGTGCTAGGCCCTTGGCGGGCTAGTTTCGGCCTCGCGATTTTGGCCTTTGACACGCGCCGGCCGTGCATCGAGCTCTTCAGAAGTTGATGGTTGAGAGAACGGCCCGCTAGCGGCCGTTGAGAGCTGGTTCATGTCGACCTTTTCTCCAACTTAATTGGCCCTTCCGTAGCAGGAGCCATCTCAGGCTTACTCGGGCAAGAAATTTTGTTATGCTTCCGCCCCCAACATGAACCGATTTCTAATCGCCCTGCTTTTCTCGGTGACGATGGCGCGCGCGGAAGACTTCAAGCTCAACGACGGAACCGTTTATCCGAACGTCACCATTTCCCGGGTCGAGCCGGATGGAATCATGGTGGTGACCCAAAATGGAATCGTGAAGCTGTTCTTCAGCCAATTGCCGGAAGAGGTTCAGGAGCGATATCACTATGATCCGAAAAAGGCTGAGGCATTTCGCTTTCGATTGGACGCGTCACGGGACGCGGCAGCGGAAGAAGTCGCTGCCGCCCACGAACGGGAACGCCGGCAAAATTCCGCTGCCGCCTGGCAGGGATCCGAGGCGAAAGCGCCAACCCAGCGCACCTTCGCCGGGTTGTCGTTGGAAGCACACGAAGTCGGCACGGCCGACGGCACCTATAACCGATGGTATATCGATTCGATGAATTACAGCCGCGATTTCCTCAGACAAAAAACCCTGCTCATCACGGTTCGCGATTTCTCACGGAGCGTGCCGTTGGTAAATATTCACGTCTACTTCATTGCTCATCCAAATGAACGTGAAACACCCCTTTTCGTTTACGGTCACGTGGTCGTTCCTATTGAACTCGGGGGCGAGTTGGAAATTCGAGGAACGGTCGATGCCCCACCGCTTCCAGCGAATATTACCAACCTCGGAAACCTTCGGCTGCCCCATGGTTCGGACATTGACGGCTGGATCGTGGCCGGCCAATCCAACGGACAAACATTCCAAACGCGAGCGTCCAGACAACGCTTGTTAGATCTGGCGCAAAATGATCCAGAGCGGCTCGCCGAAATGACGGCCGCTTACGACTCGAGCAGACGGCGCCACTGATCGACCGCCCCCGTTTCTAGAATCAGAAATTCAAACACCCGCGATGGATTGATTCCGTCGCGGGTTTTGAAATTTAGCGCCGCAGCCGACACGGCTGCCACCACAAAGTTGGCGGCGTTACGTGGATTGTTGTAGCCGCCCGCCCACGCCTGCTTCGCTTTCGCGAAGCACTGCGGCATGGGATGTAATGCCGATGCGGAACTATTTCTTTTTCGTGTCCGACTTGGCCGCGCCTTTGTCGGCTTTCACTTCCACTTCCGTCGCGGACATCGTGTAAGTGATTGTCACCTTCGAACCGACTTTGAGGTCGCCAGTGACCTTGGTATTCGCGTCCCGGGCGATCTCCCACCTCTCTTTACCCTTCTGGACCGTGACCGACGAGTCGTTCATTTCCAGAACCGGTCCGGTCACCTGATAGGTTTTGCCACCGGCCAAAGCGACGCTGCTCAGGGCCAAGCTGGCCGCGGCCACAATATTGAATACGGTTAATTTGCTCATGGCTCGATTAGATCGAATCGATTTCACTGAGGCAAGATTTTGCGCAGCCGGCAATTGCGATTGCCCTTGTCAGCCGGAAAACAACGGGCGTAGCTTCTCTAATAACACTAAATACTATGGACGAACTAATTAATCTGGTTGTGCAAAAAACCGGCATCAGTCAGGACGATGCCCGGAAAGCCGTAGAAGTGATCGTCGCCGAATTGAAAAGCCGCCTGCCCGCTCCGCTGGCAAGTCATGTCGATTCATTCCTGGCTGGCGGCATGAGTGGCGGCATGGGCGGCCTCGCCAGCGAAGCGGGTGACCTTCTCAAAGGCAAACTTGGTGGCCTGTTCGGCGGATCCCAGTAATCTCAAACAACGGCAGACGAACACCTCCGTTGCCGTTGCGGGGGAATTCGTTTCAGCAGACTCGTTTCGGGCCAGTCGGGCGCGCGAGTATTGCTTAAAAAATCTCAACAAGAACCAACGGTCTGAACAATCACCTTTCACTCCCGGGTCACCGATCCAAAAAAAAGCGGCGAGCGTTTCCGCCCGCCGCTGATCTAACTTCGTAAACTTTTTTAGTTGCCGTTCTTCGAGGCGTGGTCTCCCTCACCGATCGCCTGCGCTTCATCCATATACTTGCCCTTGGCGGTCTTTCCGTAGAAGCGCGAACCCATCTTATGGTAAACGTGCGTCTCGGTGTTAACCCAGACAAGATTTCCGCCGCCGCCGGGCGCCGGGGTTGCTCTGGCAACGGTTTCGGTGCCAGTTGAAGTCTTTGCCCCTGCGGCAGCATTCGCTGCCGGGGTCGGTGAACTTTTCGATTTGAAAAAATCAGAGAGAGTTTTGTGCGGTGACGGCGATGCACTCGGGGCCGGTGACGTCGCAGCTGTTTCTTTCTTCTTTCGCGACTTCTTAGCCGGAGATGCTTCGGCTGTTGCCGGACTGGCAGACGGTGACGCTTCTGCTGTTTCCTTCTTCTTTCGTGACTTCTTAGCCGGAGAAGCTTCCGCCGCGGCGCTGGCCTCAGGCGAAGCCGCCGGACTGGCCTCCGCTTTCTTATGAGAATGTTTCTTCTTAGGAGATGCCGACGCATCCGGTGCCGGCGCGGGTGATTCAGCCGGAGCCGGCGATTGGCCGTAAACCAGACTGACACCTGCAATGGCGGTGCAAAGGAAAAGGACGAGACGTTTGATGTTCATGCGCGGAGGCTAGTGAAACTCAGCGACAATGGGAAGCGCGAAAAATGGCCCAAAACGCTGCCCGCCACGCGGTAATAGGCGGCCTGTGATCAGTGATCCGCGACCAATTCCCGCAGGCAGTCGATCAACGCCTGAACCGGGAACGGTTTCTCCAGATATTTGACGTCGTTCTCAGTCAGGAACTGGCGAACGTTCGGCTCTGTCGCGTAGCCGGTGATGAAAATAAAGCGGCCAAAAAGCGCCTGACGCATCCAAATAGCGTTGAGATAGAACTGATCGCCGCGAACTTTCGGCATCATCAAATCGCAAACGATCGCGTCGTACTCATGCGCGCGGATTTTCATCATGGCTTCCTCGCCATCGTAGGCGAGGTCGACGAGGAAGTTCTCGTCGGCCAGAATCCACTGCAGCGCCCCTGCCAGCTGCTTGTCGTCATCGACGAGCAGAATCGCTTTTAGCTCGAGCGTATGAACTTCTTTGGCGTTTGGGGAAATATCTGATTCCGAACTCACGCAGGACCTCAGAGCAGGAGGCGGGCCTCTCCCCCCGGCTTAGTAACGGATTCCCGGATTTGTTCCACGGTTTTGGATGTCTGCCTGCGCGCTCTGCAGGTTTTGTTCTGACTCATCTGACTGTTGTTGAGCGTGTTGTTCCTGCAAAGCGGCCATCCTCTTTTGCTCCTGGTTCCCCTGCCCTGCGGTTTGGGTGGTTTCGCACCCCACGAACAGTGTCATCGACGCAACGAAGCCCACGAATTGAAGCTGTTTCATATCGCCAGTTTACAGCAAAAATCGCGCTAATTATAGTCGCGATTGCGCAGATGTTAGGCTGGGAAAGGTTCCGGGGCGAGCGCTTGGCGAAGACGGTTTCGGCGGTTAGCTTGTTCCACCTGTGCATAAGGAGTTGCCTCAAATTCAAAACTTCATCGACGGCAAGTTCATCGAGCCGGTTACGGGCAAATATCTCGACAACATCGAGCCGGCGACCGGAAAGCCATATTCCCAAGTCCCGGACAGCGGAAAGGCGGACCTGGATCAGGCGGTGCTGGCCGCCGAACGAGCGTTTCCGGCTTGGGCCAAAACGCCGGCCACGGAGCGTTCGAAGCTCTTATTAAAGATTGCGGACCTGATCGAGCGTGATTTGGACAAATTCGCCCGGGCGGAATCGATCGACACCGGCAAACCGATCAGCCTCGCCCGTTCGCTCGATATCCCGCGGGCGGTAGCGAACTTTCGGTTTTTCGCGACCGCGATCCTTCACACTGAAAACGAAGCGCACGTCACCGATGGCGTGGCGTTCAATTACACGCTCCGTCAGCCGCGAGGAATCGCCGGGCTAATCTCTCCCTGGAATCTTCCGCTCTATTTATTGAGCTGGAAAATCGCCCCGGCCATTGCCGTCGGGAACACGGCGATCGCCAAACCGAGCGAGCTGACGCCAATGACAGCTTATTTACTATGCCAGCTCGCAATCGAAGCCGGTTTGCCTGACGGCGTGCTCAATATCGTTCATGGCACCGGACCGAACGTGGGATCCGAAATCACATCGAATCCAAAAATCACGACCATTTCTTTCACCGGCGGGACCGTGACCGGGAAAAAAGTCGCCGAATCTTGCGCGCCCTTGTTCAAAAAAGTTTCGCTCGAGCTGGGCGGAAAAAATCCGAACATCGTGTTCGCTGATGCCGATCTCGATGCCGCCATCAAGGGGAGTGTGCGCGCTTCGTTCGCCAATCAGGGGCAGATTTGTCTGTGCGGTTCGCGAGTGTTTGTCGAGAAACCGATTTACGAAAAGTTCGTCGCTCAATTCATCGACAAGGCCGCCAAGTTGCAACAAGGAGATCCACTCGACGACAAAACTGAGCAGGGCGCAATCGTGAACAAGGCACAGCTCGACAAAGTGAAGTTCTACGTCGATCTCGCCGGCAAGGAAGGTGGCAAAATCGCGCTCGGTGGCAAATCACCGGATCCGCCTAACGAACGAACCCGCGCCGGGTATTTCTTTTCGCCCACCGTCATTGTCGATCTTCCGGTCGGCTGCCGGACTAATCGCGAAGAAATTTTCGGCCCGGTCGTGACCATCACCCCGTTCGAGAGCGAAGAAGAAGTCATACGTTATGCCAACGACGTCGATTACGGACTTTCCTCGAGCGTCTGGACTCAAAATTTGAGCCGCGCCCATCGGGTGGCCGAACAAATTCATACCGGAACAGTCTGGGTGAACTGCTGGCTCGTCCGCGATCTGCGCGTTCCCTTTGGCGGCATGAAAGCGAGCGGCGTGGGCCGGGAAGGCGGCGAAGAAGCTTTGCGCTTTTTCACCGAACCCAAGAATATTTGCATCGCAAAATAGTTGATGGTTGAGAGTTGATTGTTGATGGTCAGGCATATGCCGATCG
>CAWJUP010000003.1:0-106117 GCA_963846065.1 uncultured Verrucomicrobiae bacterium
GAAAATCGCAGCGCAAAACATTCCCACATTTTCTCATTGTCCACCGATTTTATCCACTGTAGGCTTAAAGTCGTATGAGAACCTCAGCCGAGCAGAAATCGAAAGGGCCATTTCAAAAAGTGGGTGAATGTCTTTACCGCTATCTTCCGAACGGCGTTTACTATGCGCGCATCAAGACCAGCGGCAAGGAAATCCGCCAGAGCCTCGGAACCACTGACCGCGCGAAGGCGGGACGTGAATTGCGAACACTCAAGGATGAGCAAAGCCAGATCGACCGTTCCAAGGGCAAACTAACCTTGGGCGAGCTATGTGATCGTTTTCTTAAAACGGTTCAGCACCAAAAAGCCAAAACCATTGAACGCAAGACACTGATTGTGCGGCGCATGAAAGATGACTGGCCTACCGGCAAACAGAGCCAGGTAGGCAAAATCAAACCCTCCGACGTAGACTCGTGGCTTTCGCGCTACAAGTTCGGTCCGGTGTCGCGAAATCTTCATATCGCGTGCGCTAAAGAGGTTTTCGCGATGGCAGTACGCGACAACGTGATTGCACGTTCGCCAGCCGCGCATGTCTGCTCTACGAAATTGGATAAACCGATTCGCAAGACTCCTACCTTCGGGGAGTTCAAGGCAATCATCGCAGACATACGCGCGCAGAAATACAATGCCGATGCCGAAGACAGCGCAGATTTTGTTGAGTTTCTTGGCCTTGCCGGCCTCGGGCAAGCGGAGGCATCCGCTTTGCACAAATCAGATATTGATTGGGAGCGCGAAACGATCACCACGTTCCGGCATAAAACGAAGACGGGTTTTGCAATTCCGCTTTATCCGCAGGTAAACGACCTTCTTCGGCGTCGATGCGACGGAACAGACTCAGAGTTTGTTTTCGCGGTGAAAGACGCAAAGAAAGCCATCTCTGCCGCGTGCAAGCGTCTTCACTTGCCGCATTACAGTCACCGATCGTTTCGCCGCATGTTCATCACGCGTGCGATCGAGCGCGGTGTTGACGTGAAGGTCATTGCCGAATGGCAAGGCCACAAGGATGGCGGGAAGCTGATTCTAGGAACGTACAGCCACGTTAATCGCAGTCATTCGCAACGGATGGCGAAACTAATGACGGACGGTGCGCCGGGGAACATTATTGACATCCGAAACGCTCAGGCTGCGTGACAGGTGACCTGCAGTTAGCACGTGCAGAATGGGACTTCACGGCCTGCCCGGCATCGGAAGTGTGGGACTGCCACGCGTATGAGTTTGGACGCGATGTGGCCGCTGTCGTAAAGGATGTTCAGACTCTCAGAGGTTCTTTGAAAGCGGCGGATTCATTCGATGACCTAGTTAAGCGCTTGAAAGGTAAAATCAACCAGTCCCGACGAGGTCCCGCTTTGTTTTGGTATTGCCCAGAGTTCCCGAATCGACCGTACCTTGAAATTCCGGCAGAAGAACGTCGACGCCGACTGCATGAGCTATGGCCAACTGGTACTGCGTCTGTCGCAATCAGAGCGAAGGTCGTACCTTCCATCTCGGTAGGCAGATACAACGTGGTCGTGTTTTTTACGGTCCTTTGGAGCTAACCGTAATGGAAGTTGATTGGACAGAGTCAAATGACTTTTTGAAGGCTGCTTTTGCAACGTGGCTAGCTGAAAATCGACCATCAGAGGTGAAGGTGATTGAGATGCGTGGAGCTGGCAATGCGCACCGTAAATTTGCAGACGACCTAAAGGCGCTCGGGGCGAAACGCCTCCTCGACAAGATGGACTGGCAGCACGCGTTTACGCTTACAGTCTCGGATCTTCACGGAAAGCGATCACGCAAGAGAACCGGTTTGTATTCCGACCGGCAAGAAGTCTGGCAGAAAGCAGCACGGCGGGCAGAATCCGTCATAAAGAGCCTGTCTAAGTTCTACATGTGTAAATCGGTGGATTAGCGGTCGGGACATGCATTGGGAACCGTTGAGGTTTGTTTATGAACGAGACGATTCGCGAAAGCACAAATCAGAACAACCTCAAGACCGATACAGCCGCGCTGAAATTGAAGTCAGCTTGCCAATACCTTGGCGGCATCAGCCAGATTACTTTGCGACGACTCATCGCGCGCGGACTTATAAAACCGAATCGCGCGCTCAGGCACATTCTTATCTCAAAAGCCGAGTTGGATCGATTTCTCGCGAACTAACAAAGCAAAAACCCCGTCTGCTTTGGCGAGCGTAGGACGGGGCTTGCGAACGGAAATGGAACGTACTCACACTTGCGCCGCGGTCAATGGCAAGACCCGCTGCGGTCGAATCTCGAAATCCTTGGACCGGGCTGCGCGTTGATCCCTTGCGTCGGGAAGGTGCCGAAGCTGCTGGCTTGGCAGAAAACCAAAGCGGCTCAGATGGACCGCGTTTATGTCAGCCAGCTCGATAGGTCGAAGGGCAACATTGGAGTAGTGCTTGGTTCCAACTCACATAACCTCTGCGCGGTCGACCTCGACAGCGACGAAGAGGTTGAACCGTTTCTCGAAGAGAATCCGACCTTGCGTCGCAGTGCGCGAATCCGAGGCGCGCGCGGATGCAAGATTTTCGTGCGCGTAACTGGCGACTACCCGTCGAAAACGAAACTCAAGCGCAACGGCGAGGAGATTGGCGACTGGTTGGCCGATGGCTCACAGGCGATTGTTGACGGGAAGCATCCGGACGGAGCGCTTTATCATTGGGAATGCATGGAGCCTCCCGTTGAGATCCGTTTTTCTGAGCTACACTTGGAGGTAAAGAAGAAACGCTCAGCACCCATTACTTCGTCTGAATTACTGAACTCTGAACACACTGAACTACTGAACAACATCCGTCTTCAAGATGAATTGAGAGCATCCCTCAGGTCCAAGCGACCCTTTTTTCAAAGCTTACGAGCTGTTTGTTGAGTCGCGCTACTTTCTAAAGCTAGGCAACCGCAACGCGACCCTCGTAACGGCAGTAACCTTTCTACATCGGGCCGTCGGTGAGCCTGAAATCATCCAATTGATGACTTGGATGTATCAGCTCAACGCTGACCTGTTCAAAGATTCGCTGAAACAGCACCTGGCCGAAGTCCGGGCGCACCTCGCGAACTGCGAGAAAACATTCAGGGCCGAATTGTCCGCGATTGAGTCGGCAATATATGAACAACTCAGCGACGAACTGCGAGCGGCATTCAGGCTCGCGCGTGACTTGTCGCAGCGTTCGACAAAAGCCGGCCGCGTTTTCTTTCTTTCATGCAACGAACTGGCGGGACGTTTACGCAAACAATCAATGGCAGCTTGGCGCATGATTCATCGGCTGCAAAGGCTGCGAATCATTGAGCCGGTCACGCCGGGAATCCGCGGCCTCGGCAGTCGTGTGGCAGGAGAGTACCGCTGGGCCTTATGAAGCTGCAGCTAACCCAAAGGGCTGTAAGTTCCAGGTATTTTCGCGACAATTATACGCGCGCGCGCGCGAGGACGTTAACCTTTGTCCAGAAGGATATTGATTAAGCCGCCAGAACGCGACCAACTGGCTGTCGATGTTTCTTCGGCTTGGGTTGGTGTTCAACCGGGTCCGGTGCGGCTAGATCAAACTGCGTCTGGGGTCCTGTGTGATGCGGAATGTACGGGAGCTGATGCCGGAGTAATGCCGGCGACGTGTATACAGGAGAAAACGCCGGGAACGTGTCTGCCAAAAGCAGAGCCGCAAAGAGAAGGTTCATCGCGACTGAAACCGTAAAGGAAAACTGATGTTCGCACAAGACAGTGACTTTTTACATTGCTCGCGAAGTCCGCTTTGGTCACACTGCGTGTGTATCACGTTGCGAGTTGCAGCGCGGTAAAGATGAATGCAATCAGATCGCTTCTGTTCTGTTTGATGACTTCGGTCACGTTGGCTGACGATCTTCCATTGCAACTGCCGGGATTCGATCCTTTTCCGAAAAAGGAGCCGCAAGCAAAATGGCTGCATTTCGATTTAACGGCACCGAACCCCACGCAAAAAACGATTAAACCGCCTGCGATCCGACGCCATCCCAAACGCGAATCCCGCAGCCAAGTGATGGTCGCTTAGACAAGTATGCGGGCGGCTCGGGCAGTGCTACTTAAATTTAATGACCAGAACTGACGCCTTCCCTTGGTAAGAGCCAAAGGTCGAACCAAATCCGTGCGTGGTGGATGAGCCGCTTCCATACGTGCGTCCATAAACATTGTTGCCAACTGCGGTTCCATACAAGCCGCCGTTGTAGTTGCTCGTAGTAGACGACGTTTGGAAGGAGCCCGTTCCGACCTGCTCCCGGCCAGAGCCTAACACTACGACAGCGTCAGCTCCCATTTTCTTAGCTGTACGCGCGGCATCTTGCACCGCGCTCTCTGCGTTTTGGCCAATACCTCGCTCAGTGGTGGCGTCTAGGCTGCCAAGCACGATGTATGGCCGGTTAGGTGGACCGTAATAGGCCGGCACATCGTATTTAGTGCTTACGAATGTCCCGCTGGCTATCGGCCAGTTTTGTTGAACGCCGGTGTATTGGTGGAAGTCCTGGGAGGCACAACTGGTCAGCACAGTAGCGAGTGACAGTCCAAACAGCTTAGAGAATCTCTTTTTCATTGCCTTTTACGGTTGGTGTCTCGCTTCGGCGGCCATTATCCACAATTTTATCCACCGGCAAAGCTTTTTGGGAACGCTTGCGACCTATTGAGGAACGCAGTTTAAGAGACTTAACCGGTGCTAGAACGGCTGGGATATTGATAGGCTAAAATGAGAATATTTACCTTGGAGCCTAGGGGATTCGAACCCCTGACCTCCTCAATGCCATTGAGGCGCTCTACCAACTGAGCTAAGACCCCTTGGAATTGCAGATTCTAGTTGGCGCGGCAGTAATTTCAACCGGCACAATCGATCCGGTAAAATGTTGCCTCGGTGAGACGTTCCTTTATGATCGCGGCTGTGTTGAGGTAAGCCCGTGCCGCAATCCTCGCGATCTATTTGGAATGGAATCACGATCGTTGCGGTCATTATCGCTGCGTCGACGCTTACCCTGATTTCTCTGCGACGCGTGGATCGCATCACGAAAGAACCCGAGAACCGTCCAATCCAGGCACCGACTGGCCACTATGTGGCATCCAACGCGTGCCGCGCGTGTCACCCGGGCAACTATGCCAGCTGGCACGCTTCATTTCACCGGACAATGACCCAGGTGGTGACGCCTGCGACACTCCTTGGCGCAGACGTGCAGCATGAGTTCTCGTTCAACGCCCGGGATTACAAGCTCGAACGAGAAGGTGATAAATTTTTCGTTCGAATTCGACCAACGGGCGGCAATTACGGCGAACCGAAGGAGGTGGTGCTGGTCACCGGGTCGCATACGTTGCAGGTGCCCTGGTTTGAATCGGGTTTCGGACGCACGCTCGAGCAATTTCCGTTTGCCTATATCATTGCCGAAAAAATGTGGGCTCCGGTCAGCCAAACATTCCTGATGCCGCCGGAACTGAAGGAATACTACTCCCTTGGAGCGTGGAATGGTTCCTGTATCGATTGTCACGTGACCGCGGGACAATCACGATTTGTCGCCGGAAATACCTGGGATTCGCATGTCGCGGAATTTGGGATCGCATGCGAAGCGTGTCACAGCGAAGGCCGCGAGCACATCGAGCTGAATCGAAACCCGTTGCGACGTTTTAAGATTCACCTGACCGACCAGACCGATCCGACAATTACGAATCCGGCGAGGCTTCACGGGCCGGTGTCCGGACTGGATTGCGGACAATGCCACAGCGTCAACGCATTTAACGACATGCCGGAAAAGATCGATTTCAATCAGAATGGCGCGGCCTTTCGTCCCGGTCAAACCCATCTGATCCAGCGGTTCGTCGTGCAGCCGAATACCAACGACCACGCCGAGCAGAAAGATTTCATCAAGCGGACGGAGCCGGACTTTTATCGAAACCGATTTTGGGCCGACGGAATGATTCGGGTGACGGGCCGCGAATATAATGGCCTCGAGGCTTCACCCTGTTTTCGTGGCGGCAACTTTTCCTGCATCTCCTGTCACGAAATGCATCCTTCCGATTTGGAAAAAGCGAGCCTGACGAACTGGTCCCGGAATGGCCAGTTGCGTCCAAAAATGGATTCCGACGAGGCGTGCTTGCAATGCCACCGGCAATTCGCGGCCAACCTCGAATCGCATACGCATCATCCGGCGAGCTCGAATGGAAGCCGTTGTTACAACTGTCACATGCCAAACACGACATTTGGACTCTTGCATGCGATGCGCTCGCATCAGGTTTCGTCCCCCAGTGTGCGCGAGAGCATCGATTATGGTCGACCCAATGCCTGCAATCTTTGCCATTTGAATCAGACCCTGGCATGGACGTCCGATCATTTGCACAATTGGTATGGCCAGCCGGAGCCGAACCTCTCTTCGGACGACAAAACGCTTGCCGCATCCACCCAATGGATCATCAAAGGTGACGCCGGCCTGCGCGCTCTCGTCGCTTGGGGAATGGGATGGAAACCGGCGCAAGAGGTCAGCGGCCGCGACTGGCTTTATCCTTACCTTATTTACACGATGACCGACTCTTATGCTGCCGTGCGTTTCGATGCCTGGAAATCTTTGCAGACGTTGCCCGGTTTCGCTGATTTTCATTTTAACTACACCGTGGACGAACGCGCGTTACAGGAATACGCCGGCGGCGCGTTGGAGAAGTGGTTACGTGACGTGAAGAAGCCAGACCAGACTTTTGAATCGCAAACCGCGCTGCAATCCGACGGCCGGTTTGAACGCACTGTCTTCGAACATTTGCGAAACGAGCGCGACAATCGGCCAATTCTTTTGTCAGAATGAACTCATAGTCATTATGAACGAGGCCGATCGGAATCTGCGATTTGGATGGTGGGCGCTCCTTCTTTTTCTTTCGTTAGGCGGCCTGCTCGAGATTTTTCATGGATTGAAGGTCGGAGCGTATCTCGACGCCGGGAACGATGTCCGCCGATTGATGTTCACCCTGGCTCACGCGCACGGGACGGCGCTGGCCCTGGTCAATATCGCGGCCGCGCTGACGGCGCGCAGCATTAAAAATCTCCAAATTAGCCGCTTGGTTTCGCTGAGTCTGATCTGGTCGGGAATTCTTTTCCCTCTCGGATTTTTTCTCGGCGGGATCGTCACCTACGGCGGAGACCCGGGCCTCGGGATCTGGCTGGTGCCGATTGCCGCGATCCTGCTTTTTTTCGCGGTGCTGCGGATTGCGTTGGGGGTAGCGAGATCCGGATCGCATTGAGCCAACCTGGCCTTGTCTCGTTTTCACACGGGTGAAAGGTCGCAAAGATTAAGGAGCGGCAATCTCCAGATCGCCGGATGTTGAGACGGCGACTTAGAAGTCTCCGCTCCTTGCGCTTACAGTGCCAAACCGCCCGGTCACTTCGCCACGATCGAGATTCCAGCGCGCTCTGCCATTTGAATTACTGTTTTCGGTTCGAGTAACAACGTCTTTCCAGCTTCGATGGCGATGACCCGGATTTTTGATTCGGCCGCCGTGCCGATCGTATCGGCGCCAATGACCGGAACGTCGAACCGCATATCCTGATTGGGTTTTGCCACCTTGATCATGACTGCGCCTTCACGCGCGAGCGCCCCACCCCGCTGGATCGCGTCGTTCGTGCCTTCGAAAGCTTCAACGGCGAGAACAGTTCCATTCTTCACGATGATGGTTTGACCGATATCGAGCTGCGCAATTTGCTTGGCGATTTCCCAACCGAATGCGACGTCGGCGTTTGCCCGACGCGATAAATTGGCGCCGGCGATCAAACCAACTTGCGCGACCTGATTTTCCAGGAACGTCGTGGCCGATAGAAGTTCGACCCCGATCGCGGCCAGTTCATCGGCAATCGCGCTAAAAATAGATTCAGCGTTGCGTCGTTTCAGCCTGGCCAAAACAAACAGTGCTTTCCAATCGGGTCGGAGATCGAAAAGATTTTTCGGAGCGATCTGTCCCGCCATGATGGCTTGGCGGACATTTTGTTGCCGAAAGAACTTTAATAATTTACCTAACTGCCCGACGCGCAGCCATTCCACGAGGTCCACCTGTTCGGCGATTGCGGGATCGGTCTCGTTGGAGAAACCCGCGGCGACAATCTTGGCCACGCCGGCTCGACGCGCGGCTTGTGCCAGCTCGCGCGGGTAAACACCGCTTCCGGCGATGATTCCGAGCAGTGGTGGTGGGTGGGCCAAGCAGCGAATTTGAATTAGACAGGCGCCTGGCACAAGCGCCTCTGCAATTCAGCCAACCGATCGTTAACTATGCCGGCGTCGTTTCACGTGCAGCTGGGCGAGCGCTTTTTGCAACGTCGCCTGAATCGACGCGACTTCTTCGGCGGTGTGATCTTCTTTCATCGCCGCTTGCGCGCTCGCCACCGCTTTTTCCGCGGCCTCGACATCGATTTTGCCGGACTCAAGCGCCATGTCGGTCAACACCGATACGGCCTCGCCTTTGATCTCGACGAAACCTTCGCCCACCGCCATGGCCGTTTCCTTGCCGTTTTTGATCACCCGCAGCTCACCCGGCTTCAAAGTCGTCATCACCGGCACGTGTTTAGGATAAACGCCGAGTTCACCTTCCGTTCCCGGCAAAGTGACCATGTCGACATCTTCTGAGTAAATTTTTTCCTCAGGCGTGACAATTTCCAGCTTCAGCGTCGCCATAAAATCTCCTCAACAACTTAACGGCTCAACCTCTCAACTTTCTTTGATCATATCGATGCTGCCCTTCATGTAGAAGTTCTGTTCCGGCACATCGTCATGTTTGCCTTCAAGAATTTCTTTGAAGCCGCGAACAGTTTCGGTGATTGGCACATACTGTCCTTTTGTCCCGGTAAAGATTTCCGCGACGTGGAATGGCTGACTCAAAAATCGTTGAATTTTGCGTGCGCGATTGACCATCAACTTATCTTCCGGACTCAATTCATCCATCCCGAGAATGGCGATGATGTCCTGCAAGTCCTTGTAGCGTTGCAGCACGCGTTGAACGCCGCGCGCCACGCCGTAATGCTCTTCGCCGATCACTTCCGGAGCGAGCGACTTCGATGTTGAAGCCAACGGATCCACCGCCGGATAAATTCCAAGTTCGGCAATCGATCGCTCCAACACGATGGTTGAATCCAAATGCGCGAAGGTATTCGCCGGCGCCGGATCGGTCAGGTCGTCCGCCGGCACGTAAACCGCTTGGAACGAAGTGATCGAACCTTTTTTGGTCGAGGTAATTCGTTCCTGGAGATCGCCCATTTCGGCCGCAAGCGTCGGCTGATAACCGACCGCGCTCGGAGTTCGGCCTAACAACGCCGACACTTCGGAGCCCGCCTGGGAGAAGCGGAAAATGTTGTCGATGAACAAAAGCACGTCCTGGTTGCGCTCATCGCGGAAGAATTCCGTCATGGCGAGCGCGGCCAGTCCCACGCGAAGACGGGCGCCGGGCGGCTCATTCATCTGGCCGTAAACCATTCCGACCTTCGACTTGGAAAGATCTTTCTGATCAATAACGCCGGCTTCGCTCATTTCCTGGTAAAGATCGTTGCCTTCGCGCGTGCGCTCACCCACTCCGGCGAAAATCGAAACACCGCCGTGCCCTTTGGCGATGTTGTTGATCAACTCCATGATGACCACGGTCTTGCCCACTCCGGCACCGCCGAACGCGCCAACTTTACCGCCTTTGGAAAAAGGACAGATCAAATCGATGACCTTGATGCCCGTTTCGAGAATCTGAATGCGGGTGTCCTGCTCGGTCAATCCCGGAGCTGGACGATGAATCGGGTAACGTTTGGTGAAATTGACCGGGCCGCGGTTGTCGACCGGATCACCCGTCACGTTAAAAACGCGGCCGAGCACGCCTTCGCCGACTGGAACGCTGATCGGGCCACCGGTATCCGTGACCGACATTCCACGCTTTAAACCTTCGGTCGACGACATCGCAATCGAGCGGACCCAGCTTTCGCCGAGATGCTGCTGCACTTCGAGGGTGAGTTTGGTCGGATTGCCATTTACTTCGTACTCGATCTCGAGTGCGTTGAAAATCTTTGGCATTTCCTTCTCACTGGAAAATTCCACGTCCACCACGGGACCGATTACCTGAACGATATTTCCTTTGCTCATAATTCTTTGTTTCTGCCAGCCCGCCTCGGACCTAGCCGCCAAGGGCCATTTGGGCGGTTGCGATTTCCAGCAGCTCGGTGGTGATACCGGCCTGCCGCATCTTGTTATATTCGAGGGTCAAATCTTTGATGAACTGGTTCGCGTTATCGGTCGCGTTCTTCATCGCCACCATTCGCGCGCTGTGCTCGGACGCCCGCGCGTCGAGGATCATTTGGTAGACCTGATACTGGATGTAATACGGAAGCATCGCGTCCAACACTGCTTCGGAGTTTGGTTCAAAGACGTAACCCAGCATCGGATCAGTCCCCTCCGGCTGAGCGGATTCCTCGTGCTTCTTGGGTAGATTGAAACTGCTGATTGGTAAAAGCGTTTCCACTACTGCGCGCTGGTTCACCGTGTTGATAAAATGCGTGAACAACACCGAGACCTTGTCCACTTCGTGGCTGAGAAACTTTTCCGTGCAGAATTTGGCGATTGGTTTCGTTTCGACAAAACTGGGAGCGTCTTTCAATTCGAAATCTGCCAGCATTTCGCGTTTGGTCCGGGCCACAAATTGACGCGCTTTCCTTCCGGTAACGACGAACGCCGTCTTGGCTACGTCGAAGTGGCCCGCTTCACGAAAGAGATTGGTGTTAAGCGCGCCGGCCAATCCTTTGTCGGTGCTGATGATCAGCAGTAATTCCTTTTTCACCGGGCGAATTTCCAATAACGGATGCAGCCGCGGATCGGTTCGCTTTTGCAGCGAGACCAGCACCTTGTTCATCAAACTCGCATATGGCCGACCGGCCAGCGCATGCTGCTGAGCACGGCGCATCTTTGACGCCGCGACCATTTGCATCGCTTTTGTCAGCTGACCGATATTCCGGATCGACTTGATCCGGCGTCGTATGTCTTGCGTATTTGCCATCGATGATTACTGCCAGATAGATTTGAATTCTTCCAAAGCGCCCTTGAGCTGACCTTCCAAATCTTGGTCCAGCTGCTTTTTGTCTCGAATGGTGCGAAGCAGGCTTTCCTTGCGGGTTTGAAGCCAGTCCTGCAGCTTGAGCTGATATTCCTTCACCCGATCGACCGGGACCGAGTCGAGGAATCCATTCTGCATCGCCCACATGACTACGACCTGCTCCTCAATCGGGATCGGATTGTATTGTTTTTGCTTAAAAAGCTCGACAATTCGTTGACCGCGATCGAGTCGTGCTTTGGTCGCCGCATCCAAATCGGAGCCGAACTGCGCGAATGCCGCCAGTTCCCGGAATTGCGCCAGATCCAATTTCACTTTGCCCGCCACCTGCTTGATCGCCTTGATCTGCGCGGCCGAACCGACGCGGCTGACCGACAAACCGACTGAAATAGCCGGACGAACGCCTTGATAAAAAAGGTCCGTCTCTAAATAGATCTGCCCATCGGTAATGGAAATCACGTTGGTCGGGATATAAGCCGAAACGTCGCCCGCCTGGGTCTCGATAATCGGCAATGCCGTCAGCGAGCCGCCCCCAAATTCCTGACGCACACGCGCCGACCGCTCAAGCAGGCGGGAATGCAAATAAAAGACGTCACCTGGGTAGGCTTCACGGCCGGATGGTCGCTTCAAGACCAGCGAAACCTGGCGATAAGCCACTGCGTGCTTGGAGAGATCGTCATAGATGATGAGCGCATCCATGCCGTTATCCATGAACCACTCGCCCATGGCCGCACCGGCGAACGGCGCCAGATATTGGTTCGTCGCCGTGTCTGAAGCAGGCGCGGAAATGATTGTGGTGTAAGGCAACGCTCCTTCGCGATCGAGAATGTCCAACGCGCGCGCGACGTTTGAATTCTTCTGACCGATGGCGACGTAAATGCAATAGAGCGGGCGAAAATCCTTGGCCCCGTCTTTTTCCGCCGCTTTGTTCAAGCGCGCCTGGCTGATAATTGTGTCGATGGCGATGGTCGTTTTGCCGGTCGCGCGGTCGCCGATGATCAACTCACGTTGGCCGCGGCCGATTGGAATCATTGCATCGATGGCCATGATGCCGGTTTGCACGGGCTGGCTAACGCTTTGGCGTTTGATCACGCCGGGAGCAATCTTTTCGACCGGATAATACGTATCGGTTTTGATCGGGCCCTTGTCGTCAATCGGCTGTCCGAGAGTATTCACGACACGGCCGAGAAGAGCTTTGCCAACCGGCACCTGAAGCAGTTTGCCGGTGGTTTTTACCTCATCGCCTTCGACGATCAGCGTGTTGTCGCCTAACAAAATGCAGCCGACTTCGGTTTCCTCGAGATTCAAAGCCAGGCCGTAGACATTATTTGGAAACTCGACCATTTCGTTGAGCATCACGTCGCTCAAGCCTTCGATGCGCGCGACGCCGTCGCCCGTTTCGCGGACCACACCGACGTTGCTTTTCGCGCTCGATGTTTTCAGTCCGGCAATCTTCGTTTCAATTTCTTCAAGAATGCTGCTCATAATTTTTTGTCTGCTGTCGGGGAAGCAGTCTGCCTCCCGGCCATTGTGCCTGGTTTTAAAGTTGTTGTTCCAAACGGAGTAATCGGTTCCGCACAGTTCCGTCCCAAACATCGCTCCCCACCCGGACGCGCATACCCCCGAGCAATTCCGGGTTCACGGCAAATTCGGTGGCGAGATCCGCACCATATTTTTGTTTCAAACGCGCAGCCACCTCCGCGGTTTCCTGTTGGTTCAGCGGAGCGGCGCTGTCGATCTTGGCGGTTCGCTTTTCGATTTCCAGCCTGAGCAGACGCTTATAGTTCTGCAAAATATCGAGCATGTGCCGCCGCTTCTTTGCGATGAGCGATTGCAGCAACGCCGAGATCTTTCCCTGGTCGAGCTGCCCATCGGTAAAGCTCGCCAGCAACATTTCGCGTGAAAGTTGGCGGATCTCTTTGTTGATCTTCATTCAGACGAGCTGACGAGTGGCTTCCTCCTGTAAACGACGCTGATCGTCCTGGTTCAGAACTTTGCCCGTCACTTTTGATGTGGTTTCCACAACCAAACGACCGACCTCGCGTTTCAGCGACTGCATCTGGCGATCGTGCTCGAGGGCCGCGGCTTCTTTCGCTTTGGTCACGATCTGCTCAGCTGCCGTGATCGCCTCCTGCTGTTTGCGCTCGGACAGATGGGATGCGCTCTCGCGCGCTTCATCGATCATTCTTTGCGCGTCGGCATTCGCCTTCGTCAGGATCTCCTCGTAACGCTTTTCGGCGTTAGCGAGTTCCTGTTTGATCTTTTCCGCATTCACTTGCGCTTCTTCGATCTTTTGGCGTCGCTCGGCGAGGATCGCCATGATTGGCTTGTAGGCAAACCGCCGCAGCAAGAAGGCGACGAGGCAGAAGCTGATGACCTGCGAAAGGAACAAGTGCCAGTTCCAGCCGAAAGTTTCGGCCGTTTCCTTGAGCATGTCAGAAAACCCACCGCTCGCAGCGGCAATTAACAGATTCATAAATTACAAGGCAGAGTCAGCGCAGTGGGACCGCGCTGGATTAGTGGACGAGGTACAATGCGTAAAACACAATCGCCTCGGTCAAGGCGATGGCCAAAATCCCGTGAACGAGAATTTGCGTAAACGCACCAGGATTACGGCCTACCGCACTGGCCATTCCCATACCGGTCAATCCGATTCCGATTCCGACACCCATCGCGGCCAGGCCGACGTGAATGCTTCCGCTCAATTCTGCTAATAGTGGTAACATATATTTAGTTATTGGTTGGTTTCAGCGAACCCTTCATGAATTCGCTTAAATTTACGCATGAGATGGGTGCCCGCTATCGCCATGTTGCGCGATTAACATGGTAAACACCGCGGTTAACAGCATGAACACCAGCGCCTGGACAAATCCGACCAGCACTTCGAGAAAGTAAAACGGTAACGGCAAAATCGGAGAGAGCACCGGAACCATGGTCGACATCGCTTCGAGAATGCTTTCGCCGGCGTAGATATTGCCAAACAATCGAAAACTCAGCGCAATCGGACGAAACAGGATCGAGATGACTTCCAGCCAGCCCACCGCGAAGAAAATGACGATCATTAAGATTTTCACCACCCCGGTGGTTTCACCTTTCGGCGCAAACAAGTGTTTGAGGAACCCTCCCACGCCATTCGCTTGCAGCGCCCAGACAAACCACAACACGAAAAAGATCGCAGCCATCGCCGTGGTCATATTGAGATCGGCGTTACCGCCGCGGAGGAGCGGGCGATCCACGTGAAATACTCCGTTAGCCGCATCGTAATGGCCCCAACCGATGGTCCCGATCCCGGGGACCAGCCCAAACCAGTTCACGAATAAGATAAAAACAAAAATGGTGGCGAAGAACCAAAAGGTCTTCTTCACTAATTCGGGTCCAATGATCGTTTCGAGAAAATTGTAAAGACTTTCCACCAGCCATTCCCAAAAGTTTTGCGCACCACTCGGAATAGCTTGCACCCGGCGGGTGGCGATTTGTGCGAAAATAATGATCGCAGCGGCAACGATCCAGGTGACGAGCATGGAATTCGTAACCGCGAATTGCCCGATCTGGACGAGCACTTGCGGTTTCAGCGGAACAGGAGCCTCCGTCTCAGCCCCGAACGCCGACGAGGCAGATGCGAAGCTGCCCATCAGACCGACTATCGACAAGAGTAAATAACGCGTCCGCATTTTAAAATCAGCCAAGCGTTGTAGCTGTTTTGCCAGTCCGGCTCGCGCCGTCGCTGACAACAGATCTGCCGACGGGGACATCGGCAGCTACAACTCGCGCTCCGAAATCGAGCAGCGAACCTTGGCGCCGTTACCAAAGCCCGTTTTGTCGAATTGACAAGGGACTTTCGGCGTTTTTTTGCCCCTTAATTGTCACGGTCCCGCGACTGCGGGATGGCAAACGCCGGACTCAATAAACCGGCGCTTGGCCCAAGCGTTACAACGGCTTCGGCGCTTCGACGCGAACTAACATCCCGGCGAGTTTTTCCTTGAGCGCGTCGATTCCTTCCCCTTTCGCCGCCGAGACCGGGACGATCTCGATTTTTCGAAAATCTTTCCGCAGCCGTTTCAAATTTTCGTCCGCATCGGGCAAATCGATTTTGTTTGCCACGATAAACCACGGCCGTTCCGACAAACGCGAATCGTAAAGATCAATCTCGCGACGAAGACTCTTCATATCGTTGACCGGGTCACGTGCTTCACTCCCGGCGATATCGACGACAAAGAGAAAGATGCGGCACCGCGTAATATGCCGGAGAAATTCGTGCCCCAACCCGACGCCACGATGCGCCCCTTCGATCAAACCGGGAATGTCCGCGATTGTGACCCGGCGGTACTCGTCCAAATCCACGACGCCGATGATCGGATGCAGCGTGGTGAACGGATACGCCGCGACCTTGGGTTTAGCTGCGGAAACTTTTCGGAGCAGCGTGGATTTGCCTGCGTTCGGATAACCGACAAGACCGGCATCGGCGATGGTTCGCAGTTCGAATAAGAAATGCCCCTGTTCTCCTTCTTCGCCTTCGGTGTATTCGCGCGGCGCACGGTTCCGCGAACTCTTAAAGTGAACATTGCCCTTCCCACCGTCGCCACCGTGGCAGATAACGAATTCCTGTCCTTCGACCGTCAGATCGACCAGCGGCTTTTCTTCATACGGCTCCTGAGATCCATACGAGGCGTTCGTCGCATCTTCAGCACGATAGACCACCGTTCCCATCGGGACTTTGACGATCTTGTCCACCGCCGAGCGGCCAGCCATTTTCTTACCCATTCCATGACCGCCGCTCTTGGCTTTAATCAACGGCTGATAAAACAGATCGGTTAGACTGTCGACTTGCGGGTCCGCTCGCAAAATGACATCTCCACCGCGTCCTCCGTCGCCGCCGTCGGGACCACCTTTCGGAACGAACTTTTCCCGTCGAAAACTGACCGAACCGCGGCCGCCGCTGCCAGCCTCGACAAAAACTTTGATGCGATCAACGAACATGAGTTTTTTTTGTCATTCCGACCGAAGTGGAGGAATCTCTCACTATTCTCTGAGAATGTAAGAGCTCTTCCGACCCCGCTGGAGATGACGGACCAACATGACTTTGGAAGGTTAAATCGTTGAATCGCCCAGCTGTGACAACGGCAAAGCCGGAAAATCGCCCAAAGGCCGGACGTGGCCCGCGCAAGCTGCCGCTAAAAAAAAGCAACCGACCGCCAGCGTCCACCGGCCTTGCGTGATACCATCTATTAGTGAGTCCCATATCGTTAATTGAGAATATGCGGCCCGTGGTGTTTCGTTCCGTATTAATCGCGGCCGCCGCCGTTCTGCTCGCGATCATGATCTGGCAAGGGGTCGCCGCCCACGGCGCGCCGGACCCGGTCCAGTCAAATTCCAGTCAGACGGTAGCGACTTTGGACATCGGTGTCCTCGTTTTTCGAGAGGGCTTGGAATGTATTTTGGTCCTGGCCGCCATCACGGCCGCCATGACGGGACGAAAACAGTCTCTCAGGCGCCCGGTCGCCGTGGGTGCGGGACTCGCTTTCATCGCGACGCTGATCACCTGGTTTATCGCCGTCGGAATCGTCGAATCGTTGAGCGACAACATCCCGGCGCTGGATTTGCAAGCAGCCACCGGACTGCTTGCGGTGGTGGTGCTCCTCGTGATCATGAATTGGTTTTTCCATAGAGTTTATTGGGGTGGCTGGATTCGGGCGCACAATCGCCGGAGAAAATCATTGCTGGAAAACAATGGCGGTTCGGTCCTTCCGACGCGCTCTTTGCAATGGGGATTGATCCTCCTCGGGTTCACTTCGCTTTATCGCGAAGGTTTCGAGGTGGTGCTCTTCCTGCAGAGCTATCATTTGCGATTCGGCGGCGGAACTGTTTTGCATGGCGCGCTTCTCGGGATTGGCCTTTCCGGCGTAGTCGCGGTGCTGACTTTCGTTTTGCAGCAGCGTTTGCCCTACCGGAAGATGCTGATCAGCACGGGTATTTTGCTTGGCGTCGTTTTGTTGGTGATGGTTGGCGAACAAGGCCAGGAGATGCAGTTGGCGCACTGGATCTCAACCACGCCGGTTACATGGCTAATACCGTTCGTGAAGCCGTGGATGGGTCTTTGGTTCTCAATTTTCCCGACCTACGAAACGCTTGCCGCTCAACTGGTCGCGGCCATCCTGGTCGTTGGGTCTTATTACGCAGCGCGACGAATCGGGCATGTCTCTCCCGAAACCGCCGTTCCCGAGCAGCAAATTAAAATCGAAACCGACGACGCAGTGGCAGAACTTGAGACGGTGCGGTAATTCAGTCGCCGCAGGCCGGATTCTATTATCAGGCGAACGCCGATAACGGCGGGGTTTTATTTTCCCGCTGGAAATCGGAACAGCGAGAGGAAGTCGTCGCTTACATCTTCCCTGTAAAATCGGGCAAGGACTAAAATCCGTCCATTTCATCACCCGATTTTGCCGAATTCCGGTTGAAGCGGCGCCTAAACTTTCCACCTTAGGCAGATGTTCACTCGGCTTCTGAAGATCACTTGTTCAACATCTGTCGTTTCTTTGCTTCTCCTGTCGGCCGGATTGGCCATCGAGCCATCGCCACGGAATGCGGGCGGGCCGGGTGTGGCGACGCCAACCCCCACGCCAAGCGGAACTCCGAAGCCGCTGCCTCCGGGCGCGGTCGACGAAAGATTGTTTAGCGGGATGAAGTGGCGCGAAGTCGGTCCTTATCGTGGTGGGCGGGCTTTGGCAATTGAGGGCGTGATCGGGGAACCAGATACTTATTATTTTGGGGCTGTGGCCGGCGGAGTTTGGAAAACAACGGATGGCGGCCAAAACTGGGCTCCGCTTTTCGATAAAGAAGATATCTCCTCGATTGGTGCGATCGCCGTTTCGCAGTCCGATCACAATGTCGTCTATGTCGGGACCGGTGAAGGGGCGATTCGAGGCAACACCACTTACGGCATCGGGGTCTATAAATCCATCGACGCCGGCAATACCTGGAAAAATATCGGCCTGAAGGATTCCCGCCAAATCGGCGCGCTCATCGTCGATCCTCGCAATTCCGACACGGTGCTGGTCGCGGCGTTAGGCCATGCGTTCGGTCCTAATCCGGAACGTGGAATTTATCGCACCGCGGATGGTGGCAAGACGTGGACGAAGGTTTTAGGCAAAGATGAAAACACCGGCGGAATCGATGTCGTTTTCGATCCTCATAATCCCAATATTGTTTTTGCTGCACTTTGGCAGGCGCGTCGCCAGCCATGGAATTTCTCGAGTGGCGGTCCGGGTAGCGGACTTTATCGATCGGAAGACAACGGCGTGACCTGGAAGCATTTGGAGGGAAACGGATTGCCGGGAGGTATTCTCGGGCGAATTGGCGTTTCGGTATCGGGTGCCGATGCCAATCGGATCTACGCCATTATCGAAGCCAAAGACGGCGGAATTTATAAATCAGACGATGCGGGCCAAAACTGGACTCGCGTGAACGATGACGGACGATTCCGTCAGCGCGCCTGGTATTTCAGCAAAATTTACGCTGATCCAAAATCGCCCGACACCGTGTATGTGTTAAATACCGGAGCGTTTAAATCGGTCGACGGCGGTAAGACTTTTAATCTTTTGCCGGCTCGGCACGGCGATCACCACGGCCTGTGGATCGATCCCACCAATCCGAAACGGATCGGCAACGCCAATGACGGCGGCGCCAGCATTTCAATCGACGGCGGCAAAACCTGGACGACTGAGGATAATCAGCCGACCGCGCAATTTTACCACGTGTCGACCGACAACGCGTTTCCGTATCACATTTGCGGCGCGCAGCAGGACAACTCAAATCTTTGCATCGCGAGTCAGAGTGATTGGGGCGCGATTGGTCGTCAGGACTATTATGAAGCGGGCGATGGCGAATGCGGTTACGTATTTGCCGACCCGCGCGACTGGCAAATTCTTTATTCCAACAGCGAAAGCACGATGGTGCGTTACGACCTGCATAAAAAGGAGGTGCAGGACATCAGCGTGTATCCGCTCGACGCTTCCGGCCATGGCGCCGCGGATCTGACCTACCGCTTCCAATGGACCTCGCCGATTATGATTTCCTCGCATAATCCGGATGCGCTTTATGCCGGTGCGCAATTTGTTTTCAAATCGACCGATCACGGCCAGAGCTGGACGAAGATCAGTGACGACCTCACCAGGAACGACAAATCGAAACAGCAACCGAGTGGCGGCTCGTTAACCAAAGACATCACCTCGGTGGAATATTACGACACGGTGTTCGCGCTCGCGGAATCGCCGTTGAAAGAAGGAACGATCTGGGCCGGCAGCGATGATGGATTAATTCACGTGACGACAGACGACGGGAAAACCTGGAGCAACGTGACTCCACACATGCCGGAGTGGAGCACGGTGGATGCGATTGAAGCCTCACCGTTTGATGCGAACACGGCTTACGCATCGATCGATCGGCATAAGCTCGACGATTTCAAGCCCTACATTTTCAGGACAACCGATCTTGGAAAAACCTGGACGACGCTGGTCACGGGCATCCCTGACAACGCCTATGTTCACGCGGTTCGTGAAGATCCCAAAAAACGTGGTCTGCTTTACGCGGGCACAGAACGCGGTGTTTACGTTTCGTTCGACAACGGCGCTCATTGGCAACCGTTGCAGTTAAACCTTCCACCAACGCCCATTCATGATCTCGTCGTCAAAGACGATGATCTCGTTGTCGCCACGCATGGGCGCTCGTTCTGGGTGCTCGATGATTTGACACCGGTGCGTCAGGCCAAGGATGAATCGGCCCAGGCCGATTTTGTTCTTTATCAACCGGCAACGGGCTTGCGGCTCCATTATTCCGAGGAATTCGATCGTCGGCAGCCGGTCGGCGAAAACCCGCCTCCGGGCGCGCTGATTGATTACTATTTAAAGGCTGAGCCGAAAGACGAAGTCACGCTCGATATCTTGGACGGTCAGGGCAAAGTCGTTAGGCATCTTTCCAACAAAGAGAAAAAGGAAAACCAGCAGCCACCGGAGTGGCCCGATCGCGTCGAGCGAGTGACCACGATTCCAGCGAAAGAAGGAATGAATCGTTTCGCGTGGGATTTGCGCTACAACGATCCGGTGCAAATTCCGGGCGCCTTTTATTCCGGGAACGGTCCCACGGGCCCGCTCGCTTTGCCGGGCGATTACCAGGTCAAACTCACCGTGGCGGGTAAATCGCAAACCGTCCCGTTCCACCTCGCGATTGATCCAAGAACGAAAGGCGCCGAACCCGCTTTGCAAAAGCAATTCGCGTTAGCGGCCCAGGTGAACGATCGAATGTCGCACCTCCACCAGGCAGTGAACGAGATTCGCGGATTGAAAATGCAGATCAAATCTCTGCACGAGCAGCTCGGGGATAATCAACAGGCCAAAGATGCTCTCGATGCAGCCGACGCTCTCGAGCACAAAATATCCGCGGTTGAGGAACAACTCATGCAAGTGAACATGAAAGGTTCCGAAGCGAATCTGGCGTTTCCGGGAATGCTGAACGAGCGCTTTGATTCGTTCAGTCACTCAATTGACTCCGGTGACAGCGCTCCGACCAAAGGACAAATGGACGTGTTCCAATTCCTCAGCACGCAACTGGACGATCAGTTAAAAAAATGGAGTCAGCTGAAATCGGACGATGTGCCGCGCGTGAACGACATGGTGAAACAACTGAATTTGCCCGCGTTGAACATGGCGAAAGACGAGACGAACAAATCGTCTTAATTCTTATCGACGCTGTATTTGCCCGGGCCCACGAAAAGCAGACAGACCAGTAGGATTGCCATCTCCAGCGAAGGCATCCGGGAATAAAACCCGCCGCCGCCCCAAATCGCCACCAAATGGACTACGGTGACGACGAGCACAAATAGCACGCCGATCCGAAAAAAAAGGCCAAGAATCATTAATACGCCGCCGGCGCAGGCCAGAACCGCGCCGGTGAATCCCCAGAATTTGTAATGCGAATGAAAGTCCAGCTCGCGCATGGCGCTGCCAAAGTGTTCCCAACTCCCCTGCCCGTTCCACAACACCGGCGCGATAAGGATAATGAAGATGAGTCCGATGCTGGCGCGGAAGAGCAGCAAACCAGTCTCGCGATATTTTCCCAGAAATTGAAGTGCTGACACGTGCGCGACTGTGATGGATCAACTCACGAAATTCAATGGAAACAAAATGTGACGACCGCAGGTTTGACCTATACGTCGTATATGGCCCATATCGATAAAGCCGTCCTCCTCGCCGCTGGCCGCGGAACGCGCATGCGCGAGCTGACCAATGACTTGCCGAAACCGATGATCGCGGTGCGCGGCAAGCCCGTGCTGCAGCACATTGTCGAGGGCTTGCGCTCAGCCGGCGTGACAGATTTTCTGATTGTCGTTGGCTACCGCGCAGATGCCGTGCAGAATTTCTTCGGAGATGGCTCGCGCTACCACGTTGCCATCCAGTACGCCACGCAGGTGGTGCAGGACGGCACCGGACGTGTCGTCGATCTCGCCAAAAATTTTGCCGGCGAATCGCCATTTGTTTTGAGCTACGGCGACATCCTGGTCGACGACGTAAATTATCAATCAATTGTTGATCTGACGGAACAAACTGAGGCGGTCATCAGCGTGAAACGCGGCGAAGATGTGAGTAAGGGCGGCGCCGTCTTTTTAAACGATCGAATGGAACTGGTCGATTTGCGGGAAAAACCGAAACCGGGCGAAAAAACCAGTCCGTGGTACAACGCCGGTCTTTACGCGTTTCGGCCAAGCATTTTTGAATTTACCGCCAAACTGAAGCCGTCGCCACGTGGCGAATACGAACTGACTGACGCGATTCGCGAGCTGGCGAAATCAGGCAAGATCATCAAAGCGCTTCAGCTGGTCGGCGAATGGGCGGATGTCCGCGACCCGGAAGTGCTGGCCAGGCTGAGTCAATTGTAGAGACGATAGACCCACTCTGCCTCGTCCCAAAAAGTTGGAGCGGTCCCGCGACTGCGGGATGGCACACGCCGAATCCAGATACGCAGGCGCTTGGTCCAAACGCCTCGACCACAGTGGAAAGATCGGCAAACCAAGGAGCGGCGTGCTCCTGCGCGCCGGCAATTCAAAAGCAGCGACTAAAAGTCGCCGCTCCTTGGGGATGCGGTGCAAGCGAGATACATCGATCGCTCTCGTCTCTAATCAGTGACCCTGCGCCGGCGAGGCGTAGCGGTCCCGCATTACGGGGTGTGAAACGCCGAACGTGAGAAGACAGGCGCTCGCCGCGGCGAGCGCCTCCGCATCTCAGGTGGATTGTTCGACGGTGTCCCCTTCTTCGCCAATTTCCTCTTCAATTTCGCGCCGCCATTCGCGTGACAGCCACGGTCGTAAAAATCCGTAAAGCAAATACGCCAGGAAAAGAACGGCCGGCATCCACTCGTAATTCAGAACCGTAAACACAATCACCAGGCTGATGACTAAAAATCTCGGAATCGATCGTTTCGTTTTCCAGTGGACCGCCTTGAAACTGGGGTATTGAAAACGGCTAAACATCATGAACGAGAGAAAGAGCAGGAGCGGCGGCAAGGCGAAGCGCCAGTTGCCCAGATGATGTTCGCCTTCGTCCAGCCATAAGAGAAACAAAGTAATCGAGGCAATCAATCCCGCCGCGGCCGGAATCGGGAAACCGGTAAAGTTTTTTTCCGCTGCGCGCGAACTGCCATCGTTTTGCGCGGCCACGGTGTTAAACCGCGCCAGTCGCAACGCGCCGCACGCGAGATAAATGAATGCAATAATCCAGCAGGCGCGGGGAAATTCGTGCAGAACGACGCGGTAAACCATCAAAGCCGGCGCGAGACCGAACGAGACAATGTCCGCTAACGAATCAAATTCTCGCCCGAAAGGGCTGTCATGACCTCCGAGACGGGCCAACCGACCATCCAGAAAATCAAAAACGAACGCGCCGAGAATGCACCAGATGGAGGTGTGAAAGAGATCAGCTGCCGCGTCCGGGTCCGATGCTTGCAGTAACGCGCCTTCCAAAATTTTCAACGTGGCGGTGAAGCCGCAAAAGAGGTTCCCCGCCGTCATCAAATTCGGCAGCAAATAAATCTTGGGCTGCGGTTCGCTCATTGATCGGAGAGTCGGGCGATGGTGGTCGATCCACCGGCCACGTGGTCACCTTCCTTCACCAGCACAGTAGCCGTGACCGGCAAATATACTTCCGTTCGCGAGCCAAAGCGAATCATTCCGAAACGATCGCCCTTCTTCAGTTCATCATCCACTTCCGACCAGGCCACAATCCGTCGCGCAATCGCACCGGTCAGTTGCCTAACCACAATGGTCGTGCGCAAATTCCGAAACGCCCACGTCATCGCCTCATTTTTGTCGGAACAATCTTCGCGGCGAGCATCGAGGCAGAGTCCTGCATGATGCTGGCGATAAACGACCTTGCCATCAATCGGCGCGCGATTCGTGTGGACATCGAAGACCGATAAAAAAATACCAACCCGGCGCGTTTTCATCTTCAGAAACTCCGGTTCATCCATTTCCCGGATCTCCGTAATCACGCCATCCGCGGCCGCCACCACATCGCGAGGATCGCCCGAAACTGATCGTTCCGGATCTCGAAAAAAGGCCAGCGTAGAAAGAATCAGAAGAACGAAAATCAGCCCTAACCAAACGCTCAACAGCCAACCGACGACCAGGCAAACGATCAGGATGGCGAGAATCCAGCGGGCTTCGGCGAGGGTCTGTAGGCGCATGTGGAGCGGTCAGTTTGCGGTGAGAAAAACGGGCGGTCAACCGGGCAAAAATTGGACTTCACGGGCGGCTCAGGCCGGGGTCCTCCAAACCACAAGATACTGTGCCTGGGAATAACTTCGCCTCCAAAATATAGTGGAAATAATTCTGCTTAAACCACCAGAAATTAGTTGTTTCCAAAGTCATCCTGCCTATCGTCTTTCTGGTGGCCGTCCAGCCCCAAAGTATGCCCCGAACTGCCGCCGAAATTCCGGACGACGAATTGTCAGACAGACGTTCCACCGGGATCGAATCTTCTCAAAAATACGACGCTGCTCAGATCGATAAACTGGAGGGGTTGGAGGCCGTTCGGAAGCGCCCGGGGATGTATATTGGCGACCCGGATGAGCGCGGCTTGCACCATCTGGTTTACGAAGTCGTCGATAATTCGATCGACGAACATCTGGCTGGCTTTTGCGACAAGATCGAAGTCAACGTTCACGTGGATGGCAGTGTTTCCATTCGCGACAACGGCCGGGGTATTCCGGTCGACATGCATCCGAAGTGGAAAATGCCGGCGGTCGAGCTGGTTCTGACCAATCTTCACGCCGGCGGAAAATTCGGCCAGGGCGCCTACAAGTATTCCGGCGGTCTGCACGGAGTCGGCGCGAAGTGCACCAACGCGCTTTCCGATTGGTTTAAAGTGGAAGTTTCGCGCGATGGCAAGGTCCATCACATGGCTTTCGAGCGCGGCAAGACTACCCAAAAGCTTGAAGTAATTACTGAGCTGAAAAACAAAAAGCAGACCGGCACGTTGATCACGTTTCTGCCTGATCCTTCGATTTTTACCATCACGACGGAATTCAAGTTCGAACGCCTCGCCACGCGCTTGCGCGAACTCGCGTTTCTCAATCCGGGATTGGTCATTACGCTGACCGACGAGCGCAGCCAAACGCCCAAGAAGGAGACGTTTTTCTACAAGAACGGCATCGAAGAATTCGTGAAGCAGCTCGGCGAAAACAAGAGTGTGCTGCACCCGAAGCCGATCGTGATCTCGCGCCAGCGCGACGAAGTGTTTGTCGATGTGGTCTTGCAGTACAACGACAGTTACAACGATCAGATTTTGCCTTTCGCGAACTCGATTCCGAATCCGGACGGAGGCACGCATCTGACCGGATTCCGCACCGCGCTGACCAAGGCGGTTAATCAATACGCCAAGCAGAACAGTCTGATGAAGGAGAAGGATCCTTCGATTTCCGGTGATGACGTCCGGGAAGGGTTGATCTGTGTGTTGAGCGTGAAGCTCCCGAATCCGCGTTTCGAATCGCAGACCAAGGTGAAGCTGGTCAATACCGAGATCGACGGAATCGTGAACTCGGCCGTCTACGAAGGATTGATGACGTGCTTCGACAAGAATCCGCCGATTGCGAAAAGGATTTTCGAAAAAGTGCTGACGGCGGCGCGTGCTCGTGAAGCAGCCCGGAAAGCACGTGAGACCATTCGCAAAGGCGCGTTAACCGGTGGCGGTCTGCCAGGAAAACTGGCCGACTGTTCGGAGCGCGATCCGGAATTGACCGAGCTTTACATTGTCGAGGGCGACTCGGCCGGCGGATCCGCCAAACAGGGCCGCGATCGACGTTACCAGGCGATTCTCCCGATCCGGGGCAAGCTGATTAACGTCGAGAAAGCGCGCGAGGACCAATTTCTCAAGAATAACGAGATCCAATCGATGATCACTGCGATCGGAACCGGTATCGGCAAGCCGCGCGACGAAGAAGCCGCGGCCGCCAACAACGGCAAGGAAGAAGGCCGGTTCGATATATCGAAGCTTCGTTACGGTCGCATCATTATCATGACCGATGCGGACGTCGACGGTTCGCACATTCGGACCTTGCTGCTCACGTTTTTCTTCCGGCAAATGACTGAGCTGGTTCGCGCCGGGAAAATCTACATCGCCCAGCCGCCGCTTTATCAAATCAAACGGAAAAAGCGCGAGGAATATGTCGATGACGACGTCCAATTGAACAAGATTCTCATCGCGCTAGGCGCTGAAGATGTTCGCCTGAAAAATCTGTCTGATAACAAGGAAATTAGCGCGACTCAGCTCAAAGACATTCTCGAGTCGCTCGAGAAGTTGGCCAAGCTGAGCGAAGCAGTTCGCCGGCACGGCGGCGATTTCGAAAGTTATCTCGCTCAGCGCAACACGAAGACGGGCAAGCTTCCGAGTTATCTCGTGAAGGTGCGCGATGGAAACGATGAAAGCGTTCATTATTTCCACGACGAAAAAGCTGTCCGAAGTTTTCATGAAGCCAATCTCGATCTGAATCTGTTCGACACGCAGATTGAGCAGGAACTCCTGCCCCTGAACGAAAAGGAAGCTCCGGCAAAATCGAATGGCGCTCCGCGTCGCCGGGCCAAGCTGGTCGAGCTCCATGAATCTGCCACCATCCAGAAGATTATCGCCGAGCTCGTGCGAAAAGGATTAAAGGTGGATCACTATGCCGCCAGCGATCGCCCAATTTTTGAACTGATCGAGGGCGAAGGTGACAAAGCGGTTTCCCATCCCCTGTTTTCCGTTCCGGAAATCTTACAGAAAGTTTTGGAAATCGGGCGTCGCGGAGTGCAGATCAAGCGATTCAAAGGTCTCGGCGAAATGAACGCCAAGGAATTGTTCGAGACGACGATGAATCCGGAGAAGCGCAAACTACTCAAGGTCGATCTGAACGACGACAATGCCGTCGATGCCGACAAGATGTTTACGATCTTGATGGGCGACGTGGTCGAACCGCGCCGGCAATTCATCGAGGATAATGCACTCAACGTGCGCAACCTCGATATCTAGATGAAAAACTGGTATTGGTTAAGTCGTTACATCGTCAGACCGGCGGTCGCGGTTAGCTGTTCGCAGTTCACCATTTCACGATCCACCATTTAACAAGTCACCATTCAACGGGATCCCGCCGTGTATAACGCGAACGAAAAAGTAGAACCGATTAATGTGGCCGACGAAGTGTCGAGGTCGTTTCTCGACTACTCGATGTCGGTCATCATTTCGCGCGCGTTGCCGGATGCGCGTGATGGTCTGAAACCGTCGCAAAGGCGCATTTTGTTCGCCATGCACGACCTCTCGCTATTTCCGGGTCGGCAACACCGTAAATGCGCGAAGATTTGCGGCGATACGAGCGGTAACTATCACCCACACGGCGAAGCCGTGATCTACCCCACCCTCGTGCATATGGCCCAGCCGTGGGCGATGCGTGAAAGGCTGGTCGATGGCCAGGGCAATTTCGGATCGGTCGAGGGCGATCCTCCCGCCGCCATGCGATATACCGAAGCCCGCATGACCCATCTCGGCGCCGCCCTGATGGTGGACATGGATAAAGACACCGTCGATTTCGTTCCGAACTACGACGAAACGCGGACGGAGCCGACTGTTTTTCCAGCTGCCTTTCCAAATCTGCTGGTCAACGGCGGGACGGGTATTGCGGTGGGAATGGCGACGAACATCCCACCCCATAATCTGGTCGAGGTGATCGATGGCATTTGCGCGCAGATCGATGATCCCGAGATCACGCTGGAGGGACTAATGAAGTTCGTCAAAGGGCCGGATTTCCCGACCGGCTGCGCCATTTGCGGACTGGGTAGCGTGAAACAATACCTCGAGACCGGCCGTGGCAGCATGAAAGTGCGCGGCAAAGCCGGCGTGGAAGAAGTTAAGGGCGGCCGCGAACAGATCGTCATTACCGAAATTCCGTTCAACGTCAACCGTGCCACGCTGGTCGAGCGCATTGCCGATCTGGTGAACGATAAAATTCTCGGCGATATCAGTGCGATCCGTGACGAATCCGACGAAAACACACGCGTCGTGATCGAGCTGAAGCGCGACGCGAATCCGAAGATCGTCATTAACAATCTCTATAAGCACACGGCAATGGAGACATCGTTTCCTGCGTTGATGCTGGCGATCGATCACGGCCGTCCCAAACTACTTTCCCTGAAGGAAGCCAACGCCGCCTACATCGAGCATCGCCGTGAGGTTGTGCTGCGAAGAACTCGGTTCGAGTTGCGTAAGGCCGAGGAACGGGCAGAAACGCTGGAGGGCTATCTGATTGCCCTTAAAAATCTCGACGAATTTATCCGGATTATCCGCGAATCCGCCGACCGCAGTGAAGCGCGAGTGAAATTGCTCGCTTTCGAGTTTACCAAACGCCAGGTCGAACAGATCGGTGTTTTAATTCGCAACGAAGCGCGCCTGACGAATGGACGTTACGCGTTCAGCGAGCATCAAGCTGACGAAATTCTAAACCTGCGTCTCTATCAGCTGACCGGCCTCGAACGGGACAAGATCGAGAAAGAATACAAGGAATTGATCGAGTCGATCAAAGATTTGCGGGATATTCTGGCGAAAGAACACCGCGTCTTCACGATTATTAAGAAGGAGCTACGCGAACTTCGCGATAAACATGGCTCTCCGCGTTTGACCCAATTCATCGCCGACGAAGGTGAGATCAATATGGAGGATCTCATCGCCAATGAGGGTTGCATCATCAGTATTACCCATGGCGGCTTTATCAAGCGGACCGCAGTCAGTGCGTTTCGCGCGCAACGTCGCGGCGGTAAAGGCGTTATCGGAATGTCCACGCGCGAAGGCGCCACGGAAGAGGAAGAAGGCGACTTCGTCGAACATCTGTTTACGGCGACGACGCATGATTATTTGATGTTCTTCACTCAATCCGGCCGCGCTTATGTAGAAAAAGTCTACGAGATTCCGGAAATGGGCCGCGCCGCCAAAGGCCGCTCGATTGCCAATATTCTCGAGCTGCGTCCCGATGAGAAGATCGCGGCCACTATCCGAATTCAAGCCAAGAAGACCGGCACGGGCGCAAATGTGGTTGATCAAACCTGGGACGAGCGTTTGCACATCGTTTTTGCGACCCAATCCGGCATCGTCAAGAAATCGAACCTGTCTGACTACGCCAATGTTCGTAAAGGCGGCATCATTGCGATTCAAATTGAGGAAGGCGATCGCCTGATCGATGCCAAGTTAACCAACGGCAACAACGAAATCGTTTTGATTACCCAAGAAGGGATGAGTCTTCGATTTCATGAAGATCAACTCCGCGATCAGGGTCGCAATACGGTCGGCGTCTGGGGTATTCGGCCGGACAAGAAGGACCATGTCGTCGCCAACGCAATCGTCGATACGAATTCGATGTTGCTCGTTGCCGGCGAAAATGGAATTGGCAAACGAACGTCGTTCGACGATTACCGCCGGCAATCGCGCGGAGGCAAAGGAATTATCACCATGAAGACCGGTGAGAAAACCGGCAACGTCGTCGGTGCCCTAACCGTTCGCGAGAACGATGAGATCATGTTGATAACGACCAAGGGTCAGATGGTCCGTACTCGCGTGAAAGAGATCCGGGAAACCGGTCGCAACACCATGGGCGTGAAACTGATGAACTTGAAAGAAAGCGAGAAGCTGCAGGCGATCGCTCCAGTCGTTAGTCAGGCCCAGGAAGAAGCCGAGTCGGAAACGCCGGCGGCTGAGGAAAAGTAAAAGGGCGCGCTGGCGCGCGCCCAATCACAATTTGTTGCCACCGACTTAGTGCATTGTCCGCACGGTCGTTGTTTGCTGCGTTGCCGCAGCCGGCTGGCTCACCGTCGTTTCGTGGGTCGTGGTGGTGGTCGTGCTGGCGGGCTGCTCGCTGGCACAGGACGCGAACCAGATTGTTCCCAGGCACAAAAGGAGAGTTTTCAGAATAAGTTTCTTCATATCTGTAGGACGTTCGGCCCGCGGAGATTATTCGGATGTATCAAAAATCGCCCACTAGTGATTGCCCATTGAAGTGGTCGTGGTGGTGCTACGAGGCGGCTGGGTCACGGCCGTTTGTTGCTGCGTGGTCGTGGTGGTGGTCTGCGTTTCAGTCGGATGAGACGCGCAACCACACAGAGCTACGGTCGTAATGACAAACAAGGTGAGCAAAATTCCGGGTTTTTTCATGACCCGATTTTCTTCTGCCCGGTTAAAGAAGCAAGCACAACTGATTCAATTACGTTTCGGCAACGGTAACTTCCCTGCCCAGCTCACTGGACAAGTAAATCGCGTCGATCATTTCCATCAGCGCGACCGCCTGATCGGCGTCGTTCACTAGTTCGACTATGCCTCGAACGGCTCCGATGAAATTCCGTAGCTGCGACTCGAAACCGCCTGGTTCGCCGCCTGCCTGCATCAGCGAAACCGAAATAATTTCTCCTTCACAATCCTCAAATAGGGTCAACGGATTCAGCCGGATCGCTCCTTTCGTTCCGTAGATCATCGAGTTGATCAATTCCCGGCCGAAATATTTCCGGGACGGAACGGAGTCAGGCAGGTTTCCCGCCCAACAAGCCTCTAACTGGACGACTGCATCATTTTGAAAACGAATGAAAGCGTAGGCCGCGTCTTCGACATCGAAAATCGGCACGCCGGTGGCAAGCTGAGGGAAATTGCGAAAGACTTTCGCGCTAATCGAGACGGGACGCGGGGTTCCCATCAAGAACCAGACCGCATCCAACGCATGGATACCGATGTCGATCAGTGCCCCGCCGCCGGATCGTTTCTTATCGACAAACCATCCTCCGCCCCACGTCGGGATCCCACGTGAACGAACAAATGTAGCCTGGGCGTTGTAAATACGTCCCAGACGTCCTTGTTCGATCGCTTCTTTCGCCGCGCGCATCGCCGGAGTGAAACGAAATTGGCGACTGAACGAATAAATCAGTTTCCGTTCGCGCGCTTTGTCGCGCAGTATTTTCATTTCCGCGGCCGTCATCGTCGGCGGTTTTTCGCATAAGACATGTTTTCCAGCCTCAAGCACGGCGAGCGACACCGGGAAATGCAGGAAGTTTGGCAGGCAGATAACGACACCATCGATCGCGCGGTCATGGATGAGTTCCTCATAACTCCGAAAAGTTCTCTCCGGACGAAATTCCTTTTGAAAATCGACCAGCCGCTGCTCGTCGCTGTCGGCGCAAGCGTAAAGACGAACCTCCTCATTCGATCGCGCGGCGATCGCGTGTTGCTGACCTGGCCAGCCGGCGCCGATAATTCCTAAATTAAATCGCTGCACTTTTTTTGATCGAGTGGTTGCGAATGACTTCCTTTCGCAGGTAAACTGCCTTCGCTTTACTCCATCTTTCGCCGCTGCTTTTTCAAGTCTCCACGTTTTCGCTTGGATTCCAAAATTCTCCTCTTCAACTTTGGTGGACGTGGCGATTTTCGACGTCGCTCCTTTTCACGAGCTGAAACTTTGGTCTGACGAATGTACCTGTGCTGCCTTTCGATTGCTGCGATCAGCCGTTTCCGGGCGATCTTGCGATTCACCGCTTGCGATCGTGAATCTTGAACAGTCACGACGATACCGGTCGGCTTATGCCGCAACGTCACCGCCGTTGATACTTTGTTCACATTCTGTCCGCCCGGCCCGCCCGAGCGTGCGAAAGTTTCTTCGAAATCCCCGGCCCGAATTCCAACGCGGGTCAGGTCGTCGTTCATCCTGCTATCAGCCATAACGGCGAAACGTTTTCCAAAAATCCGGCCAGTCACCACGAAGTTTGCGGCATACAAAGACCTCGCGGTGCGATTTCACTTCCTCGTTCACCACGTTGAGACGGTTGGTCACCTCTCCCGCCAATTCACACGATTCGAAGTGTTCTTCTAAAAATTCGCGCGACAATCCGAGAGCGATGACCGTGTCCGGCGGCGGATCGCCATAACCCCGCGCCCAGAACGAGTTTGTTCCACATATGACGGGCGGCAAACCGTAACGGGGTCCATAGAAACTGACTGCCCCGGCCTCGCCGTAATTGCCGGCCAAGATTTTCAATCGGGTGCGGTCGGTTTCCGGCAACGAATCGCGGATGTGTGCGACCGTTTGCACCAGTTCCTCCCATCCAACTTCTTCGCGAAAGTCGTCGTTCGATTTCAAGATGTATTGCGCCCAAGCCGAATCAATCGGCGCAACCGGGACGAGAAACGCGGCTGCGATAAGAATGTTGGCAATTGTTGCGACCGACACGATTGCGCGGGTAATCATCGCAAAAACAGTCCGCCAATTCGCCATCCGGTGTTCCAAAAGCACGCTGCCACCGGCGTAAAGAATCGGATAGGCCGGCGCCAGATAATACCCGCGTCCCTTTGCCATCAGGAACGCGAACAGTGGGAAGACATAAATCCAGACAGTGGGCCGGAAGCGAGCGCCATTTTTTCCGAACAGGTAAAAGCACAACCCGAGAAGCGCCAAAGGAGCCATGAGGAACGTCAGACGCAGTTGATCTGGCAAAAAATCCTTTGTCCGTCCAATGCGCACGTCGCGCTCGTGAATGTGGCGAAGAAAATCGAGTGAGACGAAGTGATGATTCAGCTGCCAAAGGAAGTTCGGCAGAAAAATCAACAGCGAAAGAGCTACGCCGAACCAGATCCATCGACTCCGTAGATGAGAACGCAAATCTGAAAAAAGAACGGCGATACCGATTGCTGTCGCGCAGATGAGCATGCTGTATTTCGTCAGCATTCCAACTCCGATCGATGCCCCGATTGCCAGCCACCATCGCGGATCGTTCGATCCGCGGAGTCGGACGAAAAAATAACTACAGGCCACCCAAGCGAGGTAATCAAAGGAAACGTACTGAATCAGCGTACCAGCAGCCATCGAGAACGGAATGGCGGCGGCGGCGGCCAGTATTTGTGCCCATCGGCGGCCTCCGAGCTCTCGCGCAATCAATCCCGTCAGAAAAACACCTGATGCATCTGCCAATGCCGCAAAGAATCGAAATCCGGCCAGCGAACCTCCAAATAGGTGCAGGGATAACCAGCCAAAAAACGGCGTGACCGGAGGGTATGCCACATAGCCCCAGGCGAGGTGATGCGCATCATCCAGGGTCGCCAGTTCGTCCCGATGGAACCCGTAGCGATTGCCGGTCAGCAGGTCAATCGCCAGAACGGAACCCGCGATGAGAAGTAATATTCCCAGGCATCGATCGCCTCGCGTCTCAGGAGCTTTCGTGTATTTCTGCATTAATCCTGGTGAAACGCTGAGGGGATGTTTTCACGGCCATAGCGCAACACTCGCGCCATCCAGATCAGTTCATCCAGGAAAGCATCGATTCGGCGAATGAAATTTTCATCGAGCAATTTCCCGTCGGCATCAAACAGCGTGCGAATCCGGCCGAAATTCACATCCTCGAAAATCGTCACCATGCCGAGCTCGCGCATGACGGGAAGAAGTTGCTCGATGACACGGACGCCGCCGAAGACGCCGGCCGAGACACCGCAAATGCCAACTGCTTTGTGAATGTATTCCTTCAAATTCATGTCGAGCGCATGTTTCAGCAGCCCGGGAAAACTGTGATTGTATTCCGGCGTGACGATAATTAGTCCGTCGCACCGGTCGATCGTTGCCGAAAATTTCGGATCTTTCATTTGCTCGCCCGCGTCATCCAGCCGCATCGGCAAATCACGGATGTCGATAAACGCCGTTTCCACCTCGTTTCTTTTCTTGGTGCGCTCAAAGACCAAGCGCGCCGCTTTTTCGCTTTCCCGACCCTGGCGCGCTGTGCCGAGCAGGACAGGTATGAATAATGACCGATCCTTTGTTTGAACCATGTTTTCCGTGCTTCGCGAATCTTAAACGTCCATCGGTCGAACCAAATGATCTGGTGTTGATCAGTCGAAGCCGATACGACCGTTAAACAGGATAGGACCTCCAGGTTGCGGGATTCAATCAACAAGTAACCTGCTGACCAACGCGCCTGAAATGCCGCATTAGTCTTTTCTTGCCGTGCCGATGGCGATTCACACCGAAGAGCGATTCACCCGTGTTACACTTCTCGTCACGGAAACGTGGTATTCATACGGAGCCGCGAATCGAAGCGGCGAACTTATTGCCCGGCGTAGCTTGCACTAATGATGTTGCCCGCGTTCTGACCGCTCGGCGTGTGACCGCTTGGCGCGTAATTGATTTTTACCTTGCGATGATTCTTAAATGCCCCTGCCAATACTCCGCTCCACTCGGAGCTGGTAGTGCTGAATACGAATCCCGGTTTGCTGTCCAGCTCTGCGGTCGTAAACTTCGGGATCGGCTTGTTCGGGTGGCTGTCATCGCCTTCCTCTTCGAAATCAACAACGTGTCCGCTGACACTTAAAGTTGGCGGTGCGGAAGAGCGCGACGTGAGCAGAAACACGCCGCGCCCATAGGTCGCTGCCGCAACGGAGCCATCGCTGCGTGCCTCGATGTCGGTAACATTCGCTCCGACGGGGATGCCGTTGCTGTACGGTGCCCAAGTCCAGTGTCCCGAGCTGTCGCGGGTTCCCCGGAAAATGCCATTGCCCTGAACGGCGGCCAGCACCGTGTCGGTCCCGAGGGGATCGATGCCCACCGCGGTGACGTTGTTGATGGGATTTTGTGGTTGCGGCCAGATGTTCTCTGTGGTGCAGCCAAGAAAACAGGTGAAGCGCGTAATGGTGCCGCTCCCGCTCGCGTTATTCGCCACATAAAACTTCCCCGCGTTTACCATGGCAATGGCCGAAGCGCTCCCGTTGTTAGGCTCGGTGTAAACGTCGTACAGTTGTGAAGGCTGCAGCGCAGCACCCCAGAAGACATGCCCATTGGCGGTCGCGGCTACAGCAATCTGAGGATTGTCGGGGGCCAGGCGCAGGCGTACGAATTGATCACCCGAAGCCGCCTTCTTGATCTCGGTCCACGGCGGCCCGCTCCAGATTCCGGTGCATGTCGTCAGCAGCGGCGGAGCAGCGCCGGTTGATTCCATGCTCTCAAACACCTGACCGGGAAACTCCGAGTAGGCCAGGCAATCATCCAGAGTACCGCGCTGCGTGATCTGAGAGCTGCCGCTGGCCGGGTGATCTTGAATCTGCTGCGTGCTCTGTCCCATCACGAACACGCCTCGGTGGTCGTTGCGATCAAAAGCAATCAAAGGCACATCACCACTGGATAACGCGGCGCCGATATCCGTCCAGACGGCTGAGGTGCCGTCCCAGCCAAAGGAATCGTTGTCCTGTGAACCCCCAACAATCACCCGCGGAGGCCCGGCTCCGTTCACGTCGATCTTCAGTACCTCCGTGTTGTACATGCCTTCGCCGAAAAAATTGAGGGTAGCCCCCTTGTCGGCCGAGCGGTAGATGCCGCCATCACTGCCAAAGAACATGATATTCGGCGATGACGGCGCAACCACCACCGCGTGATGATCACTGTGGATTCCCGAGACTCTCGCCAGGTTGTCCCCCAAGGCTGATGAGCGGCATAGATCAATTCCGCCCTTGAAAACTACCGTTGGATCGCCGGGATGGGCGAAAAGGTAGCTCCAGTTATTGTTATAGTCATTGCAGCCCCCGTTGATGCTTACCTGCTGCCAGCCGTGTTCGACGAAACCATTGACCGTGCAGGTATCGCTGGTGCTGCGGAATAACCCCAGATTGGGCGAATCCGTCCTCTTGCCGCGAAAGCTCACCCACTGCGTCCCGTGGGATTCCGTGATCCACACATTCGCTGCAGATGGAAAGCTGGGTAACGGCGCTTGCGGGCAACCTTGAAGCTGATGCCACGAGGTCGAACTCAGACCGCCATTTTGCGCTTCAAAAGCAGCCGGTGGATTAGCCGTCGAGGCAAACAGCGTCGACGCATCCGTGGTGCCGAACTGCAAGCTGATCACCGGTGAACCGCTGGCCAGCACCGTATTCCAATGCCCGCCGCCGTCGGTGGAAACTTGCACGCCGCTTTTTGTCGAGACATAAATTATCTGCCTCGGCGTGACCCCGCCAACTGACACGTGAGCATTGTCCCGTTCGGCAACGGGAGGTTTATTAATAAGCTGCGAGTTGGTAATCAGCAGTTTACCGCCGTCGCTGCCCACGGCTTTAAGATCCAGACTGGTGAGTTGTTGCCACATCGACCCGGCATTGAGCGATTGGAAGACCCCTGCCGGTGTCGCAACCATTACCCGACTAGCATTACCGGGATCGATGGCGACCGCATCGATCTCCTGAGTGGGCAGCGCATCGGTAAGGGGAAACCACGCTGGCGTCGCGCCGGTTGTCTTCCACAGTCCCTCGTCCCGACCTCCCGCATAGACAGTAGACGGATCGACCGGGCTGACTGCGATTGTGCTGACCCGTCCCGATTCCATAGTTCCAATCTTCGACGGACCGATCGCCTGCCAGCGTCCGTAGTCGCCGCCGGGATTCGCCGTATATTCCATCGTATTGCTTGGTCCGTTGCCTAAACCCGGCGGTTTCACTGTTAGACTTTTTCGCTTCTCAACAGGCGGGGCGTTGACCACCTGTGGTTGAACGTTGGTTTCAATCTTGATGGGGATCGACGACGTGGCCTGAAGTGTCTGTGTGAAATAGACCACGGCTTGCGGCGCCAGAGCCGGCGTTGAATAAGTGGTGGGATTGCCCGCAACTGTCACGCGAGTGATCGTAGCGCCCGATGCGACGGTTCCGGTATTGACCACGCGGAAGCTGATGGCCATTCGCCGCTGCCCATCCGGATCGGGCAATGTAGACCAGACGGAAAAGTTATTGATTCCTAGGTTGGGAGCCTGAACCGGTGCCGATGACGCCGTATCAGTCAGAATGACTGTCACCAGGATAAACAGGGTGAATACCAGCCGCTGCAAAACTTGACCGTAAAGTGTCTGATTTTCCTGGTACGTGAGAAAGATTTTCAGCTTCATATTAAGCTCCGATCTTCAACATCGAATGGGAAGTCATTCCGCGGATGACCCGCTGCAACCCTGCGCCTGAACGGCCGGCCGATTCGGTTGAGTGTCAGACTGCACAGGCCGTTAGTCGTTAGGCAAGCCTATTTGCCAACCAAGGAAAAAAACGCCGAACCGCCCGAATCCGATTGCCTTACGAATTAGCTTTTTCAGAGGTGCCGATGGCGGGACTCGAACCCACACGGGCGTTTAAGCCCAACGGATTTTAAGTCCGTTGCGTCTACCATTCCGCCACATCGGCATCTACTGCACAACCGAGTAGCCGACATACCCTAGCCCACGATTCCACGCAACGCCCGAACGCGGCCGTCGTCGATTTCTCTCTTCAGGCCAACCGACTCGAAAACGCAGTCCGCAGTGTGCTGACTCGCGAAATCAAGCTGAGTCCCGCGCGGAATCGGACCATTGCGCGCCGACGCGTGGATCGGCAAGGTTGCGCAACAAATCCGGAAGCGCGTGTCGATAACTCATGAATGGCGCTCGCTCGCCCGGATTCTGGGGAAGAAGCATCGATTTGAATTGAGGCAGCGCCGTATGGGGCAATCCGGCATTTTGATGATGCACACCGTGATAAGGCTCGTGGAGAAGCGTGTAGGCAAAAACACGTCCCATCCAGCTTTTCGGGATAATGCTCCGAGTGGAACTATTCGCCGTGCTCCCGCTCAGACCGACGTGCTCGATGTACTTGCGCCAACTTTGGAGATTCGCAGCGATCACTCCCGGGATGAGATACATCCACAAGAAATATTTCCAACCGCCCCAATAAGCGAGGCCTCCAATCAGAGCAGTCCAGACCACAGCTGCCAAAGCGATCTCCACCCAAATCTTTCGTCTGACCTTCGGGCTCCGAATGGACGAGTTTCGACTAAAGAAAATTCGCAAGAAGAGCAACGGCGTATAAACGACGCCGAAAGTCAGCTCGAGAAACGCGGCGAGGCATCGTTTCCAACGCGGTGTGTTCGGTAAAACAAATGGCCATAGTTCGGCGTCACGTTCAGTCGCAAGATGCACGTGATGGGATTGATGGACCACGCGATAAAGCGTGAAAGGAAGAAAACTAAAAATGCCGAGCAATACGCCATCGAAATCATTCAAGCGTCTGTTCCGACGGAGCAACCCATGAATCGCCTCATGCAGTCCGATCAACGTTCCGTGCATCAAATGTGCGACGACCAACGCCGAAGGCACCATCAGCCAAAGCCATCCCATTCGCACTCCGGCCCACATTGAAGTTTCGGCTACGGCCAGCGAGATAACGAGGCTTTGGAATGCGACGCTGCTTACCTCATGTTCATCATGTTGTTCGGCCAGTCCCTCGGCACTTATTGCGATGTTCATGAATTTAACCCGCTATCGCAGCGATCCGCCCCTGCGGCACACAGCATACATCTTCCAAGACTCTTCGAAATAAGCCATCCAATTCTTCGATCTCGATGTGGGAAAACAGGTTTTCCCGGAATAACCAAACCACTTCCAGTATATCGCCCTGTTGGGTGATCTCGCAACCGAGGTCAAATCGCGGCGTACCGGTCGACCGCATTTTAAGCTTGAGCGACAGACCGCGAAGTTCGGCGTCGGGAACCGGATGATTTTGTAAAGCGAACCGTACTTCAAAGACCGGGTTTCTGGTCGGCGCCGGACTTTCGTTCAATGCTCGAACAAGTTCTGCGAAGGGCATGGCGTTGGCAAACGAATCAACGGTCGTTTGGTGGACAATCCGCAAATGCTCGGAAAAAGAGCGATCGCGTTCAACTTGGCCGCGTAGAGGCACGACGCCCGAGAAATATCCCATCGTTTCGCGGACACCCTGGGTAGCTCGATTCGCCACAGGAGTTCCAACCACAATGTCATCTTCACCTCTCCAGCGTGACAACGCGATTTGGAAGGCCGCCAGAAGGGTACTAAATAAAGTCGCGCCATTTCGACGCGCCAGTTCACGCACTGCTGAACAGATATCGGCTTCTAAATAGAGGACCAGCCGGCGTGGAGCGAACACGACTTTAGACTGGTCTGCGCCCGACCAGAGACGGCGTGTTCCGGCAAGCTGTGATTTCCAAAAATTGATGCGCGACTCGAGTTCCGGGCCCTGCCAAAATGCCCGCTCCGCCGCACCCCAGGCAAAATAAGATGTTGAAAGCGGACCGAGTTCCTTCCGCGTGCCGAGGAATTCCTGAATATAGGCCGCGCAAAGATCCTGCACGAAAATGCCAAGTGTCCAGCCGTCCGCTATGGCGTGATGAATCGAAAAGACGAAGACTTGGTCGTTCGCTGCCCGGCGAAGAACTTCGACCCGGTATAGGGGACCTTGCAACAAGTCGAACGGCTTATGAAAACTCCCGAGCGCCAGCTCCTCGATTTCCTCAGGCTTTGTTTGCGGCGAAACGTCATGAAACCTCATCTCCGCTTTGCCTTTCTTTCGGACCAACTGGATCGGCCCATTTTTTCCCGGCAAAAAAGAAAGGCGAAGAACGTCCTGGCGATTTACGACTTGCTGAAGAGCAGCTGTAGAATCTTGCTGAGACATCTCACCTCGCACATCGATCATGCAGCAGATGTGGTTCGACACATCCGTGACCGGCGCGGGTGAAGCTTCCCACAATTCGCGTTGCGGAAAGGTCAGCGGATGGAGCTGAGCTGCCTGGCTTTCAAGCCATTTTTTGAAACGATCCCTTTTTTCCTCAGACATGTGGGGTTGACTCAAGCTGAGTGCTTTCGTCATCACCGAAAAACCGTTCGATTTCTTCGCCTGACAGCGCTTCAAGATCGACCTCGGTGGCAGCGATCACAGGCTTTGCCGGCGCAACTGCTTCGACCGGCGATTTAGTAGACGCGGCACCGCCAATTTGGCCGGCGATCAAAGTGGCGATTTGACCAATTGTGCGGGCGCGCATCAAACTGGTCGGGGGAAGGGCCACGCCCGTTGCGAGTTCGAGTGAATTCTCAATTTCCACTCCCATCAGCGAATCGAGACCAAGGTCAGTGAGCGGCTGGTCGTCTCGCAGAGTGTCCGGCTTGACTCGTAAGACGGCGCCCACCACTTCGCGCACCGCTTGGGCGATGACCGCTTCCTTTTCGTTTGTGGGTGCAGCTTCAATCTTATTGCGCCAATCACTTGCCGGGCCACTGGTTTGCTGGCTCTGAATCGAAGCGAAGACTCGCTTAAATAAACCGCTCTCTTGCATGCCACGGAAAAACGTTTTCCACTTCGCCCAATCAATACGGATGGCAGCGACTTGCGTGTTTCCTGCGCGGAGCGAAGACTCCAGAATGGATGTGACTTCAGCCGGGGAGAGTTCCGTCGAGCCCTGCTTGGCCAGGAACTCGGCGACCCGTTCGTTGCGGGCGACGTAGCCTTCGCCACCAAGCACGCCCCAATTGATGGTCAGCGCCGGAAGGCCCAGCGCGCGGCGGTGATGAGCGAGAGAATCAAGAAACGCGTTGGCGGCACTATAATTACCTTGCGCCGGGTTGCCGAAGATTGCCGACATCGACGAGAACATGACAAAGCAATCCAGCGACATCTCACGGGTTCCCTGATGAAGCCACCATGCCCCCAATGCTTTCGGACCAATCACGCTTGCCATTCTTTCCCGGGTTAACGCAGCCAGCGGGGCGTCATCGATGACCATGGCAAGATGAAAGATACCGCGCAGTGGCTGGCCAAGAGAACGGGCTGCTTCAAACAAGCGAGCCACATCCTGTTGGGAGCTAGCATCGGCTTTTACGATCTGAACAGTTGCTCCACGATCGCGAAGCGTTTGCACGAAAGCTTCCGCCTCGGGCGTCTGCGCGCCGCTGCGACTTGAGAGGATGAGATACCGGGCACCGGCCTTTACGAGCCAATTCGCGAGCACTTTGCCGAACCCGCCGAATGCGCCGGTAATCAGATAGCAACCGTCCGGTTTGATTTCGAATTTCGGAACCAGTGGCTCACCTCTTCGCGGCACAAACGGTTCCGAAAATGATACCACAACCTTTCCGATGTGTTTACCACCGGCCATTAATCGAAAAGCGGCGTCAACGCTATGCGCGGGAAAAACGCGGAAGGGGAGCGGACGCAGAACGGATCGCTCAACGAGATCTGCCAGTTCTTCAAGCATTTGCCGTGTTAACGACTCATCGCCCGCAAATACCGAGTCCATGGCGACGACATGGAATGAGGCATTGCGCCGCAGTGGCCAAAGCGGAATGCGTGAGTTTTGATAAATGTCACGTTTGCCGATTTCAATGAATCGACCGCCATCGGCCAGGCACGAGAGTCCCATTGGAATGGCTTCTCCAGCGAGCGCATTGAGGACGACGTCCACACCGCGCCGGCCGGTCAGTTCCATGATTGCTTCAGCGAAATCGCCGCGTCGCGAATCGATCACGTGTTTCACGCCGAGAGTTTGCAGCAGAGCGCGCTTGGTTGCGCTTCCCGCGCTGGCAATCACTTCGGCGCCGAAGTGATGCGCAATTTGAATTGCGGCCATGCCAACTCCGCCCGCACCGGCATGAATCAGCACGCGATCTCCTGCCCGCAATCGCGCGACATTCTTCAGCGCGTACCAGGAAGTCAGGAAAACGACGGGCAGCGTCGCCGCTTCCTCAAACGAAAGATTCCCCGGAATTCGACGAATGTCGCAGCCGCGCGCGATCGTTTGAGTGGCGAGGCCGAAGACAGCGAGGCCGAAAACGCGATCGCCGGGTTTTACATGAGTCACATTCGCGCCGACCGCTGAAACGATTCCACTCACTTCGTCGCCGAAGATGCGAGCATCCGGCGCTTCGCCTGGATAAAGCGCAAGCGCTTTGAGCACGTCCCGGAAGTTCATTCCCGCGGCTTTGACATCGATGATGACTTCTCCCTGACCACATGGTGGCTGCACGAAAGGGACAAAATTCAGTGTGTCGAGTTGGCCGCGTTCCCGCGATTCGAGACGCAATGGCACGGCCGGATCGAGCATTTGGATCGTTCGCGGACGGCCACGATCCAGTCGTTGCGCGTAACGAGCTTCGCCGCGAAATGCGACTTCGCGTTCCTGATCGGTTCGCAGCAATTCCGCCCACAGCAACTGATCGTCAGCCTCCGACGCGACCGGCGGCAAATCGATTCCACGGCAAACGTAATTGGGATGCTCGCCCCAGATAACGCGGAACAGACCAATAGCAGGCGATTGAACGACCGTGGTTGGTCGACCCTCCCGGCCCGCGGCTTGCGCGCCGCGAGTTATCAAATCGATCCGAAGTTTAGCGGCAGGCCGGTTGGTCCCGAGCGCCTGCGCTAAATGAAGCAGCGCATCGGTGCCAAAAAGGGCGCCTTCATCGAACTGGGCGTCGAGATTCCAAAGATAAACGACCCGCTCCGGCTGTGCGTCTCCGGTGAATTTGGCAAAAAGTTGATGCCAATCCTCAGGCACTTCGGCGCGAATACGAAACGTCTCGTCATCCAACGCGTCGAACGAACTTCCACGACGAACGGTTCGGCAGACGACGCCGTTCGCGCGGAGGCGATCAATCAATTTGGATGCGAGACCGCCTTCATCTTCAAAAACGAGCCACGATTTTTCTTCCGGCGATGACTCGACAAGCTCGGAGGGCGCGGGTGCCTGGCACTCTTTACGAGCGAAAACGGTGAACATGTTTTCCGGATCGGCGCCAATCAGGCTCGCCTGTGACGTCGTTTCAACAAAACCCGTTTCCCGCAAAAGTGATTCCCATCGCGACCGCCCGAGCAGCGGATGGACAGATCGCAAATCGTGATCCGTAAAGCGCCACCATCCTTTGGTCAGGCTGAAAACAGTTTCCGCCCAAAGGTGTGGAGTGCCGTGCTCCATGAAAACGAGCGTGCCGCCGGGCGCGAGCAGGTCGTGCAAATTGCGCAACGTCGACCGCACGTCGGCGACTGCGTGAAGCACGTTCGTGCCAATAATTAAGTCGAATGAACCAAGTTCGAATCCCTGGTCAGCAGCTGGTTTCTCCAGATCGAAGATTTTGGTTTCCACTTCCGGAAACGCGGCCAGTTTTTGCATGGCCCCCGGGAAAAATCCGGCGGAGATATCGCTGAAAACATAGCTGTGGAGATCGCGCTCGAGGACCGGAAGAACTTGGGCGCTGAGAGCGCCCGTGCCCGCCCCCACTTCGAGGATGCGTAAGCCGCGGCCTTCCGGTAAAACACTCGCCGCATCCTGCACCGCGGCGGCGATTGCCGCGAGCCAGTGACTGCTGAGCAAACCGCTGCCGTAGAATTGGTCCAGTAATTCCGAGCCCGTCCCGGCGAAAAGTACTTCAACCGCATCCTTTTCCCCGCGCAGAACCGGACCGAGCTCGGCGCAACTTCCCGCAGCGAGTAACGCTTCAGGAAGATGCCCGGGATGTCGATTAATGAATGAGCGCTGGGCATGGGGCGCAGAGTTAACAGAATCTGTGAACGCCGAAGTTGGACGGTAACCAGAACCATCTTTTTCCAGCAATCCGTGCTTGATCAATTTCAACGTCAGTTGTTCGAAGCCCGGCCGCATCGCCGCATCCACGCGCAATGAATCGGCACTGAAAATTTTTCCTGTCTCGACTCCCATTTTGCCAAGACCATCGCAAAGCAGGGCCGCGGCGAGATCGTCTTGATCGCTGACTGCAGCCTCGAGACGCGCCCGGCCACGTTCTGCGATCACTTTTTCGAGCGTCTTTCGAGCAACATCTCTGAGGTGCTCAAGAGATGGTGGCGGCTGAGTCGTCAGCGGTGTGGTCGTCGACGTGCGCTGCCACTCAATATGGTAAAGAACATCGCGTCCTCCGCCGACGCCTCCACGACGAACTCCAGCGACATTGATCGCGCGAAATCCGTCCACCAGAACACACGGGTTATGATCGTTGTCGTAAAGGCCGACGCGCCCCTCGACGAATTCGTCGTTACACTGGAGAACGCTGGCTTGGACGCGCGCGGATTTTCCAGGTGATCGCAGGAAGAGGATTCGTCCAAAGCGGACCGGCAGCTTCAATTGTGAGCCTCGCGCTTCGATGGTCGCGCGTCCCGCGGAGAATATGTGCAACGCGCCATCGAGCAGAACCGGATGCAACGGGTAATCGCCGGCGCGAGTGGCAACGGCGTCTGAAAGCTCCACCAAACCTTGGGATTCGCCTTGCGCGGCGAAAAGTTCTCGAACGGAACGAAAGGCGTCGCCGTAACGAAGGCCGAGGTCGCTCATGTAACGGTAAAATTCGTCCACCTCGATCGGTTTGAGTCCGTTGCGTGCGTGTTCGGCTCTCGCGTCGAAACTTGAGGAAGCAAAGGCTGACTCCGTGCGCCCCCCGCGCATTGACCCGACCACGTGCAGAGACCACGACGCTCCCTGGTCGAACCGGCTTTGGATTGCGAACGTGCGTTCGTTAGGCTCGTAGGAAATTTCGAGATTAACACCCGTGGGTGGATCGGGAAAAATAAGCGGTTTTCGAATTTCGAAATCTTCAATCACGAATGGGCGGCCTTCGAAAAGCTGAACCCCGGCTTCGAGCGCCATGTCAACAAAGCCCGCGGCCGGAAAGATGACGCGGTCTTCGACCTTGTGATCCTTCAGGTATGCCATGTGCCGATTGTCGAGTCGGGTCGTCCAGGTCGGTGTCGCGGAGGGCAATCGCATGTCGAGCAAACCACGTCCACCGGCAGCCAGGCGACCGTCTCGCCAGGAAGGCGCTTCATTCCACCAGCGGCTTCGATCCCAAGCGTACGCCGGGAGCGAAAGCAAACGACGCGACGGCGTCATGGCCTTGAAGTCGAGCGCCACGCCCGCGCGATGTAAGTCCATCGCCGCTTCGATGAGCGATTCATGTTCGCGTTCGCGTCGGACTGAAGAAATGACGACTGGCTTTGGCCCACCGCGGTCGGCGAGACATTCCTGAATCGAATGAGCGAGGGCGGGATGCGCGCCGAGCTCCAGCCAAATGTCGACGCCAAAATCCGCGATGGCATTAATTGCCGGCGCAAATTGGACCGGTTGGCGAATGCCGCGTCCCCAATGTTCGCCTCCGCCCAAGTTGCCGGAAAGGCGATTGCCGGTCACGGTACTAAACAGCGGAATGTCTTCCGATTGCGGCGTTAAATCAGCCAGCGCGTTCTCCAATGCCTCCGAAGCCGGCTGCATCATCGCGTGATGGAAAGGATGATCGACGCGCAACAGTCGCGCGAAAACACCTTGCGTTTCGAGTTCCGTCAACATCGCTTCAATCGAGTGCCGGGGACCGGCCAGCGTCAGCGAGCGCGGTCCATTGAACGCGGCGATCGAAACATTTGGATCGTGTTTGTCGATCAGGGCCTGGGCTTCCGATGGGCCCAGCGCGACGGCCAGCATCTTCCCTTCGCCACGGGCGCAACGATCCATAAATTGTGCACGCAGCACAATGATTCGCGCCGCTTGCGATAGTGAGAGCAAGCCGGCGATATAAGCGGCTGCAATCTCGCTCACACTGTGACCGACGACCGCGGCAGGTTGCACCCCCCACGATTTCCACAGCTCGGCCAGCGCGACTTGCATGGCGAAGATCGCCGGCTGCGCGATTTCCGTGCGATGCATCTGCGAGCTTTCTTCCGGGCGACCGAGCTCTTCGAGCAGTGAAAATTGCGCAAGGCCGCGCATCGCGGCATCGCATTGCTCGATCATTTGCCGGAAAACCGGTTCGCTCTGCATCAACTCGCGACCCATGCCCCACCACTGCGGACCTTGACCGCTCATCACGAAAGCAACCCGTGGCGGCGATTCCGGACGAGGCGTGAACGAGGTGCGGGCTTTGAGGCTTTCCTCTTTGACCGCGAAAGCGTCGAGTTCCTGGATCAATTCCGGGATCGAGCGCGCGACCAGGGTCAAACGATGCGCGTGACAATTGCGCCGAGCGCCCAGGGTGTAAACGAGGTCTGGCAACACCGGCGAATCACCGTTGAGATTCAAGCTCTCGGTGAGCCATGCCGCCAGTTTCAGTGCATAACCGCGAAGTGCATCTTCCGATCGCGCCGAAAGCACGATCGGCCACGCGCGTTCTACCCAAACTTCCTGGGGTTCTGCGTGCGATGACGGTGGCGGCTGCGCGAGGATGATATGCGCGTTGGCGCCTCCAAAACCGAATGAATTGACGCCGGCCAAATGTTCGCCACTTGTTTCGGGGAACGATTCCAGAGAGGTCGGAATCCGCAGCTTCAATTTCTCGAAATCGATGTGCGGATTCGGCTTATTGAAATGCAAGCTGGGTGGAATTTTCCCACGCTGAAGGACCAGCATCGCTTTCAGAAGTCCAGCCACGCCGGCCGCCGTCTCAAGGTGACCGATGTTTGTCTTCACCGAACCGATCGGCAGCGGAGTAGATCGATCTTTACAAAGCGCTTCAGCCAGGGCGTGTGCTTCAATCGGATCGCCAACCGCCGTTCCCGTTCCGTGCGCTTCAACAAATCCGATTGCGCTCGGCGCCACACCCGCGTCTTGGCAGGCGTCTTGCACGAGGCGCGCCTGGGCTTCGCCGCTCGGTAGCGAAATTCCATTGGTGTGACCGTCCTGATTGATTGAGCTGCCAAGGATCACGCCTTGGATCGCATCGCCGTCGGCAACTGCTTGCGAGAAGCGTTTAAGCAACACCATGCCTGCCCCCTCCCCACGAACGAAGCCGCTCGCCGACTCATCAAAGGCGGCGCATCGCCCATCGGGAGAAAGGATCGCTGCCTGGGAGAACCCGATGAATCCGCCGGGCGTGATCATCACCGTTACACCTCCGGCGAGCGCGACGTCCGCGCGCCCAGCCCAAATGTGTTCGCATGCGCTATGAATCGCCGTCAACGCCGAAGAACACGCCGTGTCCATGGCGACGCTGGGCCCGCGAAGATTTAAACAATAAGAGATGCGATTCGCCGCGATCGAATGCGCCGTTCCGGTAGCGCTATGAGGAGTAATGCCGAAATGATCGAAAGCCGTGGTTTGGATTCCCTGGTAATCGTTGTGCGAAATACCGACGAAAACCCCGATGTCGTTTCCTTTTTCAAAATCGAGGATGACTCCGGCGTTTTCGATTGCTTCCCACGCGGTCTCCAGCAACAAGCGATGTTGCGGATCGACATAAGGCGCTTCTCGCGGCGAGATGCCAAAAAATGTGGCGTCGAACTGATCGATCTGGTCCAAAAACCCGCCGCGCTTGGCGAAAGTTTTCCCGGGAATTCCCGGTTCGGCGTCGTAATAACGCTCGATGTTAAATCGGTCCGGGGGCACCTCGCCAACGGCGTCGCGCCCTTCAGTCAGTAATTTCCAGAAGGATTCCGTGTCATCGACACCGCCGGGAAAACGGCAACCGACTCCGATAATGGCAATACGATCTTTTGGCATGGGGCGTGGCAGCGTTCCGAGACCGGGCCGCGATCATAAAACAAATTCCAAGTATGGCAACTCGCCAGATATGGTTGTTACCTATCGTATTAGCTGCGCACAACAGCAACCGGTTCTTCCGATTCACTGACTAATTCGTAGACGGCGAATTTAAGCCGGTTATTCATAGTCCGGAATTACACGGCGGCATCCTGCGGAAGGACGTATTAGATATTGAAAGCAGTGAACGAGTGACAACTCTGAGGAAATAAAGGCATGTGCGGTATTGCGGGCATTATCGATCTCGCTGGGCAACGGCCTGTTCCTGACGGGGCGATCCGCCGGATGGCCCGTGCCTTGTTGCATCGTGGCCCGGATGAAGAGGGCTATCTGGTCCGGCCAGGTCTTGCTCTGGCTTCGCGCCGACTAAGCATTGTCGGACTGGCTGACGGCCAGCAACCGGTTACCAACGAAGACCACAGTGTCTTCGTCGTTTTTAACGGCGAGCTCTTTGATTACATCGAAGAGCGTGCAGCACTGAAAACGCGCGGCCACAAATTTGTCACGCATTGCGATACCGAAGTCGTTCCGCATTCATGGGAGGAATACGGAGAAAAAATGTGGGAAAAGTTGCGCGGGCAATTCGCCATCGCGCTATGGGACGAAAAGAAGCGTCAACTTCATCTCGGACGCGATCGTTTTGGCATCGCTCCACTTTTTTGGACCCGGCAGGACGACTGGCTTCTTTTTGCGTCCGAAATCAAAGGACTTCTCGCCTCGGGAATGGTTCCGGCGCGGCCGGATCGCCGCGGTATCGATCATATTTTTACCTTTTCGGCGATGCCGGGACCGCGGACTTGCTTTGAAAACATCCAACTGCTCACTCCGGGCCATTTCCTGACGGTGAGTCCGGGGAACGGGAGCAGTTCGGTCGCCCAAATTGAAGAGCGAGCCTTCTGGGAAATGAATTTTCCAGACCGAGGCAGCGAAAGGCGTGGGCAGGACACTGAACGGTTGGTCGACGAATTTGAGCAGGTCTTGTTGCAGGCCGTTGAAGAACGATTGCGTGCTGATGTTCCGGTGGGCGCCTATCTCTCTGGCGGTGTCGACTCCAGCATGATTCTGGCGCTGGCGTGTAAGCTTAAAGGTCCCGCAATCAATACCTATACGGTGCGCGTCCACGATCCACAGTTAGACGAGCTGGATGCGGCCAGCTTGTCGGCGCGGCACATCGGCGCCAAGCCGCCGATTGTCCAAGATTTTCGGGACGAAGATGCAATTGCGACATATCCGCAATTGATCACCGCCGCGGAAGTTCCCGTGATCGACACTTCCTGCGCGGCGCTCCTCCAGCTGGCGGGGCGTGTTCACAGCAACGGACAGAAGGTTGTGCTGACTGGAGAAGGTGCAGACGAATGGCTGGTCGGTTATCCTTGGTACAAGGCGGCGAAGTTGATCGATTTTCTTGATCTGATGCCGGGGTTGCGATTGAGCAAACTTGCGCGCAACGCCTATCTACGGTTGAACAAAGTCCCGCATTTTACCAGTGCGTGGCGCGCTGAAGTTGAGAGTGCAGTCGGCGGTCCCAACGCGTGGATCGATGCATACGGCGTGCTCGCGATTTCCAAGCTGCGTTTTTACAGCGAGTCGATGCAGGAGGCTCTCGCGAACACAAATCCATGGACCGAGCTGGACTTTCCGCTCGATCGCGCGCGACGGTGGGACCCGCTGCATCGTGGAGTTTGGATTGCTGGCCGCGTTCTCTTGGCTGGACACCTTCTCCAGGCGAAGGGCGATCGTGTCGCCATGCATTCTTCGGTTGAAGTTCGTTATCCATTCCTCGACGAGGACGTCTTCGATTTTTTGGCGCAGCTGCATCCGCGCTGGCGATTGCGTGGATTCCGCGACAAACATCTGCTGCGTCTGTTGGCCGAGCGCTGGGTTCCGAAATCAGTGGCGCGCCGGCACAAAGTCATCTTCCGCGCACCGCTCGACAGCTTTCATATGGATCCCGAGCCGTCTTTCGTTAAACAGCTCCTGAGCGACGAGTCCATTCGTCGAACCGGGTATTTCGATTTAGCGGAAGTGAATCGTTGGCGTAGAGATTTTCGCCTACTGCGCGCTGGCTCGGTGCCGCGGCTTTCCGTCGAAGCTGGCCTAACCGCGGTAATAGCGACACAGCTGTGGCATCATCTTTTCCTGGGCGGCGGTCTGGCGGAATTGCCGCAATGGTTCGACATTCAAACACCGACAGGTCCTGAAGCGCGAGCCTGAGACTCGCACGCCGGAATCATTAAAGCTTCGCCAGTGTCTCCCGTCCGTGTTGCTTTGCTTCAGGGTCGTCCTTTTCGGCATCCGGCATCGCCAATCCTTTATTGATGTAGAACCGCGCATCCTCTTTCCTTCCCATTTGCGCATAAACCCGTCCGAGCTCGATGTAATGCATCAAGCGGTTGGGATTTAGCTCCAGCGCTTTGCGCAGATCGCGTTCGGCTTCCTCGTTCGATCCCTTGGGCAGGCGGCCGAAGAACATTCCAGCCACCGCGCGTTTGGCGGTGTTGACGTCTGCGAGGACACGATTCCATCGACCAAGAATGTGCCAGGCAGTGTCGTCGTTCGGATCGAGTGCGATCGCTTTGTCCGCCGATGCTTTGATCCGGGGAGCCGCCTTGACCTGTTCCTTGATCGACAGAAAAGGCGACATCTTTCCGAGAGAAATCGCAGTATCGAGCTGCGCTTCAGCGTTGTTCGGATCGGCCGCAGCCGCTCGGGCGGAATAATCGAGAGCGACGTGTCCGAGTCGCAATTTTTCTTCCTTCGCCGGCGCGTCCTGCATGAGATGGCGATATTGCCGTGCGATGCAAACCATCAGATGAGCGTTCTTCGGCTCTATCTTTTCTGCGGCGAGATAAAAGCTCAACGCCTCGCCGGCCTTTAGTTTTTTGTCGAGAACTTCACCCTGGGCAACGAGCTTTTCCGCCGAGATTGCACCATCCGGACGAGTGGCGATTGTGTCCGGCGCCGCAGTGGCCGTCCCAAAACACAAGGCGACGATAACGGCGACGCTGACGTGGCGAAATGGGGCTCTCATAAAACTTGAAGGGATGAAAAAGATAACCTGACTGCGACCGATCGCATCCGGGCTTTCCAGCTATGTTTGCAATAAGGTAATCGCGTCCAGCAATGCAGATGGTTTTCCTGAAGCGTGCTCGAGGTCGCAGACCACCGTTATGAAAGCGGCTGCTGGATTTTCAACAGGCATCAGCTCCGGGCGGCTAACGATTCTTCATCGCTTCTTCCACCAGCCTTCCGGCGTTGAGAAGGGCGGCCTCGCTGTGGTCCGGCCCGACCAATTGCAAGCTGGTGACCGGAATAAAACGACGTGATATCGGCACTGGGATCGCCAGGGCCGGAACACCTGCAAAATTCACCGCCTCCGTATTTTGCAACCCAAGTACTCGCGCTTCGAAAGCGATCGTCCCGCCAAAAAGCGGAACTCGCGGAGGTAAATTTTGCATCGTCGGTAGCGCGATAAAATCCACGTTTTCGAATGCATGTTCCAAAGCGGCTTTCCAGGCACGTCGCCTTTTCAGGGCTGCGCGGTAGCCGGTCTTGTAGTCGATTCCACCTAAAGTGAGGACCGCCTTGGTCCGAATTGTCACTTCAGGCTGATGTTGGTATTTGTTGTCGTAAAGCCACGCCCCTCCGGCAGCGATGGTCGCGCCATCCTTCTGGGCCTGGGTCCATTTCTTGGTAAGTTCCGGACTGAGGTTCACCATATTGAATCCGGTGGCACGAAGAGCGTTATCGACCGCGCGGTCCACGTCTCGATTGGTCCCTTCTATATAGAGTCGGCCAATTCGAATCCCCTGAGCCGAACTCTTGGCCATGACAGCTCGCCGGTATCGATCCGAAAATCCTGTTTCCAGGAGATCCATACCTTGCGCCAGGCCGGCCACATGCTTGGCCATCGGCCCAACCGTATCCAGGTAAGTTGGCGCAATCGGATAAACCCCGTCGAGCGGGACCAGCCCAAAAGTGGTCTTTAGACCAGAGATTCCACAACAAGCCGCAGGCAAGCGAATTGACCCCGCCGTATCCGTTCCAAACGCCACGTCGGCCTCGTTGTTTGCCACCGAGACCGCGGAGCCGCTCGAAGAGCCGCCCGGGATCAGGTGAAATCGGCTCAACGGATTTCGTGGCGTGCCGAAGTATGCGTTCAAACCAGAGACCGCCACGGCCAGTTCCGATAAGTTAGTCTTACCGACAAATTGCACTCCACGCTCGCGCGCGATGTCCAAACATTTCGCATCGCGTTTGGCCGGCGAACTATGCTTGAGAAGGAATTCCGAGCCCGCCGTGGTTATAACCCCTTTCATATCGATGAGGTCTTTGACAGCTAGCCGCAGTTGCTTGCTGTCTTTTGCCGGAGGCCAGTACTCGATAAAGGCGCGGTCACGTGTCGCGCTGGTCGGCCGCGCATTTGGAATCGCGCAACCACCGAGCCAGCCCATCAAGATGGGCCCGAGGAAAATCATTCGAACAACCGCCCGCTTGAATGTCACGATTCGAGAAGGTTGCTTGAATTTCTTGTCCATGATTGCGGACACTTAAACGTCGCGGCGCGACGTGCCAGCGAAAAGGTATTGCCGCGATTTCGTTCTATGTTAGTCCTGATCGCCAGCGTTCGCCATCTAAATACCCCGCAACGAACGTATCAGTAAGAGATATTACCCAGATGAGACGCTTACTGTTCACCTTGCTCGCCTCCCTCGCGTGCCTCGGTCTTTTTAGTCTTCACCACAGCCTAGCCGCATCCACCGCGGATCCGAGCAAGCCAAATTTCAATGGCGTCTGGATGCTCGATCGTAAATCATCGACTTCGCTGGATCCCCTGATGAGAAATATCGGGACCGGCTTCCTCGAGCGAAAATACGCCAACTCGGCCACGCTCAGAGCGACCTTCCGACAGACTGACCAGGTTCTGACAGTCGCCACTCGCGGTTTCGGTTTCGGTTTAGATGAAAAACTCGACCTCGACGGACTCACAAGGCCGAGCAATCAAGAGCTTTTGGGAGCGACTTCCATCAACGTCAAAACCGCCTGGACGAATAACCGCGAGTTGGTCGAAACACGTGAAATTAAGACCAAATACGGAAAGAACGGCCAATTGATCATCACACGGAACCTGATCAACGAAGGGAAAACCATGGTGGTCACTTTTACTCTGAAGCTCGATTCGCAACCGGAGACAATCTCAGTTCGCCAACTCTGGAACAAGCAGCCTTAGCCGCTTGTGGATTCGCCCGTATCATTTGCCGCCTGAGGAGAATCAAATAGGCGGTCGCTGCCGGCAGCGGGCGTCGCTCGAAGTGCAGGTGGTTCCGTTTTCTGGGGCGCCGCTCGAACGCCCTGAGGAAATCCAGCGCGACCCACTCTAGTGTCGCGATTTTGATCAGGAAAATAAATTGTCGACGGTCGCGCGTCATCGCTAAACTCGGCGTGTGACGACAGCGAATAAAATCACCGTTGTGCGGATCCTGCTGATTCCGGCGTTCGTCACGATGGCTATTTATTACGGCCAAAGCATTCAGCGCGGGGAGCCGCTTGAATGGCAACGTTATGCCGCGATCGTGATTTTCCTGGTTGCTGCCGTGAGCGACGGCCTCGATGGCTACGTCGCCCGGCGCTACAATCAGCGCAGTTCACTTGGCGTGGTTCTTGATCCGATCGCGGACAAGGGATTGCTCTTAAGCGGTATTATTACGTTGAGCATCAGCAACTGGAGTGAAATCGATCCCGATTACGGAAGATTCCCGGCGTGGTTTCCGGTGCTCGTGATCACCCGCGACGCGGTCATTCTGGTCGGTGCAGCCATTCTTCATTATTTTATCGGCAACAAAATGAAAGTGAAACCCAGCTGGACCGGCAAAGTGGCGACGGTTTGCCAAATGTGTGCGATCGCTTGGGTCATGCTGCAGATTCATTTCCTGCCCCTGATGGTGGTGGTTGGAATCGCCGGATTATTTACTTTTATCTCCGGTGTGATCTACGTGGTCGCGGGAGTGCGGCAGTTGCAGGCCGAAGGCCATGCCCATGCGGCCCGCTAAGGCGAGCCGGTATTCGTGATATCCTGAATCGTAAAGGATAACGATTAATTGCTCAGACGATTCACCATTCTCGAGTTACGATTCAGGCGATGGACCAGCCACGGCCGAGCGTCGCGATTATTGGAAGGCCCAACGTCGGGAAGTCGGCGTTGTTTAACCGGCTCGTAGGTCGGAAAATAGCGATTGTCCATGATCAACCGGGAATCACCCGCGATCGATTGTCTGGCGTTTGTACGCGAGGCGAACGCAAATTCACCGTCTTTGACACGGGCGGTATCGCGGGGGCCGGCGAGTCGGAACTGCTTCGCGAAGTCGAGCGAGTAGTCAGTGAAACCATCCAAGCCAGCGATGTTCTCGTATTCGCCGTCGACGGCCGATCCGGCTTGTCGCCGCTTGATTACCAAATCGCGAAGCTCGTGCGCAAGTCACGAAGACCGGTCATCCTGGCGATCAATAAAATCGACCACGATAAACAGGAAGATCTGGCCGTTGAGTTCGATTCGTTAGGCTTTGAACGTGCCGTTCCAATCAGCGCAGAACACAATCGCGGAATTACGGACTTGCTCGAAAACATTTCGAAAGTCCTGCCGAACGCCGAAGATCAGAAGCCGGAAACCGGAGACCCCCAATCAACCGCCACCCGTCGACCTCTCCCGATCGCGATTCTGGGACGGCCGAATGTGGGCAAATCGTCGTTAATCAATGCCATCGTTCGGGATGAGCGCGCCATTGTCAGCGAAATCGCTGGAACGACTCGCGACGCGATCGATGTCGTTTACGAACGCAACGACGAGCAGTTTGTCTTCATCGACACCGCCGGCATGCGGCGACGAAGCCGCCATTCGACTTCGGTCGAAGTGTTCAGCGTCATGCGCGCAGAACGGACAATTCAAAGAGCCGAACTGTGCATTTTAACCGTCGACGTCTCAGCGGGTGTCACTGCGCAAGACAAACGTATCGCCGGACTCATCCAGGAAGAACACAAAGCCTGCGCGGTGGTGTTGAACAAATGGGATCTGATCAAACCTTCCTCGCACTCGAAACGGAGCATCGTCACGAAAAAGGCAAGAGGCCGCAGCCCGACTGCAGTCGTCGGAGCAATCGACGCCGCCCGTGAAAATCTGTTTTTCCTCGACTATGCACCGGTGGTCGTTGCCTCCGCCAAAACGGGCGAAAATGTGGATCGCCTGTTCGGAGTGATTCAAAAGATTCGGGCTGCGGCAAAACGGCGCATCGGCACGGGCGTGTTAAACCGCGTGCTCCGCGCCGCCATTGCCGCGAACCCGCCGCCGATGCGCAAAGGAAAACGCTTGAAGTTACTTTACGGTGCTCAATCGGCCGGATCTGAATCGCCTGACCGAATTGTTCCTCCGGAATTCGTCCTGTTTGTGAACGACGCGCAACTGATGACCGATAATTACAAGCGTTATCTCCAGTCTCGACTCCGCGAGATTGAACCATTTCCCGGTTTGCCGGTCATTTTGACGTTACGGCCGAGAAGGCAATGATGGGGTCGAGGCTGCGTAACGATTAGGGCCGGCCAATCGAGCTGCGATAGAATCGAACATTTCGAGCTCGAATCTGTCTCAGAAATGGACATGAAATCCACTCAGGAAATTACTGCCGAAGTTCAACAGCTCGGCCAATGGATTCCCGTTCTGCGAGAGCAAGTTGCCCATGTGGTCGTCGGACAAAAGTATTTGGTCGACAGGCTTTTGCTGGGATTGCTCGCCAATGGCCACATTTTGCTGGAGGGCGTTCCCGGCTTGGCCAAGACCTTAACGGTCAAGACCATGGCCGCCGGCATCAACACTGGCTTTCAGCGGTTGCAGTTTACTCCGGATCTGCTTCCCGCCGACCTAATCGGCACGCTCATATATAATCCGCGCAGTGGCGAGTTTTCGACCAAACTCGGGCCGATTTTCTCCAACCTGATCCTGGCCGACGAAATCAACCGCGCGCCGGCGAAAGTTCAGAGTGCGCTCCTTGAGGCGATGCAAGAACGGCAGGTCACAATCGGGGAAAAGACATATCCCCTGCCCGATCCATTTCTCGTTCTGGCAACGGAGAACCCGATCGAACAGGAAGGCACTTATCAATTGCCCGAAGCACAATTGGATCGCTTCATGTTGAAATTAAATATCGGTTATCCGCAAAAATCCGAGGAACGGACGATCCTTGATTTGATGGCGACCTCCTCGCCGGATTTGCGGGTCAATCCGGTGGTCGATCCGAAGCAAATTATCGCCGCTCGTGAAGTCGTTAACCACATCTACATCGATGATCGCGTGAAAGACTATATCGTCGACGTGGTTTGGGCGACGCGACAGCCATCGACTTACAATTTGAATCTCGACGGTTTGATTCGTTATGGCGCTTCTCCGCGCGCGACGATTTACCTGGCCCTCGGGGCGCGGGCGCACGCTTTTTTAAATGGTCGGGGCTACGTCACTCCACAGGATGTAAAGAGCATCGGACCCGACGTGTTGCGTCATCGCATCATTGTCAGTTACGAAGCTGAAGCTGAGTCGGTTACCAGCGAAACAATCATCGAGCGTATTTTCGCCGGCCTCCCGGTGCCCTGATCGCCAATGCAAGCGATGGCAGATCGGACCGCTGAGATCCTGAAGAAGATTCGTGCCCTCGAGATTAAAACTCGCGGGTTAGTCGAGACTGCGTTCGCCGGAGATTACCATAGCGTCTTCAAAGGTCGGGGTATGAACTTCGAAGACGTGCGCGAATATCAACCTGGGGATGAGATTCGCACGATTGATTGGAATGTGACGGCCCGCCTCGGGACCGCATTTGTCAAGAAATTCACCGAAGAACGGGAATTGACGGTGATGCTGATCGTTGACGTGAGCGCATCAGGGAATTTCGGCAGCACGGCGCAATCGAAACGGGAACTTGCGGCCGAGGTTGCCTCTTTGCTCGCCTTCAGTGCGATCCGAAACAACGATAAAGTCGGTTTGATTTTGTTCACCGATCAGGTGGAAATGTTCATTCCACCGAAAAAAGGGCGATCGCATACCTTGCGACTGATTCGCGAAATTCTGTTTTTCGAGCCGAAAGGACGCGGGACCGCACCGGCCGTCGCCCTGGATTATCTGAATAAAATTGTCACACGACGCGCCGTCGTATTTTTCATTTCCGATTTTCAGGCGCCAGATTTTTCTCATGCGCTGGCCGTTAGCGGACGACGTCATGATTTCATCGCGCTCCGCATTCTCGATGAACGAGAACGCAGCCTGCCGAATATCGGCATCGTCAGCTTGGAGGATGCTGAAACCGGCGAACAAATCGAAATTAATACCAGCGACGCTTCGGTCCGGCGGCAATTTGCCGAAATTTCTGATGAACAGTTTTCGCAGTTAACGCGGACCTTGCGCCGAAACAACATTGAGGAGGTTCCATTGCGAACGGGCGAGGATTATCTGCCGGCGTTGCGCGCCTTCTTTAAACAGCGAGAACGTCGCGGAGCCAGACGTTAGGCGAGCGATGGGTTCTTGGCTCACTGTTGTCAACTCAGCGATCACTTTGGCCGCTTCGCGTGATATCGCGCCCCCAGTCGATTATTCGCTGATCCCTCCGTGGCTGGTATTCGTTGGCACATTCATTGTCTTGGCGGTTCTGGGATGGATTGCCTGGGCTTTCGCCCGTCGCCAGCCGGCGCCCCTCCCGCCCAAACTCCCGCGAGATCGCGCGCTCGAGGAACTTGAGCGATTGGCCGCCGAAATCGAGGCGATCCAGCCCTACCAATTCAGCATTAATGTGTCGGATGTTCTTCGACGGTTTGTGCACGAGCAATTTGCCGTGCCCGTCACCCGACAAACATCGGTTGAATTTCTGAGTGCGATCGCCCAGAAATCCCCGTTTTCGCCGGACGACAGGAAATTGTTGGAAGACTTTTTGAACCGCTGTGACCTGATCAAGTTCGCGCGCTACGACGCCACGACGATGGATAGTGCTCGGCTTCTGGAAGAAGCGAGAAATTTTGTGAAAGGAGGTCAACTTGCGCCTGCTTGAATGGTGGCCCGAAAACGCGTCGCTCACGTTTGTTTACCCGTGGCTTCTCTTGTTCCTGCTTTTGATTCCGTTGCTGGCCTACTTGCGCGGAAAGAGAGGACGAGCAGCAGCCGTTAGTTTTTCGTCAACCGCCTCGCTCAAGGCGATTGGCAAACAGAACGCCGCGCGCGCAGGGAAATTTTTACGAGCATTGTTATTTCTCAGTGTGGCCATTCTTGTCGTAGCCATGGCTCAGCCGCGTCTGGGAAGGAGCCTGACGCAGATTGAGGCCAGTGGAATCGACATTATCCTCGTTCTGGACGTCTCCGGTTCGATGCAAGCCCAGGATTTCACCATCGGCGGCGATCGCGTGAGCCGACTGGACGCAGTGAGAGAGGTCACCCGAAAATTTATCGAGTCTCGGCCGAATGATCGCATTGGCATGATCGCGTTCGGCACGCAGCCATATGTGGTTAGCCCCATGACTCTCGATCACGATTGGCTTTTGCAAAATCTCGACCGCGTTCGAATTGGATTGGTCGAGCCTGCTACTGCCATTGGCTCGGCGCTGGCAGCCGCCGGCAACCGCCTGATCGAAGACAAAAGCGCGAAAAGCCGCGTCATCGTGCTGATGACCGACGGTGACAATAACGCGGGCAAAATTCCGCCGAAAGCTGCCGCTGAAGCATTGAAAACGTTGCACCTGAAATTTTATGCAATCGGCGTTGGCACAAATGGACCGGACGCGTTCGTTTGGGCGCACGATCAGTTTGGTTTTGCTCAAAAAATGCCGACGCCGTACGACGCCGAAAGTCTCGAAGAAATCACGAAGATCGCTGAGGGGCGTTTTTTCCGGGCCACGGATACAAAATCTTTGTCAGAAATCTACCGCGACATCGACAAGTTGGAGAAGACGACGGTGAGCATCAAAAAGTATCAACAATACCGGGAACTTTTTCCGATTTGCTTGATGAGCGGAGCGGGCCTCCTGGTGGCTCAACTACTCCTCTCGCAAACAATTTGGAAAAAACTGCCATGAGTTTCGGCGCACCGATATGGTTTTGCGCTTTGCTGGCGCTTCCGCTTCTGACCTTGATTTTCGTTCGAGCGGAGCGCAGAAGCATCGAACGGTTACATGAATTCATCGCGCCTCGCTTGTTGCCACAATTAATCGGCAACGTGGATCGAGGCCGGCGGTTTTGGCGGTTCGCGCTGCAAGTGATTGCCCTCGGTTTCGCAATTGTCGCGCTGGCCCAACCGCGTTGGGGTTACACCTACCAGGACGTCAAACGCAAAGGGCTCGACCTTCTTCTCGCGGTTGATACTTCCCGCAGCATGCTTTCAAACGACGTCCAGCCGAGCCGGCTCGACCGCGTCAAGCTGGCTGGTCAGGATTTGATTGGCGCTCTAACCGGCGATCGGATTGGGCTGATCGCGTTCGCCGGGCGGGCCTTCGTGCAGGCGCCACTCACTGTTGACTACAACGCAGTGGTGCAGGCCCTCACCGATTTGGATACGACAACCATTCCCGAGGGTGGCACCAATATTTCCGAAGCGATTACCTTGGCGGCAAGGACTTTTGGAAAAAGCGCGGCGGGTAATCAAGCGCTCATTATCTTTACCGACGGCGAAGATCTTAATGGAGATGCAGTCGCTACCGCAAAAACGGCGGCGGATAACGGGATAAGAATTTTTACGGTCGGGGTCGGAACGCCCCAGGGCTCATTGATTCCGCTACAGGACGGCAACGGCGGTACGTCTTTCGTGAAAGATGATAACGAACAAGTGGTGAAATCCAAATTGGATGAAAAGCGGTTGCGAGAAATCGCGAACGCCACCGGCGGTATCTATTTAAATCTGGAGAACGGGCCACGAACCATGCAACAGCTCGTGACGGAAGGCCTGACGAAACTGAATGCCGCGGAAATGGATGTGCGCTTGGCGCGTCGCCCGATCGAACGTTACCACTGGCCTTTGGGCGTTACCCTGTTCATCCTGGTTTGTTCGGTGCTGATCCGGGATCGCAAACGCGAGCGGTCTTCCGCTCGGATCATCCCGCGCCCTTCTCGATGGCGTGCTCCGGTGGCCGCCGGCGCCGCGCTTCTGCTCTGTGCAAATGCGTTCGGCGCAGTGCCCGGCCTTCAGCTTTATGAAGCGGGAAAATTCCCCGACGCTTACGGCAAGTTCGAGGAAGACTTGCAGAATCATCCAAACTCAGCGGCGCGCGACCGGATGCAGTTCGACGCAGGAACGGCCGCCTACAAAATGAGAGATTACAATAAGGCGCTCGAATCCTTCAGTAACTCATTGCTTTCGCGCAACCGCACCATTCAGGAACGAAGTCATTACAACATTGGCCGGACCTTAGAAGACCGCGCCGATCTGGGAAAATCGGATGCTGAAATATTGCAGGATCTTGAAGACGCATCCGCGCATTATGAAGCGGCGCTGAAAATCGATCCGACCGACGAAGCGGCTAAAAACAATCTTGATGAAGTTCAGAAGAAAATTGAACGGTTAAAGAAGCAAAAGGCGACTCCAACGCCTCCGCCGCAGTCTCAGCAGAAGAAAGATCAGAACCAACCAAACTCGGACGAAAAAAATCAGCAGAGCCAGAAGAACCAATCCTCGCAACAAAATCAACAGAACCAGCAGGACTCTCAGCAGGAGCAGCAATCTCAAAAAAACACTGCGCAAAACCAGCCACAGCAGAATCAGTCGAAATCGTCGGACCAGGAAAAGAACGATCAGCAGCAAGCGTTTGCCAAAAACGAGCAGCAAAAAAATCAACCGCCGAAACCTAACGAATCCCCCAGCCCATCTCCGGGACACCAGCAAAAGCAGGAACAACCGTCGCCCGGAGATCAACAGCCGGACCGCCCCCCGACTCCATCAGATGGCCAGGAACAAACGGCATCGCCCTCGCCGAGCAATCAAGGATCGGATGAAACGCCCCAGCCGACGGCCACCCCGGCCGGCACGCCCCGGAAGCCCGGAGGCGAACTCAAAGCAGCTTCCGGAGACCAATCGGACAAGCCACCGCAATCAGCTGAACGGCAGGTAGCCGAAGCGGCCGATAACGGTCAAATGACCCCACAACAGGCGGAGGCATTATTGCGCTCGATGAAAGATGAAGAGGCGAAGGTGCAGCTGGGTGAACGGCGTGCCCGGCGGACTGTCTATAAAGACTGGTGAAGAAATGTTCGATGGTGAATGTATGATTTAAGATGTTGGTCCGCGTTGTTCGTTTTCAGTTTTCCAACATTGTCGTCGCGCTGATTGCTCTGCTCATCGCGCCGCTTGCGTTGGCCGATTCACCGCAGATTACCGCCGTTCTGAGCAGTTCGGAAACGTCTGTCGGGCAAACGGTGCAAATGCAAATCAGGCTGACCGGCGCCCGTGGCGTGCGGCCTCCCGAAGAAATTCCGGTCGACGGTTTGAACATCCATTACGTCGGCGACGCATCCGAATCGCAAATTAATCTTGATTCGAGCGGCCTTCACGCCACGACCACGCTGACGTATACCTACACCATCCTTCCAGAAAAGGCCGGCACGTTCACGATTCCACCGCAAACGATTCAAGCCGGAAGCGCCTCACTCCGAACACCGGAATTGACTTTGCACGTCAGCGACAACGGCGGAACAAGTGCTGCGCGACAGCCGCAAAGTCGTTCGCGACCACAAAACATTGACGACCGAAATGTCGGTTTTCTGGAACTGGTTGTTCCGAAACGTAATGCCTACGTGGGCGAAGTCATTCCGGTCGAGATCAGATTGGGCGTGCGGGAACAGGTGGAGTTCACCGGCGAAGACATTCCCGATTTAAACATCCAGGGAGTGACGATTCAGAGATCCCAAAAAGTGGAACGACGTTTGGAACGCATCGGCGGCATCGCCTACCGAACAATTACGGTGAAGGCGGCCATCTCGGCGATCCACGCCGGCACGCTCGAACTGCCGCCATTACAAATGCGCGGAACGGTCCTCATTCCTACCGCGCCGGATATTCACGATCCGTTCGGCGAGGATTTTTTCCGTGATCCATTCCGAATGCTTCAAGGAAAACCTCGGAATGTTGTCTTAAACAGTCAGTCCGTGAAACTGGATATCAAACCGTTGCCGCCGAATCCGCCAACGAACTTCTCCGGCGCAGTGGGAATGTTCACCTTCGAGGTGGAGGCGAAGCCGAAAACTGTTCAGGTGAGCGATCCAATAACCGTTACCGCGACGGTCACCGGGCGGGGCAACTTTAGCGCGATGAACGCTCCCGCATTGGAAGATCTGCGAGGATGGCACACCTATCCGCCCTCGAGCAAATTCGTGCAAAACGATGACGTCGGAATCAGCGGAACGAAAACCTTTGATATGGTGATGTCGCCGGACGAGAAGAAAACGACCATTCCGCCGCTGGGTTTTTCCTATTTTGATCCGTTGAAAGAAAAATACGTCTCGCTGCGCAGCGAAGCTATCCCGATCCAGGTCGAGGGCGGATCTCTCGCTACGACTCAGCCGGCGACATCGCCACCTTCCGCGCAAACGCCACCCCGACCGTCTGCGGTCACCTCCGGAAAACCTGAAGATATTCTCTATCAGCTGACCGATCGGGGCCGGATCGAGTCGTTCACTCCGATTTACGCCCAGCGCGCTTTTTGGTTGGCGCAGCTGGCGCCCCTGGCTGGACTGGCACTATTAAGCGGCTGGCAAATCCGTCAACGTAAGCTCGGCAACCGCGAGGCTGTCCGAATGGCTGCGCTCGAGCAGGAGTCGGCCGAGGTTTTGCGACAGCTACGCCGAAAAGATCTATCTCCGTCGGAATATTTTGGACGGGCCGCCCGGGCCATACGGTTGAAAACGGCACTGGCGAAGAATGTGGATCCGAACACAGTCGACGCTGACTTTGCGGCGGCTGCTTTCGCCTTGGATTCCGAGTCGAGTCAACAATTGCGCCGAGTGTTCGAACGCAGCGACGAATTGCGATTCGGCGGAGCTGGTAACGGCTCGGAAACCGTATCGAAGGAAAATCGTCACGAAGTATTGGATCTGATCGAAAGGTTACGAGTATGACCAAACTTCTCTGCCTGATCTTCGCGATCGCTGCCTCGGCCGGCCACGTCCTGGGACAAACGGATGCGAATTTTGCTAAGGCGAACCGGGAATACGCCGCGGGTCATTATATAGAGGCGGCCGACGCCTACGAGCAATGCGTCCGCTCCGGCCAATGGAGCGCCAACTTGTTCTACGATTTGGGTAATGCCTATTTTCACACAAAAAATTTCGGTCGCGCGATTTTGAATTATCAGCGCGCCCTGCAACTGGACGGACACCACCCCGAGGCGCAGGCGAATCTTCGGATCGCGCGTGATGAAGCGCGTGCGCTGGAAATTGTCCCCAGTAAAGCCGAGCGCGTTGTCGCATTGGCTGGGACTAACGACTACGCAATTGCGGCGGCGGCGTCGCTTTGGGTCGCTCTGTTTTGTTTGATCGGATGGATTCTGTCGACGCGTCGGTCCAAAAAGCTGATTGCGGTTGGTGCTCTTTCGTTCGCCATCTTTATTTTGACGGTGGCGGCGGTTTTCATCGTTCAAAATGGCCGCAATTTGGCGATAGTCATCGGAGCGGACACCAGGGCGCGGCTGGCGACCGCGGATAATGCGCAAACGGTGCTGGCATTGCCCGCCGGCAGCGAGGTCAAAGTCCTGAGCCGCCGGGCCGATTGGATCTACGCCGCTCTTCCGAATGATTTACATGGCTGGATCCCAGCCAAAGACGCCGAATTGGTTCGGCTGTAATTGGATCGCCTTCGTTCTCGAATTGTTGATTCGTCCGCAGCGGAGGCGCCGAGATCAATCGCCTGCGCGGCCCGATATTTGCGACGACTACAGATCGCCGCTACAGGATTGATATGAAGGCAGAGATGGACGTCGGAACGAATCGAAAAGCGTTCCAAATCAATCTCGATGGAAAGCGTTATGGGACCTACGCTGAAATCGGCGCCGGCCAGGAAGTTGCGCGCCGTTTTTTCCATGTGGGCGGCGCGTCGGGAACGGTCGCTAAGACGATGTCGGCCTACGACATGACTTTCAGTGATGCGATTTACGGGCCGACCGACCGCTATGTCAGTCGTGTCCGATTAAATACCATGCTCGATCACGAGTACGGTCTTTTGATCCAGCGACTCGACCAAAAACTCGGCGATCGACGCGCATTTTTCGTTTTTGCCGATACGGTCGCCGCCCGCAGTTTCAAGCAGCACAACGAATCACATGGTTGGCTCGGTATTCGATTTCAGCCGGAACCACGAAGCGAGCCGAGCCAAATCATGATGCATGTTCGAATGCTTGATGAAGCCAATGTCGACCAACAAGAAGCGCTTGGCGTGCTGGGGGTGAATCTGATTTACGGAGCGTTTTATCATTCGGATCCGATTCGGCTGATTTCATCGCTTCAGGAAAATCTCGCACCGGACCGGATTGAGGTGGACATGATCAAATTTTCAGGGCCCGCATTCGACGGAGTGGATAACCGTTTGATGAGTCTGCAATTGGTCAGCCAGGGCCTAACGAGCGCCGTGATGTTCCAGGCGGACGGTGAGACGGTCCAACCGGCGGAGGTCTTCTATAAGAAATCAATTTTGGTAGAGCGCGGGAGTTTCCGGCCGGTGACTTGCGCAACGAACGATATGCTCGACGGAGCTCGCCGCGAATTTCTGCGGCACTCGGGTTGTTCGGAAAACGATTTGGTCGTTCTCATGGAAATGACTCTCGAAAATTTATTGTCCGAGGGGCACCTCGATCATGCTGACTTTCTCGCGCGCGTGGATATTCTCGGAGCGCTTGGCCGAACCGTTTTGATTTCGAGATTCGGAGAATATTATCGACTGGCCGGTTATCTGTCGCGCTATACGAGCAAACCCATCGGGCTGGTAATGGGTGTGCCGAGTTTGTTAGAAGTTTTTGACGAGAAATATTATCACAATTTGGAAGGCGGAATTCTCGAAGCGCTTGGCCGAATGTTTAAGGGGGATGTAAAGCTTTACGTCTACCCGATGATCGACGAGTCGACCGGGAAAATTGTAACCGCTCACGAACTTCAAGTCGCACCCAATCTCCGTTCGCTTTTCCGATATTTAATCGACAATGAGTACATTGAAGAAATTTCGGAGTATCACCCGGAATTTTTACGCATATACCCGTCTGAGGCGCTTAGTCAGTTGCAGGCAGGCGACGACGGTTGGGAGAAGATGGTTCCCCCCGAGGTCGCGCAGATTATTAAAGAGCGCGAGTTTTTCGGCTACCGTGCGCCGGTGGCGGTTAGCGCTGATTGCGGATGAGATTGGGCCGGAAAAGCGCTCTCTCGGAAAATGCTTGGCCGCAGGCAATTCGCGGCAATGAATCCCGGTATTTAGGAGCGACGTTTCGGCGCTTAACCATAAAATCCACCCGTCGGCACACTTTCCGCTATATGGGGTTCACCCACCATGGCCAGACGCGGAGATTCTGTAATTGGCATTGACCTCGGAAAGCACGTTTTCAAAGGCGTCAATATTCGCCGTAAAAACGACTCGACGTTTGTCTTAACCAGCTTTGCCACTCGAGAAGTCCCTGAAGCTTTTGATTCGCCGGAAGCTCTCGGAAGCGAATTGAAACATCTTTTGAAGGATCTCGGCGGAAGCGCCAAGGCGTCTGCGGTCGCCATTTCGGATCCGAACGCCCTTCTTCGTATTATCGAGCAACCCGATACGCCGGTGGATCTGCTTCGTAATGCGCTTCGCTTGAACGGCCTGGCGGTGTTGAACCAGGAATGTAAAGATTTCATTCTCGATATCGCACCGGTGATCGGTTCGGCGGCACGCAGCGAGAAGACTGCTGATTCGAATCACAAAGGCGGAAACGTCGCCGTCCAGACTAACGTGCTAACGAAAACGAAATATCTGGTCGGGGGAATGTTGCGGCCGACCGTTAAGCAAATTTCCGCGGCCATGTCCAAGACGCGCGTTCCGCTGGATATCATTCAGCTGGCGCCGGTTTGTTCCTTCAACGCATTTGAATTCGCCAATCCAGAGACGTTCGCGACTGACGCGTTTCTCTTGCTGGATATGGGCCATTCGCAAAGCACCGTCTTGATTGGAAGCAAAGGCGAGCTCGTTCTCGTACGCCCAATCGACTACGGCGGCAAAGCTCTCACTCAAGCCCTGACGGCCGATGGATCACTCGAATCCGAGGCAGCGTGGCATATGATTCAGCAAGGCGATGAGTCCATGACCGAAATTTGCCGTCACTCGCTCGCCCGCCTGGCAACTGAAGTTCGTAATTCCATTGGATTTTTTGAAGGCCAACGGGAAGAAAGCATTAATCGCATTTTCGTTTCCGGTGGACTGGCAAGGGCCGAAGCGGTGCTTCAAACATTGAGTGACGAGTTGGGACTTGCTTGTGAAATTTGGGACCCATTAGAAACTTGCGAGCTCGCGCTGCCGGCGGCCAAACGTCAAGCGCTGCCGAACGAATTCGTTTCTCTGAATGTCGCTTGCGGCGCCGCCTTCGAGTATTTGCGCAACTAACTGGAACATGCCTCTTCAACTTAACCTCCTTCACGAGGAAATTTCAGAACAGCGGCAAAGACGGCGCGACCCGCTCAAAATCGGGACGTACGTTCTGGTCGGGTGCGGGGCAATGCTTTTCCTCTATTATGGATGGAAGGCGTATCAGACCTTAGACATCAAAAGCCAGCTCAGTGCGAAACAACACGAGTGGGCAAAGATAGAGCCGAGCGTGACCGCTGCGCAAAAACGAGCCGATGAGCTCAGGGCAATGGTGAAAACGACGCAGGTGCTGGACGGTTATATCGACAACCGTTTCTTTTGGGCGCCAGTCCTGGAAAAAATCTCTCGCTGTGTTGCCCCTAACGTGCAGTTGACCACGATCGACGGCCAAGTGTTGGAGGACAACAAAGGAGTCAATCTCACCATCGAAGGTGTCGCCGCCGCACGCGAGCCGCGCTCAGCCGCGGAGGATCTTCGGCAAATGCTGCTCGAGCAACTCCAGAAGACCTATCACGAAGTCAAAGTCGAATTCAAGACGCTCGAGGACGCCGATACTTTGGCCAATATCGGTGGCGTGAAAACGCCGATGGCTCACTACGCCATCTCTGCCACCTTCACCACCGTGGCCCAGCCGAAAACAACGCCAGCCCCTCCCCGCGCCAAACGCCGATCCGAATCCGAATGAACACTCCCAAGCTCACTGGTGAAGAGATAAAGAAACTCGCTCTGAGCGTAACGGGTTTCATTTTTCTCCTTTACGTTTACTTCACATTTTTCCTTGGCCCGCTGAACAAGAGCCGGCAGACCGCGCAAAACGCGATTGCCGAGGTTCAACACAAACTGGATACCTCCAAGAGTGAGATGCAAAAGGCGACGAACCTCGAACGTCAAGCCAAGGACGCGACCGCTCGATTCGCCTCTCTCAAGGCTTTAAGTCCGGAAGGAGCGCCGATTGCATGGTTCCCGCCCCGGATCAAAGGATTCTTTGCCGACCACCATATCGACAAGGCCGTTGCCCGTCTGGAGACAAATAATGGATTTAAAGAAGCCGAGCTCGCCAGCTGGTCGAAATACAACTGGCTGATCGAAGTGCCGCAGACTGATTACGTCGCGATTGGCCAGGCGTTATCGGATCTGGAAAATTCCGAGCCGTTGCTAACGATTAGCAAACTAAATATTCACACCGTAACCGAGCAGCCGCAATTTCAACAGGTCGCGATTGCCGCCACGACCGTCATTGATAAACGATGAAAACGTTTTCCCTACTGGTTCTTTTGACGGTGACCGACATCACCTACGCCGCTGGTGCTCCTTCCCCGGCGGCGTCACCCGCCAAAATCGAGCTGAAGAACAAGTCTTCTTTCACCATGGATGCCAACACGCGCAATCCTTTTTGGCCGATCGGCTGGAAACCGGCTGCCAAACTTTCCGGCAATGGCACCAACGCGGAGGGCGACATACCCGCCTCGGCATTCCTCGTTAGCACGATTATGGTCGCGGAAGGCGGCAATTTCGCGATCATCAATGGCAAGACGATGCAAGAAGGCCAGCAATTTGGATTACTTCTCGGCACTCAAACCTATCAGATCGTCGTCAAGAAGATTGAGGACGGTCGAGTGATCTTGAGCCGGCATGACGAGGAAATCATCGTTCCGTTGCGGCGGAAGTAAATTCGGCGCGACTCGAACGCTCTTGTGGCAAATCGAGAGGCGCATTCAGGCTGCAGGCTCAGCCGGCGAAATCGGCACGAACTCGCTTTCGAACAAAGCGATCGGTTTTCTTCCGCAAATCAGTTTCCACCATTGGATCGCTGAACCGAGGACGATCAGAAATACGAGCAGCAAAAAGGCCGCTGCCACTGCGGCATCAAAACGCCAGACGCCCGCCTGGCGAATGAACGTGCTCGCCTTTGCCGGGTCGGCGAGACCGACTGCCTTGTCGAGGACAGAGTGCGCCCCACTCAAAAAGCCAAGGCGTGGGTCCGGTGAAAAAATTTTCAGATAACCAGCGGAGAACGTCACGACACACATCAAGATCAGAGGCGCAACCGTGATCAAAACAAGTTTCGCCTTTTTCATTTTGATCAACAGGGTTGTGGCGAGACAGAGCGCAATCACGGAAAGCAATTGATTAGCGAGTCCAAATAACGGCCACAGACTATTCACCCCGCCCAGCGGATCCACGACGCCCTGATATAAAAACCAGCCCCATCCCGCCACCAACAAAACGCTGGTAGCGAAATTTGCGCTCCATGACCTGGTGTTGCCGAGTGGCTTCCAAAAGTTGCCTAACAAATCTTGCAGCAAAAATCGCCCGACCCGCGTCCCGGCGTCAATCGTGGTCAAAATAAACAACGCCTCAAACATGATCGCGAAGTGATACCAGAGAGACATTGCCATGGAGTTTGAGGAGATTCGGGAAAACATGTGCGCCATCCCCACCGCGAACGTGGGCGCGCCACCCGCCCGTCCAAACATCGTCCCCTCGCCCAGATTTCTGGCCAGCGTCGTCATTTGATCTTCGGTGACCGGAAAACCAGCAGCCGAAACTTTCGTGATCACTTCGATCGGCGTGCCTGTGGCGTTAATCGCGAAATATTCACCCGGTTGCAAAACACAGGCCGCGATCAGGGCCATCAACGCCACCATCATCTCCGTGATCATCGCTCCGTAGCCAATGTCTCGAATGCGCGCTTCGTTGGCGACCATTTTGGGAGTTGTTCCGCTGGCAATCAGCGAATGAAATCCCGAAACCGCGCCGCAAGCGATGGTGATGCAGACAAAGGGAAAGACAGGACCGGCAAAGACCAACCCGGTTCCGTCGACGAATTTCGAAACGGATGGCATTAAAAGGATCGGGTGCAAAAAGATCACGGCGAGCGCCAAAGCCGCCACCGTTCCGAGTTTTAGAAACGTGCTCAGATAATCGCGCGGCGTCAGCAGCATCCAGACCGGTAAAATGGAAGCAGCCAGGCCGTAAATCATAATTGCCCACGCCAGCCATTTTTGATCGTGACGAAACCAGGATTCGATCGATGGATATTGCGAAAGAAACTGCCCGCCCCAAACGGCCAAAGCCAGGCCTAACAAGCCGAAGATGGTGATTGCCAGCACGTTCACTTTGCCGCTGCGCAGACCCGCGCCCATGATCAAGGCGATTGGAATCGTCAAGGCGATGGTAAAAACACCCCAGGGACTTTTGGCCAGCGCCTGCACGACGACCAGGGCAAGCACGGCCAGCAGGATGACCATGATCGCGAGCACACTAATCAGCGCAAGCACGCCGACACCCGGACCAATTTCCTCTTTGACCATTTGTCCCAGAGTTTTCCCGCCCCGTCGCACAGACGCGAACAGGATGATCATGTCGTGCACACCGCCCCCCAGCGTGGCGCCAATCAGAATCCAAAGCATTCCCGGAAGAAAACCAAACTGCGCGGCGAGCACCGGACCGACCAAGGGCCCCGGCCCCGCAATGGCGGCGAAGTGATGTCCGAATACCATCCAGCGACTGGTCGGCACGAAATCTTTGCCATCGTTCTTCACCACAGCCGGGGTGGCTCGTTGATCGTTTAAAACGAGCACCTTGGTCGCCAGCCATTTGCTGTAAAATCGATAACTAATCGCCGCCGCGCAAAAACCGGCGACCACGATCCAGAGCGCATTGACCTGTTCACCACGGGATATCGCGAGAACGTAGATTGAGAAAAGGCCCAGCAGCGTCACGCCGACCCAGAGCAACCTTTTCCAAAAAGACATTGGGTAAAATTAGGGGAAGTCCGGCGTGAACGCCACAAACTTGGCGGGAAACGCGCTGTATTCGGTTACAATTGGTCTCTAGCCTGCTTGAGCTTCGTCAGCTGCCCGGCGAACGTTTTCTGTCGCTGCCGATGCTCTTCGACCACCGCCGCCGGGGCACGATCGACAAACGATTTGTTTTTTAACTTTGCCTCAACGGCCCGGAGTTCCTGTTCAATTTTCGAGATCTCTTTGTCCAGGCGCCCGCTTTCAGCCGCTCGGTCGACTTCGACAACCAAAATGATTTCACCTAAAGGGGTGGTCGCCAACGGCATTCCGGCCTCGGCTTTGAATTGTGGGTCGATCATTAACTCGGATGCGTTGAGTAACCGGGCCATCGTTTCCTTTTCCTGCAATCCTTTTGTCGCAGTTGGCCGAACGGCGAACCTTGCCTTCTGATTTGAAGGAATTTTCGCTTCGGCGCGCAAGTTTCGACCAGCCTGTATCGTTTGATAAATTGCGCTGACGTCTCTTCGCGCATCGGCATTCCCCTGGGCGCCGAATTCGATCGGTGCCGGTAATTGTGTGAATTGAATGGAGCCGGCGCCGAAACCGAACTCCGACCACAATTCTTCGGTCATGTGCGGCATAAACGGATGCAACAGACGAAGAACCGCAGATAAGATAAAGTCCATGACCGCGAGCACCGATTGCTTTCGCCCCGCGTTGTCTCCAAAAATATCCGTCTTTGCCGCTTCAACGAACCAGTCGCAAAAATCGCTCCAGACAAAATCGTAGAGCTGCTGCGCGACGGTGTTGAACTCGTAATCGTGATAAGCCTTTTCTACGGCCTCCATGGTTTCATTCAATCGCGCCAACACTTCAGTTGCAAAAATCGAAAGGTTCGCGAGTTCTTTCGCTTCTTTCAGAACTGTGGGGCCATGCATTTGGCGAAAACGGGCCACATTCCAAAGCTTGGTCGCAAAATTGCGACCCTCTTCGATCTGTTTTTCGTCAAAGCGAATGTCCTGCCCGCTCGGCGCAATTCGCATCAGCCCGAAGCGCAAGCCGTCGGCGCCATACTGGTCAATGAGATCAAGCGGATCCGGCGAATTGCCCAATGATTTGGACATTTTGCGTCCCTGTTTGTCGCGAATGATTCCGGTGAAGAAAACATCGTGAAACGCAATGTTGTCTTCAATTCGTTCGGTCTTTCCAGGATTGAACTCGAGGCCGGCAATGATCATTCGCGCTACCCAGAAGAAAATAATGTCGGGTCCCGTCACCAGAACGCTGGTCGGGTAGAACTTGCGCCGGGTCTCTTCATCCATCGTCTCGTAGGCCCACAGCCAGGATGAAAACCAGGTATCGAGGGTATCGTGATCCTGCATCCAATTCTCCGGATCCGGAGGTGGTTCGAGCCCGACGTATATTTCGGATTTCCGGCCGTCCGGCTCGGACCGGTACCAGGCAGGGATGCGATGTCCCCACCAGACTTGGCGGCTGATGCACCAGTCTTGAATGTTCTCCATCCACTGGGCATAAACCTTTTCCCAGTGTTGCGGGAAAAAGTGGATAAGATGTTCACGTACAACTGCCAATGCCTCTTTCGTCTTTGGGTATTTCAGAAACCACTGCTCGCTCAACCGCGGCTCGATCGGCACGTCGCTTCGGTCGCTAAATCCCACATGATTTTCGTGCGCCTCAGCCTTCGCCAGCAGTCCCTTTTCCTCCAACAACTCCCCCGCTCTCTTTCTGGCGGCGAATCGATCGAGGCCGTGCAACTCCGGAACGTCTGGACAATTAATTTTTCCATCCGCTGTCAGCGTATCGATCACCGGCAGGTTGTGACGTTGCCCGATATCGAAATCGAGTTTGTCATGGGCTGGTGTAACTTTGAGGATGCCGGTTCCGAATTCCGGATCAATCGCCTCATCGGCGACCACTGGGATCTTTTCTCGCGCGAGAGGACGCCAAACGCTCTGGCCCACCAAGCTTTGATATCGTTGATCGTTCGGGTGAACCGCCACGCCGGTGTCGGCCATGATCGTTTCCGGCCGCGTCGTCGCCACTTCAAGAAACTTCCCGGGCTGTTCAACGATTTCGTAGCGGACGAAATACAAACTCCCGCGTTGCGGCTTATTGATCACCTCTTCATCTGAAAGCGCAGTTTGTGCGGCCGGGTCCCAATTAATCATGCGTCGTCCGCGATAAATCAGGCCTTTCCGATAAAGATCCACGAACACGTCTTGCACCGCACGGACATAAGGCGCGTCGAAGGTGTAGCGTTGACGCGACCAATCTGCCGAAACTCCAAGCCGTTTCAGTTGCTGGATGATGATGCCGCCATGTTTGTCCTGCCACTCCAGAACGCGCTGCAGAAATTTTTCACGGCCCAGATCGTGCCGGGTCACGCCTTCGTTTTTGCGCAACCATTTTTCAACGGCGGTTTGAGTCCCAATGCCGGCGTGGTCCATCCCGGGCAACCAGAGCACTTCGAATCCCTGCATCCGGGCCCGACGCGCGAGAATGTCCTGGATCGTGTGGTTCAGGACGTGACCAATCGTGAGCACACCGGTGATGTTGGGCGGCGGCATCACGATTGAAAATGGCGGCTTGGACGATTTCGGATTCGCCTCGAAATCGCGGTGCTCGATCCAGCGTTGATACCATTTGGGTTCAACCGTTTTCGGGTCGTATGTCTTTGAAAGGTCCGCCATCGCCGTTCAATCATCCGAAGCCGGAGCATCTTTGCAACCAGGGAGGGGCGGGTCACCGAACCGCCCGAGGACGAGTCCGGGCCGGACCGGCGGGGTGATGTCCCTACCTCGTGCTTGCGGGTGGGTCCGACTCAGCTGACTTTCTCCGGCTCATGAATGACTCACGCCCAATCGGTGTGTTCGATTCCGGAATCGGCGGCCTCACCGTGGTCAAAGCCCTCCGTGATTTGTTGCCTAACGAAGTCATTTCCTACCTCGGCGATACCGCCCGGGTGCCTTATGGGCCGAAAAGCCCGGAAACGGTCCAGCGTTATGCCCTTGAGCTCGCCGGGATGCTCATGAAACAAGATGCCAAGGCATTAGTCGTAGCCTGCAATACAGTTTCATCGGTCGCTCTGCCTGCGCTGATGGAGAAATTTCCTGTGCCGGTGATTGGCGTGATTGAGCCCGGGGCGCGGGCGGCACTGGAAGCGACGCGAAACCGTCACGTGGGAGTGATCGGAACACGCGCGACGATTCGCAGCGGTGCTTACGAGAAAGCGTTGCGAGCCGCCGACAATAATATCCGTGTCAGCAGTGCAGCCTGTCCGCTTTTAGTGCCATTAATTGAGGAAGGTCTTCTCAACGACGAGATTACTGATCGAATCATTCTCCGATATCTCGAGCCTCTCCTGAACGAACAGATTGATACGTTGGTTCTGGGTTGCACCCATTACCCTTTATTGGTTGGCGCCATTGGACGGGTCTTGAGACGCCAAATATTTATCGTCGATTCGGCTCACAATTGTGCTCGCGCGGTGGAGGATGTGCTGGAGGGACAATCCCTGCGTGCCGCGCGGCTGAATCCGGGGAAACTGCATGTCGCCCTCACCGACGCCGCCGACAATTTTCTCAACGTCGCCCGCGAGGCTTTGCAGTTGGAAATCGGCGAGGTCGAGGTGCGGCCGCTCCTTTAGACTTCGACAATTTCTTTGCGATCAAGTCGTAGGAATGGTCGATCATTTTGCGAATTTCGATGTCCGCAATTCCGGTTTCGATCTCGACCGTATTCCAGTGTTTTTTGTTCATGTGATAACCCGGCTGAACCTGCTCATAACGATCGCGAAGGTCTAACGCTCGGTCGGGATCGCATTTCAGGTTCACTCGGAGCGGAACATCATCCAACGAAGCGAGCGCAAAAATTTTGCCTCCCACTTTGAAAACGAGGACCGTCTCGCCGAACGGTGTGCTTTCTGAAGAGCCGGGCTTCGCCAGGCAATAATCGCGGAAAGCGGATAGGTCCATCGGGTGAATGAAATTGCGCTTCACGGAGTGCGTAGGCTCTAACGCGCCCCGGATTCTAAGGAGCGGCGGTCTGGGCGACCGCCGTTTGATTTAATCGGCGCGCGAGGAGCATCGCCGCTTCTTGAGCTTTGCCCGAACGCTCGTCACGCAATTCGCGAAATCAAAAGGGCGGGCAACTCCTGAATGGCGACTCGTTCTTGTTTCATTGAATCGCGCTCACGCAAGGTAACTGTATCCCGCAGCGCCGGATCCTTTTCGCCCAGCGTTTCAAAATCCACCGTGACGCCAAAAGGAGTCCCGATTTCGTCTTGTCGCCGGTAGCGGCGGCCAATCGCCCCGCTTTCGTCATAAAAAACAAACATGTGAGGCCGCAATAGCTCGACGATTTCTTTCGCTTTCGCGACCAGCGGCTCCTTGTTCTTTAATAAAGGAAAAACCGCGCATTTGACGGGTGCCATTCTGGGATGAAAACGCAGCACGGTTCGCGTTTCCATTTTGCCTTTCTCATCCGGCGCTTCGTCTTCGGAATACGCTTCGCAAATCAATGCCAGCACCGTCCGGTCGACACCGGCACTCGGTTCGACGACGTGAGGAACAAATTTCTCCTTGGTCTCATCATCGAAATATTCCAGAGATTTCCCGCTCGCCTTTTGATGTTGCGATAAATCGTAGTCCGTCCGGTAAGCTACGCCTTCGAGCTCCTGCCGGCCGAACGGAAAATCATACTCGATGTCGTAGGTACCTTTGGAATAAAACGCGCGGTCTGCGTCCGCAACGTCCAAAACGTGCAGTTTGCTTTTTGGCACTCCGATCTCTTCGTAGAATTTCAATCGCTCTTCTTTCCAATATTCGAGCAGCTTCATTCCCTGATCTGGCCGGCAAAAGTATTCCAACTCCATTTGCTCGAACTCACGTGACCGAAAAGTGAAATTCCGCGGATTGATCTCGTTCCGAAACGCCTTGCCGATTTGCGCAATCCCGAACGGTAACTTCTTCCGCGATACGTCGAGCACGTTTTTGAATTGGACGAAAATCGCCTGCGCCGTTTCCGGCCGAAGATATGTGATCGAAGATTCATCCTCGGTCGCACCCACATATGTCTTGAACATCAAATTGAACGAGCGCGGCTCGGTCAGATCTTTCCCACCGCAATTCGGGCATTGCCTGCCTTTTCCTTTGTCAACGATCTGATCGGCGCGAAGCCGTGCCTTGCAGGTGCGGCAATCGACCATGGGATCGGTGAACGTTTCTTCATGCCCGCTCGCTTTCCAAACGGCACGATTCATTAAAATCGAACCATCGAGACCCACGACGTCGTCTCGTTCGTGGACGATTTTGCGCCACCAGTAATTCTTGAGGTTGCGCTTGAGCTCCACTCCAAGCGGACCGTAGTCCCAAAGACCGTTCAGGCCGCCGTAGATCTCGCTCGATTGGAAAACGAATCCGCGCCGTTTGCACAGGCTGACAATTTTTTCCATCCGCTGGGCGTCAGAGTGCGGGGTCATGTCGAGGACCAGCCTTCGTTTGAAAATGATGCGTTGGCAAGGGCCATTGGACGGGTCAACGGCGTGGCCGAGGCTTGAGCCAGGCCTCTTCTTGTCTGCTCCGGCGTTTCACATCCCGCGGTCACGGAACCCCTGCAACGGCAACTGTTTTCTGTCGCTTTTTGTCTCGAATTTCGATAATCTTCCCTGACTGACGCTCCGCCCCCTCGGGTGTCCATTTCAATCGCTTATTCGTCGGACTTAATGGCAACGTCGAAAGTATTAATGGCCTTACCTCGTCCTGTTTTTTTGTTCCTGATCGGCCTGGCTTTGATCCGGTCCAGTTTCGCTGGGCTGAGCCCGAGTAGCACCGTTTTCGTTATTTTAATGGAGAACGAGAGCGGGACCAACATCATCGGCAATGCGAGCGCGCCTTATATCAATAACACGTTGTTGCCGATGGCGAGTTACGCCGCGCAATACTACACGCCACCCGGCCTTCATCCGAGCGAACCGAATTATCTCTGGCTCGAAGCGGGCACCAACTTTGGCATCCTGAACGATAATCCGCCGTCGTCCAATCAGCAAAACACGACCGCGCATTTCGTCACGCAGCTGAAGAACGCTGGAATTTCTTGGAAGACTTATCAAGAAGGAATCACCGCGGGAACTTGCCCAACATCCGATAACCCCGGACCTGGCTACTACGTTAAACACAATCCGTTTGCGTTCTTCACCGATGTAAGTGGCTCCGCAAATCCCACCTGTAGCAGCGTGATGCGGCCGTTCACGGAATTGTCTAACGACATCACCACTAACAATCTGGCGCGTTACAACTTCATCACGCCGAATATTTGCGACGACATGCACGATTCGTGTGCACCCACCAACAATATGGTGCAGCAGGGCGACAATTGGCTTTCGCAAATTCTGCCGATGATTCTGGCCTCGAGCGCTTATCAGAACAACGGATTGATCCTGATTCTTTGGGATGAAGGCGTTAACAGCAGCGACGGCCCGATACCGTGCATCGTCTTATCGCCATTCGCCAAAGGAGGCGGTTATACCAACAACATTCGCTACACGCACAGTGCGACACTGCGAACGTTGCAGAAGATATTTGGAATGACCCCATTTCTCGGCGGGGCGGCCAGTGCGCCGGACCTGAGTGACTTGTTCGTAGCCGGCGCGATTCCAAACAGCGACTCGCCCAGTGTCACGACCACCAGCGCGTCGAATGTGACGGGCGCTAACGCCACCCTCGGTGGCAGCGTCAACCCGAACGGCAACGCGACTCAAACCTGGTTTGAGTATGGCCTAACGAATTCCTACGGCAGCAATACGATTTCGACCAGCAGTGACAACGCCGAGTCTTACTCCAGTTGGGCTTACGGTACAAGCGGCGGAACGGGTCTTGGCCCACCGGTTTATCTCGAAGGCAGTGGCGGCGGAATTTTCCTCGTTACTCCCGCAAACCCGACCAGCAATCGCCAGATAGACGGGAATAATTCGTTCGGCGTCTTCGCCGGGAGTGGCTCGGGCAACACCCAGGGCATGGATCGCCAAATCCTGAACGCTCAACTAGCCGGAACGCTGACCATTTCCTGCCGTTTCGATGTCAATAACAGCACCTCTTTTGCTGGATTCAATTTGAAGTCAGCCCAGAGCGCACCCGGAACCGGTTCCTTCGGCGCCAATGAATTGATCTCGGTTGGAATTCATCCGGCGGATGGCAACAACACTATTGCCATCAACGGCGGCACCGGTGTGACGCCGCACGGCCAGATCATCAATCTCGGAACCGATCTCCGCGGCCAGATCATCGATTTTGTTCTGACCTACGACGGGTTGTCCGGAACTTACACGCTTGGCGCCAAACTCCGATCGAACAGCAATTTCACCTACGTATCCGGGCCACTTAAAGCGAGCAACGTCACACCGAGTTACCTCGGGTTCGGAAATTTCAATACCGGCAACGCGCAAAATGCCATTTTCGACAGCATTTCCATCACCGATTCAGGATCCGCCGGTAATGGAACAAACGCGGTGGCCACAAGCGCCAACGTCACCGGGTTGACCCCTAACACGACCTATCATTACCGCGCTGCCGCTCAAACCAGCGCGGGAATTGTATACGGCGCTGACCAACCCTTCGGCTTCCCGCTCATCCCCTTGAACGGAGCCGCTTACCATTCCGCAACTTCTACGTCAGGGAATTTCCAAGCGCGCGTTTATGATGCGACGGGGCACATTGCGCTGGCCGAGCCTGATCTGAACGGCAATCCATTGGCCAATCTGGTCACGTTTGCTCCGCCGGCGGCCACGATCAGTGGCGCTTCCTACAATTTCGGCCCGGTCCAATCCGTGACCAACATTTCCAATGGCCTTCAGATTGTGCAATCGCTCGCTGGAAGCACGATCACGACGCAGCTCACCTTCACCAGCGATGGCGTGATGCATTATGAAGTGACGAATTGGAACGGACTCACCCCCACGGAAACCGATGTCGTGGCTTCGTCCGATGCAACCGAGCATTTCTACGGCTTCGGTGAAAAGTTCAATTCGTTAGACCAGGCCGGGCTCAAGACGCACATCATCACTTCCGATATTGGCGGCGACAAAAATGACAACTCGTACAAGTCGTCCTCCTGGTTTTTGAGTACTCGCGGCTATGGATTTCATCTCGATTCCACCGATGAAAGTTATTTCGACATGCGCAACAGCGCGTCGGATCGCTACATTGTGCAAAATTTGATTGGAACGGACACGATTCACTCGTGGTTGAAATTCAACGTCGTGCCGGGGCCAAAGCTGACCGACGTATTAACGCGTTATACCGGCTATACCGGACGACCGTACCTGCCGCCACCCTGGGTTTTTGGAACGTGGATTTCGTCGGACATCTGGCGGACGGGCGGCGAAGTGCGTTATGCGCTGACGAAATATCTGGCCAGCGGGATTCCGGCCAGCGTGTTCGTTTTCGATTCGCCGTGGGAAGTCAGTTACAACGATTTCACATGGAACATGAGCCAGTTCGGCGCCGGCGGGTCGTACGAGGGAACAAATTACAATGGATTCACGTCGGTCACCGACATGATGACCTTTCTGCAGCAACACGGCGTAAAAGTCATTTGCTGGTTCACACCCTTTCTCAACACCAGCTCGGTCAATGATTGCCAGGGTTCCCAATGCATTCCCGGACAAAACACCGGCAAGTCTCCCAATTACGACACCGCCGCGAGCAACGGCTATCTGGTCAAGACATCGATCAACAATTCGTCTCCGCTCATGGTCGGTTGGTGGAAAACCCCGAACAACAATGCGACCGGCAGTCCGATTGATTTCACCAACGCGGCCGCGCGAAGTTGGTTCCTGACTACGCAGCTTCAGCCGCTCGTTGACGGAAGCAATGTCACCACGGCCAACAGCGGCCAGGAACCCGCTATCGGCGGTTTCAAGACCGATGATGGCGAAGCGATCAACTCCAATTCATCCGCTCCATACATTCCCAAGACGGCCTCCTACGCCGATGGCCGAACGGGAACCGAAATGCAGAACGGCTTCTCGCAAATCTATCACGGCACCGTGTCGAGTTTGCTGGGCTCGAACGGGATCCTGTTTTCGCGGAGCGGATTTAGCGGGAACGGCGCATTTCCGGCAGGCTGGCCGGGCGACAACCAACCGAACTACACCCAGACAAACGGTCTGCAGAGTGTGATCACGGCGGCCGCTTCAGCGGCGATGAGCGGATTTGCTATTTGGGGCAACGATATCGGTGGTTATCAGAACGCGAACTTCACTTCGGACCACGCCGATTTATTCATGCGCTGGGCCCAATACGGCGCGTTCTGCCCGATTATGCAAATGCATCGAGGCGTTCAGGCGAGCTCGTTAACTGACACCAGTAATCTCGAGCAATATCCGTGGGGTTACGGCGCGACTGCGCTTTCGAACTACGTCACTTACGCGAAACTTCACAATCAGTTGTTCCCTTACATTTACAGTTACGCCAAGGAAGCGAGCGTGGATGGTTTGCCGATAATTCGCCCGGAGGTCCTGATGAATCAGACCGACACCGGAACGTTCGGCATCCAGCACACCTATTATTTTGGCAACGAGTTGCTGGTGGCGCCGATGAACGCGCAAGATTCTACTTCGCGGAACGTCTATTTGCCGGCCGGAAATTGGTACGACTACTGGACGAACGCGAAATACGCCGGTGGTCAGCAGATCACCTGGACCAACTCCGACACGACCAAGATCCCGTTGTTCGTGCACGAGAGCGCGATTGTTCCGATGCTCGCGAATGTTCCGCAATCATTAAACACTCCGAACTATGTCAATAATGCCGGGATCGCAACGATGGACAGCGGCTTGCAGTTCCTCGTTTATCCGGGCGCATCGACCGCGTCGTTCAATGTTTATGACGGCACGACTGCGCAATGTGCAATCGGCGGAACTGTGACCACTTTCAGTTTATCGTCGGTCGCACGCCCGATGACTTTGAAGATTTTTGAAACGTCGTCGCCGGCGGGAGTGGAGCGAAACGGAATCAAACTTCCGGCCCTCGCCAGTCAGTCGGCGTTCAACACCGCATCGTTAGGCTGGTTCTACGACAGCACAGCGCAGTTCGTTTATGTAAAATTCCAACACTACGGTGGTAACGCAACGATCATGTTTGGCCCCGACTCCGTTAATGATGGCCTGACCGATTCGTGGCGGAGCTACTGGAATCTTCCGGCCGATGGTAGCGCCGACAATGCCGACAGTGATGGCGATGGGCTAACCAACGCTCAGGAATATCTCGCCGGGACGAACCCCAACGATCCGACGAGCACATTCAGGATTCAATCTGTGACTAACCAAAGTAATGGATTTTTGGTCAACTGGCCGTCGGTACTTGGAATCAATTACCAGGTGCAGTGGAAAAATCTGCTGACCGATCCAACGTGGCAATCGATCACGCCCAATCTCAGTGGGAGCGGCGCGACGTTGAGCTTTCTCGACGACGGTTCGCAAACGGGCGGTTTCCCGGCAGCATCACGGTTTTATCGCGTCGTTGTGCCGTGAGTTGGAGCGCTCGCCACGGCGAGCGCCTATTCCATTAGTTCGGCGCTTCACAGGAGCGCCGCTACCACGCTCCAGCTACTTCACCACCGTGACTTCGGTCTTCACCGAATTGGCGATGAAACATTGCTCGTGCGCGGCGTGATGCATTTTGTCGAGCTCTTCCGCGCTCGGTTGTTTCTCGCCGGACCATTTCAACTTCGGTCGTAATTCCACGCGCGTGATCGCGAGCCGGCCCTCAGCATTTTTTTCCATGTGCCCAACCGCGTCATCCACGTACTCGTCGAGCACGAATTTGTACTTACACGCAATGGCGAGAAAGGTGAGCATGTGACAACTCGATAGGGACGCGACAAACGCTTCCTCCGGGTCGACGTTTTTCGGATTTCCAAGGTAAGCGGGTGCGGCGGTCGCGGTCATCTCATGGCCGCCGTCAAACTTCCAGGTGTGGTCGCGCGGATACTTTTGATATTCGAACGGCGTATCGCCGCGTTTCCAGGTGAGGTTCACTTTGTGTTCGGACATGATTCTAAATAAAGTGTGTCGGGAAAAGCGCAAGCGCTCGCCTTGACTGATCGCTGGTCACTGATCACTGTTCACTTTCGTCGCGCGGTTAGCTCAGTGGTAGAGCGCTTGCTTCACACGCAAGAAGTCGCAGGTTCGAACCCTGCACCGCGCATGATCAATTGTCGCGCTGCAGCAGTTGCAAGGCTCGCTCTGCCTGGGAATAATTGGGTCTAATGCGCAAAGCTTGAGCGAATTCCGCAGCTGCATCCGATCGTCGCCCCATCCGGATTAACGCCAACCCCAGGTTGTAATGGGCTTCTGCGTAGTTTGGATTAATTCGAACCGCCTGTTCGAATGCCTGCCGAGCGGGCTCGAGTTTTCCTTCAATCAATAATACCGAACCCAGATTGTTGTTCGCGTCAGGATAACGAGGATCGATCCGCAAAGCTTCCTCAAAGGCTGTCGCCGCTTCCGCATAGCGACCCTGGCTGGCCAGCGCGTTGCCGAGATTATTCTGCGCTTCGGGATAGTTCGGTCGGGCGAGCAGCGACTTTTGATAATGTTCGATTGCTTCGTCCACCCGACCGTTTTGCAACAATGCGTCTCCAAGATTGCGATCGGCGTCCGGATAGTTCGGCCGAATGCGTATTGCTTTCTCATATTCGCCAATCGCTTCATTGATCTCGCCGCCTTTGATCAACGCGTCGGCAAAAGCTCGATGACTTTCCGCGAAATTCGGATTGATCGCTATCGCGCGTCTGTGCTCGGCGATTGCTTCATTGATTCGACCCTCGCCCAACAAACTGATGCCGAGATTGGTGTAAGCCTGATAATTGTTTTCCGTCACCTCAGCGGCGTGTTGCCAGAGAGTGATCGAATTGCGCCAGTACGCTGTTTGCGCGCGCGTCTGTGGAATGAGCGCGATCAAAATCAGCACCCCAATGGCCGCTCCTATTTGGGCTCGATATCGGAAGGCGTTGCTCAGTTCCAGATACAGCCATGTCATCCCGATGTAGATGCCAATGGTTGGGAGATAAGTGTAGCGATCTGCATGCGCCTGATTGCCAACCTGCACCAGCCCGATCACGGGAATGAGCATTCCGACGTACCAAAACCAACCAGTCAGGAGAAATGGAAATCGTTCCCGATAAACGCAGATGATAATGGAGAGAAGAAGCAATGACGTTGCTGACAAAACGACTGCAGCCACGTGAATGTGCCCGCTCGGGAAAAGATAAAATGCAGCCAGTCGAGTCGGCCAAAAGATTTGCCTCAAATAGACAACGAAAGAGAGGATCGCATTCGATAATCGGACCGGCGCGGCGACATGGCCCATTTCGGTTATGGCTTCGGCCTGAGCGAAGACAGTCGTGAAACAGGATCCAGCGGAAAGCAGAAAGAACGGAATTTTTTCAGTCAACAGACGCTTCCACGTTTTGGCCGGTCGCTGAAGGTTGTTTTCGTGGAATCGGCCGAGCGGCCAATAATCGATGAGTAGCAGGACGAACGGCAGCGGGACCAGACTTGGTTTGGATAGCAATCCACAGGTAAATCCAGCGATTGCAGCCACGTACCAAGACGACTTCGAGGTCCGCGCGTAGTACCCGTAGGCCAGAAGGGTGAGTGCGAAGAAGACGACGCTGAGCACGTCTTTCCTTTCGGAGATCCACACCACCGATTCCACTCGCAACGGATGAACGGCAAAAAGTGCCGCCACCAGGCCGCTCGCCCAAGTCTCTTTAGTCAAAACCCTGAGCGCCAGAAACAGCAGAATCACCGCGATCGCATGAAGAACAAGGCTGGTCAGATGGTGCCCCCACGGCTGCAGGCCAAACAGCTGACAATCCAGCATGTGCGATATCGTCGTTAGCGGATGCCAATTACCAGCGTGAAAGTGCGTGAATGCCCACTTCAATCCTGAAATGGTGAAACCGCTCGTTATCTTCGGATTCTCGTAAACGTATTCGTTGTCATCGAAGTTCACGAAGCCGTTGGCTAACGACCCGGAAAATGAGGCCGCGATGATTCCAACCAAAAAGGCGCAAATAGAAACGATCACGATCGAATCGCTGGCGGCCGATGAGACGCCAGATTTTCGCGCGTGCGTTTTCAATTGAGTCTAGTTCTGTGCCTGGCTCAACCGGCAGCGCCATACTCGTCCGGCAGAAAAGTCGAGGTACCGCCGCTCAATTTTGCCCACCGAAACTTGAACGCTGTGGCCAGGCATCCAAATCCATATCGAACGCTGCGTTGAAAATTGATCGACGACGCTTCCGGCATGTATTTGGCGGGACAAGTTAATTCACCGATCGGGCAACCGGTCCAATGCACCTGGGCCAGCATTTGATTGTCGAACACGAAATCGTCGGAATTTTTTTCGATCGGCAATCGTTCCAGCAAACTTCTCGAAAAAGCGCGGTAACCGGTATGGTACTCCGATAACTTGGCGCCGAGCAGGAAATTCTCGACTGCGGTGAGAAAACGGTTCGCGACATATTTCCAGATCGGCATTCCGCCGCGGAGCGCACCGCCGCCCAGAATTCGCGAGGCGAGCACACATGGATAAATTCCGCTCGCGACCAGCGAAACCATCGCAGGCAGCAACAGCGGAGTGTATTGATAATCGGGATGAATCATGACCACAATGTCCGCCGCGGCAGCAAGCGCCAGCCGATAACACGTTTTTTGATTGCCGCCGTAACCGCGATTTTGCGGATGAACCTCCACCTGCACATGCGGCAACGTCCGCGCAATCGCCGCCGTTTCATCATGGCTCGCGTCATCGACCACGATGATTAGGTCGACAATTCCCTGCGCCATCACTTCGTCATACGTGCGGCGCAACGTTTTTGCGGCATTATAAGCCGGCATGACCACGACAATTTTCTGGCCGTTTAACATCGCTCTTCTTTACATTGCCTGCGGCTCTGGAAGCAAATCCGAGATTGAGATCCTGTGAAAAAAGTCATTTTCCTTTTTTTGATCGTTCCGGGGCTCGTTTATGGAAAGACGCCGTTCCTGGGAGCAATTCCCGTTCAATATGCCCCAGTCGGCGATCAAGTCGTGATCGATACCCATCGTTTTTTCCAGCCGGCCGATTCCGAAAAGCTGCGAGTTTTCGTCGAATCCCGATGTCGATGTCTCAATTGATTCGGCCGCGTTTCAGTTGCGCGCCAAAGCGAATAGACCCGGCGTATTTGATGTCGTCCTCTCCGTCCCGTCGGCCAACGGGAAATTGTCCACCGTTCTGACATTGGCCTGCGGCAATACCGGCACGCCGACGCATCAGTTTCGCTTCAAACCCGCCGACAACCCGAAACAGGTTTTTCTGGCAGGTTCGTTTAACGGCTGGAGCACGACGAAAGCCGCCATGACCGGGCCAAATGCCGAGGGCGAATACACGGTCGACCTGTCGCTCGCGCCGGGAAAATACGGCTACAAATTCGTAGTCGACGGGAAATGGATGCGAGACCCGAACAACCCCGAAACCGAAGACAACGGGATGGGCGACAAGAATTCGTTAGTCACGATCGACCCGGCCAAGGCCTCCAGCGGTCCAACCATCTATGCGGACCATCAAACCGCGGATAAACTCGTTCTGCGCGGCGTTACCGCCACCCCGCTCTCGAAAGTTTCCGCCACTCTCGAAGGCGACTCAGGTTCCACTTCCATTCCGGCGGCCATCGCGAACGATACGATCGAAATTTCTCCGCCGGCAAACACGGCCGGATTTATCCGCGTCGTCGCCGCCGATGCCGACGGCACGCCGAGTAATGTCGTTCGCTGCGCGGTTGGACCGAACACGTTTCATTGGAACGACGCGATCATGTACTACGCGCTAACCGATCGCTTTTTCGACGGCGACAAATCGAACGATCATCCGGTGGACAATCCGAAAGTGTTGCCGCCGGCAAATTATCACGGGGGCGATCTTCGCGGCGTTCGCGACAAAATCGATGATGGTTATTTCCAGTCGTTAGGCGTCAATACCATCTGGGTTGGTCCGTTGAACCGGAATCCGGACAAGGCCTACCAGGAATCTCCCGAACCGCATCGTTGGTATACCGGTTACCACGGTTATTGGCCGATTTCTTCGGATGAGCTCGATCCCCATGTCGGCACCGCCAAAGATCTGAACGAGTTAGTCGAGCACGCTCACGCCCATGGGATGAAGATCATGGCCGATTTGGTGCTCCATCACGTGCACGAATTGCATCCGTGGTGGAAACAGCACCGCGATTGGTTCGGGCAACTCGAGCTACCGGACGGTCGTAAAAATCTGCGACTGTGGGATGAGCAGCAATTTACCACCTGGTTCGAACCGTATTTGCCGTCGTTTGATTTTTCCAAAGACGCACCGGTAAAAGCGCTGATCGACAACTCGATCTGGTGGGCGAACAAGTACAAGCTCGATGGTTATCGCCTCGATGCGGTCAAACATATTCTGCCGAGTTTCTGGTGGAAATTCCGGTCGGCGCTGCGAGAGCGGGTGGATCGTCACGGTCAAGCGCCACTCTATCTGGTGGGCGAAACTTTTAAGGATCGCGCCGGAATCATGTCTTTCGTCGGGCCGAACATGCTCGACGGACAATTCGATTTCCCGCTCTACGATCAGATCCGGGAAACGCTTGGCCAAAACGAGGGTGACATCAAAGCGCTCGATGGGGCCTTAGCCGCATCGGAAAAGGCCTACGGCAAAGAAACGTTGATGTCGCCGCTCATCGGAAACCATGACAAAGGCCGATTCATGGCTTACGCCGATGGCGAATTGCCCGGACCAAATGGAATGAAAGACGAGGAGGTCGGCTGGAAAGAGCCACCCAAAGTTCGCGATCCCGCCAATTATAAGAAGATCGAACTCGCGCAGGCGTTCCTCATGTCGATCGACGGCGTGCCAATGATTTATTACGGCGATGAAATCGGCATGACGGGGGCCGGTGATCCCGATAATCGTCGCGACATGCGATTCGGGGACAAAGTTTCCACGGATGAGAAGCGTGTCTTGGAAAATTTCAAGAAGCTTGGCGCCATCCGAAATAAGCATCCGTCACTGCGTTATGGTAGCCGACGATCGATTTTGTCCGGAGGCGAACAATTCGCATTCGTTCGCGCGCATTTTGAAGACCGCGTAGCAGTGATTCTCAATCGCGCGAAGACTGAGACAAAGATCGACATCCACGTCGCGCCCGAGTTGGCGGACGGGGATTACGTCGATGCTCTCAGCGGAAAAAACGTCTCAGTGGTAAACGGCGAACTCAATTTTGATTTGCCGGCTGAGACGGCGGCGATCGTGACTAACCGAAAATAGCCGTCGCTGGTTCATATTGTCTTGATCACTCAGGTTCATTCCTGGTTCGGCAAGCGGCGCATGTGCAGAATCTCAAGCCCAACTCCGCCGGGCTTATCGCGTAGCCGCAATTGTTCATGGACGGCAAAAATCGTATCGCCTTTGCAATCGCCGGAGGAGCATTCATCCAAGGCGTCCAGATCGATCACACCATCATCGCTGATCTTCTTCACACTCATGGAAAGACTGCCCTCCGCGTCCAGATTCTTTTTTACAAAAGCATAAGTTTTTTTCTCGATCGTTTTATCTAAATCAGCCGCACCGGCGAATTTCGGGCCGGGGTTGACTTTGCCCGCGACACATCCCTCCGAGGCCCATTTGCCATCATACAGCTCCACGTATTTTGTCGAATCCGGCGACCACAGGACGATACATGACCGGTGATTGTAACGGCGGCGGGTGCCGAAATAGTTACAGCCGGTTTTGCCCAGAATTTTTTGCTGCGCAAGATCGATCACGTAATTGCACACGTTTTCGGCATCTTCGGCGTAATAGGTGGGACCGTTTTCGGAAGACTCCGTCTCGATCAGTTTGTCCCAATCAATCGGCTCCGTCTGCGCAAATCCGAGGGCAATCGCATAGCGGCCATCGGGCGAGACGGTGCCATGAATCACGCGAAATTTATCCGAGTCTCGCTTGATATTGGCAAAAGGATCGCTTTCCGGCGAACCTGCTTCTCGCAAAGAGGTCGCGATTTGCTCCGGCTCAGAAATCAAGTCGTACTCGGCTTTGCGTTCCTCGGCGCTGCGATTGTCAGCGGATTGTTCCTCCAGATGAACAAGCACATTGGGAATATGAGCTGTGTCGAGTGACTCTCCCGTTTTGAATCGCGCAGTTTTCTTCAGTTCGCGAATGAGATAGCTGCCTCCTTCGTTCGGGTCGAAGTATCTTCGCGTCTCATCCACCTCTGTGCCGCCGTCCGGCAACGGCGTTTCTTTCCGATTCAGGACGAACATTCCCTCATAATTGAATCCGCTGTACGGATCAGCCAGGTCGTGCCCAACGTATTCCGTCAATTCCCGGCCGGATGCGTCGACCATTTCTACGGTGACTTTGATTGGATCTCCCGCCCCATTCATCCACGCTTGAGTTATGGTGGTGGCACCGCCGATCTCGTCTTTTTTCAGATAATGGGCCGAGCGACTGAGTTGGGCTTCGATCTGATTATAAGCCCCGGCCATGCGCTTTACTTCATCGTCCACCTGATTGGCCGTTGTTTCTTCCGCCAACAGCATCAATGTCGCCAGGACAGCCGCTGGAAAGAGGCGTTGATGGTTCATCACTTCGGATTCAAAAGTAAGGTTATTGCTGTTCAGCTGACCGGCCCGTTAGCAATTAACTTCGTCGTTGTGACGATCAGGCAAACGAACATGAACACACATGTCTTTGTTTTCATTAGGTCCTTTCTTCGAGTGGTTGGTCCGATTTTATTGCCGTTGTGCCGGACGGCGAAGAGAATTCGTTCGATTCGCCGATTTCTTTGCCCGGCCCCGTCCCGTTTTGACCTCGGGATCTTCCGTATTGCCTAACAGGTCGGACTGGTCGTCGCCAAAGCGGCCGACGACATTCGTGGGATGTTGGAACTGTTGCAACCCGTCGGAGGATCAATCACTGTTCCCGGCGCATGATTATTGTTCACGACCCGCACTGCATCGATTATTCGGCACCAGGGCATCCGGAACGGCCGGCGCGTATCATCAGAACAGTGCCGCTCTTGCAGGATCGTCACCCGAACTGGCAATGGCGCGAGCCACGTGCTGCTACCGACGAAGAACTTTTGCGCGCGCACACGCGACAACATTTGCAACACGTCGCCAAACCTGTTGCCGATTTCGACGTCGACACACCGGCTTACCCAAAAATCGATCGCTACGCCCGTAAAGGAGCCGGCGCGGCGATCGAAGCTGCCCATACCGCGCGGCAAGGCGAACGCGTGTTTGTTCTCAATCGTCCGCCGGGACATCACGCGACCCGAGACCGGGCAATGGGCTTTTGTTATTTCAGTAACATTGCCGTCGCCGCGTTAAATTCACTGGAAAATGATGTGGGCATCCCGCCAACGTCCGGGGAATCATCGGCCGGAAATCGACGCCCTAAGGTCGCAATCTGGGACTTTGATGCCCACCACGGCAACGGCACCGAAGACATTGTCGCTCGCCATTCGCATATTCGGTTCGCGTCGATTCATCAATTCCCCGCCTATCCGGGGACCGGCGCAAATTCGTTCGACAACATTTATAACTATCCGGTCGCTCCTAACAGTGCGCGCGCCGACCACATGAATATTTGCCGGGACGCACTCGACCAACTCCTTGAATTCAAACCCGATCTACTCCTGGTCTCGGCCGGCTTCGATGCTTACGCGCACGATCCATTGGTCCAAATGACCTTGGAACGGGAAGATTTCACCACTCTGGGGTCGTGGCTGAAGAAGATCACCATTCCGACCGCGGCGATTCTCGAAGGCGGCTACAGCGACGATCTTCCGGAATTAATCGACGCCTTTCTCAGCGCCTGGGACAAATGAACTGGGTTTATATTATTGCATGAAATTATTAACCGTGGTGGGTCTGGTTTGGATTGGATTTATCGCATCCGTCCACGCGCAGAAAGAAGTTCCAAGTATTGTGGCTGAAGGATTCTCTGCCTATCAAGACGCCGGGCCCAATGCGGCGCTGGCCGCGTGGCTCAGAGCTTCACCGCTCGAGAGTGACACGCCGGCGAAGAACAACCTGAAAACGGTTCTCGATCGATTTCAAAGTGACGGCGGCAAGTTGCTCGGTTTCGATGTCATCCGAAGAATCCCCGTCTCTCCGGTCTTCGAACGCGTTTACGTTCTCATCAGATTTGAAAAGGCGCCGCTGTTTGCCTCGTTCGATTGTTACCGCGCTTCATCGGGCTGGATTGTTGCGGATTTGAATCTTAATCCGAAGATGACCGACGTTGTGCCGGCCAGTTTGCTTCACAATTCCAAGTAGTTTATTGCGGTTGCCCTTGAACAGTGCGTTGAGTATTTGTCAGTCGTTAGGAGATTTCAACGCGTGAAACGTAACCACCGAATGGATGATGATGTGCACAGCCAGGACCACTCACCAATGACTCGATTTCCCTTAATTATTGCCATCGCTGTTGTCTGCTTGACCTCGCTCGGATATGCCCAGGACCCAGCGGTGGTGAATCCCAAGACCATCAAGGTTCGATTTGAAAATGATCGTGTTCGCGTTTTAGAGGCGACCCTGCCACCCGGCGTTAAAGAACAGGTCCACTCTCATCCCGCGTATGTGATTTACGTTTTGGCGGGCGGCAAGGTTCGAAATTATGCAGCGGATGGCAAGATCACCGAAAGCGAGTTTAAGACCGGTGACGTTATCTACCGCGATCCGTTAACGCATGCGGCGGAAAATATCGGCCGCACGACGATGCACCTGATCCTGGTGGAGCTGAAAAGCTCGCATTAAAGCACCAGGGTAAATTACAGGGTGCCGACGATCGCGGCCGCGTGTTCAACCATTGCGCGATTGTTAGCCGAGGATTAATGCGCCGCTAGTTTTCGCTCTAGTTTCTGCTGCAACTCAGCTGCAGCACTCTCAATGTCAGAGTAGCCGTGCTGCCGTGCGCGACTGCGGCTGGCGAGCAACGCCGATCGACGAACGTCATTGAAATCGCCGAATGGAAATTTGTAGCGTGCCTTACTGTTCTCGCGATGGCTCAGATCGACTGCGAGGTGCCATTTCGCATATTCTGACCAGCCATGCGCATGGATGAATTCATTTTCTTGTTCGACCGTTGGCTGATGGTTCCTCCAGGACCCATTTCCATCAGCGACAAAGCGGACAGACTCGATCAACTGTTGCGCGAAATGGAAGGCACCTTCATTCAGACGAACCTGACCTTGAGCGCGCGCAGCGGCAATAGGACACGCCCACGCGAGCGCAAAAGCCAACAGCAAATGATGGCTGAATTTCATTCCGGGGAGGGTTGCGCCTACTTATCATGGCACAGCGTGACTACAAGTCGTTTCACGTTGTCGCGGTCACGCGACCGCGGGATGTCAAACGCCGAACCGAAAGCATAAGGTGCCTGGCACAAGCACTTCTACAACACTGGCATGTTTAACTGGGCCGATTTTGTAGAATCGTTTCGATTCGTTGCAAGACGGCGTCATCGATCCGGTCGGCGAGTTCACTCGCTTTCATATTTTCGCGAACCTGTTCGGGTTTGGAAGCGCCGGTGATGACGGTGCTGACGTTTGGATTCTTCAAACACCAAACGAGCGCCAGTTGCGCCAAACTCATATCGAGTTCATTGGCAACGCCGGCAAGTTGTTGGACCTTTCGGATGGCGCCCTCGTCGTTAATCTGAAACGTTTCCTGCAACCACTGGTACATCGGCATGGCCAGACGCGAATCGGCTGGCACACCTTGGTTGTATTTTCCCGTGAGTAATCCGGACGCAAGCGGCGACCAGGTGGTGGTCCCCATGCCGAAGTCTCGATACAACGGTCCAAATTCGCGTTCGACCTTGTCCCGATGAAACATGTTGTATTGGGGCTGCTCCATCGCTGGCGGTTCAAGAAAAAGTTCGCGCGCGATGCGATGTGCTTCCGTAATTTGATCGACGGTCCACTCACTCGTTCCCCAGTACAAAACCTTTCCCTGCCTGATTAAATCAGTCATGGCGCGCACCGTTTCCTCAATTGGCGTGTTGGGATCCGCCCGGTGGCAGAAATACAAATCGAGATAATCGACCTGAAGCCGGCGCAGCGCGGCATGACATGCTTCAAAAACATGCTTCCGGCTCAGCCCTTCCTGATTGGGTTTGTCGCCACCCCAGAAAACCTTGCTCGAAACGACAAAGGTATCGCGCGGCCATCCTTTTCGTTTCAGGATCTCGCCCATGACAATTTCCGCTTTGCCCGTCGCGTAGGCTTCGGCGTTATCGAAAAAATTCACGCCCGAGTCGTACGCCACGGTCATGAGATCCCCGGCTGTCTGATTATCGATCTGTTGCGCAAACGTCACCCACGCGCCGAAGGAAAGCTCGCTCACCTGCAATCCAGATCTCCCAAGCCGCCGATACTTCATGAAAGATGAGGATGAATGCTGAAGGACGAAAGTAAAGAGGCGCGGAAGCTTTTCTGGCCGCTCGGCAATGTTGATATTGAAATATCATGTTGTAGAGGCGGCCTGGGCCAAGCGCCTATTTACCGGTTCGGCGTTTGACACAAAAGCCGCTACACCCTTAGCTGCAATCCGCGATTCGGGCTGTAGTTCAGCTTGGTAGAACGCTTGAATGGGGTTCAAGAGGTCGTGGGTTCAAATCCCGCCAGCCCGATAAACAAGAGATGAAAGGGTTCTCGCGCATTTGCTTTTCATCCTTCATCCCTCATCCTTCAACTTTCTTATATGCTCAGTGCTGGAATTGTTGGATTACCCAACGTCGGAAAATCGACGCTATTTAACGCCGTCACGCGCACCCACAAGGCGCCGGCGGAGAACTATCCATTTTGCACAATCGATCCCAACGTCGGAGTCGTCACTGTTCCGGACCCGCGGTTAGCCAGACTCGCGGAAATGTCGAAGTCGCAAAAAGTGGTGGCGACGGCGGTCGAATTCGTCGACATCGCCGGATTGGTCAAAGGAGCCAGTGCGGGCGAAGGGCTGGGTAATCAATTCCTCAGCCACATCCGCGAAGTCGATGCCATCGTGCAAGTGGTGCGATGTTTTGAAAATGGCGACATCCATCACGTCAGCGGCGCGATCGATCCCGTGCGCGACATTGAGGTCATCAACACCGAATTAGTGCTGGCTGATCTTTCTTCGCTGCAAAAGCGCCAGGATCGTTTGCAAAAGGAGGTTCGGGCCGGCAACAAACAGGCTAAAGCGGAAAGCGCAATCGCTGACAAACTGCTTCCTCATTTGAATGCGGGAAAGCCGGCAATTACTGCCGGTCTCAGTGCGGAGGAAAAGCAGCTTGCCCGTGAGTTTTTCCTGCTGACGTCAAAACCAACAATCTTCGCCTGCAACGTGGCGGAAAGTGACTTGGCGGAGGTGTGTCGGACAGGCGCATCGCCTGCCGCGGCCGGTGAACCGGTGGCGCTGAATCACGTCAACCGCGTCCGTGAATATGCCAAAGAACATTTCGGGACCGAGGCCGTGGTCATCAGTGCCCAAATTGAAAGCGAGCTGGTTGACCTGAGCGAAGCGGAGGCATTGGAATATCTGCGCGGCCTCGGAATTGAAGACAGCGGCATGCACGCACTGATTCGTGCGGTGTATCATCTGCTCGGCCTGCGCACCTATTTAACAACCGGCGAGAAGGAAACTCGCGCCTGGACGATTCATGCCGGCGATAAAGCACCAGCCGCTGCGGGGGTGATCCACTCCGATTTCGAACGCGGCTTCATCGCGGCGGAAATCATCCATTACGATGATTTGATCGCGCTGGGTTCGTTCGCGAAGGCGCGCGAAGCGGGAAAATTGCGCGTGGAAGGCAAAGAATACGAAGTTCAGGATGGAGATGTCGTGACGTTTCGGTTCAACGTCTGAGTCTGTTCTTTACTCTTTCACTTACCCATGCGCCTTCAGATCCGGGAGTAAAGTGCCTGACTAAAGTCACGACCTATCCCGCCGGTTCGTAGAGAATCCGGCCGCACTGTTCGCAATTGACGATTTCCCGTCCGGCTTCGACGCCTTTCACGGTCGCCGTGGTCAGTTTCATGTGACAGCCGGTGCAGACGCCATGTTCTACCGCAACGATCGCAGCGTCGCCTTTGCTTTTGAAAAGCCGTTCGAAACGGTTGAGCAAATCTTCATCGATTTTACTGGCCAGTTCGGCACGTTCTTTTGAGAGTCCCTGCAAACGTTCATCCAAAGTCTTTGCCTTCTCGGCCAGGTCGCCAAGTTGTCGTGAGATTGATTCCCGGGCCGCATTTGCCTTCTTTTCCTCGGCCACCAACTCGACTTTCACCTTCTCCGCCTGATCCATCAGCTCGAGCTCGTCGTCTTCGATTTTGCGAATCTCGCCTTCGTAACGCTCAATTTCATGTCCCATGGCCTGAAACTCGTCATTCTTGCGAGTCTGATACTGCTGCGTCTTGAGTCGAGCGATGGTCTCGCGGCGAGTGTCGGCATCAAGCTCAAGCTTCTTACGATCGACTTCCACCTGACGAACCTTGTGCTTCATCGCTTCGAGCGCCGCTTGCCCCGCCGCACTTTGCGCCTCCAAGCTTTGCCGCTCCAACGGCACGGTCTTCACTTCATTTTGGATCTGCCGGATCTTCTGGTCTCGATCTTGCAGAATAAGCAATTGTTCGAGCTCAAGATGCACGCGGCACGAAGTTATGGGTTCCCCGAACCCGCGTCAATCGCTTGAAGAGCCTCTTCCGGCCGGGCCCGGACTGCGATGTTTTCGGTCAAATTCACCCAGCGGACCGTGCCGCCGGCGTCGATGTAGAATTCGGCCGGCCGGGCAATATCGTTGCCTTTCGGTCCGGCGCCTCGATGCAAAACATCATATAGCCGAATGACTTCCGCTTGGGGATCAGCCAGAAATGAGAAGGTGTATCCCATTCTCTTGGAATGAGTTCGAGTGACGTCCTGGGAATCGACGCTGATAGCCGCTACCTGGACGCCGCGCCTAGTAAACTCGGGCAACTTCTGCTGAAAACTCCGCAACTCGGAGTTGCATAATGGTCACCAGTACCCCCGGTAAAAAATCAGCACCGCGCCGCCCGGCGAAAGTAAATCGGCCAGGGCCACCCGTCTTCCGTTCTGATCGGGCAGCACAAATGAAGGAGCCCGCTGCCCAACTTTTGGCGCCTGCGCGGAAAGTGGCACCTGGTGCAGAACATAAAAAATTTCGTAAGAGAAAAATGCGAACAGCGCGAAAGCGAGAATCGTGAGAATCGAACCGAAAACTTTTCCGCGATAGACCTGCGGTCTGCCAAACGCCCGAAACAGTCCGAATAACAAAAGGGCCGCGCCGCTGGCAAACAACAGGAGATTGGCCCAGGGGAAATCCCGGGTGACGGGAAAGCTCGCGAAAAATTCGTAGCTGAACAGGCCGCCAACAGCCACGACAAAGCCGGCCCAGAGCGGCCAGTTCCACTTCCTTTTCATGCCGTCCTCGCTGACGCCATCCGTAATACCCACCGGTAAAGTGCGAACGCAATCATCGCGAAAGCAATTCCGCCGACGAAAATTCCGGCGGTGGCATATCCGGGACCGACGATCGACAGCGGAAAATCTTTGCCGGAAAACACGACAATCGCCGATATGACCACGCCGAGTATTCCTTCACCAACGATCAAACCGGAGGCAAGCAAGACGCCGAGTTGCTTCGTTGCCTCTGGTTTTGGAGTGCGATCGGCGCGTTTATCAAAGAACCAACCGGCCACCGCGCCGACAACAATCATCAGCGTGCTTTGCGTAGGCAAATAAATCCCGAGACCGACGGCAAGTGGCGGAATACGCATATGCTTGGTCGTGCGCGCGAGGATTTCGTCGACGACGATAATGCCGACGCCAATCCATGCGCCGATGCGGATCAAGCTCCAGTCGATATCGCCCGCGATCACGCCTTGCGCGAGCGACGAAATCAGACCGGCTTGGGGCGCGGGCAATGGATTCGGGCGGAGATCGGCGCCGGGCGCTCCGACGAAACCGTAAGCTTGGTTCACCAAGCCGAGCACCGGTGGAATAACAAAGGAGCCGGCAATCACGCCGAAAATCAGAGCGACTTGCTGCTTCCACGGCGTGGCATCAACCAGCTGGCCGGTTTTGAGATCCTGCAGGTTGTTATTCGCAATCGCGGCCACGTTGAAAACCACGGCAGTAGTAAAAAGCGCAAAGGCGATGAGCGGTTTGGTTGTCTCCGGACCGACGTAAGATTTCAGACCGAACACCAATAACAAAGCAGCGCCGATCACGACCAGGATTCCGATGCCGGAAAGCGGGCTGTTTGATGAACCGATCAAGCCGGCCATGTAACCGCACACGGCCGAGACGAAGAAACTCATTAATACGATATAAGCCACGCCGCCGATGATCAGGATCGGCAAATGCGCTCCCAGGCCGCTCGAATTCCCGAAATAGCCGAGCAGCCAGCCGATGGGCACCATGCAAATCAGCGTGACCAGACCCACAATACCGATCGGTATGTCGCGCTCGGTGATCGGCAATGTGTCCGCCTTGCCCGCCTTGCGCGCGCGCGAAGCCGCCATTGCACCGGCCAGCCCGCTCGTGACCGGCTGTACCAACTTCAACAAAGTCCAAATCGCCGAGACTGCGATCGCGCCGGCTCCAACGAATCGCACTTTCGTACTCCACGTCTTGTGCGCGATCGTGGCCACAACCGTGGTGACATCTCCGGCCATTCCTGAAAAATGCGGAACGCCCCAGCCCCAGCCGATGAAAGCGCCGATCAGCATGGCGATTCCAACGGAAAGACCAACCAAATGCCCAATCCCAAGCAGCGCGAATGATAATAGGAAATCGAAACCGCTGACTGCTCCGTTGCGGCCAATGCGAAATGTTCGGGCAACATCTGAGGCGAATAACTGCGTGGCGACAATCACGGCAAAAACAGCCGACACAATCGATCCCCACAAGACGGCAAGCAGACCGGCGCGGCCGTGTTCGATGTCCGCAGCATCCTTGCCGCTGCCGCTACTTCCAACTTTCAGAACTTCGGCACAAGCGACACCTTCCGGATAAGGCAGTTCGGATTGCGTTACCAGCGCGCGACGCAGCGGGATGGAATACATGACTCCGAGAATTCCGCCGAGGGCGCAGATCCAAAACGAAGTCCAAAAAGGAAACTCGGTCCAATAGCCGATCATGATCAGACCGGGGAGCACGAAAATGATGGAAGAGAGTGTGCCCGCCGCCGACGCGACGGTTTGCACGATGTTGTTCTCCTGAATCGTCGCGTCTTTAAAACCGCGCAACAGCGCCATCGAGATCACTGCCGCCGGAATGGATGTCGAGAATGTGAGGCCGGCCTTGAGTCCGAAATAGACATTAGCGGCGGTGAAAACCAACGTGATGATGATGCCGATAATCAGGCCGCGAAAAGTAAGTTCAGCTCGCACAGGGCCCCGAGACTAGTGCGCAGGTACCGATTCGGTCAAGAGGGCGCTAGGCTCGAACGCGCTCCGACTCCAAGGAGCGGCGCTCTGGGCGACCGCCGTTTATTTAATCGGCGCGCGGGAGCACGCCGCTCCTTGAGTTAGCAGCGCACCCGGCCTCGAGACGAGTGTGCAGCTACCGATTCGGTCAAGAGAGCGCTAGGCTTGAACACGCCCCGGACTCTAAGGAGCGGCGGTCTGGGCGACCGCCGTCTATTTAATCGGCGCGCGGGAGCAGGCCGCTCCTTGAGTCAGCAGCGGGTAAACTCACGTGATGATGATGCAAATAAACAGGCCGCGATCGTCGACGGCATCCCTTGAAGTCGAGATTTCAGTAGGTTTCGACGGGCGAACGTTTGCCATCCTCCACACTCAAAACATGGGCCCGTTCTTCGCCCAACGTCGCCACGCGAAGGTCCCAGATTTCTGAGTCAATCTTGCGAAACGCTTCGTCCGAAAACTCCGTCGGCGGTGACAGCTTCTTCTTGAACCGTGCAACGCTTTCCAGTGCGCGATCAGTCTGTCTGGACGGCAAGTCCTTTAGGATTTTGAAAACATTTTCGATCTCCGGAACGCGATGACAAATCATCAGCCAATCGTTCCCGGCCTCGATGGCCAGCCGAATTGTGTCTTCGAGTCCGTGCTCATTCAGGATCGCACCCATGTCGAGATCGTCGGTCATGATCAGCCCCTCGAAGTGCATTTCATCCCGGAGCAACCCGGTAATGATTCGCCGGGAAAGACTGGCCGGCGTTTTCTCCGGTTCAAAACACGGATACCAGCCGTGACAGATCATCATACTGTCGATTTGCCCAACGGTCTGGCGGAAGACGGCCAGTTCGTCGCGCTCCAGTTCGTCACGTGTCCGATCGATCCGCGGCAATTCGTAGTGAGCGTCACTTTTTGCCGCTGAATAACCCGGAAAATGTTTCCCGCAGCTCGTGATCCCCTGCTCTCGCATTGCCTGATTGAACGCCATCGCATTCCGCACCACTTGCTCGACCGTCTTTCCGTAACAACGGCCACGAAGCGAGTTATCGGCGTTGTCGTCGAATGAAATGTCGAGCACCGGGCAAAGATCGAGATTGAAGCCGAACACGCGCAACAGTCGGCCGGTGATGTTCCCATGCCGACGGATGAAATCGATGTCCCCTTGATCTCTCAATTGCTGCGCATTCGGCGGCTCATTGCCGATCAGCCGCAGTCGGGAGACACGACCACCTTCCTGGTCGATCGTGATGACCGGTTCCACTTCGCTCAGGTCGCGCAAATCGTCGATCAGCTTTCGCAATTGCGCCGCGCTCGCGATATTTCGTCCGAACAAAATGAATCCACCGGGCTGGACTCGCTGGAAGAGTTCTGCCGTCTTCGCGTCGAGGGTCTTGCCGGGAACACCGGTGAGAATGAGTTGACCGAGTGAATCGCTTTTCATCCACTCGGAGAATCAACGCTCAAGGTCCAACTTTCAACGTTCAACGTGAAATTCGGAGCAGGTTACAGTTGAACATTGCGTGGTCAGCGTTCAGCGTTGGGCGTTGAAGAAGATCGGCATTTACGGCGGCACTTTCGACCCCATTCATCACGGCCATTTGATTCTGGGCCGGCAGGCGTGCGAAGAGCTTCATCTCGACCAACTCATTTTCGTACCGGCAGCGCTTTCGCCATTTAAGAAAGAACCTGCGCAAGCTGATGGCGAATTGCGATTGCAGATGGTGCGTGCGGCAATTGCCGGCCAGAAAGACTTTTTGGTAGACGATTGCGAGTTAAATAGGCCGACCCCCTCCTATAGCATCGACACAGTTTTGCATATTCGGGAACGTGAACCCGACGCTGAACTTTTTTGGCTCATCGGTGCGGATAACGTCGACGGCCTGGACAAATGGCACCGGATTGACACTCTAAAAAAGCTGGTTCGCTTTGTCGTGCTTGATCGCGGCCGTGCCAAAACCAAGGCGCATGACTACACCGTGGTCCAGCGGCAAATCGATATCTCGGCCACGGAAATTCGAAATCGGGTTGCAACCGGCCGCTCGATCCGTTACTTCGTACCGCCGGATGTCGAAGAAATTATCCGGCATGGGAACATTTACCGGGAGAAAAAATAACCGCTAGAAACTTAGCGTTACTTTGCGCAGAGCTCGCCTCGAACAAGAAGGCTGAAGACATCGTCGTCATCGATCTGCGCGAAATTTCCACGTTCACTGATTTCTTCGTGATCTGCTCGGCGGGATCAGAGCCCCAGCTGAAAGCGATCGCCAATGAGATCGAGATGAAATTGAAGGCCGACCACGGCATTCGCGCGGCCGCGGTCGATGGCTTTCCGGCCAGCCAATGGATCGTGCTCGACTACATCGAGGTCGTCGTGCACGTCTTTCATCGCGACAAGCGCGATTTCTATAGCCTCGAAGATCTCTGGGGCGACGCGCCTCGGATGCAGTGGCAACCGACTACATCCGCGCGGTGAACCGGTGGTCGCCGCCCGCCCACGCCTGCATCGCTCTCGCGAGGCCCTGCGGGCCCGCTATGTCGGGGCGTTCTTGTTGAAAGGAACCCGCGACCGGGCACGGCGACACAGCGCCGTGGCGACAACGTCGTGTTGATCGGCGACTGGGGGGCGCCGCGTTGGCGGCGCCTCGTAACTTCGGACACGACAGCGCGGGTCCCTCCAACGCGCGAATGCACCGAGAAATGTGGTGGGGCGAGACTCTGTCGAGCCAGCTATCCAAGTGATCGACGACTCGTTTGTAGCGCTCGCCTTCTGAATCACGGCGCCACAATGAGCGCTGCAGCTAAAAATTATTTCACCGATGCTGCCGGACTCGGGCCCGCCCCGCCGGCTGACTTTACGTCGAGCAATTCGACGTCGAAGATCAGCGCGGAATTCGGACCAATATCTCGTCCCGCGCCGCGTTCGCCGTAAGCGAGGCTGGAGGGAATAAACAGCTGGTATTTCGCGCCCGGTTTCATCAACTGCAATGCTTCGGTCCAGCCTTTGATCACGCCGCCGACCGGAAATGTAGCCGGCTCGCCGCGCTTGTAGGAGCTATCGAACTCGGTGCCATCGATCAGAGTCCCGCGATAATTAACCGTGACAGTGTCAGTGGGTTTGGGCGAATTGCCTTTGCCTTCCTTTTCAACTTTATACTGCAAACCACTGGCGGTGGTTTTCACACCCGGTTTGCTCTTGTTCGCGGCGAGGAATTTTTCGCCGTCGGTCTTGTTCTTGTCGCCCGCTACCTGTTGTTTTTGTTCCATATCTTTTTGCAACGCCATCATCGCATCACGCACTTCATCCTCGCTCAGGCGCGGCTTGGCGCCGCTCAGCCCGTCCTTTACCCCGGCCGCAATTGCATCATTGTTCAAATCAACTGCCTGATGGCGAAGGTTGGACCCAATATTTAAACCGATGCTGTAGCTGGCCTTGTCCTTGTTGTCTTTCAGTTCAACAGGTTTCTCCTGAGCGAAAGCAGCGACCGCAAATAGTGATGCAACAGTGACGACGAGAAAGGTTTTCATAAGTGGATTCTGATTGCGCTTTGACCTGCTACCGCGCAGAAAGTTGGACGCTAATGGAGAAACGCCTGCCGTCAAATAAATGCCGCCGAAGGTGGATATCGCTCTTTGCCTTATGCCCCCTAGCGATAATCTCCGCGGCCGGCCCGGGCCCTCTTTCCCAGCAAGAGGCATCGAGAATCGGCCGAAAGATCTGGCAAAATGAATGCAACGGGACCGTCTCGGGCCTGACTTCATGGAACGCCGGCGAAGATTTCGCTTCACTCGGGATTGGCCATTTTATCTGGTACCATCAAAATGCGCGCGGTCCTTTCGAAGAAAGCTTTCCGAAGTTCCGTGATTTTGCCATAAATGAACATGCCGATGTGCCGTCCTGGCTGCGAGAAGCAGCCGCTTGCCCCTGGAATTCTCGCGCCGAATTTCTGCGCGATCAAGAATCGCCGCGTATGAAAGAGTTGCGAAATTTTCTCGTTCGAACCGTCGATTTGCAGGCGCGTTTTCTGGTAGCCCGGCTGGAAACGGCCTTGAACAAGATGATGGAGGAGGCTCCTCCTTCCGAGCGGGACAACGTTCGCCAGCAATTCGAACGAGTAGGCGCATCTCCCAACGGTGCCTACGCTCTGATTGATTACGTGAATTTCAAAGGTGAAGGCACGCTGGCCACGGAACGTTACCACGGCCAGGGTTGGGGCTTACTCCAGGTGCTCGAGGGCATGCGTGGGAACGGCACCGGTTCCGCGGCGCTCGATGAATTTTCCCGGTCGGCCGCGGAAGTTTTGAAACAGCGCGTGGCCAATTCTCCGGCGGCAAGGCGTGAAGTTCGCTGGTTGCCAGGTTGGCTGAATCGCGTAAAGAGCTATCGCGCAAGTTCATGAAGCATCCCATTGTGAAAGCAGCTGGCGGTATCATCCTCCTTCTTGTCCTTGGCAGCTTCGCCTACGCGCAAACATTCGGCGCCAAGATGAAGAAGCCTAGCGAGCTTATTCAAAGACAGGCGCCGATGAAAATCGATCAGCGCTTACTCAGCCAGGTGACGCCGGAGAATGCGCATATCGTGGTATCAATTCCGAAGCAGCGCGCCTATTTGATGCTGGGAGACAAAATCGCGGTCGATGCGCCGGTCTCTTCCGGCAAACGCGGACACGAATCCCCGCAGGGACACCACCAAGTCCTGGAGAAAGATCCAAACCACCATTCGAGCATTTACGGCGATTTCGTCGACGGTTCAGGAAGAACCGTGCGCGCCGGCGTCAGTGCCCGCATTGATTCGGCCCCAAGCGGCACCCACTTTTCCGGGGCGGCGATGAAATGGTTTCTGCGCCTGACTGACGATGGCGTCGGGATGCATATTGGAATTCTACCCGGTTATCCCGCCTCGCACGGTTGCATTCGCGAATCGGTGGATGGCGCGAAGATCTTTTACGACCACGTCAAAGTCGGCACGCCAGTCGACGTCGGCGAGTACTAACGCGACAGCCGCGTCGCGGGAACGGAGTTGGGTTCCCAGGGAGCGCGCTCCAGTTTGTCCGTGTATCCCCAATCGTACAGAAAGCGAACAAACTTCCCGCTCTCCGGCACAAAAACGTCCCCGATTGCCGTGTCGACAAAATCGCCGTCACCGATTTGTCTTTGCACTTTCAGGATCCGTATTGGCTGACCCGCGGGAATATAGGCAACCCGCTTCTTCCAATTCTCTCCCGATTTCCCAAACCGCAGATCGTACAGCAATAAGACGGGATGACCGCCGCTAACCAGATCTTCACTGGTTGTGGTCGAACGTCTGTCACGGACGAGGACGGTCGGCCGCTGAGTTTTTAAGGTCTGGCCGATCACGCTTCCGAACGCGGGATGGTTGCTGACGTCGCTGATACCGAAACATCCGGTGAAGGTAAAAGCCGCAATTGCCATGACCGTCGAGAACTTGAATGCCTTCATATCTTGCTAATTTTTCGGCGCAGCATCTCCAGCGCGTGCTGCGTGACAACTTCCTTGAACGTCGCTCGATCGCTCGGATAAAACAGTTTCCTGGCCGTTGTTCCTTCGGGAGCAGCGAGCGCGACAAAAACCGTTCCCACCGGCTTCTCCGCCGTCCCCCCGGTCGGTCCGGCGATACCCGTGGTCGAAAGCGCATAAGTGGATTTCGTTCGCTTGCGCGCGCCGTCAGCCATCGCCTTGGCCACCTCTTCGCTGACCGCGCCGTGTTTGGCGATTAGGTCAGAGGCAACATTCAAAACGTCAGTTTTTGCGTCGTTCGAATAGGCCACATAACCAGCCCGAAAAACCTCGGAGGATCCTGGAACGTTCGTGATGCGATTCGCCAACAAACCCCCGCTACACGATTCGGCTGTGGCCAGAGTTTCCTTGTCGGCGATGAGCAATCTTACCACCGCCCCTTCGAGGGTCTCATCATTCGCCGAAAAAATCGATGAGCCTAACTCGGCCTGAATAATCCGATCTGCGGCAGCAATTGCTGCCGCATCGCCAACGATGCGAAGATCGACTTCTGCGGGCCGCGCACAATAACCGAGCTCAATATTCGGGATCGCCAAAATCTGATCGCCCACTTTCTCTTCGACAATCGACTCTCCGATTCCGGCAAGTTTGTAAACGCGGCGTTGAATGGATGTTTTCGGCAACAATGAACGCAAGATCGGCAGAACCGAACTGATAAACATCGGCTGCAGTTCGCGCGGCGGCCCGGGCAGGACAAAAATGTGCGGTGACGGAATTTCCGGATTCAGATTTGCCGTTAAAAACAAACCCGGCGCGCTCCCATGTTCGTTAGGTAAAACTTCAGCTCCAACCGGCACTTGGGCCTGGTGCGCGATCGTATCGTTCCATTTAATCCCGCGAACACGCAATCGTTTTCGCAACGAAGCGAGCAGATGCTCATCGGTTTGAAGCTCCACTCCAATGGCGTTGGCCACAACGTCGCGCGTAATATCGTCGCTGGTCGGTCCCAGACCGCCCGTGACCAACAGGATTTCCGATTCCTTGAACAAATCGAGCAGCGCATTTCGAATCGCCGGCCCATCCGGCACCGTCCGCCGTTCCTGAATTCGCAAACCGAGCGGAAGGATCTCACGCGCGATAAACGCCAGATGTGTATCCTGAACATCCCCCAGAAGGAGCTCAGTCCCGGTATTGAGTAAGCTGACTCTCATCAGAGCCAACGTTCAACACTCCACGCTCAACTTCAAACCAGCTCCGATTGAAAACGTCCGGCGTGGGCACGCGGAACGTTGGAAGTGAATCTCGCCGCCGTTAGGCCGCGTCTTTGTCCTGCTTCTTGCGAATCAGCGGGACCTTTTTGCCTTCGACAACCGCCCGGTTGATTGTGACTTCGGCGATGTCTTCGCGGCTCGGCACATCATACATGATATCAAGCATGATTCGCTCAAGCATGGATCGCAGCGCACGCGCGCCCGTGCCTTTGGTCACCGCTTGTGCCGCCAAAGCCCGCAGCGCATCTTTTGTGACGGTCAGGCGGACGCCCTCCATCGAGAAGAGCTTCGTATACTGCTTGATCATCGCGTTGCGTGTTTCGGTAAGAATCGAAACCATCTCATCCTCGGTCAGCGCATCCAGCGAGGTGACGACCGGCAGTCGCCCGATAAACTCCGGAATCATTCCAAACGAAAGCAAGTCTTCCGGTTCGACGTGACGGATCGACTCTTTCCGCAACGCCTCTTCCACTTCAAGTGTCGGACTGCCAAAACCCATGACTTTCTGGCCGATTCGTTTTTGCACGATTTTGTCCAAGCCGACGAACGCGCCGCCACAAATGAACAAAATCTTTTCGGTATTAACCTGAATGTACTCCTGGTGCGGATGCTTGCGGCCACCTTGCGGTGGAACGTTGCAGGTGCTGCCTTCCAAAATTTTCAATAACGCCTGCTGTACCCCTTCGCCGGAAACATCTCGCGTGATCGAAACGTTGTCGGTTTTTCGACCAATCTTGTCGATCTCGTCGATGTAAACGATGCCGATCTCAGCTCGTTTTACATCGTAGTCCGCGTTCTGCAGCAATCGCAAAATAATGTTCTCCACGTCCTCGCCGACATAACCGGCTTCGGTCAGCGTCGTGGCATCGGCAATGCAAAATGGAACATCGAGAATCTTGGCGAGCGTTTTAGCGAGCAACGTTTTGCCCGAGCCAGTTGGCCCGATCAGCAGGATGTTGCTCTTTTCAATTTCCACATCGGCTAAGGGATCTGGCTGGAATGCGGCTGAAGTATCGACCGGGGCGGTGGCGTGCAAAACGCGCTTGAAATGATTGTGCACCGCGACGGAAAGCGTTTTCTTCGCCACGTCCTGCCCAATCACATATTGGTCGAGCAAACGACGGATCTCCACCGGTTTCGGGACGCGGATATTGGACGACTGACGCCGAGCGTCCTCGTTCAGTTCCTTATCAAGAATGCTTTTGCAAACGTTGATGCAGCTATCGCAAATGTAGACGCCGGGACCGGCGATAAGTTTACGAACCTCGGCGTGGCTTTTGCCACAAAACGAGCACATTGTGAGGTTGGAAGCACGCGCCATCGTCCGCTCCTAAAAAGCAGTTTTTATTCCTCACCCTTTCGTCCGTGGGCGACCTCGGCCAGGCGATCGCTCGCCGCTACCGACGCACCGTCGAGGCCTTTGATTTCCTTTCGGGACTTGATGACCTCATCGACCAGGCCATACGCCTTCGCCTCCTGCGCGGACATATAATAGTCGCGATCGGAGTCGAGCCGGACCTGATCTTCCGGTTTGCCGGTGTGTTGGGAAATGATCTTAATCAGGCGCTTCTTCAGCTTGAACATGTACTCCACCTGGCGTTCCACATCGCTCGCCTGTCCCTGCGCCCCGCCCGAGACCTGGTGAATCATGATGTCGGAATTCGGCAACGCGAATCGTTTGCCTTTCGTGCCGGCGCAAAGCAGAACCGCCGCCATGCTTGCCGCCATGCCGAGACAGTAAGTCGTCACGTCGCACGTCAAAAATTGCATCGTGTCGTAAATGGCCAGACCGGCGGTCACGGCGCCGCCGCCAGAATTGATGTAGATGCTGATGTCCTTCTTTGAATCTTCCATCTGCAAAAACAACAGCTGCGCGATCACGAGATTCGCAATGTGATCGTCGATCGCGGTGCCGATGAAGACGATTCGGTCCTTCAACAACCGTGAATAGATGTCATAACTGCGCTCACCGCGGCCGGTTTGCTCGACTACCATCGGAACCAGCACGGATTGCGAACGATTTTCTTTACTCATGAATTTTTCGAGGGGGCGTTTGCTTCGGAACTAGGTTGGACGCTAACATTCGCCTTTAGGAAATCAACAACCTTGCCCAGCAGAATCTGTTCCGCCAGGTTGTTAAGTCCATCGTGTTCTTCGAGTTCCTTTCGCATTTTATCGACCGGAATATTGTAACGCGCGGCTTCCTGCCGAATCCGGCCGTCCATCTCCTGTTTCGTCACTTCAATTTTTTCCTGCTCGGCAATTCGGGACAAAATAAAGTTCGTTTTCAGCCGATGCGCGGCCAGCGAACCCGCACCCTCCACCAATTCCTTCTCTTTTCCTTTCAATAACTCATCCGGCACGCCGCGTTCGCGATTCCGATGCACCAGCTCGTTCAATGCGCGGCGCGTTTCATTTCGTAAAAGCGATGGCGGCAAATCGAACGTGGTGTGTTCCTGCAAATATTTGATGATCTGCGATTCTTTGGCCCGCTCGACCTCATGCTCTTTTTCATGCTCCAGGTCGTGCTCGATCATGTGACGAAGATCTTCCAGCTTTTTGCCAGGCACGAGTTTCTCCGCCAACGCGTCATCAATCGGCGGCAACACCTTGTCTTTAATTTCGCTCAGGGTGACCGCATAATCCGCCTTTTTCCCGGCTAATTCCTGGACCAGGAAATCTGCCGGAAACTCAACTTGCACGCTCCGCGTTTCGCTGCGTTTCATTCCGACAATCTGATCGCAGAACTTTGGTAAAAAATTGTTCGGTGCGAGATGCAGCCAGAACTTTTGCCCGCCATGCAAATTCTTGCTCGCGCTCGGCGCAATTTCCGAAATCGCCTGCCCATTGATCACGCCGTCGTAATCAATCACCGCAAAATCTTCCATCTTGAGCTCGCGCTCGGGCGCATCGACAAAATCGGCCGCCTGCTCGCGCAACCGTTCGATTGCCTCGTCGACATTTTCTTTGGTCACTTCGGTGGGTGGAAGTTCGACCGAAATTTTCTTGTAATCGGGTAGATCGAATTCCGGCGCGGTCACCACCGTCGCCCGGAACCGCATCGATTTGTCATCGCCGAATTCAACGTCCTCCAGGTTCGTTAACGAAACGACGCGCAGTTGTTTCTGTTCGATCGCATCGTGATAACTTTTCGAAACGAGCTTCTTCGTGACTTCATCCTGAATCTCTTTGCGAAATCTCTTCTCCACCACGGTCCGCGGCGCCTTACCCGGTCGATAACCGGGAATCTTCGCAAAACGCGCAAAGCTGCCGGCTATCGCTTCCCATTCTTTGGAAACTTCTTCCGCCGGGAGTTCGATCTGCAAAGTCGAGACCGACTCTGGCTTTTTCTCTACCTGAACTTTCATCGAAAGAGGGACGGTTGTGGCGGCGCTTGTGTCAAGCGCCGGATTGATCTTGTTGCCGGTTCTTTTGCCAATGTTGTAGCCGCCCCGCTTTGCACACGACGACGCCTGTCCCTCCAATGTGCTAATGCGCTGAGAAATTCGGGGGCGCGAGACTCCGTCGAGCCGGTTATGTTGGTGATCAACGACGTCGGCGCCTCGTCACGT